>NZ_PQSS01000108.1 GCF_002920535.1 Streptomyces sp. Ru71 | reverse complement strand
CCTCGCTCCAGGCGCAGCCCAGCTCGCCCAGCATGCCCTCGCGCAGCCGCGTGATGATCCGCTTGATCAGCCGCGAGACGTGCATCTGCGAGCAGCCGAGCCGTTCGCCGATCTCCGCCTGGGTGGCCTCCTCCACGAACCGCATGTGCAGGATCTGCCGGTCGCGCTCGCCGAGTTCGGCCATCAGCGGGGCCAGCGACTGGAAGTCCTCCACGAGCCGCAGCCCGTCCTCCTCCACGCCGATGAAGTCGGCGAGCACGGCCTCGCCGTGCTCCAGCCCGTCCCCGGTGAGGGCGGCGTCCAGGGACGAGGAGTTGTAGCCGTTGGCGGCGATCTGCGCCTCGACGACCTCCTTCTCGGAGATGTTCATCAGCGTCGCCAGCTCCGCCACCGTCGGCTCCCGGTCCAGCCGGCTGGCCAGCTCGTCACGGGCCTTGGCCAGCTCCACCCGCAGTTCCTGCAGCCGGCGCGGCACATGCACGGCCCACGTGGTGTCACGGAAGAACCGCTTGATCTCACCGACGATGTACGGCAGCGCGAAGGAGGTGAACTCGACCTCGCGCGACAGCTCGAACCGGTCGATCGCCTTGATCAGGCCGATCATGCCGGTCTGGACGATGTCCTCCATGTCGTCCCCGCGGCCGCGGAACCGGCCGGCCGCGAAGCGCACCAGGGACATGTTCATCTCGATGAGCGTGTTGCGGGCGTACTGGTACTCGTGCGTGCCCTCCTCCAGCTCCGCCAGTCGCCTGAAGAACTGGCGGGACAGCTGCCGCGCGTCCCGCGGGGCGATCGTCCGCGGGTCCTCGACTCCCGGCAGCGGCTCCTCGCCCATGCTGGTCCCGGCAGCCTTCGCGGCGACCTGTGCCTCCGACCGGATCACGGCGGTGGACATCGAGTTCCCTCCCACGGAAGTGACGACGCGACGTGTTGCGCTGCCCCTCCGCCTACCCGCAGTCGCGCCGGGCATGCCCCCCTGCTCGCGAGAGCGGCCGAAAATCTCCCCCGGCGCTCCCGGACGCGACTTCACCGAGGGCAGAACGCCGAACCCTTCCCCTCGCCAACATGTCTTCTAGGCTGGGCGGGTGAGCATTCAGACGCCGAACGAAGCCCGTGTCGTCCCGCTGCGCCCCCCGGCCGCCCGCCCGGAGCGCCGCCCCGCCGCCAAGGAGCCCCTGTGGCGCGACCTGGTCGGCGACGTGCTGCGCCGCGAACGCCAGGCGCAGGAGCGCACTCTGAAGGACGTCGCCGAGACCGCCCGGATCTCCATGCCGTATCTGTCGGAGGTGGAGCGGGGCCGCAAGGAGGCCTCCTCGGAGGTCCTCGCGGCCGCCGCCCAGGCCCTCGGGCTGAGCCTCGGCGACCTGCTGGCGCGCGCCCAGTCCGAACTGGTCCGCCTCACCGCCCGGACCGCGCACAGCGGCCGTGCCACGAGCGCCGGCGCCGCGCGACGCAACGGCCTGTGCCTGGCCGCCTGAGCGCGGTCCGGGCGGTCACACCGGGGCCAGGCGCCTGCTGAGCACCTCGTCGGCCAGCCCGTACTCCACCGCCTCCCGGGCGGTGAACACCTTGTCCCGGTCCATGTCCGCGCGCAGCGTGGCGACGTCGTGGTGCGTGTGCCGGGACAGCACCTCCTCCACCTGGGCGCGGATGCGGACCATCTCCTTGGCCTGCAGGGCGAGATCGGACACCGTGCCCTGCCGGCCCCCGGACGCGGGCTGGCCGAGCAGCACCCGGGCGTGCTCCAGCACGAACCGCCGGCCCGGGTCCCCGCCCGCCAGCAGCACCGCCGCCGTCGAGGCCGCCTGGCCCACGCAGAACGTGGAGATCGGTGCCTGGACGAACGTCATCGTGTCGTAGATCGCCATCAGCGAAGTGAACGAGCCGCCGGGGGAGTTGATGTAGATCGCGATCTCGTGCTCGGGAGCCGACGACTCCAGGTGGAGCAGCTGCGCGATGACGACGTTGGCGACGCCGTCGTCGATCTCGGTGCCGAGGAAGACGATCCGCTCGGACAGCAGACGGCTGAACACGTCGGAGGACCGCTCGCCGTGCGCGGTCCGCTCGACGACGTACGGAATCGTGTAGTTGCCCATGTCACAGCCCCATCCGTCGCCGGGTGGCGGCCGGGCGCACGTCCGCGAAGGACTCCACGACCCGGTCGACCATGCCGTACTCCCTGGCCTGCTCGGCCGTGAACCAGCGGTCCCGGTCGCCGTCCCGGGAGATGGTCTCCGGGCTCTGGCCGGTGTGCTCGGCGGTGAGCCGCTCGATGGTCCGCTTGGTGTGCTCCAGGTTCTCCGCCTGGATCTCGATGTCCGCGGTGGTGCCGCCGATGCCCGCGGACGGCTGGTGCATCATGATCCGCGCGTTCGGCAGCGCGTACCGCTTGCCGGGGGCTCCCACGCTCAGCAGGAACTGGCCCATGCTGGCGGCGAATCCCATCGCGAGCGTCGCGACGTCGTTGGGGACGAGCCGCATGGTGTCGTAGATGGCCAGGCCCGCGTGCACGGAACCGCCGGGGGAGTTGATGAACAGGGCGATGTCGGTGTGCGGGTCCTCCGCCGACAGGATCAGCAGCTGGGCGCAGACCCGGTTGGCGGACACCTCGTCGACCTGGGTGCCCAGCAGCACGATCCGCTGCCCGAGCAGTTGGGCGGCCAGGTGGTCGTCGAAGCGGGTCGGCGGGGTGTCGCCCTCCTCGGCACGGGGCGCGAGGGCGGTCGGTGGGGTCATGGGATCTCCCGTCGGGTGAGGGATTGCCGTCCACCCCACTGTCGGCCCGGCCGCGCACCCCGGGGAGCCGTCTCTGCCCGCGGCAGATTCGCCACGGGCAGAGCGTGCCGTCAGCCCTTCTCGCGCAGCTGCCGGAAGAACGCCCGTACGTCGCCGACCAGCAGATCCGGCTCCTCCATCGCCGCGAAGTGGCCGCCGCGGCCGAACCGTGTCCAGCGCACCAGGTTCTCCGTGCGCTCCGCCCGGTGCCGCAGCGGGATCTGGATCTCCTTCGGGAACAGCGCGAGAGCGGTCGGGACGGTGGACGGCTCCTGCGGGGCGGCGGCCCGGCCGGCGGTGTGCGCGCGCTCGTAGTAGATCCGGGCGGACGAACCGGCCGTCCCCGTCAGCCAGTACAGCATCACGTTCGTCAGCAGCCGGTCCCGGTCGACGGCCTCCTCGGGCAGTTCCTCGCTGTCCGTCCACTCCCGGAACTTCTCCACGATCCAGGCCAGTTGCCCGACCGGGGAGTCCGTCAGCGCGTACGCCAGCGTCTGCGGCTTCGTCGACTGCGCCGCCGCGTAGCCGCTGCCCTCGCGGAACCACTCCTGCCAGCTGCGCCAGGACCGCAGCGCCTCCTGCCGCTCCTCGGGAGCGAGCGCCTCAAGCTCCTGCGGGGTGGGCTCGGTGAGCTGCTGCGCCCCCGGCAGCAGGTTGAGGTGCACGCCGATGACCCGTTCGGGGTGGGCACGGCCCAGCTCGCGGGAGATCGCCGCGCCCCAGTCGCCGCCCTGCACGCCGAACCGCTCGTAGCCGAGGCGGGTCATCAGCTCCGCCCACGCGTCGGCGACCCGGCCCGCCTCCCAGCCCGGCTCGGTGGTCGGCCCGGACAGGCCGAAGCCGGGGATGCTCGGCACGACGACATGGAAGGCGTCGGCCGGGTCGCCGCCGTGCGCGGCCGGGTCCGCCAGTGGCCCGGCGACGTCGAGGAACTCCACGATCGACCCGGGCCAGCCGTGTGTGAGGATCAGCGCGGTGGCGTCCGGCTCGGGGGAGCGCAGGTGCGCGAAGTGCACGTTCTGCCCGTCGATGGTGGTGGTGAACTGCGGCCACTCGTTCAGCCGGGCCTCCGCCGCCCGCCAGTCGTAGCGGTGCCGCCAGTGGTGCACGAGGTCGCGCAGGTAGTCCACGGGCACCCCGTACGCCCAGCCGGTGCCGGGCAGCTGGTCCGGCCAGCGGGTGCGGTCGAGCCGGTCGTGGAGATCGTCCAGGGCGCTCTGCGGGATGTCGAGACGGAAGGGACGGATGCCGGTGTCGCCGGAGGGTGACGTCATGGCCCGGATGCTAGGCGAGCCCGGCCACGGGGCCGTACGGATGAAGGGCGCCGCGTGGCCGATGAGTTTCGCCGCCCGCTCCGGTCGACACTGATGACCGCGTTCCACGCCGCTCCGGCGTCCCAGGAGGTGTCATATGACCACCGACGGATTCACCACGTGTCTCTGGTTCGACGGCCAGGCCGAGGAGGCCGCGCACTACTACGTGTCGATCTTCAAGAACTCCTCCATCGGCCGGATCGGCCGCTACACCGAGGCCGGACCGGGACCCGCCGGCTCCGTGATCGCCGTCGACTTCACGGCCAACGGCCACAAGTTCGTCGCGCTCAACGGCGGACCGCAGTTCACCTTCAGCGAGGCGATCTCCTTCCAGATCTTCTGCGACAGCCAGGAGGAGATCGACTACTACTGGACCAAGCTCACCGAGAACGGCGGCGAGCCGGGCCCGTGCGGCTGGCTGAAGGACCGGTACGGGGTGTCCTGGCAGGTCGTCCCGAACGGGCTGATCGAGATGATCAGCGACGCCGACCAGGAGAAGGCCGCCCGCACGATGCGGGCCATGATGGCCATGGGCAAGCTCGACAAGGCCGCCCTGGAGAAGGTGTTCGCCGGTCAGGAGTGAGGCGGCGGGGGCGCCGCCCGCCGGTGACGACGCCCCCGGCCCCGGTTCACACCCGGTCGGCGGCGATCAGCAGGTACTGGAAGCTGCCGTTCTTGTAGGCGCTGAGGAACGTTTCCTCGATGCCGGTCACCAGGTGCTCGGCCTGCCGGCGCAGCTCCCAGTACGGGATCGTCGCCTCGGTCAGATCCTCCACGTGCACCGGCACCAGCCGGTTGCGGGCCATCGCCCGGAAGTACTCCGACCTCGGGTGGATGTCGCAGATGTAGTGCGCGTTGATCAGGGACACCTCACGGGAGGCCTGTCCGTAGGTGTCGTTGTAGCAGCCCGTGATCACCACGTACCGCCCGCCGCGCCGCAGCAGCCGGGCGTGCTCGGCGAACAGCAGGTCAAGCTCCACGTACATCGTGGACTCGTTGTTCCAGGAGGCCGCGTACGCCCCGGTCGGCAGACCGGTGTCGAGCATGTTGCGGTGGTGGTAGCGCACCTTGCCGTCGATGCCCCGCTTGCGGGCCTGCGCGTTCGCGAACTCGGCCTGCTTGGCGGAGATCGTCACCCCGTCGGCGTGGCAGCCGTGCCGCAGATGCGCCGTGACACTGCCGCCGCCGCGCCCGCAGCCGGCGTCGAAGACCCGGTCGGCGGGGGTGAGGGGGCCGAGGTGGGAGGCGAGCAGCTCGGCCTGGGCGTGCTCCAGGCGGTGCAGTTCGCCGGTGATCCGGGCCCGGCGGCGGTCCGGATCGGGCTCGTCCAGCACCGAGAAGTCGGCGTCGCCGATGCCGTAGTGGTGGTGGTAGAGGTCGTCGATCCGTCCGAGGTCGAGGTTGACCGGATTCTCCTCGGCGTTCCAGTACTCCGCCACGCGGCTCTGGTACGTCGACTGGGTCGGCAGCGTCACGGTGCCGGTGTCGGATGCGGTGGCCAACGAATGACTCCTAGTGGTGCGTCTGACGCGAGGTCAGTAGAGCGGGTGTTACCAGTAGTTGGGCAGGGAGTAGCGGTGGGTGTTGGTGGCGTGCCACTCGTGGTTGCCGGCGACCCAGTCGTCCAGGCCCTGGGCATAGCGCTCCACGAGCGGGTTGGCGGCCGCCAGCAGGGCGGACTCCTCCTCGAAGGCCGCCATGATCTCGTTGTGGATCTCGACGGCCTTCAGATAGGCGGTCTTCAGTCCGCACCGCTCGTCGGCGGCGATCACCTGCGGAAGGTTGAGATGGGTGGGGTCGGCGGCCAGCTCCTTGGTGAAGGAGTACAGGTCGTTGACCAGGGTGGTGGCGTTGCAGGCCAGCGCGGTGATCCGCTGCACCTCGGGGCGGGCGTAGACCTGCTCGGGCAGTTCGTAGCCGTCCACCGCGTCGACGATCGACAGGCAGGGACGGAAGTTGTTGAACTGCCGCATGACCAGGTACTCCCACACCTTCGGCCGGTGCCGGGTGCCGGCCCAGGAGGCCTCGGCGAGATAGCCCAGGTGCAGCCGGGCCATGTCGTGCACGAACCGGCCGGTCTGGCTGGGTGTGGCCAGGGCGGCGAAGTCCTTGAGCGCCTCGTGGTAGGAGCGCAGCGGGCCGTCGGTCTCCAGAGCGCGCCGCCACTGCTGCTCGGCCGCCGGGGTGCCGTGGTACGGGTCGAGGGCCGACTGGGCCAGGATCAGCCGGCCGCCCAGGCGGCTGCGGGAGGCGCCCCGGCCCTCGTCCTCCTCGCAGTAGCAGGAGTCGACGAGGTTCTCCGCCAGCAGCAGCTTCCCGGCGACGGTCAGCCGCTCCAGGTCGGCGGCGCGCGGATGCTGCAGCACCACCGCACGGCCGAACTGGAACCCGGCGAAGTCCCCGTTCCAGGCGGGTGGGAACAGGTCCAGGCCGCGGGCCCAGGACTCCAGGCGGCGGTCCACCTCCGCCGCCTTCGCCGGGTCGGCCGGGGCGACGCTCCGGTGTCGCAGCCCGGGGATCGGCCCGCCGCGCCGTGCCCGCACCGAGCGGGCCAGGTTCGGCGGCCCGGGCGGGACGAAGGAGGTGTCCCGGGTCTGTGGGGTCGTGCTCATCGCGTCCTCCGCGCGGTCAGTCGGCCGTCCGGCCGATCTGGACGTTCTCCAGGACTCCGGCCGCGTCGGGGACGAGGATGGCCATCGAGTAGTAGGCGGTCACCAGGTAGCTGATGATGGCGGCGGTGTCGATGCCCATGAACCGCACGTTCAGACCCGGCTGGTACTCCTCCGGGATGCCCGTCTGGTAGAGGCCCACCACGCCCTGGTCCTTCTCGCCGGTGCGCAGCGCGATGATGCTGCTCGTGTGCTGCTCGGTGATCGGGATCTTGTTGCACGGGAAGATCGGCACACCCCGCCAGGCGGGGATCTCGTGCCCCTCGACGTTCGCCGTGCCCGGCACCAGGCCGCGCCGGTTGCACTGCCGGAAGAACGCCGCGATGGCCTTCGGATGGGCGAGGAACAGCTTGGTCTTGCGGCGCATCGACAGCAGCTCGTCCATGTCGTCCGGCGTCGGCGGGCCGGTGAAGGTGCTCACGCGCTGGCTGTAGTCGGCGTTGTGCAGCAGGCCGAAATCCCGGTTGTTGACCAGCTCCCACTCCTGCCGCTCGCGGATCTCCTCGACGGTCAGCCGCAGCTGCTGCTCGGTCTGGTCCATCGGGTCGTTGTAGAGGTCGGCGACGCGGGTGTGCACCCGCAGCACGGTCTGGGTGAGCGACAACTCGTACTCGCGCGGACTCGGTTCGTAGTCGACGAAGCCCGACGACAGGGTCGGCTCGCCGGTGTGGCCGGCCTGCACCGGCACCTCGGCCTCGCCCTTGCGGTTCATCGGCCGGCTCTGCCGCTCGGCGTAGGCCGACAGATGGGCGGCGAGCGAGGGGGCTCGGTCCATGAACTCGGTCAGGGCGTCCCAGGGCAGCGCCAGCACGGTCCCGGCCGTCTCCGCCCGCACGGAGGCCAGCCACAAGGGGTCGGCCCGCCCCACCGCCTCGTCGCCCAGCCCGTCGCCGTCGGAGACGACCCCGAGCACCTCCTCCTCGCCGTACTTGCCGGTGACGAAGCGGGTGAAGCGGCCGTGCGCGATCAGATAGGCCTCCGTGACCGGCTGGCCGGCCTCGAACAGCACCTGCCCCGCCCGCACTTCGCGCACCCGGAAACGGGAGGCGACCCCCCTGAGCACATCGAGGTCGGTGTAGCCGCGCAGCACCGGCAGCTCGGTCAGCGTCTCGGGGATGACCCGGATGTCGTCACCGCCGTTCTGCTCGAACTGCACCCGGCCTCGGCCGACGCGCAGCTGCAGCCGCCGGTTCACCCGGTAGGCGCCGCCCTTGACGTCGACCCAGGGCAGCATGCGCAGCAGCCATCGGGAGCTGATGGCCTGCATCTGCGGTTCGGTCTTGGTGGTGGTGGTGAGCTGGCGCGCTGCCTGGGTGCCGAGTGAGGTGAGCGAGCCGTCCGCCGAGGGGGCGGGGGCGGGTTCTTCGGTGGCGGGACCGGCGGTGCTTTCCGGTGCGGACACGTATTCCCTCCCGGGAGTGAACTGCGTTGTGCGGTGCGCTCGTCGACGACTGACGCACCGCCAAGCCAACCGGTGGTGCGCGCGCTCCGGTACGGCGCGAAAGGGGCGGTTTGTACCTGGCGAGGCGTAAACATCACTTTGAGGCGGAGGGCGCGTGACGTGCGCTTCCGCACGCCGGAGGGCGGCGCTCAGAAAAGGTCGTTCACCAGTACGGCGGCACCCTCGAACCGGCCGTCCTTCAGATCCGCGAGCGCCTGCGGAGCCCTGGACAGGGGATACTGACGGGTCGTCGCCCGCACCCCGTACCGGGCCGCCAGTGCGAGGAACTCCCGCGCGTCCCCGCGGGTGTTGGAGGTGACGCTGCGCACCTCCTTCTCATAGAACAACTCGCTCTCGTAGCGCAACGGCGGTACGTCGCTGAGATGGATCCCGGCGATCGCCAGCACCCCGCCCCGGTCCAGCGCCCGCAGCGCGAACGGCACCAGCTCGCCGGCCGGCGCGAACAGGATCGCGCTGTCCAGCGGCTCCGGCGGCGCGTCCGCGGGCCCCCGCGCCGACGCGCAGCCCAGCGCCAGCGCCAGCCGCCGCGCCGCCGCACCCCGGGTCAGCACATGCACCCGGGCGCCCTCGGCGAGCGCGACCTGCGCGCACAGGTGGGCGCTGCCGCCGAAGCCGTACAGCCCGAGCCGCCCGCCCGGCGGCAGCGCGGCCCGGCGCAGGGCCCGGTAGCCGATGATGCCCGCGCACAGCAGCGGGGCGAGCGCCACGTCGTCCACCCCGGCGGGCGGCCGGTGGGCGAACGCGGCCGGTACGGTCGTGTACCCGGCGTAACCGCCGTCGGCGTCCCAGCCGGTGTACCGGGAGGCTGGGCACAGGTTCTCCGCGCCGCGCGCGCAGTGGGCGCACCTGCCGCAGGTGCGGCGCAGCCAGGCCACGCCCACCCGGTCGCCCACGGCGAAACCCTCCACCGCCGCGCCGAGGCCGGCGACCGTGCCGGCCACCTCGTGCCCGGGCGTCACGCCCACCCGGTGCACGGGCAGGTCGCCCTCGACGACATGCAGATCGGTGCGGCACACCCCGCACGCCCGCACCCGTACCAGCAGCTCGTCCTCCCCGGGCACCGGCACCGGTCTGTCCACCAGCCGCAGCGGGCCCTGCGTCAGGGGTCCCGGTGCGAGCACCGACCACGCGCGCATCCTCGTCCCGTCGGCCATGGCCGGCTCCCCGCCGTCGTCACTCCCTCACCCCCCAGTCTCTGCCGGTGCCGGCCGTTCCGCGCGCGTCGGCGGCAGGGGATGGCTAGCGTGAGGAACCGTGACAACCCCCACCGAACGGGAAGAGGGCCGCGATCATGGCCGTATCACCTGAGGGAACCCCTTGCTGGGCCGACGCGATGTTCTCCGACGTGGAGGCAGCCAAGAGCTTCTACGGCGAGGTCCTCGGCTGGACCTTCGGCGAGGCGTCGTCGGAGTACGGCAACTACACCCAGGCCTACGCCGACGGCAAGGCGGCCGCCGCCGTCGTACCGCCGATGCCGGGCCAGGAGGGCCAGGCGGCGTGGTGCCTGTACCTCGCCTCGCCGGACGCCGCCGCGACCGCCGAGAAGATCCGCGAGAACGGCGGCGAGGTGCTGATGGAGCCGATGCAGGTCGGCGACTTCGGCACCATGGCGCTCGCGCGTGAGCCCAGCGGCGCCGTGTTCGGCGTCTGGCAGGCGGGCGTGCACGAGGGCTTCGAGGCGCCCCCGCAGCAGCCCGGCGCCTACTGCTGGGCCGAGGTCTTCACCCGCGAACCGGAGAAGACCGACGCCTTCCTGGCGGCCGTCTTCCCCTACCGGGCCAAGCAGCTCAAGGACGACGCGGTCGACTTCCGCATGTTCGACATCGGCGAGGAGACCGTCCTCGGCCGGATGAAGATGGGGGAGGAGTTCCCGCCCGAGATCCCCTCCTACATCAACGTCTACTTCACGGTGCCCAACTGCGACGAGGCCGTCGAGAAGGCGACCCGGCGGGGCGGGGTGCTGCGGTTCGGTCCCATGGACAGCCCCTTCGGGCGGTTCGCCGCGCTGAGCGATCCGCAGGGCGCCAACTTCTCCGTGATCGACATCACCACCACGGCGGGCGAGATGCCGCAGACCGGGGACGTCTCCTAGGGCTCGCGGGGGCGGGCGCGGTCATGGCGCGCTGTCGTCCACGACCGAGCCCGCGGGCCGGGCAGGCCGGGCGCCGCGCGGGCGCCGCGCGGGCGCCGCGCGGGCGCCGCGCGGGTCAGTCGAGCCGCGCGCTCAGGAGCCCGCTTCTTTCATGGTGTGGGTGAACACCCATGTGGCGACGTCCTCGCCGAGCGTCAACCCGTCGCGCGCGTCCCACGGATAGTGGACGCCGAGCCAGACCCTGCTGTCGGCTGCCTCGCGCGCGGCCTGGCTGAAGCTGGTGAACGTACGGGTCCTGACCGGGGACTTCGGGTCGTCGGTCGAGGCCGTGAAGGTGATGTCGTCGGTCGTGAAGTACTGCCGCATGATCCCCGCCCATGCGGCCGCGAACGCGGAGTGACCGGACGCCCAGGCCGGGAAGCACGGCGTCGTGCCCGACAGCGGCTTCCACGTGGTGTCCTTCAGGCCCTCGCGGATGGCCGAGACCGGGCGCCACAGGTCGATCTTCGTCTCGTACTTCACGTCCCACTCGGCGATGGCCGCGTCCGCCATGGCGACCGAGACCAGGGCGAAGAGACGGGCGTTCTGGTAGGTGGTCAGCCCCCGGTCGCGCGACACCCGGGCGGTGATGTCGAGCAGTTGCCCCGGCGGCTTGTACGTGCCGTTGGCGTCGTTGGCCCAGAACCAGGCCGCCGCGGTCTGGTCGGTCGTACGGGCGGGGGAGCCGGCGGCGCCCAGCGTGCGCACCTGCTGCACCTGCTCGGCGTAGGCGGGGCTTGCGAGCAGGTTCTCGTACGAGTCGTACTGCCCCGGTGTCGACGGCCGGAACTGGGAGCCGGACAGCAGCGTCCACGGCTTGACCCTGCCCCATCTCGGGATGGCGGCGTCGCTCGCCTGGCTGCAGTTGGGGTCCGGCAGGTCCGGATAGCTGGTGGGCCGCCAGGCGCCGGGCTTGCCGTCCGGGGTGTAGGCGTCCTTGCTGTCGGAGCCGTCGGCGTCGCGGAAGGTCCACATGTTGGTGACGATCGTGTTGACCACGGTGGTGTCGAGGATGTCGAAGTCCGTGGGTTTGGTGCCGAACCGCTCCTTGAACTTGTTGTCCAGGTACGTCGTCTGGCCGGGGAACAGCTTGAGGAGGATGTTGTAGGCGGTGCGCCCGATCAGGCGCTCCTCCTCCCCGGGCCCTTCCGACCACGCGGCGTAGTCGACCGCCTGGAGGTAGGGGTCGGAGGTCATGGTGTGCCAGCGGAGCCGGTAGGAGCTCTCCGCGTCGTAGATCGCCGCGTTCATCTCGGCGGCGGCCCGGGAGATCGGGCCCGGGGCGCCCCCGGCCGTCTTGATCGCGCCGAGCAGCACGTTGTTCCAGTACAGAACCGGATCACCGGTGTAGTTGGGGGCCGCGGCGGCCGGCTGGGGTGCGAGGGCCAGCGCGCCCGCGACCGTGGTGAACACGGTGGCGAGGGCCACCCCGGTGACGCGTAAGCGGCCGGGTCTCTTCCGTATCGCGCGGAACATGCGGAACATGGGGACGTCCTCTCTGCCGATGTTTCGAGGGCATCGGCCCGCGACCGCCGGGCCGTGCGCACCGCAACCTAGGCGCGGCCCGGCCCGACGACATCGGTCAGGCGGAGGACGGCCCTGTCATTCGGGGGATGCAGACAAGCCGGCGGTAAACCCTGGCGGTAGCCCAACTGCTACCCCGAGCGCACGCGGCCCGGCCCCCGGCGGTCGCCGCCCGCACTCCGGCGGACGCGAGCCGGTTCCGGGCGGTCGCAGCCCGGTCCCGGCGGACGCCACCCCGGCCCCCGGTGGCCGTGGCCCGATCCCCGGTAGACGCGGCCCGGTACGGCGGTTGCCGCCCGGTCCCGGCGGACGCCGCCTCGGCTCCCGGCCCTCCAGTGGACACCACCCCGGCCCCAGGCCCTGGCGGTCGGGGCCCGGTGCCCGGCGGCTGCGGCCGGGTCCCCGGCGGTTGCCGCCTCGTCCCCCAGGCCACGACCGCGGGCGCCGCCTGGTCCCCCGCGGGTCGTGGCCCGGTCCCCGGCGGATGCGGCCCGGCCCGCGGCGGCCCTGGCTCGGTTCCCCGGCGGTCGAAGCCAGGCTTCGGCGGCCGCCGCCCGTTGCCCGGCCCCCAGCCCCCGGCGGACGGGGCGCCCTCCTTGGCGGACCGCGGGCCCGCCTCTGGCGGACGCTGCCTCGGCGCCCGGCTTCCGGCGGACGCTGCCCGGCGCGGCAGTGGGGGCCCCGGCGGGCGCCGGTAGGGCCCGGGGCGACGGCTCGGCGCCCGCCGCGACGGCGGCGGCCGCGTCGCCGACCAGCTGAGCGCCGCGCCGCCGCCTCCAACACCCGGCGGACGCCGTCCCGGGCCCCGGCGGAGACACCCGGCCCCGGCCGTGGGGCAGGCCGCCGGTGCGGGCATGGCATGATCGGGTGCATGCGTGAGCGAGTGGTGGCGGCCTGCGACGGGGCCTCGAAGGGGAACCCCGGACCGGCGGCCTGGGCCTGGGTGGTGGCCGACGACACGGAGGCGCCTGAGCGCTGGGAGGCCGGCCCGCTGGGGAAGGCCACCAACAACGTCGCCGAGCTGACCGCGCTGGAGCGGCTGCTCGCGGCCACCGACCCGGAGGTGCCGCTGGAGGTCCGCATGGACTCCCAGTACGCCATGAAGGCCGTCACCACCTGGCTGCCCGGCTGGAAGCGCAACGGCTGGAAGACCTCGGCCGGCAAGCCCGTCGCCAACCAGGAGCTGGTCGTCCGCATCGACGAGCTGCTGACCGGCCGCGAGGTCGAGTTCCGCTACGTGCCCGCCCACCAGGTCGACGGCGACCCGCTCAACGACTTCGCCGACCGGGCCGCCAGCCAGGCGGCGAGCGTCCAGCAGGCCGCGGGCAGCGCCCTCGGCTCGCCCGAGCCGCCGCCCGCCCCGGATGTCCCGGCCGGCGGCGGACCGCGCCGGCGCAGCGGCGGGGCCAAGCCGAAGGCGGCCTCGTCCGCCCGCACGATCAAGGCGAAGTTCCCCGGCCGCTGCCTGTGCGGCCGCGCCTACGCGGCCGGCGAGCAGATCGCGAAGAACGGCCAGGGCTGGGGACACCCGGAGTGCCGGGCGGCGGCGGCCGGCTGAGACGTCAGTCGGTGTCGAAGGTGTAGTGGGCCCTGTGGTCCAGCAGCGCCGCCGGGGTCGTGTCGTTCCACGGCTTCATCGGCTCGTCGAGGTCCACGACGTCCGGCGTGCCGCCCGCCGGCAGATAGCCGGACCCCGGATGCCGGCGCTGCCACTGGGCCCACAGCTTGTCGACGAAGGCGTGGTGCAGCCAGAACACCGGATCGTTGGGGGAGACCCCGGTGGCCATCTGCCCGCCGACCCACACATGCACCCGGTTGTGCAGGTTCACCCCGCGCCAGCCCTCCAGATGGTTGCGGAAGCCGTCCGCCGCGCTGTTCCACGGCGCCGCGTCGTACACATCCATCGCCAGCACCGACTCCACCTCGGCCCGGGTCGGCAGCTCGCGGACGCCCGCCCCGAGAGCGCGCCGCAGATAGCCACGGCTGTCCACGCGGACGGTGACCGGCCAGTCGCCGGTGGCCGCGGCGAACGGCCCGTCCATCACCCGGCCGTCCAGGCTGCGGCCGGTGCCGCCGAGGAAGTCCGGCGCCCACAGGGACGAGCGGGCCGTGCGGTCGGCGGTCCAGTCCCAGTACGGCAGCGCCACCGTCGCGTCCACCGACTGCAGCGCCCGCTCGAACTCCAGCAGGAATCTGCGGTGCCAGGGCAGGAACGACGGTGAACGGTGGCCGGTGCGCTCACCGTTGTCGGTGTCGGACATGATGAAGGCGTTGTGGGTGGTGACGAAGGCGTCGTAGCGGCCGCTGCGCTTCAGCTCCAGCACGGCGGCGACGAAACGCCGCTTCTCCTCGGCGGTCAGGGCGGCCTGGTTCTTGCGGACGGTCATGGGTGTCGGGCTCCGAGTGGTCCTGGACGGCGGTCAGTTGGCGGGGAAGGGCAGCAGGCGGGCGCCGCGCAGCTCGTCCACCGCGGCGCGGGCGGCGGCGCGCGGGGTGGGCACCGGGTCGTAGTGGCCGACCACGCTGATCCAGCTGCCGTCGGCGTTGCGCATCACATGCAGCTCGACGCCGTCGATGAACACGGCGTATCCGCCCCCGTGATGGTGACCGCCGCCGCCGGTGGTCCGGCCCTGTATCCGGCGGCCCCGGTAGACCTCGTCGAAGGGCTCGGGGGAGTCGTGGTGATGCTCGTCGGCGCTGGCGGCGGTGGCGGTGACCGCCTGGGATGAGGCGGCAGCCGCGAGGGCGGCTGCGGCGCCGAGCGCACGACGACGGCTGAGTTCCGGCATACGGACCTCCAGGAACGCGGGTGTGAGGGATGACGCCGCATGCCTATCGGGCCGGAGGGCACCCGTACGAACGGTTGGCCGCGATCCGGACAAGTACCCACATGTCGTACGGTGTTGAACCAAGTGGATCTTGCCGTCGGCACATGCGTGGCTGGTGCGGAACGGGCAATTCCTTTGCCTGGGGCCCCTGTTCCGGGCGGTAACTTCCCGGGCCCGCGAGGCCGGCGTGGCGCGGCTCACGCCGCGGATCCGACGCAAAGCGGACCACTCCGGCTGCTACCCTGCGCTGTCGAACGACCGCGATGGGTAACTGGCAATCAAGAGGTGCGCGTGAAGGTCGCCTGCGTCGGCGGCGGGCCCGCCGGGCTGTATCTGTCGATCCTGCTCAAACGGCAGGACCCCGCCCACGACATCACCGTCCACGAGCGCAACCCGGAGGGTTCGACCTACGGCTGGGGCGTCACGTACTGGCGAGGCCTGCTCGATGAGCTCCACGCGCACGACCCCGAGTCCGCGCGCGCCGTTGAGGCGAGCTCCGTGCGCTGGAACGAGGGCGTCGCACATGTGCGCGGCCGGCTGACCCGGCAGCCCGGCGACACCGGCCACGGCATCGGCCGCCACCGGCTGTTGGAGATTCTCTCCGACCGCGCCCGCGCCCTCGGCGTCCGGCTGGAGTTCGAGTCCGAGGTCCGCGCGGACGACCCGCCCGAGGCCGACCTGGTGGTGGCGGCCGACGGCGTGCACAGCGCCCTGCGCACCCGCCACGCCGGCCACTTCGGCGCCCGCCTCACGGCCGGCCGCAACCGCTACGTCTGGCTCGGCACCACCCGGGTCTTCGACTCCTTCACCTTCGCCTTCGTCGAGACCGGGCACGGCTGGATCTGGTGCTACGGCTACCCCTACGACCCGGGCCACAGCACCTGCGTCTTCGAGTGCGCCCCCGAGACCTTCACCGGCCTCGGCCTCGACCGGCAGGACGAACCGGGCCGGCTCGCCCTGCTGGAGCAGCTCTTCGCGCACATCCTGGACGGCCACCCCCTCATCGGCCGCCCCGCGGGCGACGGCGGCAGCCCCTGGCCGACCTTCGGCACCCTCACCAACCGGACCTGGCACCGCGGCAACCTCGTCCTGCTCGGCGACGCCGCCCACACCACCCACTACTCCATCGGCGCCGGCACCACCCTCGCGCTCCAGGACGCCATCGCCCTCACCGCAGCCCTGCGCGAGCACGCGGCCCTGCCGCAGGCGCTCGCCGCCTACGAGCGCGCCCGCATGGCCGCCCTGCTGTCCGCGCAGAGCGCCGCCCGCTACAGCGCCCGCTGGTACGAGAGCCTGCCGCGCTACCTGGACCTGCCGCCGGAGCAGATGTTCGCCCTGCTCGGCCAGCGCCACTCGCCCCTGCTGCCGTACGTGCCGCCGCAGCTGTACTACCGCCTGGACCGGGCCGCGGGACAGCTGGGGGCGCTGCGCCGCCTCAAGCGCTGGCTCGGCCCGCGGCTCGCCCGGAGCGTGCACGCCCGCGAGCTGTCCTCACGCGGACCCGCGGACTGAGCAGGGCCCCGGAAAAGAAAAGCCTCGGAAAAGAAGCGGGGTGAATTCCCATTCACCGGCTATGGTGAATGGGAATTCACCCCCCGTCGTTCCCTGGCCGGCGCCTCGGCCACTGGAGTACTCATGGCCTCGCCCGTACCGATATCCCGGCCGACCGGCCCGCGAGCCCGGCTCACCATCCCCGTGCTCGCCTTCGGCGGCATCCTCATGGCCGTCATGCAGACCGTGGTCGTGCCCCTGCTGCCCGACCTGCCCCGGCTGACGGGCGCCTCGGCCGGCGCCGTGTCCTGGACGGTCACGGCGACCCTGCTGTCGGGCGCCGTCCTCACCCCGGTCCTCGGCCGGGCCGGCGACATGTACGGCAAGCGGCGCGTGCTGACCGCGGCGCTCGCCCTGATGACCGTCGGCTCGGTGATGTGCGCCCTGTCCTCCGACATCGGCGTGTTGATCGCCGCGCGCGCCCTGCAGGGGGCCGCCGCCGCGGTCGTACCGCTGTCGATCAGCATCCTGCGCGACGAGCTGCCGCCCGAGCGCCGCGGCTCCGCGGTCGCGCTGATGAGCTCCACCGTCGGCATCGGGGCCGCGCTCGGGCTGCCGCTGGCCGCGCTCGTCGTGCAGTACTTCGACTGGCACACCATGTTCTGGCTGACCAGCGCCCTCGGCGCGGTCGGCGTGACGGCGGTGTGGTGGGCCGTGAAGGAGTCGCCGGTGCGCGAACCGGGCCGGTTCGACGCCCTCGGGGCGCTGGGCCTCGCGGCCGGGCTGGTCTGCCTGCTGCTCGGCGTGTCCCAGGGCGGGCAGTGGGGCTGGACCAGCCCGCGGATCGTGGGCCTGTTCGCCGGGGCGGCCGTCGTGCTCGCGCTGTGGTGCCTGCACCAGCTGCGCACCGCCCGGCCGCTGGTCGACCTGCGTCTCGCGGTGCGCCCGCGGGTGGGCCTGCCCCACCTGGCCGCCCTGCTGACGGGCTTCGCCTTCTACGCCAACTCCCTCGTCACCGCCCAGCTGGTGCAGGCCCCGAAGGCCACCGGATACGGCCTGCAGCTGTCGATCGTCGAGACCGGCCTGTGCCTGCTGCCCGGCGGCGTGACCATGCTGCTGCTGTCCCCCGTCTCGGCCCGCATCTCCGCCGCGCGCGGACCCCGGATCACCCTCGCGCTCGGCGCCGCCGTGATCGCCTGCGGCTACGCGCTACGGATCGCCGACAGCCGCGACCTGTGGATGATCATCCTGGGGGCGACGGTGGTGGCGACCGGCACCACGCTCGCCTACTCGGCACTGCCCACGCTGATCCTGCGCGCCGTGCCGGCCGGGCAGACCGCCTCGGCCAACGGCGTCAACGTCCTGATGCGCACGATCGGCCAGGCCACGTCCAGCGCCGCCGTCGCCGCCGTCCTCGTCCACCACAGCGGCCCGGTCGCCGGTACGGCGGTGCCGACCCTGCACGGCTATCTGCTCGCGTTCGCCATGGCGGGCGCCGTCGCCCTCGTGGCCTGCGCGGCGGCCCTGACCATCCCCGGCGACACCGCCCCCGACGCCACCCGCCGCGCCCAGGGCGACACCCGGGCCGAACGGGACGAGGCCCCGGCGGGAACATGAGGGGTGTGAGTACGTCTTCCCACGGCCCGTCGGCTGCCGCGCCGGGTTCCGTGTCGTCCGGTCCTGCCGCTGGCGCGTCGCGTTCAGCCTCGTCCGGTTCCGGCGCCCCTGCCCAGGGTTCGGAGTCCTCCGCTCCCACCGCCGCCCCGATCGGGGCCGGCGCCGGGCGTCGGGACGCCGAGGCGACCCGGGGCGCCATTCTCCGGGCCGCCCGGTATCTGCTCGCCCGGCACGCGCACGCCGACATCACGCTCAAGGCGGTCGCCGAGCGGGCCGGGGTGAGCGCGCCGCTGGTGCTGAAGTACTTCGGCAACAAGGACGCCCTCTTCGCCCGGGTGATGTCCTTCGACACCGACGCCGAGGCCCTCCTCGACGCGCCGCTGGACGACCTCGGCCGGCACATGGTCCGGCACGTCCTTCTCAGCCAGCGCGAGCTGGGCGCCGACCCGATCCTGCGCATCGTCTTCGCCCCGCTGCAGGGCGAGCACGGCGACGTCCTGCGCGCCAACTTCCGCGGCCAGGTCACCGCCCGGCTCGCCGCCCGCCTGAGCGGACCCGACGCCGCCCTGCGCGCCGAACTGGCCGTGGCCACCGTGCTCGGCCTCGGCGTCATGGTCGGCATCGCCCGCGGCGACCAGGTGCGCACCGTGCCGGTGGACGACCTCGTCGAACGGTACGGCCCGACGGTCCAGGCCCACCTCACGGCGCCCCGCACCGACCGGTGACACACTGACGCCATGGAAGAGCGCGAATTCCCCAGGTCCGGTCAGCACGCCTCCGTCATCGGCCTCGGCACCTGGCAGCTGGGCGCGGACTGGGGCGACGTCGACGACAAGGAAGCACTGACGGTGCTGGAGGCGGCCGCCGAGTCCGGCGTGACCTTCTTCGACACCGCCGACGTCTACGGCGACGGACGCAGCGAGTCCACCATCGCCACGTTCCTCAGCAGCCGCCCCGACCTGCACGTGGAGGTCGCCACCAAGATGGGCCGCCGCGTCGAGCAGATCCCGCAGAACTACGTGCTGGACAACTTCCGCGCCTGGAACGACCGTTCGCGCCGCAACCTCGGCGTCGACCGCATCGACCTGGTCCAGCTGCACTGCCCGCCCACCCCCGTCTACTCCTCCGACGAGGTCTTCGACGCCCTCGACACCCTGGTCGAGGAGGAGCGCGTCGCCGCGTACGGGGTCAGCGTGGAGACCTGCGCCGAGGCGCTGACGGCGATCGCCCGGCCGAACGTGGCCAGCGTGCAGATCATCCTCAACCCGTTCCGCATGAAGCCCCTGCGCGAGGTGCTCCCGGCGGCCCGCGAGGCCGGCGTCGGCATCATCGCCCGCGTCCCGCTCGCCTCCGGCCTGCTGTCGGGCAAGTACACCAAGGACACCGTCTTCCCGGCCGACGACCACCGCACGTACAACCGGCACGGCGAGGCCTTCGACGTCGGCGAGACCTTCGCCGGCGTCGACTACGCCACCGGCGTGGAGGCCGCCGCCGAGTTCGCCGCGCTGGCCCCCGAGGGATACACCCCGGCCCAGCTCGCGCTGCGCTGGATCGTCCAGCAGCCCGGTGTCACCACCGTCATCCCGGGCGCCCGCTCGCCCGAGCAGGCCCGGGCCAACGCGGCCGCCGCGCGGCTGCCGGCACTGTCCGAGGACACCCTGACGGCGATCCGCGACCTGTACGACCGGCGCATCCGGGAACAGGTCGAGCACCGCTGGTAGGCGCTCGCCGTCCCGCTAGGACAGGACCGCCCCATCCGGGGTACTCGCGGTAGGACGACTGATGTGGTTCCAACCGGGAGGAACGGTGGCGGTCACCGACGAGGGGCCGGTCCGGCGCCGCGGGCGCAACGAGACCGAGGAGGAGCGAGCCGACCGCATGTGGGGCGAGCTGATCCAGGAGGTGCGGGTCGCCCAGACCGGCGTGCAGATCCTGTTCGGCTTCCTGCTCACCGTCGTGTTCACGCCCAAGTACGATCACCTGGAACACAGCAACCAGATCATCTACATCGTGACCGTGGTCCTGGGCGCCTGCGCGACCGGCTCGCTGATCGGCCCGGTGTCCCTGCACCGCCTGGTCTCCGGCCGGCAGGTCAAGCCGCAGGCGGTGCGCTGGGCGTCCAAGCTGACCTTCGTCGGCCTGGTGCTGCTGCTCGCCGCGATGACCTCCTCGCTGCTGCTGATACTGCGCGTGGCGACCGACGACGGCTATGTCCCCTACCTGGTCACGGCCGTCGTCGTCTGGTACGTGATGTGCTGGTTCGTGCTGCCCCTGTGGACCCGGCGCCGCTACACCTCACGCTGAGCGCGCGGCCCGGGCGGCCACGGGGGCCCGGTCACGGCCCCGTGGTGAGCTGGGCGAGGAAGTCGTCGATGCGTACCTCCTCCCGCCCGGGCGGCACCAGCTGCCACGTTCTGCGCAGGAACGTGGAGACGGCCGGCGCCCAGGCGAACACCACCGCGTGATGGCGTCCGCCGTCCGGGCGGGCGTCGCCGAGGAACTCCATGCGCAGCTCCTCCCACGTCCCGTCGTCGGTGGGGCGCAGCCGCACGTCGCCGATGCCGACGGGCCGCCGCAGGCCGTCGCCGAGCATCTCCCGGTCCAGCTGCCACCGGGCCAGCACCCGGCCCCGGTGACTGAAGACGGCGGTGACGACGAACGGGTCGGCGGCGTCGTAGCTGAGATGGGCGAGCACGGCGAAGCGTTCCGTGTCGCCCGCCTGCAGTTCCACCACCAGGGTCGTGTGCGCGAAGCTGTCCACCAGCAGAGGCCTTCCGGAAGGAACGGACGGGAGCGGACCCCTGGTACCCCGCTGACGCGATTGATGCTCAGCCGGCCGGGTGATTCCCGCGACCCGAGCGCAGCGCGGCCAGGCAGGAGCCGATCGCCTGCTGCAGCTCCTCCAGCCGGCGCACCATGTCGTCCTCGTAGAAGTCCTCGGCGTCCTCGAAGGTCAGCTCCTCGAACGCCCGGGTGGCCTTCTGCACGCTGCTGTAGAACCGCTGCCGCCGTTCCGTCACCCGCAGGCCCGGGTCGGCCTCCACGGTCTCGGCGACGAGGCCCTTCATCGTGTCGTACGCCTCGGCCGCCCACTCGGCGGCGTCCTCGCCCTCGTCCAGCTCGTCGATGAGGGACAGATGCCGCTCCGCCTCCTGGCGCACCTCGGCGGGCGCGTCCAGGGTCTGCCCGGCCGGCGTCCTGATCCGTCCCGACTCGGCGATCTGGCGCACATAGCCGATGCGGTCGGCCGAGCGGCTCTCGGACGCCACGGCCTTCTTCAGATCGTCGGTGCGCACCACGTCCCGGGCGAGCGCGGCCTGCAGCTCCGGGTCCTCGCGCACCCGGTCCAGCAGCGCCTGCTGCGCCGCCCGGGCGGTGGAGGGGTCGGCCATGATCGCGGCGCGCAGCGCGGTGGGGTTCTCGGCGACCTCCAGCGCCTTCGTCGGCCGGATGCCCTCCGCCGCGGCCGCCTCGGCGATGGCGCTGCCCCGCTCGGAGGCGGCGCTGTTGCGCGAGAGGTAGTAACCCTGCCATGCGTCGGCGTCCGGCAGGGCGACCTCCTGCCCCGGCCGCAGCGCCTCGAAGTGCGGCACGAGTCCGTCGTCGGCGGCACGGTCCCACGCCTTGTAGTAGCGCAGCACCCGGTCCGCCGAGCAGCCCGCCAGTTCGGCGAACTCCTTCGCGCTCACCTTCGCCGTCTCGCCCGCGCCCTGCCCGCCGGGCCGCACGCTGCGGGCCACCAGCAGCGCGAAGGCCCACCCTCCGGTCCGCGCGTAGGCGCCGAACTCGCGTGCGTCACGGGCCACGAGCTCGTCCGGGACGGACGCGGACGCGGACGCCGGCTCGGACTCCGGCGAGTGCGTGGGTTCGGGCACGGTGGACGGCGCGTGCGTGGGCTCGGCCGTGGTGGACGGCTCGGACGGGACGATCGCTCGGGTCACCGGGACACTCCAGGGGCAGGACCGACGGTTGTGCAGAGCGGCAGCCTATATCCACCCATTGGCGGCGCTTGTGTGCACCTGTGCCCGGTTTCCGTGCCCGTGTCAGCCGAACGCGTCCCGCAGCGCGGGCAGCAGCGTCTTCTCCGACCAGTCCAGGAACGGCGCCTGCGCGTCCCCGCCGATCTGCACCAGCGCGATCTCGGTGAACCCGGCTTCCGCGTAGGGCCGTACGGCCTCCACGAAGGCGTCCGGGTCGTCGCCGCACGGGATCGACTCGGCGACGTCGTCCGGGGTGACGAACTGGGTCGCCGCCTCGAAGGAATCCGGGTGCGGCAGCTCGGAATTCACCTTCCAGCCGCTGCCGAACCAGCGGAACTGCGCGTGCGCCCGGTGGATCGCGGTGTCCCGGTCGGTGTCGTAGCACACCGGCAGCTGCCCGACCCGCGGCTTGCCCGTGCCGCCGTGCCGGTCGAAGGCCTCCAGCAGGCCGGCCTTGGGTTCCGTCGCGATGACCAGGTCGCCGAGCCGGCCCGCCAGTTCGCAGGACTTCTCGCCCGAGACCGCGATGCCGATCGGCGGCGGCTCATCCGGCACGTCCCACAGCCGCGCCGACTCGACGTCGAAGTGCGTGCCGCGATGGTTGACGTGCCCGCCCTTGAACAGCGCGCGGATGATCTGCACGGCTTCCTCGAACATCTCGTGCCGGACGTCCACGGAGGGCCAGCCACCGCCCACGATGTGCTCGTTGAGGTTCTCCCCGGAGCCGAGCCCCAGCCGGAACCGGCCCTGCGAGAGCAGCTGCAGGGTGGCCGCCTTCTGGGCCACGACCGCCGGGTGGTAGCGGAACGTCGGGCAGGTCACGTACGTCATGAGCGGGATGCGCTCGGTGGCCTGCGCGGCGGCGCCCAGCACACTCCACGCGTACGGCGAGTGACCCTGCGAGCGCAGCCACGGGAAGTAGTGGTCGGACGTCACGGAGAAGT
>NZ_PQSS01000107.1 GCF_002920535.1 Streptomyces sp. Ru71 | reverse complement strand
ACGGCGCCTCCTACGCGCCGACCGTCCTCGCCGAGGTCCCGGCCGATGTGACGATCGCCTGCGAGGAGGTCTTCGGCCCGGTCCTCACCGTGCAGAAGGTCGACGGCGAGGCCGAGGCGTTCGCCACGGTCAACAGCTCCAAGTTCGGCCTCCAGGCGGGCATCTTCACGCACGACCTGCAGACCGCCTTCCGCGCCCACCGCGCCCTTGAGGTCGGCGGCGTCGTCATCGGCGACGTCCCCTCCTACCGCGCCGACCAGATGCCGTACGGCGGCGTCAAGCAGTCCGGTGTGGGCCGCGAGGGCGTGAAGTTCGCGATGGACGACTACACCTACGAGCGGGTCCTGGTCCTGACGGGCATCGCCCTCTGACCGACCCCCCAAGGCCAACGGCCCGAGCTCACTGTGCGGGAGCTCGGGCCGTTGTCGTACCCGCCCTCACCCCGAGAAGCCGAGGTGCGCGAGCCGTAGCGGGCCGCGCAGGGTGAGGCGCACGTCCTGGACGCTCTGGGCCACGCATCCCGCGGTGAGGCGTGTGTAGACGTACGGATCGCTGCCGTTCGCCTCGACCGCCGCCAGCACCGGTCCGCCCTCCAGCGAGACCTCCAGCCGGCCCTCGCCCGCGACCTGAGCCGTCAGCCGCCGCACCCCCGCCCCGAAGTCGCAGGCCCGAAAGAGCAGTTCGGCCGTCCTGCCCGGCGCCGGTGTCACCGCGTCGCCGCAGACCTTCGTCCGGTCCACGATCTCCGCGCCGCTCTGCTCGTCGAAGCCGGCCGCCTCCAGGCCCCGTTCACGCACCGGACGCGGTGCCGCCGGCTCGCCGTCCAGCACCACCGTCGTCCGCAGCCGCACGTCCTCGCTGGAGGCGCCGACCAGCAGGTCGTACGGTCCCGGCTCGCGGCGCCACCGGCTGTGCGCCACGTCCCAGAACGCGAAGTCCGACAGCGGGACGTCGAAGCACACCTCCGCCGTCTCGCCCGGCGCCAGGGTGATCCTGCGGTGCGCCAGCAGCTCCCGGCGCGGCCTCGGCACCGACGGCTGCACGGCCCGGGTGTACAGCTGGGCCACCTCGTCCGCGGCGAGCGCCGAGGTGTTGGACACCGTGCAGGACACCCGCAGCGTGCCGTCCGCGACCGACGTCCGCAGGTCCGCGTAGGCGAACGTGGCGTACGACAGCCCGTGCCCGAAGGGGAACAGGGGCGTGCCCTCGAAGTACAGGTAGGTCTGGCGGGAGCCGATCACGTCGTAGTCCAGCAGGCCGGGCAGGTCGGCGTCGTCGGCGTACCAGGTCTGCGGGAGCCGGCCCGCGGGGGAGACGTCACCAGCCAGGACGCGGGCCAGCGCGGTACCGGCCGCCTGGCCGCCGTGAGCCGTCCACAGCACCGCCGGCACCCGCTCGGCGTCCACCGCGTACGGGTAGGACGACACCAGCGCCAGCACCGTGCGCGGGTTGGCCTCCAGGGCCGCGCGCAGCAGCAGTTCCTGGTGCGCCGGCAGCCGCAGCGTGCTGCGGTCCTCCGTCTCCCGGCCGTTGATGTGCGGGTCGTTGCCCGCGACCAGCACCACCACGTCGGCCCTGGCCGCGGCTCGCGCCACCGCGTCCTCGCCGCGCTCGGTGACGACCACCTCGAAGACCTCGGGATCGTCCTCGGCAACCTTCACGCCGTCGGCGGCGACCGTGACATGGCGGCCCGTGCCCAGGTGCCTCAGGAGGTGACCGCTGCCGTGGGGTTCCAGCCGGAACGTCTCCTGCACGACCCAGCCGCCGGGCTGGTCGGCGGAGGCGCGCACGAAGCCGTCCTCGGCGACGGACACATAGCGGCCGTCGGACGCGCGCAGGGTGAGGACGCCCTCGCCCCAGTCCACCAGGGCGAGTTCGCTGCCCTCGGCGGAGGTGGTCAGCGGCGGCAGGTCGGTGCGCCCGGCGAGCAGCGCCGGGTCCAGCGCGCCCTCGGCGCCGCGTGCCGGATCGGGGGAGTCGTCGGCCGGCGGCACGCGCAGGTACGTCCCGGCGCGGGTCTTCAGCCGCACCCGGTCCACGCCCTCCGCGAACTCCACCCGGTCCGCGCCGAACCGCTCGTACAGCCCGTCCAGCGGGGTGGAGCGGTGGATGAGCGTGCCGCTGTACCAGTCGAGCTTGCACTCGTCGGCGAGCAGCCCGGCCACCGCGATCCGGGTGCCGGCGGCCAGCGGCAGCACCCCGTCGTTGCGCAGCAGCACGATGGCCTGCTCGGCCGCCTCCCGCGCCAGTTCCCGGTGTTCCGGTGCGTCGAAGGCGCCCGCGTCCTCGTACCCGTCGAACTCGCCGAGCCGGAAGCGGACCGAGAGCTGGCGGCGCACCGCCGTGTCGATGTCGGCCTCCGTCAGCAGCCCCTGCGCGTACGCCTTGTGCACTCGCTCGACGATCCGGCCCGAGTCCGTGCCGTGGTCGGTGAAGCTGTCGACGCCCGCCTTCAGCGCGGCGGCCGTCGCCTCCTCGTGGGTGGCGAAGTAGTGCTCGGAGTCCACCAGGTTGGAGGGTGCCCCCGCGTCGGAGCAGACCAGCAGCTCCTCCTCGGTCCACCGGCGCAGATGCTCCCGCAGATACGGGGAGACGTGGTTGGGGCGGCCGTTTACCAGGTTGTACGCCGGCATCACACCGGCCACCGCGCCCGCCTCCACCGTCTCGCGGAAGGCGCGCAGGTCGTACTCGTGCAGCACCCGCGGCCGCACCGAGCTGGACGTGGTGTCCCGGCGTGTCTCGTTGTTGTGCGCGAGCCAGTGCTTGAGGACGGGCGCGGTGCGCCAGTACACCGGGTGGTCGCCGCGCAGGCCGTGGGTGTAGGCGGTGGCGATGGCCGAGGTGAGCTTCGGGTCCTCCGAGTAGCCCTCCTCGTTGCGCCCCCACAGCGGGTGGCGCAGCAGGTTGACGGTGGGGGACCAGACGTTGAGGCCGACGCGTTCGTCGCCGGCGCCCATCGCCCGGACCTCCTTCGACACCGCCTCGCCCACCCGGCGCACCAGCTCCGGGTTCCAGGTCGCGCCGAGGCCGACGGCCTGCGGGAACACCGTCGCCGGGCCCATCCAGGCCACGCCGTGCAGCGCCTCCTGCCCGGTGCGGAACGGGGCGATGCCGAGCCGCTCGACGGCGGGCGCGAACTGGTGCAGGAAGGAGATCTTCTCGTCCAGGGTGAGGCGCCCCAGCAGATCGTCGACGCGCTTCGCAGGCGGCAGCTGCGGATCGCGGAACGGCAGGGCGGGAGCGTTCTGTGCGGTCACGTGAAGGTCCCCTTTCGAAGCGCTTCGATGCTCAGCCGCCGAGCGGCCGGGTGTCAAGAGACCGCAACTCGACTCTTGTGCACCCTCACCCCTTCACTTAACCTCGCAGCAACATCGAAGCGCTTCGACTCGCTGAAGTCCCGCTTCTGCTCAGCCAGTTCCACCGAAGACACCGCAGCCGACGGCCACCGCCGGGTGTCCTGGCGTGCCATGAAGGCATGAAGGGTTGACGCAATGACGCCGAACGCCGCTTCCGCTCCCTCCGGGCCCAGCCGGAGAAGCTTCCTCGCCTCCACCGCGGCAGCCACCGCGGCGGTGGCCGCAGGGGTGCCGCTGCTCGCCGCCTGCGGCGGCTCGGACAGCGGATCGCGCGACGGCACCACATCGGGCGGCGACGCCCGCAAGATCCTCCCGGCGTATGTGGCGAACAACGTGGTGGCCCCGGACATCCCCGCGAAGAACGGCTCCGCGATCGGCTTCACCGGCAAGCTCGACCTGGCCGGCCTGAAGACCTCCGTCCCGAGCAAGCTCGGCAAGGGCGGCAAGGTGACCATCATGTCGCCGTTCTGGGGCTCCCCGCCCAAGGGCGACAACGCCTACTACCGGGCGATGAACGACCTGATCGGCGTCGACGTCCGGTGGCAGAACCACGACGGCAACACCTACGAGCAGAAACTCGGCGCGGTCCTCGCCTCCAGCGACATCCCCGACGTGGTGGTCGTCCCCGGCTGGAACATGAACGGCAAGATCCCGAGCGCCCTCATCGGCAAGTTCGCCGACCTCGGCCCCTATCTGTCGGGCGACGAGGTCAAGGAGTACCCGAACCTCGCCGCCATCCCCACCGACGCCTGGCAGCGCTCGATCTTCGGCGGCGCACTGCGCGGCCTGCCGCAGCCCGCCCCCTACGTCACCGGCATCGTGCCCCTGTACCGCAAGGACATCTTCGACAAGGAGGGGTACGAGATCCCGCGCTCGGCCGACGCGTTCATGGCCCTGGCCAAGGAGATCACCAACGCCAGGGCCAAGCGCTGGGCCTGCCTGGACATGAAGTGGACCGCCTTCCAGGCCTTCGGCGTGCTCTCCGGCAGCGAGAAGCCGCTCGGCTGGAACCTCGTCGACGGCAAGCTGATCAACCGCATCGAGACCCCCGAGTACCTGGAGGCGCTCGAATGGTCCCGCAAGCTCTTCGCCGCCGGGGTCGTCCACCCCGACTCCAGGTTCGGCAAGAACGCCCCCGACCCGGGGCCCAAGTTCGCCGCCGGCGAGTTCCTCATCTACCCCAACAACATCTCCCAGTGGTGGGGTCGCCAGGCCGAACAGGCCGCGCACAACCCCCAGTTCAAGATCTGGGGCATGGACGTCTTCGGCCACGACGGAGGCAATCCCACCCTGTGGGCCGAACAGCCCGCCGGCATCTTCGCCTTCGTCAGCAAGAAGGCCCCCGAGTCGGTCGTCCGTGACGTCCTCGCCGTCGCCAACGTGACCGCGGCGCCGTACGGGACCAAGGAGTACATGCTCACCAACTACGGCGTCGAGGGCACCCACTACACCGTCAAGGACGGCGTCCCGGTCAAGACCGACCAGGGCAACATCGACGTGATGAACGCCTACGTGATGGTCGCGAGCCCCGCCGCGACCATCGCCCACCCCGACTTCCCCGAGATCGCGCGCGGACAGGTCGAGTGGCAGCAGCGGATGGGCGCCTTCACCCGCAAGTCCTCCTTCCACGGCATGCAGATCACCGAGCCCGCCCGCTACACCAACCTCTCCAACGACTTCGAGCAGCTGGAGGACGACATCGTCCGCGGCCGCCGGAAGATCAGCGACATGCAGCAGGCCGTCTCCGACTGGAAGAGCAAGGGCGGCGACAGACTCCGCGACTGGTACAAGAAGCTCCTCGACGACAACGGCGCGGCCCACTGACCCGGACCCTTCAGGCAAGGAGAACGGCCGTGTCCCACAGCACGGTGTCCCGGACCCGGGCCGCAACCACCGAACAGCAGCCGGCCGCGAAGCCGCCGTCGCGCAAGGTGGGCCTGCGCGCCCGCCTGCGCCGCGACCGTCTGCTGCTCCTGATGACGCTCCCGGCCCTGGTGCTGGTCCTGCTCTTCAACTACATACCGATCCTCGGCAACGTCGTCGCCTTCCAGGACTACGACCCCTACGTCAGCGACAACGGCGTCGTCTCGATCCTGAACAGCCCCTTCGTCGGCCTTGAGAACTTCCGGCGGATCTTCGCCGACTCCGCCTTCTGGGACGCGATGACCAACACGCTGGTGCTGTTCGTGCTCCAGCTCGCCCTGTACTTCCCGGTGCCCATCCTGCTCGCGCTGCTCATCAACAGCGTGGTCCGGCCCCGGGTGCGGGCCGTCGCGCAGGCAGTGCTGTACCTGCCGCACTTCTTCTCCTGGGTGCTGGTCATCGCCGTCTTCCAGCAACTGCTCGGCGGTGCCGGGCTGCTGTCGCAGCTGCTGCGGCAGCACGGCTACGACGGCCTCGACATCATGACCGACCCGGAGACCTTCAAGTTCCTGGTCACCGCGCAGAGCGTGTGGAAGGACGCCGGCTGGGGGATCATCGTCTTCCTCGCCGCGCTCGCCTCGGTCCCCACCGACCTGTACGAGGCCGCCGCGATGGACGGCGCGAACCGCTGGCGCCGCATGTGGCACGTCACGCTGCCCGCGCTGCGCCCGGTGATCGCCCTGCTGCTGGTGCTGCGCGTCGGCGACGCGCTGACCGTCGGCTTCGAGCAGATCCTGCTGCAACGCGACGCCGTCGGACCCGGCGCCGCGGAGGTGCTCGACACCTTCGTGTGGTGGAACGGCGTACGCAACCAGGACTTCGGCTACGCGGCCGCCGCCGGACTGGTCAAGGGCGTGGTCAGCATCAGCCTGGTCCTCACCGCGAACAAGGTGGCCCATCTCATGGGCGAGCAGGGGGTGTACAAGAAATGACCGCCGTTCTCGACAAGCCCGCCCGCAAGCGGAGTCCCTGGTCCGCCCCGCCCCGGCCGGCCTGGGAGGAGCCGCCGACCCGGGCCGGACTCGCCGGCAAGGGCCTGGTGCTCACCCTCGCCTGCCTGGCGATCCTCTTCCCGCTGTGGATCGTCGTCGTCACCAGCCTGTCCTCCCGCCAGACCATCGACGAGGCCGGCGGCCTGGTCCTGGTCCCCAAGGGCGTCACCCTCGTCGCCTACCGGGAGCTGCTGGGCGGCGGCCAGGTCACCCGGGCCGCGGTCATCAGCGTCCTGGTCACCGTCGTCGGCACGCTGTTCTCCATGACGGTGTCCGTGCTGTGCGCCTACGGCCTCTCCCGCAGCGGCTCGCTCGGCCACCGCTGGATCCTGATGACGCTCATGGCGACGATGTTCTTCAGCGCCGGCCTCATCCCGACCTACCTGCTGGTGCAGACCCTCGGCCTCACCGACAGCTATCTCGCGCTGATCCTGCCCAGCGCCGTCAGCGTGTTCAACATCCTCGTCCTGCGCGGCTTCTTCATGGGCATCTCGCCCGAGCTGATCGACAGCGCACGCATCGACGGGGCGGGCGACTTCCGCATCCTGTGGCGGATCGTCATGCCGCTGTCGAGGGCCGTCCTCGCCGTGATCACGCTGTTCTACGCCGTCGGGTACTGGAGCGCCTGGTTCAACGCCTCGCTGTACCTCAACGACCAGGACATGATGCCGCTGCAGAACGTCATGATCCAGCTGGTGCAGAAGCAGGAGGCGCCCGTCGGCCTGGGGCAGGCCATCAAGACCGGCGAGCTGTCCGGGCTCGCCGTGCAGATGGCCGTCATGGTGATGGCGCTGCTGCCGGTGGCCGTGCTGTCGCCGTTCGTGCAGAAGCACTTCAAGAAGGGGATGCTGACCGGGGCGGTCAAGGGATGAGCACCGGCCGCCCCGCACTCGCCGACGCCACCCGTGGCCGCGTCCTCTTCGGCGGCGACTACAACCCCGAGCAGTGGCCGGAGGAGGTCTGGCAGGAGGACGTCCGGCTGATGCGCGAGGCCGGCGTCAACTCCGTCACCGTCGGCGTCTTCTCCTGGTCCCGGCTCGAACCGCAGCCCGGCGAGCGGGACTTCGGCTGGCTCGACCGCCTCATGGACCTGCTGCACGACCACGAAATCGGCGTCGTCCTCGCCACCCCCACCGCCTCGCCCCCGCCCTGGATGGGCCGCCTGCACCCGGACACCCTGCCCCGGGACGCCGACGGCCACGTGGAGCGGTGGGGCGGCCGCCAGCACTTCTCCCACTCCAGTGCCACCTACCGCCGCTACGCCGCCGCCATCACCGAGGACCTCGCCGCCCGCTACGGCGGCCACCCCGCCCTCACGCTGTGGCACATCAACAACGAGTACTGCACCTACGACCACGGCGACGAGGCCGCAGCCGCCTTCCGCCGCTGGCTGCGCGAGCGGTACGGCACCCTCGACTCCCTCAACGAGGCCTGGGGCACCGCCTTCTGGAGCCAGCGCTACGACACCTGGGACGGCATCCTGCCCCCGCGCCGCACCCACTACCTGAAGAACCCCGCCCAGGTGCTCGACTTCCGCCGCTTCACCTCCGACATGCTGCTGGAGTGCTTCACCGCCGAGCGCGACATCGTCGCCCGGCACACCCCGCACATCCCGGTCACCACCAACTTCATGCCGTTGTGGACCGGGCAGGACGCCTGGCGCTGGGCCGAGGAGGAGGACGTCGTCTCCGTCGACCTCTACCCCGACCCGCGCGACCCCCTCGCCCGCCACCACGGCGCCCTGGTCCAGGACATGACCCGCTCCCAGGCACACGGGCCGTGGATGCTGATGGAGCAGGCGGCCGGAGCGGTCAACTGGCGCGGCGTCAACCACCCCAAACCCCGTGGGCTGAACCGCCTGTGGTCCCTGCAGGCGGTGGCCCGGGGCGCCGACGCCATCTGCTACTTCCAGTGGCGCCAGTCCCGGCAGGGCGCCGAGAAGTTCCACTCCGGGATGCTCGGCCACGCGGGGGAGGAGGGGCGTACGTTCCAGGAGGTCAAGCAGCTCGGCGCCGACCTGGCGCGGCTCGGCCCCCACGTCACGGGCACGGCCGTCACCGCCGAGGTCGCCGTCCTGCACGACTGGCACTCCTGGTGGGCCGGCGACCAGGAGGCCCGCCCGTCCACCCGCTTCGGCCTGCCGGACCTGCTGCACGCCTGGCACCGCGCCCTCACCGAGGCCCACCTCACCGCGGACTTCGCCCACCCCGAACACGACCTGTCCGCCTACCGGGCGGTGTTCGTCCCGCAGCTGTACCTGCTCACCGACGCGGCCGTCGACAACCTCCTGGCCTACGTCCATGGGGGCGGCCACCTGGTGTGCGGCTTCCACACCGGGGTCGCCGACGAGGACGACCGCATCCGCCCCGGGGGCATGGACGCCCGGCTGCGGGAGCTGTTCGGCATCCGCGTCCTGCACGAGTGGTGGCCGCTGGAGACGGGGGAGTCCGTGACCTGCGAGGGCTTCACCGGCACCCTGTGGTCGGAGGAGATCGAGCCCGCCGACCCCGACGAGGCGATCCCCTACCGGGGCGGCGAGCTGGACGGGCTGCCCGCCGTGCTGCGCCGGGGCCGCGCCTGGTACCTCTCCACGCTCCCCGAGCCCGACGCGCTGCGCTCCCTGCTGGCCCGCATCGCCGCCGAGGCCGGTGTCCGCCCGGCCCTGGACGGCCTGCCGGCCCACGTGGAAGCCGTACGCCGAGGCGAGCTGCTGTTCCTGCTGAACCACGGCCGCGATCCGGTCACCGTCACCGTCCCCGGTACGCACGCCGAACTGCTGACCGGGGCGGCCGTCACCGGCGCGATCACCCTGGAGCGCCACGGAGCGGCGGTGCTGCGGCCATGAGCGGGACGCCGGTGCACGGCACCTGGGAGCCCGAGCCCGCCGCCCGCTGGGAGGACGCCTTCCTCACCGGCAACGGCCACCACGGCGCCCTGGTCTTCGGCGACCCCGACGACGAACGGGTCGTCGTCACGCACCACACCCTGGTCCGCCCCAACGGCGCCGAGCACGCCCGCCCGCCCCGCCTCGCCGGCCGGCTCCCCGCGCTCCAGGACCGGCTGCTGGCCGGCGACACCAACGCCGCCGACGACTTCACCGACGGCCGGCCACCGCAATGGGTGCAGCCCTTCCACCCGGCCTTCCAGACACGGCTGCGCAGCCGGCCGGCCGAGCGGCGGGACTACCGCCGGTCCCTCGACTTCACCACCGGCGAGGCCACGGCACACTGCGCCGGCTGGGCCGGCCGTGTCTTCGTCTCCCGGGCCGACGACGTGATCGTCCAGCACATCACCTCCGCCGGCCGCACCCTGGACGTCGTCCTCGACCACCGTCTCCCGGGCGCCCCCACCACCCTGGCCGTCGGCCACGGCGCGCTCCTCACCCCCGAGGGCGCCGCCCTCAGCCTGCGCGCCCGGTACCCCGGCAGCGACCGCGCCTACACCGGCGTCTGCCTGCTCGCCGTCACCGGCGGCCGCACCACCCTCACCCCGCCCGGCGTCCGCATCGAGGGCGCCGACGCCCTGCTGCTGCTCACCCGGGTGCGGCGGCACACCGGCGAGTGGGACGTCACCGCCGAGACGCGGGCCCTGCGCGAGCTGCCGGCGTCGTACGAGACGCTGCTGGAGCGGCATCTCACCCGGCACCGCACCGCCTACACCCGCGTCACCCTGGACCTGCGCGCCGACCCGGCCGAGCGCGCCCTGCCCGGCTCGGCGCTGCTCACCCGTCCGCACAGCCCGGCCCTGCTGGAGCGCCTGTTCGCCGCCGGCCGCTACCACCTGCTGTCCGCCTCCGGACTCAACCCGCCCCGTCTGACCGGCCTGTGGACGGGCGACTGGGACACGGCGTGGTCCGGGGCGTTCACCAACGACGCCAACCTCAACCTCCAGACCGCCTCCGCGGTGTCCACCGACCTGCCCGAAGTCACCGAGTCGCTGGCCGCCCTGATCGACCGTCAGCTGCCGGACTGGCGGGAGAACGCCCGCGCGATCTTCGGCACCCGGGGCGCGGTCGCACCCGCGCACAGCGACGGCGAGTCGGGACGGTCGTACCACTTCAGCCGGGAGTACCCGCTGCACCTGTGGACGGCGGGGGCCGACTGGCTGCTCAAGCCGCTCGTCGACCACGACGAGACCCGTGGCGTGCGCGACCCGCGCACCGCCGCCGCGCTCGCCGAGGCCGCCCGCTTCCACCAGGAATTCCTCACCCGCACCGACGCCCACGGCCACCTGGTCGTCGTCCCCTCCTACTCGCCCGAGAACCGGCCCGCGAACGCGAGCTGGATCACGGTGAACGCCGCCATGGACCTCTCCGCCGCCCGGCACGCCCTGCGCACCGCCGCCGCCTACCACCCGGGCACCCCCGACGCCGACCGCTGGCGGGCCCTGGCCGACCGGCTGCCCCCGCACCGGGTCAACCAGGACGGGGCGCTCGCCGAGTGGGCCCGGCCGGGCCTGCGGGACCGCTACGACCACCGGCACCTCAGCCATCTGTACGGCGTCTGGCCGCTGGAGGAGATCAATCCGTACGACACCCCGGAGCTCGCCGAGGCCGCCCACCGCGCCCTCGCGCTGCGCGGCAGCGAGAACGACTCCGCGCACGGCCATCTCCACCAGGCCCTGATCGCGGCCCGGCTCCGGGACGCCGACGGCGTCACCCGCGCCCTGGACGCCGTGCTGGGCGGCGACTTCTTCCACGCCTCCCTGATGAGCGCGCACTACCCCCACCGCCACGTCTACAACGCCGACGCCGCCCACACCCTGCCCGCCGTCCTCGTCGAGTCGCTGGCGCAGTCCACGCCCGACCGGCTGGTGCTGCTCCCGGCGGTCCCGGCCGCCTGCCCCGCGGGTGAACTGCGCGGACTGCGCACCCGCTTCGGCGCGCGGCTCGACCTGACCTGGTCACCCGACGGCGCCCGCGCCGTGCTGCACCCCACGCGGACCGTGCGGGTCGAGCTCAGGACTTCCTCCGGCGCCGAGCCCCTGGACCTCGTCGCCGGAGAAGACCGCGTCCTCACCCTGGGGACGCGGTGATCCGGTACCTCCCCCCACCCATGGAAGGGACACCATGGCCACACGCACCAGGATCACCCTGGCCGTCCTCGCCCCGGCGCTGGCCCTCGGCGCCACCGTCGGCCTGGCCGCCGCCCCCGCCTCGGCCGCCGTCTGGAACACCTGCGACCAGTGGGGCAACACGACGCTGAACGGCTACACCCTCTACAACAACATCTGGGGCTCCGGCGCCGGCAGCCAGTGCGTCTGGGCCAACTCCGGCACCAACTGGGGCGTCTGGGCGAACCACCCGAACACCGGCGGCATCAAGTCCTACCCGAACGCCAAGAAGGTGATCGACAAGCCGATCACCTCGCTGTCCTCGCTGACCAGCAGCTACAACGTCACCGTGCCGGCCTCCGGCGCCTACAACACGTCGTACGACATCTGGGACACCGACCACGACTACGAGATCATGCTCTGGGTCAACAGGACCGGAGCCGTCGGTCCCCTCGGCACCTCGCAGGGCAACGTCACGCTCGGCGGCCACACCTGGAGCGTCTACAAGGGGAACAACGGCGCCAACGCGGTGTTCTCCTTCGTGCGCACCGCCAACTCGGCCTCCGGCACGGTGAACATCCTGCCGATCCTGAAGTGGATCAAGGACACCAAGGGCTGGTTCGGCGACGAGACGATCGGGGACGTCCAGTTCGGCTACGAGATCACCTCGTCCTCCGGCGGCCTGGACTTCGTCACCAACGACCTCACGGTGAGCGGCGGCTGAGCGAAGGGTGCGGCCGGTCCCTCCCCTACGGGACCGGCCGCACGGCTCAGGAAGGCGCCGGCCCCGAGCTGGCCCGGACCGTCAGCTCCGGTGCGATCAGCACGACGTCGTCGCTGCCGCGCCCGTCCAGCTTGGCGACCAGCTGCCGCACGGCGTCGCGCCCCATCTCCTGGGCGGGCACGGCGACGGACGTCAGCCGCACCGAACCCTGGGTGGCGACCTGCTCGGGGCAGATGGCGACCACCGACACGTCCTCCGGGACGGCACGGCCCTGCTGGCGCAGCAGGGCCAGCAGCGGCTCCACCGCCGACTCGTTCTGCACCACGAACCCGGTGGTGCCGGGCCGCTCGTCGAAGATCCGGGCGAGCGTGGCCGCCACGGCGTCGTACCCGCCCTCGCACGGCCGGTGCAGCACCCGCAGGCCGAGCTCGCGGGCGCGGGAGCGCAGCCCGTCCAGGGTGCGTTCGGCGAAGCCGGTGTGCCGTTCGTAGACGGCCGGGGCCTCGCCGATGACGGCGACGTCGCGGTGGCCGAGCGACGCCAGGTGCTCAAGGCACAGCGCGCCCGTCGCCTCCCAGTCCAGGTCGACGCAGGTCAGTCCGGTGGTGTCGGCGGGCAGTCCGATGAGCACGGCGGGCTGGCCGCTCTCCCGCAGCAGCGGCAGCCGCCCGTCCTCCAGCTCGACGTCCATCAGGATCATCGCGTCGGCGAGCCCGCTGCCGGTGACCCGGCGCACCGCGTCGGGACCCTCCTCGCCGGTGAGCAGCAGCACGTCGTAGCCGTGGGTGCGGGCGCTGGTGGCGACGGCGATGGCGATCTCCATCATCACCGGCACGTACATGTCGGTGCGCAGCGGGATCATCAGCGCGATGATGTTCGACCGGCTGCTGGCCAGGGCGCGCGCCCCGGCGTTGGGGTGGTAGCCCAGCTCCCGGATGCTGCGCTCGACCCGCTGCCGGGTGGTCGCGGAGATGGACCGCTTGCCGCTGAGGACATAGCTCACCGTGCTCGCCGACACTCCGGCGTGCTGGGCGACCTCGGCGAGGGTGACCATCCGGCTCTCCAAGCGGCGGGAAGCGCTTCGACAGCGCGTCGTACGGACAGGGCGGTGACGCTGAGCCGACAGTAGCTCCCAGGTCATCAGCCTGTCCATAAGCCGCAGGGTGGGGAGTCGAAGCGCTTCGACTCCGGACTGCCCCGGCCGTCCCCGCCCCACCCGCCCGTGCCGCGACAGTACTGGCATCGGCTGAACGGACGCGCGAGGACTGGTGGGGACGTCCGCTTTCGGGTACCAACGATCCAGTAGCACTGGTCGGTAACGAACGGTCCCCGAACATCCCTCTTCGCGGCGAGGTGACCCTCATGTCCGCCCCCACCACTCCCTCCTCCCCAGCCACCCCACCGCCCTCCCGGCCCGCCGTCAGCGAACGCGAGGCCCGCGAGGTGGCGGAGGCCGCCCGGGAACAGCACTGGCGCAAGCCCAGCTTCGCCAAGGAGCTCTTCCTCGGCCGCTTCCGGCTCGACCTCATCCACCCGCATCCGCTCCCCGCCGACGAAGCCGTCCAGCGCGGCGAGGCCTTCCTGGCCAAACTGCGCGACTTCGTCGAGACCCGGGTCGACGCCGCCCGCATCGAGCGCGACGCCCGCATCCCCGACGAGGTGATCAACGGCCTCAAGGAGCTCGGCGCCCTCGGCATGAAGATCGACCCCAAGTACGGCGGGCTCGGCCTCACCCAGGTGTACTACAACAAGGCCCTCGCCCTGGCCGGCTCGGCCAGCCCCGCGATCGGCGTGCTGCTGTCCGCGCACCAGTCGATCGGCGTACCCCAGCCGCTGAAGCTGTTCGGCACGCAGGAGCAGAAGGAGAAGTTCCTCCCGCGCTGCGCCCGCACCGACATCAGCGCCTTTCTGCTCACCGAGCCGGACGTCGGCTCCGACCCGGCCCGGCTCGCCACCAGCGCCGTACCCGACGGGGACGACTACGTCCTCGACGGGGTGAAGCTGTGGACCACCAACGGCGTGGTCGCCGACCTGCTCGTCGTCATGGCCCGGGTGCCGAGGAGCGAGGGCCACAAGGGCGGCATCACCGCCTTCGTCGTGGAGGCCGACTCGCCCGGCATCACCGTGGAGAACCGCAACTCCTTCATGGGCCTGCGCGGCATCGAGAACGGCGTTACCCGCTTCCACCGGGTGCGCGTCCCCGCCGCCCACCGCATCGGCGAGGAGGGCCAGGGCCTGAAGATCGCCCTGACCACCCTCAACACCGGCCGGCTGTCCCTGCCCGCCTCCTGCGTCGCCGCCGGCAAGTGGTGCCTGAAGATCGCCCGCGAATGGTCGGCGGCCCGCGAGCAGTGGGGCAAGCCCGTCGCCCAGCACGAGGCGGTCGGCTCGAAGATCTCCTTCATCGCCGCCACCACCTTCGCCCTGGAGGCCGTCACCGACCTCGCCTCCCAGATGGCCGACGAGGACCGCAACGACATCCGCATCGAAGGCGCGCTGGCCAAGCTGTACGCCTCCGAGATGGCCTGGAAGATGGCCGACGAGCTGGTCCAGATCCGCGGCGGCCGCGGCTTCGAGACCGCCGAGTCCCTCGCGGCCCGCGGCGAACGCGCCGTCCCCGCCGAGCAGCTGCTGCGCGACCTGCGCATCAACCGCATCTTCGAGGGCTCCACGGAGATCATGCACCTGCTGATCGCCCGCGAGGCCGTCGACGCCCACCTGTCGGTCGCCGGCGACCTCATCGACCCCGGCAAGTCCCTGTCCGACAAGGCCAAGGCCGGCGCGAACGCGGGCGTCTTCTACGCCAAGTGGCTTCCGAAACTGGTCGCCGGACCCGGACAGCTGCCCACGGCCTATGGCGAGTTCAAACGGGACGTGGACCTCTCCGGGCACCTGCGCTACGTCGAGCGCACCGCCCGCAAGCTGGCCCGCTCCACGTTCTACGGCATGTCCCGCTGGCAGGGCCGGATGGAGACCAAGCAGGGCTTCCTCGGCCGGATCGTCGACATCGGCGCCGAACTGTTCGCGATGAGCGCCGCCTGCGTACGCGCCGAGCTGCTGCGCGCCCAGGGCCGCAACGGCCGCGAGGCCTACCAGCTCGCCGACCTCTTCTGCCGCCAGTCCCGGCTGCGCGTCGAGGAGCTCTTCGGCCGGCTGTGGAACAACACCGACGACATGGACCGCAAGGTCGTCAAGGGCGTCCTCGCGGGCACCTACACCTGGCTGGAGGACGGCGTCATCGACGCCTCCGGCGACGGCCCCTGGATCGCCGACACGACCCCGGGCCCGAGCGAGAAGGAGAACGTGCACCGCCCGATCCGGTGACAAGACCCACAGGGTGTCCCCACGGCAGGGGACACCCTGTCCGTCACGGGCGTGCGGGCGGCCACAATGGAGCAATGAGTGACAGTCCCGCACCCCTCGCCGACCCGCACCTCGTCTACGACCCGGTGACCGCGGACGGCCCGAAGGACGTCGTGATCCTCGGCTCCACCGGCTCGATCGGCACCCAGGCCATCGACCTCGTGCTGCGCAACCCCGACCGGTTCCGGGTCACCGCCCTGTCCGCCAACGGCGGCCGCGTCGCCCTCCTCGCCGAGCAGGCCCACCGGCTGAAGGTGCGGACCGTCGCCGTGGCCCGCGAGGACGCCGTACCGCAGCTGCGCGAGGCCCTCACCGGGCACTACGGCACCGGCGAGCCGCTGCCCGAGATCCTCGCCGGCCCCGACGCGGCCACCCACCTCGCCGCGTCCGACTGTCACACCGTCCTCAACGGCATCACCGGCTCCATCGGCCTCGCGCCCACCCTCGCCGCCCTGGAGGCGGGCCGCACCCTCGCGCTCGCCAACAAGGAGTCGCTCATCGTGGGCGGCCCGCTGGTCAAGGCGCTCGCCAAGCCCGGCCAGATCATCCCCGTCGACTCCGAGCACGCCGCGCTCTTCCAGGCGCTCGCCGCCGGCACCCGCGCCGACGTGCGCAAACTCGTCGTCACCGCCTCCGGCGGCCCCTTCCGCGGCCGCACCAGGGCGGACCTGGAACAGGTCACCGTCGACGACGCCCTCGCCCACCCCACCTGGGCCATGGGCCCCGTCATCACGATCAACTCCGCGACCCTGGTCAACAAGGGCCTGGAGGTCATCGAGGCACACCTGCTGTACGACATTCCCTTCGACCGCATTGAGGTCGTCGTGCACCCGCAGTCGTATGTCCATTCGATGGTGGAGTTCACGGACGGATCGACGATCGCCCAGGCGACGCCCCCCGACATGCGCGGGCCGATCGCCATCGGGCTCGGCTGGCCCGAGCGCGTCCCCGACGCCGCGCCGGCCTTCGACTGGAGCAAGGCCTCCACGTGGGAGTTCTTCCCGCTCGACAACGACGCCTTCCCCTCCGTGAACCTCGCCCGCCACGTGGGTACGCTCGCGGGCACCGCCCCGGCGGTGTTCAATGCGGCCAACGAGGAGTGCGTGGACGCGTTCCTGCGCGGCGCACTGCCCTTCAACGGGATCATGGACACCGTCACCCGGGTGGTCGAGGAACACGGCACCCCGGTCACGGGAACTTCACTCACCGTGCCGGACGTCCTCGAAGCGGAGACCTGGGCGAGGGCCCGGGCCAGGGAACTGACAGCGAAGACGGCGGAGGCCCGTGCATGACGACCCTGATGATGATCCTCGGCATAGTGGTCTTCGCGGTCGGCCTGCTGGTCTCGATCGCCTGGCACGAGCTGGGGCATCTCTCCACGGCCAAGCTGTTCGGCATCCGGGTGCCGCAGTACATGGTGGGCTTCGGCCCGACCATCTGGTCGCGGAAGAAGGGCGAGACCGAGTACGGCGTCAAGGCCGTCCCGTTCGGCGGCTACATCCGCATGATCGGCATGTTCCCGCCCGGCGACGACGGGAAGATCACCGCCCGTTCCACCTCCCCGTGGCGCGGCATGATCGAGGACGCCCGCTCGGCGGCCTACGAGGAACTCCAGCCCGGTGACGAGACACGGCTGTTCTACACGCGCAAGCCGTGGAAGCGGGTCATCGTGATGTTCGCGGGCCCCTTCATGAACCTGATCCTCGCCGTCGCCCTGTTCCTCGTCGTCCTGATGGGCTTCGGCATCCAGCAGCAGACCACCACCGTCTCCTCCGTCTCGCCCTGTGTGATCTCGCAGAGCGAGAACCGCGACACGTGCAAGAAGACGGACCCCGCCTCCCCGGCGGCGGCCGCCGGAATGAAGGCCGGCGACAAGATCGTCGCCTTCGACGGCCGGCGCACCGACGACTGGAACACCCTGTCCGACCTCATCCGGGACAGCGCCGGCCGGACCGTGCCGATCACCGTCGACCGCAAGGGCCAGGAAGTGACCCTGCACGCGAAGATCGCCACCAACATGGTCGCCAAGAAGGACTCCTCCGGTGCCTACGTCCAGGGCGAGTACGTCAAGGCCGGCTTCCTCGGCTTCAGCGCCGCCACCGGCGTCGTCAAGCAGGACTTCGGCGAGTCCCTGACCTGGATGGGCGACCGGGTCGGCGACGCGGTCGACTCCCTCGCCGCACTGCCGGCCAAGATCCCCGCCCTGTGGGACGCCGCCTTCCACGGCGCCCCCCGCGCCCCCGACTCGCCCATGGGCGTGGTCGGCGCGGCCCGCGTCGGCGGTGAGATCTTCACCCTGGACATCCCGCCCACCCAGCAGCTCGGCATGGCCCTGATGCTGGTCGCCGGCTTCAACCTCTCCCTGTTCCTGTTCAACATGCTCCCGCTGCTCCCGCTCGACGGCGGGCACATCGCGGGCGCCCTGTGGGAGGCCCTGCGCCGCAACACCGCCAAGGTGCTGCGCCGCCCCGACCCCGGCCCGTTCGACGTGGCCAAGCTGATGCCGGTGGCCTACGTGGTGGCCGGGATCTTCATCTGCTTCACCATCCTCGTCCTCATCGCGGACGTGGTTAACCCGGTGAGAATCTCCTAGCCACCCGGGATTTCCGGCGGCCGGGCACCCACGGTGCCCGGCCGTTCTCCTTCGAGTGGGTTTGCGGGTGGGATGTGCCCGCTCGATCCCCCGTGCCGTAATCTCGAACCCTGGAATCCCGCCACCGACGGGACCGGGACCTTGATCCACGACTTGGGGTTGCACAGCAGATGACTGCGATTTCACTCGGCATGCCGTCCGTACCGACCAAGCTCGCCGAGCGCCGGAAGAGCCGGCAGATCCAGGTCGGAACCGTGGCGGTCGGCGGGGACGCCCCCGTCTCCGTGCAGTCGATGACCACGACCCGCACGTCCGACATCGGCGCCACCCTCCAGCAGATCGCCGAGCTGACGGCATCCGGCTGCCAGATCGTCCGCGTCGCCTGCCCCACCCAGGACGACGCCGACGCGCTCGCCACCATCGCCCGCAAGTCCCAGATCCCGGTCATCGCGGACATCCACTTCCAGCCCAAGTACGTCTTCGCCGCGATCGAGGCCGGCTGCGCCGCCGTCCGCGTCAACCCCGGCAACATCAAGCAGTTCGACGACAAGGTCAAGGAGATCGCCAAGGCCGCCAAGGACCACGGCACCCCGATCCGCATCGGGGTCAACGCCGGCTCCCTGGACCGGCGCCTGCTGCAGAAGTACGGCAAGGCGACCCCCGAGGCCCTGGTCGAATCGGCCCTGTGGGAGGCCTCCCTCTTCGAGGAGCACGACTTCCGCGACATCAAGATCTCGGTCAAGCACAACGACCCGGTCGTGATGATCGAGGCCTACCGCCAGCTCGCCGAGCAGTGCGACTACCCCCTCCACCTCGGCGTCACCGAGGCCGGCCCCGCCTTCCAGGGCACCATCAAGTCCGCCGTCGCCTTCGGCGCCCTGCTCTCCCAGGGCATCGGCGACACCATCCGCGTCTCCCTCTCGGCCCCGCCCGCCGAGGAGGTCAAGGTCGGCCTGCAGATCCTGCAGTCCCTGGGCCTGCGCCAGCGCGGCCTGGAGATCGTCTCCTGCCCGTCCTGCGGCCGCGCCCAGGTCGACGTCTACAAGCTCGCCGAGGAGGTCACCGCCGGCCTCACCGGCATGGACGTCCCGCTGCGCGTCGCCGTCATGGGCTGCGTCGTCAACGGCCCCGGCGAGGCCCGCGAGGCCGACCTCGGCGTCGCCTCCGGCAACGGCAAGGGCCAGATCTTCGTCAAGGGCGAGGTCATCAAGACGGTCCCCGAGTCCAAGATCGTCGAGACCCTGATCGAAGAGGCGATGAAGCTCGCCGAGCAGATGGAGAAGGACGGCACCGCCTCCGGCGAACCGTCGGTGACGGTGGCGGGCTGAACCTCCTGATGCCGGGCAGGGTAACGCCGTAAGGGGGCGCGGGGCTGTATCGATGTGCGGCTCCGCCGCGCGGGCGCGACCAGCCACCGTCGACCCGTGCCCGCCAACGTTGCACAGCCCTCCGAGCTGGAAGGCGCCCGGTAAAGCAGCGCAGCTATAGTGCGGAGATCAGCGCACCGCACCCGTAGACCCCGACCGTGAGGCCCCGCCCGTGTTGACCCAGACCACCTCACGGGTCCTCGAACCGAGCGACCTGGACGCCGCGCTCGCCGTCCTGAACCGCGAGCCGGTCCACAACGCCTTCGTGACGTCCCGCGTCCAGGTCGCGGGTCTCGACCCATGGCGGCTCGGCGGCGAGATGTGGGGCTGGTACGAGGACGGCATGCTGACGTCCCTGTGCTACGCGGGCGCCAACCTGGTCCCCCTCTGCGCCACCCCGCGCGCCGTACGCGCCTTCGCCGACCGCGCCCGCCGGGCCGGCCGCCGCTGCTCCTCGATCGTCGGCCCCGCCGGCCCCACCGCGCAGCTGTGGCGGCTGCTGGAGCCGCACTGGGGCCCCGCCCGCGAGGTGCGCGCCCACCAGCCGCTGATGGTCACCGACCGCATGCCCGACACCGTCGCCCCGGACCCCTACGTCCGCCGCGTCCGCAAGGACGAGATGGAGACGATCATGCCGGCCTGCGTGGCGATGTTCACCGAGGAGGTCGGCGTCTCCCCCATGGCCGGCGACGGCGGCCTGCTCTACCAGGCCCGGGTCGCCGAACTCGTCGGCGCCGGCCGCTCCTTCGCCCGCCTCGACGACCAGGGCAAGGTGATGTTCAAGGCGGAGATCGGCGCCGCGACCCCCCAGGCCTGCCAGATCCAGGGCGTCTGGGTGGCCCCCGAGTACCGGGGCAAGGGTCTGGCCGCCCCCGGCATGGCGGCCGTACTGCGCTACGCCCTGGCCGACGTGGCCCCCGTGGTGAGCCTGTACGTCAACGACTTCAACACCCCGGCACGCCGCACCTACCGCCGGGTGGGGTTCCAGGAGGTCGGCGAGTTCATGAGCGTCCTGTTCTGAGCGACCTTCCGTGAACCACGCGGGTAGGCTCCCGGCATGGATGTCGAGATCGGCCCCCTGGACCTGTCCGCCCACGTCGACGAGGCACTGGCCGTGCAGGCCGTCGCCTTCGGGCTGGGCGCCGACGAGGTGGCCGTCCGCCGCCAGATCGTCATCCGGCACATGGCGTACCCGGGCGCCCGCGCCCTCGGTGCCACCGTCGAAGGCCGCCTCGCCGGGTTCGTCTACGGGATGCCCAACGACCGCACCCACTGGTGGTCCACCGTCGTCGAGCCCTACCTGCGCGCCCAGGGACACGAGGAGTGGCTCGACGACGCCTTCGTGATCACCGAGCTGCACGTCCACCCCGACCACCAGAACCGCGGCATCGGCCGCAGCCTGATCACGACGATCACCGACAGCGCCACCGAGCCCCGCTCGATCCTCTCCGCGATCGACACCGAGAGCCCCGCCCGCGCGCTGTACCGCTCCCTCGGCTACCGCGACCTGGCCCGCCAGGTCCACTTCCCCAGCGCCCCCAAGCCGTACGCCGTGATGGGCGCCCCCCTCCCGCTGCGCCGCCGGTAACGGATTTCCGGCCACGGCGGACGCCCGGCTAACCTCCTAGCCATCACCTACACATAGCGGGAGTAAGAGAGCCATGGCGAACGCACCGGTCCAGCGCATGTCCCAGTTGATGGCGAAGACGCTGCGCGACGACCCGGCGGACGCCGAGGTCCTCAGCCACAAGCTGCTCGTGCGCGCAGGCTACGTCCGCCGCACCGCCGCCGGCATCTGGACCTGGCTGCCGCTCGGCAAGAAGGTCCTCGCCAACGTCGAGCGGATCGTGCGCGAGGAGATGGACGCCATCGGCGCCCAGGAGGTCTCCCTGCCCGCCCTCCTGCCGCGCGAGCCGTACGAGGCGACCGGCCGCTGGGACGAGTACGGCGCCGAGCTGTTCCGCCTGCAGGACCGCAAGGGCGGCGACTACCTCCTCGGCCCCACCCACGAGGAGATCTTCACCCTGCTGGTGAAGGACCAGGCGTCCTCCTACAAGGACCTGCCCGTGATCCTCTACCAGATCCAGACGAAGTTCCGCGACGAGGCCCGCCCCCGCGCCGGCATCCTGCGCGGCCGCGAGTTCCTGATGAAGGACTCCTACTCCTTCGACACGGAGGACGAGGGCCTCGCCAAGTCCTACGCCCTGCACCGCGAGGCCTACCAGAAGATCTTCGCGCGCCTCGGCCTGGACTACCGCATCTGCGCCGCGACCGCCGGCGCGATGGGCGGCTCCAAGTCCGAGGAGTTCCTGGCCCCGGCCGAGGCCGGCGAGGACACCTTCGCCGACTGCCCGAACTGCGACTTCGCGGCCAACACCGAGGCGATCACCTACGACCTGAAGCCGGTCGACGCCACCGGCGTACCCGCCGCCGAGGACATCCCGACCCCCGCCACCCCCACCATCGAGACCCTGGCCGCCTCCCTCGGCGTCCCGGCCTCCGCCACGCTCAAGAACCTCCTGGTCAAGGTGGACGGCGAGATCGTCGCCGTCGGCGTGCCCGGCGACCGCGAGGTCGACATGGACAAGGTCGAGGCGCACTTCGCCCCCGCCACGGTCGAGATGGTCACCGAAGCCGACTTCGCGGCCCGCACCGACCTGGTCCGCGGCTACGTCGGCCCGCAGGGCCTGGACAAGGTGAAGTACATCGCCGACCCGCGCGTCGCCCCCGGCACCGCGTGGATCACCGGCGCCAACAAGGCCGACACGCACACCAAGAACGTCGTCGCCGGGCGCGACTTCGAGGTCGACGAGTACGTCGACGTCGTGGTCGTACAGGAGGGCGACCCCTGCCCCAAGTGCGGCACCGGCCTCAAGCTGGACCGCGCCATCGAGATCGGCCACATCTTCCAGCTGGGCCGCAAGTACGCCGACGCGCTCAAGCTGGACGTCCTCGGCCAGAACGGCAAGCCGGTCCGCGTCACCATGGGCTCCTACGGCGTCGGCGTCTCCCGCGCGGTCGCGGCCCTCGCCGAGCAGACCGCCGACGACAAGGGCCTGTGCTGGCCCAAGGAGGTCGCCCCGGCCGACGTCCACGTGGTCGCCGCCGGCAAGGCCCTGCAGACCGAGCTGGCCCTCGACGTCTCCGAGAAGCTGTCCGCGGCGGGCGTCCGCGTCCTCGTCGACGACCGCGCCGGCGTCTCTCCCGGCGTGAAGTTCACCGACGCGGAACTGATCGGCGTCCCGTGGATCCTGGTCGCGGGCCGCCGCGCGGCGGAGGGAGTCCTGGAACTGAAGAACCGCCGCACGGGCGAACGCGAGGAACTCCCGATGGCCGAAGCCATCACCCGCCTCACCTCCTCCTGACCCGGGTCTCCCATCACCCCCGGCACGGCGGCGGGCCGGGGGTGGGTGGCGCAGCCCGGCGCTACGGGGTGCCTCCCCCAAGCTCTTCGAGCAGGGGGGACCCCCAGCGCCCACCCGTGCCGCCCTGGGGGCACCTCCCAGGCCCTTAAGGCACTGGGGGAGGCACGACTGCCCGCAGCGGGGGCAGATGGACGTGCCCGGCCGCGACGGCGGGATAGCCGCCGGCGGCGGGGAGGGGGCGGGGTGGGGGGTGTCCGCC
>NZ_PQSS01000106.1 GCF_002920535.1 Streptomyces sp. Ru71 | reverse complement strand
CCCTGGCCGTGGGCGGGGCCCGTGGCCGCGGGCGACGGCAGCGGGCCGGGGCCCGCCTGCTGCCCGGCGGGGTCCGCGGGGCCGTAGCCGCCGGCCTGCGGGAGCGGACCGGGGCCGGCCTGCTGCCCGGGTATGCCGGGGCCGTAGCCGCCGGGAGGGGTCTGCGGGGTGCCATAGGCGTCGTAACCGGCGTACGGCTGCGGGGTGCCCTCGGCGGGCAGCGGGCCCGCGCCGCTCTGACCGGCCGGTGGCCACTGCTGGGCGCCGGACCAGCCCTGGTCCGGCGCCGGGGCGGGGCCCGGCTGCTGCCCGGGACCCCAGGGGCCGCCCCAGGCCTGGCCGCCCGCCGGCGCGGCGCCCTGACCGCCGTACTCGCCACCGGGCGCGGCACCTTGCTGCGGGGCGCCGTGATACGGCCCCGGCTGCTGCCCGGCGCCCTGCGGCCCACCGCCGTACGGGCCGGCGGAGTACGGCCCCCCGGCGTACGGGCCCGGGGCGGGTGAGCCCGTCATCCCCGGCAGCACGGGCTCGCCGCCGTCGGAGGGCAGCACGATGCCTTCGCGCGCGGGCTGCGCCGAGGGCTCCTCGCCCTGTCCACTCTGCGTCACCGGGACTCCTACGAATGGGGGACCTTGGTCAATCGTCGGCTCACGCTACCGGGTCCCCGGATGCCCATGCCACGCAGCTGAGGACGTCACCTCCTTCCCTGTGACCGTGGTAACAAACCCGCGCTCCCCCACGCAGTACAAGGTCCGCCAAGCCCGTACGCGCAGGCTTCACGCCCGCGTCACGCCGCCGTCCGCAGATCCAGCCGGGCCCCGAACTCCCGCACCACGGACTCCTCCCGGTACGGCTCCAGCCGCTGCTGGAAGTCCTCCAGATACTCCGCGCCCCGGTTGGAGCGCAGCGACTCCAGCAGCTCCACGGCCTTCAGCCCCGTGGCACAGGCCTGTTCGACCTCCCGCTGCTGCACCTGCGCCGTGGCGAGCAGCACATAGCCGATGGCCCGGCGGCGCGCACGCGAGACGGGATGCCCGGCCAGCGACAGCTCGGCGTACCGCGCGGCCGCCTCCGCCTGCCCGAGGTCGCGGTGGCAGTGCGCCAACTCGTCGGCGAGATAGGCCTCGTCGAAATGCGCGATCCACACCGGGTCGTCACCCGAGGCCGCGTCCGCGGACTCCATGGCACTCACCGCGCGCCCGCTCGCCGCGTGCGCGGCGCGCACATCGCCCAGCAGGGCGTGCCCGCGCGCCTCCGCCGCGAAGAACATCGCCTCCGCGCGCGGGGTGACGCGCCCGCGCGCCCCCTCCTGCGCCGCCCGCGCCAACTGGGCGATCTCGCGCGGGTTCCCGAGCTGCGCGGCCAGGTGGCTCATGGAAGCGGCCAGCACATAGCCGCCGTAGCCGCGGTCCCCGGCCGCCTGCGCCAGACGCAGCGCCTGGATGTAGTAGCGCTGGGCGAGCCCGGGTTGGCCGGTGTCGACGGCCATGTACCCGGCGAGTTCGGTCAGGCGGGCCACGGCCGCGAACAGTTCACGGCCCACCGCCTCCCGGTACGACCCCGCCAGCAGCCCCGAGACGACGCTGTTGAGGTAGTGCACGACCACCGGCCGCACATGCCCGCTGCCGTACTGGTGGTCCAGCTCCACCAGCGCCTGTGTCATCGCGCGCACCGCGTCCACGTCGGACAGGCCCACGCGGGGGCCCGCCTGCCGTGCCACCTGCGCATCGGGCGCGGAGATCAGCCAGTCGCGGCTCGGCTCGACCAGAGCCGAGGCGGCGACCGACGATCCGGAGAGGAAGTCGCGGCGCCCCACGTCGCTGCGCCACAGCTCGCAGACCTGCTCGATGGCTCCCAGTACCGTCGGCGAGAACTGGAGGCCGACGCCGGACGCGAGGTTCTTGCCGTTGGCCATGCCGATCTCGTCGATCGTGACCGTACGGCCGAGTTTGCGCCCCAGCGCCTCGGCGATGATCGCCGGCGCCCGGCCCCGTGGCTGCTGCCCGCGCAGCCAGCGCGCCACCGACGTCTTGTCGTAGCGCAGATCGAGTCCGTGTTCGGCACCGCACATGTTGACCCGGCGGGCCAGCCCGGCGTTCGAGCAACCCGCTTCCTGGATGAGCGCCTGCAGCCGTTCGTTCGGCTGCCGCGCGACAAGAGGCCTTGCGGCCATTGGCACTACCCCCTGTGGCTGCGGTGCCTGCCCGTGCACCGAGTTGTCGTGTCTTCCGTGGCCGCTTCCTCCTCGCCGGGCGGCGCGGAGATTCCGGCCGTGAAGATCAATGCCCAGCGGACATACCGAAAATGCGAGGCATGGGCGGATTGCCGGGGTAACGGCGGATGCCGCCCCCACGTGGCTACCCGCTCACAACGCCGAACCTTCCGCGCGCCCCCACCTATGCACCCATGCGCCCCGGACGCCGAATCGATGCTCCTCCCCCGCGCGCGATACACCCCGTAACCGGAGGTGGGTGCGGGAGTTGAGTTCCACGTGGAAGAGACGATCCCGGCCACCGAAGCCGCCCATATTCCCCAGCAGCGCGGGGAATCCCTGCTGGAAGCCGCAGTTCGCTACGCCGAGGAGCGCCACTGGGACGTGTTCCCCGGCACCTGGCTGGAAGCCGCCGACGGGGTGCAGGTCTGCTCGTGCGGCGACCCGGCGTGCGCCGTGCCCGGCGCGCACCCGGCGCGCGAGGACTGGGCGACGCTGGCGACGGGCAGCGCGACGGTCGCGCGCCGGATGTGGCAGAAGCAGCCGGCCGCGTCCATTCTGCTGCCGACGGGGCGGACGTTCGACGCGCTGTCCGTCCCGGAGACGGCCGGGTTCCTGGCGCTGGCCCGGATGGAGCGGATGGAGCTGACGCTCGGCCCGGTGACGCTGACCCCGGACCGGCGGATGCACTTCTTCGTCCTGCCGGGCGCGGTGGCGAAACTCCCGGATCTGGTGCGCAAGCTCGGCTGGTCGGTGTCGTCGCTGGACCTGGTCGCGCTGGGCGAGGGTTCCTGGGTCGCCGCGCCGCCCACGCGGTACGGCACGCGGGGGGCCGTGCAGTGGGCCCGGCGGCCCACTCCGGCCAATCGGTGGCTGCCGGATGCGGAGGAATTGGTGTCGCCGCTCGCCTATGCCTGTGGGCGGGATCGGTGAGCGCCTACTGAGCTGCCCGGTCCCGTCGTCTCGCGGGTGCGGGTTCGTCGTTGCTCGTCGCGCCCACGCGGCGAAGCCGCATATCGGGCACAGTCCCGCGCCCCTGGGTTCGCTGCTCCCCCGTAGGCTGCCAGGTGACGGAGGGAGAGCACGGTGGTTGCTTACGCCGTACGCGTGCAGGGGCTCTGGAAGCGGTTCGGGGAGCAGGTCGCCGTGGCCGGGGTCGATCTGGAGCTGCCCGCGGGGCGGTTCATCGGGTTGGTCGGGCCGAACGGGGCGGGCAAGACGACCACGCTGTCGATGGTGACCGGGCTGCTGCGGCCGGACCAGGGCACCGTCGAGGTCGTCGGGCACGACGTGTGGCGCGACCCGGTGCCGGTGAAGGCGCGGATCGGGGTGCTGCCGGAAGGGCTCAGGCTCTTCGAGCGGCTGTCGGGGCGGGAGCTGCTGGCGTACACGGGCAGGCTGCGCGGTCTGCCCGGCGCCGAGGTCGACAAGCGGGCCGGCCAGCTGCTCGACGTACTGGACCTGGCCGGCAGCCGCGACAAGCTGGTCGTCGACTACTCGACCGGTATGCGCAAGAAGATCGGGCTCGCGGCGGCGCTGCTGCACAACCCCGAAGTGCTCTTCCTGGACGAGCCGTTCGAGGGCGTCGACCCGGTGTCCGCGCAGACCATCCGCGGGGTCCTGGAGCGCTACACCGCCTCCGGTGCCACCGTCGTCTTCTCCTCCCACGTCATGGAGCTGGTGGAGTCGCTGTGCGACTGGGTGGCCGTGATGGCCGCCGGCCGCATCCGGGCGCACGGCCCGCTCGCCGAGGTGCGCGGCACGGCACCCACCCTGCACAAGGCGTTCCTGGAACTGGTCGGCGCGAGCGACCGCGACACCGGGACCGACCTCGACTGGCTGGGCGGCGGCGGCCGATGACGAACCCGACCGCCACCGTCGTACGGCTGAAGCTGTCGCTGTTGCGCAACGGGCTGCGGCAGTCCGGAGGGCGGCGGGCCGCATACATCGCCTCGGCCGTCGTCACCCTTCTCTTCGCGGCGCTGCAGCTGCTCGGGCTGATCGCGCTGCGCGGGCACGCGCACGCCGCGTCCCTGGTGGTGCTGCTGGTCGCGGTGCTGGGGCTGGGCTGGGCGGTGATGCCGCTGTTCTTCCCCAGCGGCGACGAGACCCTCGACCCGACCCGGCTGGTCATGCTGCCGCTGCGGCCCAAGCCGCTGGTGCGGGCGCTGCTCGCGGCCTCCCTGGTGGGTATCGGCCCGCTGTTCACGCTGCTGATGCTGCTCGGCTCGGTGATCTCGGTGGCACACGGGGCGGCCGCGTACGCCGTCGCCGTGGCCGCCGTACCGCTGGCGCTGCTGGTGTGCGTGGCGCTGGCGCGGGCCGTCGCCGCCGCCAACATCCGGCTGCTGACCAGCCGCAAGGGCCGCGATCTGGCGGTGCTGAGCGGTCTGGTCATCGCCGTCGGGGCGCAGGTGGTCAACTTCGGTGCGCAGCGGCTGGGCACGGCCGGGCTCGGGCAGCTCGACCCGGTGGCCGACGTGGTGCGCTGGCTGCCGCCCGCCTCCGCGATCGGCGCCGCGGACTCGGTGAGCCGGGGAGCGTACGGGACCGCGGCCGGGCAACTGCTGGTGAGCGTGGGCGCCCTGGTGGCGCTGCTCGCCGGATGGACGCGCGCCCTGACCCGGCTGATGACCGCGCCCGACGCCTCCACTCTGGCGTCCGCCGAACCGGCCGGGCGTCGGCGCGGCGCGTCCCGGGGGCTCGCCCGGCTGCTGCCCTCCGGGCGCACCGGGACGGTCATGGAACGCAGCCTGCGCTACATCTGGCGCGACCCGAAGACCAAGGCGGCCTGGGTGACCTCGCTGGCGATCGGGCTGATCGTGCCGGTGTTCAACGCGGTGCAGGGCACCGGCTCGGTCTACTTCGCGTGCTTCGCCTCGGGCATGCTCGGCATCCAGATGTACAACCAGTTCGGCCAGGACACCTCCGCCTTCTGGATGGTCGCCCTGACCATCTCCTCCCCGCGCGACGCCTACGTCGAGCTGCGCGGGCGCGCGCTGGCCCTGCTGGTGGTGACCCTGCCGTACGCCACGCTGGTGACCGTGGTGACGACGGCGCTGCTCGGCGACTGGGACCGGCTCCCCGAGGTGCTGGGGCTGTCGCTGGCGCTGCTCGGCGCGATGCTGGCCACGGGCGCGTGGACGTCGGCCCGCTTCCCCTACTCCATCCCGCAGGAGGGCCACAAGAACGTGGCCCCCGGGCAGGCCGGCCTGGCCTGGATCGCCATCTTCGGCGGCATGGTGTCGGCGGCCCTGCTGTGCGCACCCGTCATCGCCGCGGTGATCTGGCTGAACGTCAGCGGCACGGCCTTGTCCGCTGGTTGGCTGCTGCTGCCGGCGGGGGCGGGATACGGGGCGGCGATCACTTACCTGGGCCTACGCCTGGCGGCCCCGAGAACGGCGGCCCACCTGCCGGAAATCCTGACAGCGGTGAGCAAGGGCTGACGGCAAGCAAGAACCAACGGCGCCTGCAACCCCGCAAAAGGGGCGCGGGGAACTGCGCGAGCAACCATGTACGACGGACAGCCGCCGTACCCCCAAGCCACCCTCCTGCATAGGCGCCCTCACCCAACCGGCGGAGCCAATCGCACCGTATGAGATCTGGTCCGCCCCAGTGATCCTCAAGCCCTCCGGTGTGCCGCGCCCCGCTCCCACCTGGTCGCCCCCGATTGACTGACCCGTGTAAGCGGCACAGACCAGGCAGGCTTGAGGAGTAGCGCATGTCGCAGATCACCGACCCGATCCCCGGCGCAGTCTTTCCCCGTCTGGGCTGGGTGGAGGAGCTGCTCGCGCCGGCCCTTCAGGCGGCCGTGGCGGCCCTGCCCGGCGCCGAGAGGCGCGTGGCCGGCTACCACCGCGGCTGGTGCGAGGCCGACGGCACTCCCCTGGTCCCGGCCTCCGGCCACGGCAAGACGGTCCGGCCGGCGCTGACGCTGCTGTCCGCCGTCGCGGTCGGCGGCGACCCGCTGGACGCGGTGCCGGGAGCCGTGGCCGTGGAGCTGGTGCACGACTTCACGCTGCTGCACGACGACGTCATCGACGGCGACGCCCTGCGCCGGCACCGCCCGGCCGCATGGACGGTGTTCGGCACCCCGTCGGCGGTGCTCACCGGTGACGCCCTGATGGTCGCGGCGATGCGGGTGGCCGCCGAGACACCGGCGCCGGTCGCGGCCGCGGCGGTGCAGGAACTCGTCGGCGCGCTGCTGGACCTGGTCCGGGGCCAGAGCCTCGACGTCGCCTTCGAGGACGCCGCCGAGGTGTCGGTGACGCAGTACCTGTCCATGGCGGAGGGCAAGACGGGCTCGCTGATGGGCTGCGCCTGCGCGCTGGGCGGGGTGCTCGCCGGCGCGGACGCCGAACGGGTGGCGGGGCTGCGGGAGTTCGGCCGCCGGCTGGGCGTCGCCTTCCAGTGCGCGGACGACCTGCTGGGCATCTGGGGCCGCACCGCCCGCAGCGGCAAGCCGGTGGGCGCCGATCTCGCGGCGCGCAAGAAGTCGCTCCCCGTGGTCGCGGCCCTGGCCGGCACCGACTCCGCCGCCGAGCGGCTGCGGGAGCTGTACTGCTCCTCGCACCCGCTCGGCGAGCAGGAGGTGGACCTCGTACGGGAGTTGGTGGAGAAGGCCGGGGGACGGCAGGCGGCCGAGGAGGAGGCGCACCGGCAGATGTCGGCGGCGCTGCGCGCCCTGTCGTGCGCCCGGCCGACCGCGGACGCCTACCGGCAACTGCAGGAGATCGCCTGGGCGATGATCCGGCGGGAGTCCTGAACCCGCCGCCCGCCGCCCTCGGCCGGCCGTGAAAAGGTGACGGGCGGGCGTGACTTCGGTCCCGGTGGGCCGTTGACCCTGCGGTGGCCGTTTTGCGGTGTCTGTCCGCTCTCGCCGTCGCCACCCGAACGGGACCTCTTCGTGACGAAACGCAGTGGAGTCGTGCACCAGACCGAACCCCGTGTGGCCCTCCCCGACGACGTTCCTGCCGTGTCCGCCTATGGACTGCAGGTGGTCCGCGGCAGCCACACGGTCCTGTCGAACGTCACCTTCACCATCCCCCGCGGCCGCATCGTCGGCCTGCTCGGCCCGAGCGGCTGCGGGAAGACGACCCTGCTGCGGTCCGTGGTGGGCGTCCAGCAGCCCACCGCCGGCCACGTCCAAGTCCTCGGCCACTCCGCCGGCGCCCCGCCGCTGCGCACCCGCGTCGGCTACGTCACCCAGGCACCGTCGGTCTACGCGGACCTGACCGTGCTGGAGAACCTGCGCTACTTCGCCGCCGCCCTGGGCATGCGGGGCTGGCGCAGGGAGGACGCCGTGGTGCGCGTGGTCAAGGAGGTCGACCTGGCGAGCTACGCCGACAAGCTCGTCACCCGCCTGTCCGGCGGCCAGTACTCGCGGGTCTCGCTGGCCGTCGCCCTGCTGAACAAGCCCGACCTGCTGGTGATGGACGAGCCGACGGTCGGGCTCGACCCGATGGTGCGCCGGGAGCTGTGGCTGGTGTTCCAGCGCCTGGCCATGGAGGGCACCACCCTGCTGGTCTCCAGCCACGTCATGGACGAGGCCGACCGCTGCGACCGGCTGCTGCTGATGCGCGCCGGCCGGCTGCTGGCCAGCGCCGACCGCGCCACGCTGCTGGAGCGCACCGGCTGCACCGATGTGGAAGAGGCGTTCATGCACCTGGTAGAGGCCGCCGCCACCGCGGAGAGCCGCGCCCGGCAGCGCGCCGCGGCCGAGACCGGCTTGCTGCCCGGCCTGCCCGGACTGCTCGACCAGCCCACCGCGTCCGACGCGGAACGCGCCTTCTTCGCCACGGACGCCCGGCCGTGAGCCGCGCCCGCCTGGCCGAGCGGCTGCCGTTCTCCCCCACCATCACCGGCGCCACCGCCGTCCGGGTCCTGCAGCAGATCTCCCGCGACAAGGGCAGCACGGCCCTGCTGCTGGGCATCCCCTGCATGCTGATGGTGTTGCTGAAGCTGATGTTCCACGACTCCGAGCCCACCTTCCAGCGGGTCGGCCCGCAGGTCTTCGGCGTCTTCCCGGTGATCGTGATGTACCTGGTGGCATCCGTCTCCACGCTGCGCGAACGCACCACAGGCACCGCCGAGCGGCTGCTCACCATGCCGGTACGGCGACTGGACATCGTCCTCGGCTACAGCGTCGCCTTCGCGTTCCTGGCCCTGCTCCAGGCGGTGCTGTCCACGCTGCTGTCCGTCGGCCCGCTGGGCCTGGACATCAAGGGCCCGCCCTATCTGCTGATGGTCATCGCCATGCTCGGCGCGCTGCTGGGCCTGGCCCTCGGGCTGCTGGTGAGCGCGTTCGCCCGCAACGAGTTCCAGGCGGTGCAGTTCCTGCCGGCGGGTGTGCTGCCGCAGTTCCTGGTGTGCGGGCTGTTCGTGCCCCGCGACCAGATGCAGGGGGCGCTGTCGGCCGCGGCCGAGGTCATGCCGATGACGTACGCCGTCCAGGCCGCCGGCGAGGCGGCCACCCACACCGGGATCACCGGGCTGTTCGTCCGCGACGCCCTGCTGATCCTGGGCTGCGTGATCATGGTGCTCGTCGCCAGCGCCGCGACGCTCAAGCGGTGAGCCGTGACCATGCGTGAGGGGGGAGGCGCCCGGGACGCCTCCCCCCTCATCTGGACCCGCCGGCGTCAGTCCTTCAGGCCCCAGGTGAAGCCGCCGGAGACCGTGCCGTACCGGGGGAACTCGAACGGCCCGAAACGCAGCGGCCGGTCGTGGCCCCCGTGGTAGTCGTCGGAACCGCCGGGCCCGGGGTAGGCCAGGGCCTCGGCCGACTGCGCCGGCTGCGCCGAGGCGCTCGCCGCCGTGGCCACCCCGCCGGCCAGCACGGCCAGCGCGGCGACGGACACGGCGGCGATACGACGAACCCGCAATGACATGAGAACTCCTCGGGGAGAACAGACCTGTGCACAGGAAAGGGAAACGGTGATTTCACCCTAGTCGGCGCAGGGTCGGAAAACCGGCGGGAAATGCCGAATTCCCCCGAAGGAAGCGCCGAGCACAACAGCCTAAAAAATGAGGGGACAGAAATCGATGACCGGAGCGTGGAGAAGGACGCCGTGCGCGGTTTTCACCCTTCTCGCCGCCCTTCTCGCCGCCCTTCCGGCCGCGACGGCACCGGCCTGGGCCGGTCCACCGGTTCCCGGGCCGCCCGCCTACCAGGCCCCGCAGGTCCCGCCCTGGACGCCGCCCGATCCACGGCAATGGCAGCCGCCCCCCGCGCCCGGCCAGGCCCCCGCGTCCGGGACCGCGCACCGGCCCGCCCCCGCCCCCGGCGGGTCCGGGCCGTCGTCGGATGCGGCCTCGCGGATGGCCGCCGAGGTCAACCGGCGCCGCTCCGCGGCCGGCTGCCCTCCCGTGCGGCTGTGGGCCGCGCTCACCCGAGCCGCGCAACGGCACAGCGAGGACATGGCCCGGCAGCAGCGCCTCACCCACACCGGTTCCGACGGCAGCGGTCCGGAGGAGCGGATGCGGGCCGCGGGATACCGCGCCGGGCACAGCGGCGAGACCATCACCGCCGGGCCCGCCACACCGGGCGCCGCCGTCGCGGCGTGGATGGACAGCCCACCGCACCGCGCCATCCTGCTGACCTGCGGTTACACCCACGCCGGTGTGGGCGCCACGGGCGGTCCCGGCGGCCCCTGGTGGACCCTGGACCTGGCCTCCGGCCGCTGACGTCAGCCGAGACCGAGTCCCGTCGATGACATCAGCCGAGACCGAGTCCCGCCGCAGACGTCAGCCGGGACCCGGGCCCCGTCGCTGACGTCAGCCGAGGTCCGGGTCCCACCACCAGGCGATGCAGGGGGCGCCCTCCACCGGGCCGGGGCGGCTGTCGGACGGCTCCTCGGCGAACGTCACCAGCAGGTCCTCCCGCTCGTCCGGCCAGTGGCCCAGGCTGAGGTAGCGGGGGACCCGCAGCCCCCATTCGTTGTTGCCCCGCATCCCGTGGCGCAGGCCCTGGAGATAGGTGGCGAGCTCCGGGCCGGCGGTTGGCCGGACGCGGTCGTGCAGTCGCAGGAACCGCAGCAGCACGCGGTCGCGCAGCGCGCTCGCCTCGTGGACGGCCTGCTGCAGCGGGAGGGCGCGCTCGGCCATCAGCACGGTGTAGATGTTCTGGTCCGTCTGGCCCCGGGACAGTTCCTTGTGCAGCGAGTGCCGGTCGTTGTCGAGGGAGGCCACCATGATCGCCATTTCGGTCAGCGCCTGCACCGCCGGGCGGTGCATCTCGCGGTCGGGGACGTACGCCCCCGTGGCCGGCTCCAGCAGCGCGAAGGTGGGGTGCCCGCCCGCCGACAGCAGCCGCATCGCCAGGAACTCGTCCAGGCCCGGCATCCGGCCCACGGCCTGGTTGCCGATCTGCCACGCCACCCCCGACAGCCAGGCGCGGTGCGCGTGGACGAACCGGGCGACCTGGGTGGGCGGGGTCAAGGAGCGGAAGCGGCGCATGATGTCCTGCAATGCCCGCGCGTACCGGTCGTCGGGCTCGGCCCGGTCGGTCTCACAGGCCCGCTGCACCTGCCCGGCCAGTGCGTTGAACTGGGCGGGCCGGGTGCTCAGGGGCCCGCTGTCGCACCGGGCGTCGTCGAAGGCGAAGCCCCAGTACACCCACAGCGCGGTCGCCAGCAGCCGGTCCTCGTCGGCTACGGGCGCAAAGCGGGCCATGAAATCAGCGCTGTGGGTCGCCACAACCCATGCTTTTTCCCGTTCCGACGCGCACATTCCACTCCCCTCGATCCATTCCACGGCACGTTTCTCGACCTGTCGGACGCGGGGGTGCACAGCGGATTCCAGGGGGCAGAAAAGAGGGGGCAATTCGACCTCGGACACGCGGTGTCGCATGGCAGCGTGAACCTTTCCGACGAAAGGAATGGGGTTCACGATCATCTGCAACCCGGTGAGGTGATGCGACCAGGCATGGCCGCACCTGCCCGGTGTCAGCCGAAGGGATGGCGGCGCCTTCGCCATTGACGCCGGCCGTCGTCGATCACACTTGTTCCGGCGCTGTGACCTGCCCCGGAGCAGGTCGTTGAGACGGGCATGCGATCTCCTCTCCTTCGCCGTGCCGCTGTCGTCCTCGCCGTCGTGGCCGCCCTCCAGGGGGGCGCCTCCGCCTTCGCCGACGCCGGGAGCCCCGACGCCGCACCGCCCGCCCCCGCCTCCGGCTCCGTCGATCCGTTCACCCCGTTCATGCAGGGCGCGTCGGTGCTCGCCGGGATGGCCGAGCCCTTCTACAACGCGGCCGCCGGCTTCATGTCCCCGCAGGGCTGATGCTCAGCGCGCCACCCGCCCCCACCGGCTTTCACCCCGTCAGGACCGCGTCGAGGAACGGCTCGATCGCCGACCGCCAGCCCTCCGGCTGGTCGTAGTGGACGAGGTGGCCGGCGTCGGCGACCTCCGCGTACTGGCCCCTCGGCAGGACGCGGACCATCTCCTGCGCCTCGGCGCGGCCCAGCTGGCCGTCGAGGCCGCGCACCACGAGGGTGGGGCACTGGACCTGCGCCAGCTCCTCCCAGTGCGCGTCGTACACCCAGGTCTCGCGGGACTTCAGCATCTGCTCCGGGTCGAACACGGGCCGCCAGCCGTCGGCGGACTCGTGCATCACCTCGGCGTAGAACGCGCCACGGGCCGGGTTGGGCCGCTCCACCCAGGGGTCGTCCTCGCCGAACCACTTGCGGACGTCGGCGAGCGTGGCGAAGGGGACGGGCCAGGAGCGGAACCAGTCGGCCCACTCGCGCTGCGAGGCCGCACCCAGCGCGGAGGCCCGCATGTCGCTGATGACCAGGCCGCTCACCAGGTCGGGGCGCTTGGCGGCGAGCTGCCAGCCGGTCAGCGCGCCCATGGCGTGCCCGATCACCACGGCCGGCCCGAGATCCAGTTGCTCCAGCACGGCCTCGGCGTCCTCGACGTAGGCCTCCCGGGTGTAGGCGGCCCGCGGGGGCTTCTCGCTGCGGCCGTGGCCCCGCTGGTCCAGGGCTACGGCGCGGCGCCGCTCGGACAGCCAGCGGGCGGTGGACGCCCAGTGCGCGGCACGGCCCATCAGGCCGTGCAGTAACAGCACGCCGGGCGCGGGCGCCTCGCTCGGGTCGTCCTTGGGAGCGTCACCGAACTCCCAGGCGACGAGGCGGACGCCGCCCGCGCCGGTCACGTCGATACGCCGCACCATCGGTTCTGGCACCCCCACGCTCCACGCTGTCGCTGCCGTTGTTCACCGTGCCGTGTGTTGCGCCCCCGTCGCCCACGCGCCCCCTCACACGCAGACTATCGAATAGGTATTCGAAAATAGCCGTCTTGCCGGGCAACACCCCTCGTTCGAGTGACCTCGCTCAAGGAATGATCGGCGCTGCCGAGGGGAGATCTTCAACGGGAGGCGGACCGCTCGGGGAAAACGGTCCGACGGGAATGACCCTGAGAGCTCGGGGCTCCGGGTCAGCACAGGGGAGGACAGGCCCCGGCGCCTCATCAGGGCGCCGGGGCCCTCCGTTCGTCTGCGGCGCATCTCCCGCCCCCTCGGCTGCGGTGCCACTCGCGACAGCCTCGCACGCGCCGGTGGCGCGGCGCTGCGATTCGGGCACAGTGAAACCCGGGCGCAACGAGCTCAGCAGAACGCGACGACGACCTCGCCGTGAACGGGAGCCGACACGCGCCGGTCAGCGCTTGGCGACGAAGACGTGGGACGCCACGTCCGCGGCCAGCTCGGCCGCCTCACCGCCACTGCCCACCAGCACCCCGCCGGCCGACTCCGTCACGCTCACCACCGAGCCCGGCTGCACACCCGCCCGGCGCAGCGTGTACATCAGCTGCGCGTCCGTCTGGATCGGCTCGCCGATCCGGCGCACGACGACCGTCTTCCCCTCCGTCCCCGGGTCCAGGTCGGCCAGGGACACCATGCCCTCGTCCAGGAACGGGTCGGCGCCGTCCTTCTCGCCCAGCTCCTCAAGCCCCGGGATCGGGTTGCCGTACGGCGACTCGGTCGGGTGCCGCAGCAGCTCCAGCACCCGGCGCTCCACCGCCTCGCTCATCACGTGCTCCCAGCGGCACGCCTCGGCGTGGACCTGCTCCCACTCCAGGCCGATCACGTCCACCAGCAGACACTCGGCCAGGCGGTGCTTGCGCATCACCCGCGTGGCCAGCCGGCGGCCCTCGTCGGTCAGCTCCAGGTGCCGGTCGCTGGCGACGGACACCAGGCCGTCCCGCTCCATCCGCGCCACCGTCTGGCTGACCGTCGGCCCGCTCTGGTCGAGCCGCTCGGCGATCCGGGCGCGCATGGGGACCACACCTTCCTCCTCCAGCTCAAGGATGGTGCGGAGATACATCTCCGTCGTGTCGATCAGTCCGGACATACGTGCCCCTCGATGAGATCTGCCGAAGGCTCGACGGCTCTTTCGGCGCGTGCGCTGGCCCTGATGTCAATTCTGCCGGATGCCACTGACAACCGTGCCGCGTCACCGGCAGCGACCGGCCGCCGGCCCGCAATCCGATGGACGTGTCCATGGCACTCACCTAGCGTGCCGCCATGACCGACGACACGGGGCACACACCGCCGACAGGCCTGCTGATCCAACCGGTGACCGGCGAGGACATGCTCCAGGAGTGGCGGCACGTGCACAACGTGATCGTGCCACCCGCCGCCATGACCCCCGACCAGGCCCGGCAGCGGCTCACCCGCTACCGGCTCGCCAACGCCTACCTCGACGGCGTCCTCGTCGGCTGCTCCACCGTGCGCCCGCCGCAGGACGGAACCGCGACGGTCATCGCACGCGTCCTGCCCGCCCACCGCCGGCAGGGCATCGGAACCGCGCTCTACCAGGACGGACTCGGCCACGCGCGCGTACTGGGCGCCCGCACCGTCGAAACGTGCGTGCTCGCCGCCAACACCGACGGGCTCCAATTCGCCCGCGCCCGCGGCTTCACCGAGACCGACCGCTACGTCCTCGACGGCGAGAGCGACCTGTGGATCGACCTGCGGCTCACCTCACCGACCTAGGCCCGCTCAGCCGCCGTTCGCCGACGGTTTCCCGCCATACAACGATTCCTTCAATCTTGGGGGAACCCGGTGTGTGCTGCGTCACGTTCAAGTTGAATGATTGCAAGTGAGCGAACCGTCGCTCGGCACGTGCGAACGCAGCCTGCAGGGGGTCCAGGTGAGTGCTTCCCGGCGTAGTGGGACCACGGACGAGCTGGGGCCGGACGAGCCCGAGCCGCCCGAGCGGGACGGCTCGGACCTGCTCGCCGCCCTCCTCGACGGCATGGACGCCGCCCTGTGCGCCTTCGACGCGCACGGCGTCGTCACGCACTGGAACCGCGAGGCCGAGCGGATCCTCGGCTGGACCGCCGCCGAGGCCGTCGGACGCCAGGGATTCGCCGGCTGGGCCGTACGCAGCGCCGACGCCGCCGAGGTCGAGGCCCGGCTGCTGTCCGCGATGCACGCACCCGGCCGCCAGGTGCACGAGTTCGCCCTCCTCACCAAGGACGGCGGACGCGTCCTCGTGCGCACCCAGTCCGCCGCCGTCCGCGGACCCGACGGCAAGCCCGCCGGCGTCTACTGCGCCTTCAGCGAGGTCCACGTCCAGATCGACCTGGAACGCTCCATCGCCCTCAGCGAGGCCCTCTTCCAGGACGCCTCCTGGGGCGTCGTCCTCGTCGACGCCGACCTGCGGCCCGCCGTCGTCAACGCCCACGCGGCACGCGCCCTCGGCACCCGCCGCACCTCGGCACTCGGCCGCCCCCTCGGCGACCTGCTCTCCCAAGGCGTGGAGGAACTCGAAAGCGCCCTGACCCACGTCCTGGCCGAAGGCGCCCCACCCGCGCCCGCCGAGATCTGGGTCGCCGTGCGCACCCCCGACGGCGACCGGCGCCGTTGCTGGCGCAGCGGATTCGTCCGGCTCGCCAGTCCCCTCGCTGAAGAACCCGTACCGCTCGGCGTCGGCTGGCTCTTCCAGGACGTCACCGAGTCCAAACAGGCCGAACAGGAAGCCTCCCAGCTGCGCTTCCGCACCAACCAGCTGCACCGCGCCGCCCGCGCCGCCGCCGAGTGCGAGAACCCCGCCGAGGCCGCCACCGTCCACCTCGACTTCGCCCTCGCCGGCTTCGCCGACCACGCCCTCATCGACCGCCTCACCGCCGGCCCCGTCACCGACACCGACACCGACGCCGCGCCGATCCGGCTCACCCGGCTCGCCGCCACCCCCTCCGGCACGCCCGGGCCCAGCCGGCTCGACGTACCGGCAGGCCTGCCCGTCCGCTACGACGACGGCCACCCGGCCCTGCAGTGCGTGCAACGCGCCGGTTCCGTGCGGGCCGCCGCCGGGGCGGTACCGGCCGAGCAGGCGCGCGCCTGGGCGCAGGAGCGGCAGTGGCCGTCGGACACGGTGCACGCGCTGTGCGCGGTCCTGCGCAGCCGGGGCCGCACGCTCGGCGTGGTGACGTTCCTGCGCGGCGGCGGCCGCGGCCCCTTCGAACGCTTCGACATCGCCTACGCCGAGGACGTGGCCGCGCACATCGCGATGTGCCTGGACCTGGCGGAGGCCACGAAGGAGACGTGACGGCGCTGATCAGAGCCGCTCACCGCCGATGGCGGCTCAGTGCCGGTAGCCGCTCACCGCCGGTGCCCGCTCAGTGCCGGTAGAAGATCCGCTCCCGGTACTCCCGCAGGATCCGCCCGTTCCACTCGTGCCCGCCGTCGACGTTGCCCGAGCGCAGGAGCGGCGGCTCGATGCCCCGGTCGGCGAGCGCACCGGCCGCGGTCGCCATCACGGCCTGCAGCAGGGCGGTCGTGACGACGGTGGAGGCGGGGGCGAAGGGCGCCGGAATGCCCTCCAGGGACAGCTCGGCATCCCCGACCGCGATCTTCGAGTCCAGCACCAGATCGCAGTGGTCCTTCAGGAACGTCCCCGACACATGCCGCGACTTCGTCTGCTCCGCGTACGCCACCGACGTCACCCCGATGACCTTCACGCCGAGCGCGCGGGCGTTCATCGCCATCTCCACGGGCAGCGCGTTGCGCCCGGACAGCGAGATGATCACCAGCACGTCGCCCGCACGGACCGGCGAACTGTCCAGCACCGCGCTCGCCAGCCCGTCGACCCGCTCCAGCGCCGACCCGAGCGTCGCGGGCATCACGTCCACCCCGACCACCCCGGGCACCGCGAGCAGGTTCATCAGCGCCAGCCCACCGGCCCGGTAGACGACGTCCTGAGCGGCGAGCGAGGAGTGCCCCGCCCCGAACGCGAACAGGTTCCCCCCGGCGGCGACGGCATCGGCGAGCAGCGTGCCGGCGGCCTGGATCCGCTCGCCCTCCTCGTCCCGGACACGCTGCAACAGCCCGATCGCGGCGTCGAAGAACTGCCCGCCCAGTTTGTCGCTCATCCGCGTGGCTCCTTCGCGTCACGGCCGCTACCGCGGATCACGGTGCGGTCTGGACCAGTGCGGTGTCAATACGGCGCGGGGGCGCCCCGAGGCACCCGGCCGGAACCCGCTCGGTGAACAACTCAAAAAAACGGTTGATACGGGCCGGAGCGCTTCTTAGTGTTGCGTGCACACGAGAAGGGAGGTGGTTCGGCAGATGTATGAATACCGGACGCGTGAGGTGGCTGCGGGCTAGCGGCCCGTCACCACACACTGTGCGGTGCCGGACCAGCGCGTGAGAGACGCGTGCAGCCGGCCCAATCCCAAGCAGTCACCCGACCTGCGAGTCGCCGGTACGTCCGGCCGGCTCCTCCGCTGGAGGAACCAGACTCGCGGGTCGTCTGCGTTTTACGGCGGCTTTGCCGTGGTTTTTTCGGGGCGCAGTACGCTGGGCGCATGATTTCGCTCGTCCGGCGCCGCCACGTGGACTTCGTCCGCGTCACGAGCATGGGCTGTCGACGCTCCGTCTGAGCCGTCCAGCCGTTTCCCGCGCTTCCTGATCTTCTTCCTTCTCGCCCTGGCACCCGTGCGTCCTCGCCCACCCTCAGCGGTTCGCGCGGGCCCCCGTACACCCACGGATGTGTCCCATGACGTATCAGCAACTGCCGATCATCGATCTCTCCGCCGCCGACCGCGGGCCGCAGGCGCGGGCGCTGCTGCACGCGCAGCTGCACAGTGCCGCCCATGACGTGGGGTTCTTCCAGCTGGTGGGGCACGGGGTGACCCGGGAGGAGACCGAGCGGCTGGTGGGTGCCATGCGGCGGTTCTTCGCGTTGCCCAAGAGCGAGCGGCTGGCCATCGACAACGTCCGCTCGCCGCACTTCCGTGGCTACACGCGGGTGGGTGACGAGCGCACCGGTGGGCGGCAGGACTGGCGGGACCAGCTGGACATCGGGGCGGAGCGGCCGGCGCGGGTGCCGGGGCCGGGTGAGCCGGCGTACTGGTGGCTGCAGGGGCCCAACCAGTGGCCGGCGGCGCTGCCGGAGCTGAGGGAGGCGGCGCTGGCGTGGATCGCGCGGCTCAGTGACGTCGCCGGGCGGCTGTTGCGGGAGCTGCTGGTCGCCATCGGGGCTCCGGCCGGCTTCTACGACCCGATCTTCGGGGAGTGGGCGCATCCGCATCTGAAGCTGGTGCGGTATCCGGGCAGTGCCGGGGACGGCGCCGGTCAGGGCGTGGGTGCGCACAAGGACTACGGCTTCCTGACGCTGCTGCTGCAGGACCAGGTGGGTGGGTTGCAGGTGCAGCGGGAGGACGGGTTCTTCCATGACGTGCCGCCGGTCGAGGGGGCGTTCGTGGTGAACCTGGGTGAGCTGCTGGAGGTGGCGACGAACGGGTATCTGCTGGCCACCCGGCATCGGGTGGTGTCACCGGCGGGGGCGACGGAGCGGTTCTCGGTGCCGTTCTTCTACAACCCGCGGCTGGACGCGCGGGTGGAGCCGCTGCCGTTCCCGCATGCGGCGGTGGCGCCGGGTGTGTCGCAGGATCCGGGCAATCCGTTGTTCGCGGAGTACGGCTTCAACGAGCTGAAGGGCAAGGTGCGGGCACATCCGCTGGTGGCCGAGCGGCATCACGCGGGGCTGCTGGCTCCCGCGTGATGCCGGCTCGTGCCGGTTCCGCTCAGTAGGCGATGTCGTCGTAGCCCTCGATGTCTCGGGGGCTGCGGGGGCCGGGGCCGATGTAGCGGGCGGAGGGGCGCACCAGGCGGCCGGTGCGCTTCTGCTCCAGGATGTGCGCCGACCAGCCGGCGGTGCGGGCGCAGGTGAACATCGAGGTGAACATGTGCGCCGGGACCTCGGCGAAGTCCAGCATGATGGCGGCCCAGAACTCGACGTTGGTGGCCAGGACGCGGTCCGGGCGGCGGTTGTGGAGTTCTTCCAGGGCGGCCTTCTCCAGCGCTTCGGCGATCTCGAAGCGGGGGGCGCCGAGCTCGCGGGCGGTGCGGCGCAGGACGCGGGCGCGGGGGTCCTCGGCGCGGTAGACGCGGTGGCCGAAGCCCATGAGGCGTTCGCCGCGGTCGAGGGCCTTCTTGACGTAGCCGGCGGCGTCGCCGGTGCGCTCGATCTCCTCGATCATGCCGAGCACGCGGGAGGGGGCGCCGCCGTGCAGCGGGCCGGACATGGCTCCGACGGCGCCGGAGAGCGCGGCGGCCACGTCGGCGCCGGTGGAGGCGATGACGCGGGCGGTGAAGGTGGAGGCGTTCATGCCGTGCTCGGCGGCGGAGGTCCAGTAGGCGTCGACGGCCTTGACGTGCTTGGGGTCGGGCTCGCCGCGCCAGCGGATCATGAAGCGTTCGACGACGGACTCGGCCTTGTCGATCTCGCGCTGCGGGACCATGGGCAGGCCCTGGCCGCGGGCGGACTGGGCGACGTAGGACAGGGCCATGACGGCGGCGCGGGCGAGGTCGTCGCGGGCCTGTTCGACGTCGATGTCCAGGAGAGGTTTGAGGCCCCAGACGGGGGCGAGCATGGCGAGCGCGGACTGTACGTCGACGCGGATGTCGCCGGAGTGGACGGGGATGGGGAAGGGTTCGGCGGGCGGCAGTCCGGGGTTGAAGGCTCCGTCGACGAGCAGTCCCCAGACGTTGCCGAAGGAGACGTGGCCGACGAGGTCCTCGATGTCGACGCCGCGGTAGCGGAGTGCGCCGCCTTCCTTGTCCGGTTCGGCGATCTCCGTCTCGAACGCGACGACTCCTTCGAGACCGGGTACGAAGTCGGACATCAGGCGGCTCCTCGTGGTGGTGTTCGATGGTCACCCTGGTGATGCCCCGTGGGGTCGACCGTCACCCAACCGGGTTGCGGCCACCATATCTCCGAGTGCCACCCTTGGGGAGGTCTCGCGGCACTCAGTGCCACCAACGGGGTTCGGCCGGGTACGGCCGGGCGGTCGATACGGCAAGATGCTCGCGTGAATGACCACGACGCCGCGTTTCTCGGTCCCGCGCCCGATCCCGCCGCCATGCGCAAGCACTACCGCGCCGAGGGCCTGGCGGAGGCCGACCTGGCCGCCACGCCGGTGGAGCAGTTCGCGCGCTGGTTCCGGCAGGCCGCGACGGAGGCCCACCTGTTCGAGCCGAACGCGATGGTCGTCTCCACGGCGGACGCCGAGGGCCGGCCGAGTTCGCGGACGGTGCTGCTGAAGGGGTTCGACGAGCAGGGTTTCGTCTTCTACACCAACTACGACTCGCGCAAGGCCCGTGAGCTGGGCGAGAACCCGTATGTCTCGTTGCTCTTCCCGTGGCATCCGATGGCCCGGCAGGTGATCGTGCAGGGCGTGGCCCGGCGTACGGGGCGGGACGAGACGGCCGCGTACTTCCGGTCCCGGCCGCACGGCTCGCAGCTCGGCGCGTGGGCCAGTGCGCAGTCCACGGTGATCGTCTCGCGGGCGGAACTGGACGCCTCCTACGCGGAGCTGCAGGGGCGCTATCCGGAGGGGGAGCAGGTGCCGGTGCCGCCGCACTGGGGTGGTTTCCGGGTGGCCCCGCAGAGCGTGGAGTTCTGGCAGGGCCGGGAGAACCGGCTGCACGACCGGCTGCGGTATGTGGCGGAGGCGGACGGGAGCTGGCGGGTGGAGCGGCTCGCTCCGTGAGGGCGGCGGTCAGAGTTCGCCCCGGAAACACGGACGGTGTGGTGTCCGCCGGGCGCTTCTGACTACGCCCTCAGCCCAGCGCCGCGTCCAGCAGGGCCGCCCATTGCGCCACGACGCGTTCCCGGCGGGTCGTGTCGTCGGTGAGGAGGTTGGCCAGGCCCAGGCCGCGGGCCATGTCGAGGAGGCCCTGGACGGTTTCACGGACGCCGGGGCGGGACTCGTCGGCGCCGAGGAGTTCGACGGCTATGCGGTGGGTCTCGCGGCCCACCCGGGCTTCCAGTTCGGTGACGCGGCCGCGCAGCTGGTCCTCGTTGGAGGCGGCCACCCACAGCTGGAGGGCGGCGCGGAAGAGGGGGCCGGTGTAGAGGTCGACGAGGGCGCTCACCACGGCCCGGCGGCCGGCGGCCTGCGCGCCTTCGGGGAAGAGGGCGCGCAGTGCCAATGAGCGTTCCTCGGCGACGTATTCGACGGCGGCCGTGAACAGGTCCTCGCGGGTGGGGAAGTGGTGCTGGGCGGCGCCGCGGGATACGCCGGCGCGTTCGGCGACGACGGTGACCGTGGAGCCCGCCCAGCCGTGCTCGGCGAGGCAGGCCACGGCTGCTTCCAGGAGCCGCTGCCGGGTGGCCCGGCTGCGGTCCTGCTTGGGCTCGCGGTCGCGTTCCGCCGTCGTGCTCATGTGGTCACACCACCCATGCCGGGTCCCGTCTTTCCAGGAAGGCCGTCATCCCCTCGCGGGCCTGGGCGGAGGAGAACAGCCGGGCCGAGAGCGCGGTCAGGTGGGCCGCGTCCCGGTCGAATGTTTCCAGCACCCTAGCCGTGAGCAGCCGTTTCGTCTCGGCCAGGGCTTCGGGTGCGGACCGGCGCAGGCCGTCCAGGATCGGGGCGAGGGCCTCGTCGACGTCGTCGGCGGTGGTCGTGAGCAGGCCGACGCGTACGGCCTCGTGGGCGTCGAAGCGTTCACCGGTGAGGTAGTGGCGGGCCAGTGCGCGGGGATCGGCGCGCGGGATCACCGGCAGGGAGATCACCGCGGGGGCGACGCCGATGCGGACCTCGGTGAACGCGAACGTGGCCTGCGCGGACGCGGCGGCGATGTCGCAGGCGGCGAGCAGGCCGAGGCCGCCGGCGCGGACGTGGCCGGTGACGCGGGCGACGACCGGTTTGGGCAGCTCGACGATCTGGCGCAGCAGTGCGACCAGGGCGTCCGGGTGGGGCGGGTCGCGCAGGTCGGCGCCGGCGCAGAAGGTGTTTCCGGTGTGGGTGAGGACGACGGCGCGGACGCCTGGGTCCTTGGCGCAGTCGGTGAGGGCGGCGGCGAGGGCGGTGACGAGGGCGGCGGACAGGGCGTTGCGCGTGTCCGGGGAGTCGAGGCTGAGGGTTTCGGCTCCCCGGGTGCGGCTGCGGCCGACGAGGGCGGTCATGGGTGCTCCCTGAGCCGGCGGCGCAGGATCTTGCCGGAGGCGGCGCGCGGCACGGTGTCGATGAAGGTGACCTTGCGGATGCGTTTGTAGGGGGCGACGCGTTCGGCGACGTACATCATGACCTCGCCTTCGCCGAGGCCGGCCGCGGTGGGCTGGCGGACGACGTGGGCGTGCGGGATCTCGTTGCCGTCGGCGTCGAGGTCGCCGATGACGGCGGCGTCGGCGATGCCGGGGTGGGTGAGCAGCAGCGCTTCGAGTTCGGCGGGGGCGACCTGGAAGCCCTTGTACTTGATGAGTTCCTTGACCCGGTCGACGACGAACAGCCAGCCGTCCTCGTCGACGTGGCCGACGTCGCCGGTGTGCAGCCAGCCGTCGGCGTCGATCATGGCGGCGGTGGCGTCGGGGCGGCCCAGGTAGCCCTTCATGACCTGGGGGCCGCGGATGAGGATCTCGCCGGATTCGCCGGCGGGCAGGTCCTTGTCGGGGTCGTCGAGGGAGACGATGCGCATCTCGGTGCCGGCGATGAGCTTGCCGACGGTGCCGGCGGGGGCGTCGTGCATGGCGTCCAGGGGGACGACGTGGGTGCCCGGGGAGAGTTCGGTCATGCCATAGGCCTGGCCGACGGGTGGCAGGCCGAGGCGCTGGGAGCAGGCGGCGGCGAGGGCCGCGTCCAGCGGGGCGGCGGCGCTGATGAGGTATTTCAGCGCCGACAGGTCGTACTGGGCGACCAGGGGGTGCTTGGCCAGGGCGAGCACGATGGGTGGTGCCACGTACAGGCCGGTGATGCGGTGGTTCTGGAGGGCGGCGAGGAAGGTCTCCAGCTCGAAGCGGGGCAGGACGACGACGGTGGCGCCCTTGCGCAGGGGTGCGTTCATCAGGGCGGTGAGCCCGTAGATGTGGAAGAACGGCAGGACGGCGAGGATGCGTTCGCCGGGGCCCGTGGTGATGGCGGGCTCCAGCTGGGCGAGGTTGGTGGCGATCTGCCGGTGGGTGAGCATCACGCCCTTGGGGATGCCGGTGGTGCCCGAGGAGTAGGGCAGTGCGGCGACGTCCTCGGCGGGGTCGATCGCCACGGACGGCTCGGGGGCGGCACAGGCCAGCATGTCGATCAGCGAGCGGTGGTTGGCCGCGTGGTCGCACACGAAGATCTCCGCGACCCCGCCGGCGATCTCCGCGGCGCGGCGCGCGATGTCCAGCAGCGGGGAGACGGTGACGATCCAGCGGGCGGCGCAGTCGGCGAGCTGTTTGGCGAACTCCTCGGCGGTGGCGAGGGGGTGCACGGTGGTGACGGAGGCGCCCGCGCGGGTGGCGGCGTAGAAGGCGATGGGGAAGAACACGGTGTTGGGGCTGTGCAGGGCGAGCACGTCGCCCTTGCGCACCCCGGCCTCGGCGAGCGCGGCGGCGATGCGCCGGTGGAAGCGGTCCACCTGCTCGTAGGTGAGGGCGGTGCCGTCGGTGCCGTCGACGAGCGCGGGGGTGTCCGCGAACTCGGCGGCCCGGCCGAGCACGGCCTCGTGGATGGGAAGGTCTACGGGCTGGACGTCTGCGTACTCGCTGCGGAACACGGTTCCTCCAGTGCGGTCGCCTAGTACGACTTGGGCAGGCCCAGGGTCTGGTGGGAGACGTAGTTCAGAATCATCTCCCGGCTCACCGGGGCAATACGAGCCACGCGCGCGGCCGTTATCAACCGGGCGAGTCC
>NZ_PQSS01000105.1 GCF_002920535.1 Streptomyces sp. Ru71 | reverse complement strand
GGGACGTCGAGAACGCCAGGAGCGCCGGGGGCGCCGGGGGCGCCGGGGGCGGGGGCGCCAGGCGCCCCGGGGCTGGAAGCGCCGGGCGCCGCAGGAGCGCCGGCGGCGTCGCCAGGTGCGGCGGCGGCCGGTGCTTCGCCGCCGTCCCCGCCCGGACCGGCGTCCACGCCACCCGGCGCGGGCGCACCCGACCCGGTCCCCGGAGTCGGCGCCGGCGCCGGCGCCGGACCGCTTCCCTCCGGGTTCTCCGCGTCCAGCAACCTCACCGCGTGGCGGCCCAGTTGGGCGACCAGGGTGCTGGGGAGCCAGGGGTCGCGGGAGCGGCCGTCGCTGACGGTGTCCTCCGCGCCGGTGTGCTCCAGGACGTGGGCCAGCGGCGGGCGGGCCGCGGGGTCCTTGCGCAGGCAGGCCCGGACCAGGTCGGCGATGCCCTCGGGCACGCCCTGGAGGTCGGGTTCCTCCTGGGCGATCCGGTACATCAGGGCATGCGCCCCGCTGTCGGCGGAGCCGAAGGGGAGCGAGCCCGTGGCCGCGTAGGCCAGCACCGAGCCGAGGCAGAAGACGTCGCAGGCCGGGGTGATGCGGTCGCCGCGCACCTGTTCGGGCGCCATGAAGCCGGGCGAGCCGACGAGCGAGCCGGTGCGGGTGAGGTGGTCCCCGGCCGGCGTCTCCAGCGCCCGCGCGATGCCGAAGTCGATGACCCGGGGGCCGTCGATCGTCACCAGCACGTTGGAGGGCTTGAGGTCGCGGTGGACGATCCCGGCGGCGTGGATGTCCTGCAACGCGTGCGCCAGCCCGGCCGCCAGGATGCGCACCGAGCGCTCGGGCAGGGCCCCGTGATCGTGACCGACGACCCGCTCCAGGCTGGGCCCGGCCACGTATCCGGTGGCCACCCACGGCACGGCCGCCTCGGTGTCCGCGTCGAGCACGGGGGCGGTCCAGTACCCGCCGACCCGCCGCGCGGCCCGCACCTCCTGCCGGAACCGCGCCCGGAACTCCTCCTGCGCGGCCAGTTCCTCGCGCACCAGTTTCACGGCGACCGTGCGCCCCCGGTCCGAACGGGCCAGGTACACCTGTCCCATCCCGCCCGCCCCGAGCCGCGCCAGCAGCCGGTACGCACCGATCTGCCGCGGATCCCCCGGACCCAGCTTCTGCATGCCGCGCCCTCCCCCCTGTCCAACGGATCCACGATAGTGCCGGGTCGGCGCAGGTGGGCGGGCCGGTGTCTACGGTTGCGTAACAGCCCCGTCCAGGTCGTCGAGAACCGTCGACAGCCGCTCCAACAGCTGGACGGCCTGGGCCAGTTCCGCCTCTCCGAAGGCCTCGGCCAGCCGGTCGGCGAAGGCCGCGTGCCGTGGGCCGATGCGGGCGACGGCCGCGCGCCCCTCCTCGGTGGGCGCGAGGAGCTTGGCCCGGCGGTGGGCCGGGTTGGGCCGGTACTCGGCCAGGCCCCGCTCCACCAGCAGGTCGGCGATCCGCTGCACGCTCTGCCGGGTGATCCCCATGGCACGGGCGATCCCGGCGACCGGCAGCGGTTCGGTCAGTACGGCTCCGAGCACCTGCCACCAGGCGGCGGTCAGCCCGGCCGGCCGGGCCAGTTCCTCGGCGACGGCGAGGAACTGGCCGTTCAGCCGGAAGACGCCGAGCGCGCTGCGGCTGAGCAGGTCCTGACGTGCTCGGCTCACCGGGCCCCCGCCTGCTGCAGCTCGGCGTACGCCTGGGCGTCGGAGTCGTGGAAGAGGCGGTACCAGGCGTCGATCACGCTCTCGTCGAACGCCCCGAGCAGCCGGAAGATCTCGCGGGCGAAGGCGACGGGCTCGGTGGGTCCGGCGGTGACCAGCAGGCCGTCGGTGACGGCGTCCGCCTCCACGTACCGGTCACCGCCCGCGTATCCGGTGGCCGCGAGGTACTCGGCCGCGCCACTGGTGTGGGCGCGGTCGTCGAAAAGTCCCGCGCGGGCCAGTCCGGCGGTCGCGCCGCAGATCGCGGCGACGGGGACGCCGGCGTCCAGGAAGGCGCGGGCGGTCCGGGCGAAGGGTGCCAGCGGATCGCCGTCGGCGTTCCAGTCGTTGGCGCCCGGAAGGATCAGCAGGGAGGCGTCCTCGGGCCGTACGTCGGCCAGGGCGAGGTCGGGCTGGATGCGCAGGCCGCCGATGCTGGTGACGGGTTCGCGGGTGGGGCCGACGGTGCGGACGGGGAAGCCGGCGAGCGCGAGGTGGGCGGTCGCGTGGCCGGTCTCCCAGTCGGCGAGGGTGTCGTAGACGGCGACGTACACGGGCTTGCGTTCGGTGCTGTTCATGACTGCCTCCAGTCAACCCACGACGAATATGACAGCAGACTGTCACTTAGACAGTCTGCTGTCAACTATGCCGACATCGACAAACTGTCGTGGAAAGCCCCTGTCCACAGACAGGACGCCGATACCGCTTCCGCATCGCGGACATTTACGCTCGCGGTCATGACCCCTCATCTGCCCGACCCCCAGACCGGCGCCGCCGTGAAGGCCGCGGACCGCGCGCACGTGTTCCACTCCTGGTCCGCGCAGGACCTGATCGACCCGCTCGCCGTCGCCGGTGCGGAGGGGTCGTACTTCTGGGACTACGACGGCAAGCGCTACCTCGACTTCACCAGCGGGCTCGTCTACACCAACATCGGCTACCAGCACCCGAAGGTCGTCGCCGCGATCCAGGAGCAGGCGGCGACGATGACGACGTTCGCGCCGGCCTTCGCGATCGAGGCGCGGTCGGAGGCGGCCCGGCTGATCGCCGAGCGCACCCCGGGCGACCTGGACAAGATCTTCTTCACCAACGGCGGCGCCGACGCCGTCGAGCACGCCATCCGCATGGCCCGGCTGCACACCGGCCGTCCGAAGGTGCTCTCGGCGTACCGCTCGTACCACGGCGGCACCCAGCAGGCGATCAACGTCACCGGCGACCCGCGCCGCTGGGCCAGCGACACCGGCACGAACGGCGTCGTCCACTTCTGGGCGCCCTTCCTCTACCGCTCCCGCTTCTACGCCGAGACGGAGGAGCAGGAGTGCGCGCGGGCGCTGGAGCACCTGGAGACGACCATCGCCTTCGAGGGGCCGGCCACGATCGCCGCGATCGTCCTGGAGACCGTGCCCGGCACGGCCGGGATCATGGTCCCGCCGCCCGGCTACCTCGCCGGGGTGCGGGAGATCTGCGACAAGTACGGGATCGTGTTCGTCCTGGACGAGGTGATGGCCGGGTTCGGGCGCACCGGTGAGTGGTTCGCGGCCGACCTGTTCGGCGTCGTACCGGACCTGATGACCTTCGCCAAGGGCGTGAACAGCGGATACGTCCCGCTGGGCGGTGTGGCGATCTCCGGTGAGATCGCCGAGACCTTCGGCAAGCGGCCCTACCCCGGCGGGCTCACCTACTCCGGGCACCCGCTGGCCTGCGCCGCCGCCGTCGCGACGATCGAGGTGATGGCCGAGGAGGGCGTCGTCGAGCACGCCAAGCGGCTCGGCGAGACGGTGCTCGGCCCCGCGCTCGCCGACCTGGCCGAGCGGCACAGAAGCGTCGGCGAGGTGCGCGGCGTCGGCATGTTCTGGGCGCTGGAGCTGGTGCGGGACCGCGAGACCCGCGAGCCGCTGGTGCCGTACAACGCGGCCGGCGAGGCGAACGCCCCCATGGCGGCCTTCGCGGCGGCGGCCAAGGCGCACGGCGTGTGGCCGTTCGTGAACATGAACCGCACCCATGTGGTCCCGCCGTGCAACGTCACCGAGGCCGAGCTGAAGGAGGGCCTCGCGGCGCTGGACGCGGCGCTGTCGGTGGCCGACGAGTACACGAAGTAGCTCCCCCGCGAGGCGGACCGCGCGGCCGCCGAACGCGTAAGGTGGCGTGCTCGTAGATTCGGATACGAGCACGCCACCTACGCGCGTTGTGGAAGGAGCCCACGCGACCATGCCCGGCAGTACCGGCAGCGGCGCCGTCACCCGCAGCACCCTGCGGCAGCAGATCGCCGACGCACTGCGCGACGAGGTGCTGGCCGGCCGGCTCAAGCCCGGGCAGGAGTTCACGGTGAAGGAGATCGCCGAGCAGTACGGCGTCTCCGCGACACCGGTGCGCGAGGCGCTGGTGGACCTCGCCGCCCAGGGCCTGCTGGAGGCCGACCAGCACCGCGGCTTCCGGGTGCACGAGTACTCCGTCGCGGACTACCGCGGCATCATCGAGGCCCGCAGCCTGGTCGTGGAGGGCATGTTCACCGCCCTCGACAACGGCCACAAGGGCTACCGGGACCTGCACGAGCCGCAGGTGGCGGCCGCGGCGGCCGGGGTGCGGCGGCGGGCCGAGGAGGCGCAGCGGGCGGCGCGGGCCGGTGACCTGACCGTGCTCATCGGCTACGACCTGCGCTTCTGGCGCGAGCTGAGCGCGCTGTTCGGCAACCCCTACCTCGCCGACTTCCTGCACCGGCTGCGGGTGCAGTCCTGGGTGTGCGCGGTGCAGCATCTGCGCCTGCTCGACGATCTGCGCGGCCACCTGTGGTCGCGCCACACCGAACTGGTCGACGCCCTGTCCCGGCGCGACACGGCTGCCGCCCGGTCGATCGTCATGTCGTACAACCAGCACTCGCTCACGCTGATCGAGCAGCTCGCGGCGCGCAAGGCCACGGAGAGGGACGCGCGGGGGATCGACGGCTGACCGGGACGTACCCGGCCTTACGGGCGTGCCCGGCAGCGAATACGCTGCCCTGACCATCGCGTGAGCTGTTGCTGTGTGAGGAGCTCCTTTTGGCCTGTGACCTGTGGCTGGTACCGCTCGTCGACGTGTTGTGCCACGCGCCCGACAACCCGTTCGCCGAGGAACTCGCCCAGTACAACGCGGCGCTCGCCGAGGCCGGGCTGCCGCCGGTGCCGGTGTACCAGTACATGCCGGGCCTGTCCGGCGACGTCGCCCCGGTCGCCGGATTCGACTACGACGCCCTGCACTTCCTGCGCCGGGCCCATATGCTGCAGCTCTGCGGGCTGCCGGTGACGCCGGTGGACGAACTGGGCGGCGACTACGAGCAGTTGCTGGAGATGTTCGAGACGACGGCCCAGCAGTCCCACCTGGTGTGGCACTACGACCACGCCGGAGCGTACGTTCCGCTGGACTTCCCGCACCCCCTGTCCAACGACGAACTCCTCGCGGGTGGCGGGCCCTTGGGCTCCTCGCAGGGGCTCCTCCGGGAGCTGGAGCAGGTCGCCCCGGCGCTCGGCATCGACCCGGCCAACCCGCCGACGCCGCCGCAACCGCCCCTGGGCCCCACGGAGTTGGAACAGCCGGCCGCGCCGGCGCCGTACGATCCCAGCCCCTTCGCCCGCGAACGCCATGTGTGGCTGGGGCTGCACGCTGCGGCGACGCGGAGTCTGGCGCAGGGGTCGATGATCGTGTTCAGCTGACGGTCACCCGCCGCCGAGCTGGGACAGGCCCTTCTGCAGGTCGTCGAGGTTCATGATCGGGGTGACCTCGACATAGGCGTTCAGGTCGGTGAACAGGGGGTCGAGGGTGGGCGGGATCTGCGAGCTGTCGGCCATCTCGACCACCAGCAGCATCGTCCGGTGGCCGTCCAGGGGGCCGAAGTAGGCCGCTTCCGGCTTGATGCGCTCCAGGGCGTTCTTCACGAGGTCCGGCATCTTGCCGCTGCGGATGGCCTCGTTGCCCCGTTCCGTGTCCACGTTGGCCTTGACGAGCAGGCGCATCGCACTCACCTTCTCCACGGTCGATGCACGCCCCTACAACACCCACCCTAAGCCCGCCGAACGCCCCCCGCTCGCCGACACCGCCTGGCCCAGGGCGCGTTGAGCCGGCCGGGGGCGTTGAGGCACCCGGTGCCGCAGCCGGCCGGGGACACGGGACTGCAGCCAACCAAGGGGCGCGGGGAACTGCGCGACCAGCCACGACGCGACCCGCAGACGAAACTCAAGCGATCCGCCGGATCTCCGGAGGCCACAGCACGCCTTCCGCCAGGAGCAGCGCCGGGCCCAGGTGGACCGGGCACAGGTGCAGCGGGGGGCGGCGATAGCGGATCACCTCGAAGCGGGCCCGTTCTCCGCACTCGGTGCCCTCGACCTCTCCGCCGTACGGGCCCCGGCACGGCGCCTCGCGGAGGGCCATGACCCGATTGGACCACGAAACGGGCGCCCCCGCTTGCCGAGGGCGCCCGTCAGCGCTATGTCTCTACGTCTCTACGGCCTACAGGAACGAGTTGATCTCGATCGTCTCGTCCCGCCCCGGACCCACGCCGATCGCGGAGATCGGAGCGCCGGACATCTCCTCCAGCGCCTTCACGTACGCCTGCGCGTTCTTCGGCAGGTCGGAGAACGACTTCGCCTTGCTGATGTCCTCGCTCCAGCCCGGCAGCATCTCGTACACCGGCTTCGCGTGGTGGAAGTCGGTCTGCGAGTACGGCAGTTCCTCGACCCGCTTGCCGTCGATCTCGTACGCCACGCACACCGGGATCTGCTCCCAGCCGGTGAGGACGTCGAGCTTGGTCAGGAAGAAGTCGGTCAGACCGTTGACCCGGGTCGCGTAGCGGGCGATCACCGCGTCGAACCAGCCGCAGCGCCGGTCGCGCCCGGTGGTCACGCCCCGCTCGCCGCCGATCCGGCGCAGCGCCTCGCCGTCCTCGTCGAACAGCTCGGTCGGGAACGGGCCGGCGCCGACACGGGTCGTGTACGCCTTGAGGATGCCGATCACCCGGCTGATCTTCGTCGGGCCCACGCCGGCACCGGTGCAGGCGCCGCCCGCGGTCGGGTTCGACGAGGTCACGAAGGGGTACGTGCCGTGGTCGATGTCCAGCAGCGTGCCCTGGCCGCCCTCGAAGAGCACGACCTTGTCGTCCTCCAGGGCCTGGTTCAGGATCAGCACCGTGTCGGCGACGTACGGCTTGATCTTCTCGGCGTAGCCCAGCAGCTCCTCGACCACCTGGTCGGCGGTGATGGCCCGCCGGTTGTAGAGCTTGGTGAGGATCTGGTTCTTGACGTCGAGGGCCGCCTCGACCTTCTGGTGCAGGATCGACTCGTCGTACAGGTCCTGCACCCGGATGCCCACGCGGTTGATCTTGTCCGCGTAGGTCGGCCCGATGCCGCGCCCGGTCGTGCCGATCTTGCGCTTGCCGAGGAAGCGCTCGGTCACCTTGTCCACGGTGACGTTGTACGGCGTGATGATGTGCGCGTTACCGCTGATGAGCAGCTTGGACGTGTCGACGCCGCGCTCGTTCAGACCGCTCAGCTCGGAGAGCAGGACCGACGGGTCGACGACGACACCGTTGCCGATGACCGGCGTACAACCAGGGGAGAGGATTCCGGAAGGGAGGAGGTGGAGTGCGTACTTCTGGTCGCCCACGACGACCGTGTGGCCGGCGTTGTTGCCGCCCTGGTAGCGCACTACATAGTCCACCGATCCACCGAGCAGGTCGGTGGCCTTCCCCTTGCCCTCGTCACCCCACTGAGCACCGAGCAGCACAAGTGCGGGCACGCGCGTACACCCCTTCCGGGCGGGGCATGTCCAAGGTCAGGGGCGTACGCGGAAGGGTTCCGCCGCGTGCACCACGGCCGTCGTTGGCCGCTACCGTCGGACCGGATGCCCCGGAATAGACGAAGCCCCTGGCGCAATAGCGCAAGGGGCTCTTGCACAAAGATGCTACCCGAGGAAGCGAGGCATGACCGAGGTGGCGACCTTCGCGATGTCCGACCAGTTGTTGGTGATCATCGATCCGGTCGCCCGGAGGACGGACGGAGAGTCCGTCCGGATCGCGAAAGACGTGCTCAGCGCGGGTGCGGCGGCGAAGGTGTGCCTGCCGCAGGGCCCGGAGGAATTCGCCCGGATGCTGCTCCGTCGGGGGTCGCGCAGGCCGGTCGTGATCGGGGACGACCGGGCGCTGGCCCGGGCGGTGTCGCTGTTGCACCGGCGCCGGGAGCTGGCCGGATGCGCCCTGTCGGTGGTGCCGGTCGGGGCCCGGCTGTCGGTGGCGGGGGCGCTCGGCGTGCCGACGGGCGCGGTGGCGGCGGCGCGGGCCGTCCTGGAGGGCGCGGAGCGGCGGCTGGACCTGCTGGTCGACGACAGCGACGGGGTGGTGCTGGGCGGGCTGCGCATTCCGCCGGTGCGGGAGGCTCCGCCGGTCGCGGACGACGCGGAGGCGGAACGGCCGTGGCTGCGCACCTGCCGCTCCCTCGTGCACGCGCTGGTGCCCGCCCGCCCCACCACCCGGCCGGCCCCGGTGGACGGCCCGGCCCGGCTGCGGGTGGAGGTCGACGGGGAGCTGCTGGTGGGCGCGGAGCATCCGGTGGCGGGCGTGTCGGTCACGCCGGGGACCATGGGAGTGGCGGAGGTCGAGGTGCGGCCGGTGTCGGTGGGCGCGGAGGCCACGCCGCTGCGGGCGGAGGGCCGCCGGGTGACGGTCACCGGCGCGGACTTCCGCTACCGGGCGGACGCGACGGTCTCGGGCCCGGTACGGCGCCGGACCTGGACGGTCCTGCAGGGGGCGTGGGCACTCACGGTGCCTGCGGCGGGCTGATCATTTCCCGAAGCGTTCCTGCTTGTAGGCCCGCCACCGCTCCATCATCGCGGCGACGTCCTTCTCGATGAACTCGAAGAAGGCCAGCGTCTCGGCGAGCCGGGCGCCGGCCGGGGTACCGGCGCCGAGGCTGTCGACGCCCTCGCGCAGGGCGTCCTCCCACCGCTTGATGATCGCCTCGCGGTTGGTGAGCGCCTCGTACCACTGGTCGCTGTGCACCCGGTACCGCTCCCGACGTGAGCCGGGCTCCCGCTCGCGCGACACCATGTGCACCTGGGACAGATAGCGCACCGCGCCCGACACGGCGGCCGGGCTGATCCGCAGCTGCTCGCCCAGTTCGGCGGAGGTCAGCGCCCCGGTGTCGGAGGCGAGCAGCGCGGCGAACACCCGGGACGGCATGCGCGGCATGCCCGCCTCCACCAGCTGCGCCGCGAAGTGCTCGACGAAGCGGGAGACCGCCTCGGGGTCCCGTCCGTCCTGCCGCTGCGCCGTGTCGTCGACCATGCCCCCAGCCTAGCGTCCGTTTCCACGCTTCCTTAACTTCACAAATTTCTGAAAAAAGCGTAGCCTCAGAAACATGACGAAGGCCATCTCGGTGTCCGGACTGCACAAGTCCTTCGGCCGCACCCACGCCCTGAACGGGCTCGACCTGGCCGTGGAGGCCGGCGAGGTGCACGGCTTCCTCGGTCCCAACGGCGCCGGCAAGTCCACCACCATCCGCGTTCTGCTCGGCCTGCTGCGCGCCGACTCCGGTGCCGCGCAGGTGCTGGGTCACGACCCCTGGGCGGACGCGGTCGAGGTGCACCGCCGTATCGCCTACGTCCCCGGGGACGTGACCCTGTGGCGCAACCTCTCCGGCGGCGAGGTCATCGACCTCTACGGCCGGCTGCGCGGCGGACTCGACCCCCGGCGCCGCGCCGAGCTGATCGAGCGCTTCGAACTGGACCCGACCAGGAAGGGCCGCACCTACTCCAAGGGCAACCGGCAGAAGGTCGCGCTGGTCGCCGCGTTCGCCTCGGACGTGGACCTGCTGATCCTGGACGAGCCGACCTCCGGGCTCGACCCGCTGATGGAGGAGGTGTTCCAGCGCTGCGTGGCCGAGGAGCGGGAGCGCGGCCGGACCGTGCTGCTGTCCTCGCACATCCTCAGCGAGGTGGAGGAGCTGTGCGACCGGGTGAGCATCGTCCGCGCGGGGCGCACCGTGGAGACCGGCTCCCTCGCCGAGCTGCGCCACCTCACCCGCACCAGCGTCACCGCCGAACTCGCCGGCCCGCCCGACGGACTCGCCCACCTGCCCGGCGTGCACGACCTGGACGTCCGGGGCCGCCGGGTCCGCCTCCAGGCCGACACCGACAAGCTGGACGCCGTCCTGCGCTCGCTGGCCGCCTCCGGCGTGCGGTCGCTGACGTCGACGCCGCCGACGCTGGAGGAGCTGTTCCTGCGCCACTACCAGGAAGACCGGGACGAGGTGGCCCGATGACCGCGCTGACCGGCACCGCCGTCCTCACCCGCGTCGCGCTGCGCCGCGACCGGCTGACGACCCCGGTGTGGATCGCGGTGAACACCCTGATGGTCCTGTCGATGCCGAACACGCTGAAGGGCCTGTACGCCACCGACGCCGACCGCGCCGACCTGGTGCGCCAGATGTCCGCGAACTCCTCCCTGCGGGCCATGGTCGGCCCCGTCTTCGACGACTCCCTGGGCGCGCTCACCGCCTGGCGCGTCGGCGTGTACGCCGGGGCGCTCGCGGCCGTGACGAGCCTGCTGATCGTCGTACGGCACACCCGGGACGAGGAGGAGAGCGGACGGCAGGAGCTGGTCGCCTCCGGCATGGTGGGCCGGCGCGCGTCCCTGACGGCGGCCCTGCTCACGGCGGCGGTGGCGAACGCGGTACTGGCGCTGCTGCTGGCGGCGGGCCTCGCGGCCCAGGGCACCGCGGGTGCGGTGGCCTTCGCGCTCGGCGTCGCGGGCACGGGTCTGGTCTTCGCCGCCCTGGCGGCGATCGTCGCGCAGCTGACGGAGAGCGCCCGGCTCGCGCGCGGTCTCGCGGCGGCCGCGCTGGGTGCCGCGTTCGTGCTGCGCGCGGCGGGCGACGCGGCGCGGGACGACGGCTCGTCGGCGCTGACGTGGCTGTCGCCGCTGGGCTGGCTGGAGAACGTGCGCGCCTTCGCCGGAGAGCGGTGGTGGGTGCTGGTGCTGTTCGCGGCGGCGGTGCTCGCGCAGGCGGCGGTGGCGTACGTCCTCGCCGGGCGCAGGGACGTCGGCATGAGCTTTCTGCCGACCCGGCCGGGACCGGCGTCCGGCCGTCTGGGCACGGCGGGCGCACTGGCCTGGCGGCTGCAGCGCGGCAGCGTGCTGGGCTGGTCGGCCGGCTTCCTCCTCGCCGGGGTGGTCTACGGCGGGATGACCGAGGGCGCGGCGGACCTGGTCGGGGACAACGCGCGGGCCCGCGAGATCTTCGAACGGATGGGCGGGCAATCGGGGCTCACGGACACGTTCCTGGCGTCGATGATCGGCGTGATGGGCCTGGTCGCCGCGCTGTACGTCGTCGCCTCGGTGCTGCGGCCGCACGGCGAGGAGACCTCGGGCCGGGCCGAGCCGGTTCTCGCCTGCCCCGTGGGCCGCCTGCGCTGGGCCGCCGGCCACCTGCTGATCGCCTTCGGCGGCTCGGCGCTGCTGATGCTGCTCACCGGCCTCGGTTTCGCCGCCGGTTACGGCAAGGAGGCGGGCCCGATCCTGGGCGCCTGCCTGGCCCAGGTGCCGGCGGTGTGGGTGATCGGCGGCGTGGCCGTCCTGCTGTACGGGCTCGTCCCCCGGGCGGCGACGGCGGCCTGGGCCGTCGCGGGCGCCGCGCTGCTGCTCGGCTGGGTGGGCCCGGCACTGGACGCCCCGAGGCCGGTCCTGGACCTCTCCCCCTTCGCCCACCTGCCCAAGCTGCCGGGCGGGGAGATGACGTGGGGGCCGGTGGGGGTGCTGCTGGGGCTGGGGGCGGTACTGGTCGCCGGGGGGCTGGCGGGGCTGCGGAGGCGGGATGTCGCGGGGTGACTCAGTCGGCGTACCGCTTGAGCCTGCCGAAATCACTGGCGATCAGCGAAGCGGGTGGTCAGCCGAGCGGGTGATCAGCCCACCGCCACCCGCAGCCCCTCCAGCCCCCGGATCACGAAGTTCGGCTTGCGCTTCGGCTCGGCGGTGAGGGTGAGGGTCGGGGCCTTGGTGAGCAGGGCCTCCATCGACGCGGCCAGTTCGATACGGGCCAGCGGGGCGCCGATGCAGTAGTGGATGCCGGCGCTGAAGGAGATGTGCGGGTTGTCGCGGCGGGTGAGGTCCAGGCGGTCGGGGGCGGTGAAGACGGCCGGGTCGTGGTTGGCGGAGCCGAAGAGCATGGCGATCTCCGCGCCCCGGGGGATCGTCGTGCCGTCGATCTCGATCTCGTCCAGGACCCAGCGTTCGAAGAGCTGGAGCGGGGTGTCGTAGCGCATCAGCTCCTCGATCGCCGTGGGGATCAGGGAGTGGTCGGCGCGCAGGGCGGCGAGCTGCCCGGGGTGGCGGAACAGCGCGTACCAGCCGTTGACCGTGGCGTTGACGGTCGCCTCGTGCCCGGCGTTGAGCAGCAGGACCGCCGTGGAGATCATCTCTTGTTCGGTGAGGCGGTCGCCCTCGTCGTGCGCGGCGATCAGGCCGGAGATCAGGTCCTCGCCTGGCTCCTTGCGGCGCGCGGCGATCAGCTCGCGCAGGTAGTCGGAGAACTCCACCGACGCCCGCACGGCCTTCGCCGCCGTCTGCTCGGACGGGTTCAGCTCGTACATCCCGCAGATGTCCGCCGACCAGGGGCGCAGCAGGTGCCGGTCGCCCTGCGGGATGCCCAGCATCTCGGCGATGACGGCGACGGGCAGCGGCTCGGCGACGTCGGTGAGCAGGTCTCCGCCGCCCCGCTCGACGAGCGCGTCCACCAGCTCCCCGGCGAGCCGCCGGACGTACGGCTTGAGCTGTTCCACGGTCCTCGGCGTGAACGCCTTGGACACCAGCCGCCGGATCCGGGTGTGGTCCGGCGGTTCGAGGTCGAGCATGCCGTGGTCGTTGAGCGTGTGGAACGGCTCGTGCTCCGGCGGGGGCGGGGTGCGCCCGAACTCCTCGTGCGAGAAGCGGTGCAGATACGTCCGCCCCAGCCGGCGCTCGCGCAGCAGCGCGGCCACGTCCGCGTGGTGCGGGACCAGCCACTGGTTCGTCGGCTCGTAGAAGAGCACCCGGCCCCGCTCACGCAGTTCGGCGTAGGCGGGGTAGGGGTTCTGGACGAACTCCGGGTCCCAGGGATCGAAGGCGAGATCGGTCACCGCTGACATGCAGGGACGCTAACGCGCGGGGCGGCCCGTGACCAGGGGGCGGCCCGTCGGCCGACGGCGGCGACCGGGGTTCCGGTTGCTCAGTTCTTGCTCAACTTCGTTGTCTTCGGGCGGGGCTGTTCTACAAGATCACCTCTGTCGTGGTTGCCCCGCTCCGACCGCCCGACCAGCGGTCACCAAGAGGGGGCGGACCGCGCCGTGCCTGTCTGACCAACGGGCACCACCTGCACAACTGCACAAGAGGGGAACACCGACGTGACATCGTCGACCGCCATACGCGCCGCCGCCGTCGTGGCCACCGCAGCGATGGCTCTGGGGGTTGCGGCTCCGCTGGCCGAGGCCACGGAGGCGCAGAGCCTGGCACGCACCACCGTCACGAGCACCGACGAGCCGACGTTCACCGCGGCCGAGGTGCGCGATCTCATCGAGCGGATGAAGGCCGACGGGGGCTCCGACACCGCCGAGATCGCCCAGTTCGAGGCCTACGCCGACCGGCTGGAGGGCAAGGGCCCGACCAAGCCGATGCCGGGATTCGGCTGGAGCACCATCGTCCGCAAGCTCGTCGTGGCCGGCTTCCGGCACGGCGGCGTGTGGCTGGGCAAGGTGCTCAAGCGGGTCTCGCCGAAGGCCGCCAAGTACGCCTCCAAGCACGGCAACAAGATCGCCGACGCGATCGACGCCGTGGAGAACTGGGGCGAGCACGCGCTGGCCCTGGCGCTGATGAAGGCCGGCCTGCCGCACGACATCGCCGGCGACCTGGCCAAGGCGATCATCATCATCGCCGCGTAAGCGAGGGCAGCCGGATGGATGACGAACCGTCGACGCCTGGGGAGAAGCGGCTCGCCCGCCTCGTCCTGGGGGGCCTTGTGCTGTTCGTGGCCGGGCTGGTCGGGCTGGTGTTCCTGCTCGTCCTGCTCGTCACGGCGGTGGCCTTCCCCGACGCGGTGGAGTTCGACGGGGTCCTGCCCGTCGTCTGGGCCCTGCTGCTGATGGGGCCGTGCGCCGCCGTCGCCATGGCGATCACGGTGCCGGCGCGTGCGCTGGTGCGTGCCTCGCTGAACCCGTCACCGTCCGTGGCCCGCGTCTGCGACGGCGTCTTCGGCTGGCTGTCGGCGTTCCTCGTCGGCGTGATGCTGCTGGAGTGGACGCCGGGGGTTCGCGCCCACTCCCTGCTGCCGGCCGTCGCCGTGGCCACCGTGGGCGTGCTGCTGGAACCGCTCGCCGACCGGCTCGGCGGCAAGAAGCAGGGCGGCGGGGACGCCCGCTGACCCGGCCCGCAGTGCGGCCCGGCGGGGACGCCCGCCGGGCCGCGACCGGGCCTGCTGCCCGCGCCGGCCCGGACCTGGCGCCGGACGCGGCGGGTCCCGGCCGTCAGCCCGGGGTGACCAGGCGGGTCTCGTAGGCGAACACCGCCGCCTGGGTGCGGTCGCGCAGGCCCAGCTTCACCAGGATGCGGCTGACATGCGTCTTGATCGTCGACTCGGCGACCACGAGCCGCTCGGCGATCTCCATGTTCGACAGGCCCTGCGCGATCAGCACCAGCACCTCCGTCTCCCGTTCCGTCAGCTCCCCGTACGTCTGTGCCGCCGACGGCAGCCTCGGGGCCTCGGTCAGCCGGGAGAACTCGGTGATCAGCTGTCGGGTCACCGACGGCGCCAGCAGGGCCTCGCCGGCCGCCACCACCCGCACCCCGTCGGCGAGTTGACGGGCCGAGGCGTCCTTCAGCAGAAAGCCCGAGGCTCCCGCGCGCAGCGCCTGGTACACGTACTCGTCGAGGTCGAACGTCGTCAGCACCAGCACCTTGGCCGCCGCGTCCGCCGCGACGATCTCCCGCGTCGCCTCGATGCCGTTCAGCTCGGGCATCCGGATGTCCATCAGCACGACGTCCGGGGCGAGTTCGCGTACCCGGTCCACCGCCTCCCGGCCGTTGACGGCCTCGCCGGCGACCTCGATGTCCGGCATCGCGTTCAGCAGGACCGAGAAGCCCTCCCGGACCATCATCTGGTCGTCCGCGATCAGTACCCGGATCGTCATGCGGCACCCTCCGCCGCCACCGTGACCGGCAGGAACACCGCCACCTCGTACCCGCCGTCGGCCAGGGGACCCGCCGTCATCTCGCCGCTCAGCATCGTCACCCGCTCCCGCATGCCGGTGATACCGTGCCCGGCGCCCGGGGAGGGCTTGACCAGCGAGGGGTTGGGCGGCGGGCCGTTGACTATGCGCAGGCCCAGCCCGCCGAGGACGTACCCGATCTCCACCCGGGCGCCCGCACCCGGCGCGTGCCGCAGCGTGTTGCTCAGCGCCTCCTGCACGATCCGGTACGCCGACAGCTCCACCCCCTGCGGCAGCTCGCGCACCGCGCCCGTCACCGCCTTGTCCACGCCCAGCCCGGCCTCGCGCACATTGGCCAGCAGCGCGTCCAGGTCGGCCAGCGTGGGCTGCGGCGCCTCCGGGGCCTCGTAGTGCTCCGCCCGTACGACGCCCAGCACGCGCCGCAGCTCGGTCAGGGCCGCCACCGCGTTCTCCCGGATCGTGGCGAACGCCTTCTCCAGCTCCTCCGGCGGGTTCTGCACCCGGTAGGGGGCGGCCTCGGCCTGGATGGCGACGACCGACATGTGGTGGGCGACCACGTCGTGCAGCTCCCGCGCGATGGTGGTGCGCTCCTCCAGCAGCGTGCGCCGCGAGCGCTCGTGCGCGGTGACCGTCTGCTGCGCGGTCACCTCCTGCTCGGCGTCCCGGCGGATGTGCCAGACGGTGACGGCGAGCAGCACCACCGCCGACAGGAACAGCATCGGCGTGGTGGTCGTGTCGTAGAAGACGGACCGCGGCAGCCCCTCGGCCATCAGCCCGAACACCGCGGTGATCAGCCACATCCAGGCGGCGGTACGCGGCCGGGTGCGGATCGCGACGACCGTCAGCACGCTCAGGTGCCCGGCGAAGCTGCCCGGCTGCCAGGGCCAGCCGTCGAAGTCGGTGCCGATCACGCCGATCACCGGCGTCGAGGCCAGCGACAGCCAGAACGCGCCCACGGGCCGCACCAGCGTCAGCAGCACCGCGCCCGCCGGGACCAGCGCCAGCAGCGCGTACAGCGCCGTCTGCGTCGTCGTGACGCCGGCCATCAGCGTGATGAAGGCGAGCACGACGACGACCGCGTGCGGCGCCCGGCCCGCGTACCGCCGCAGCCGGGGCGGCAGGCCGCGCACGAACGGGCCGTCGGTGGGCCTGCTGGGCAGAGGGCGGTAGGCGAAGGCGTCGTGCAGCAGGTCCTGCCGCAGTCCGCGCAGCGCCTCCACGGCCGCCCGGACCTCCGGGCTGCGCGGCTTGTACGCGGCGTACCCGCCGTCCGCGTCGCGCGGCGGTGTGCTGTGCGTGGGGGTCGTCTCGGTCACGCTCCACACGGTAGGCCGGGCCGGGTGTCGCGGTCGTCCCCAGTGAGAGGGGTCCTGGCGGGTCCCTCTCAAGTACTACGGGTACCGGCCGGACCGGCGCGCGTCAGTAGCCGGACGGCCGCACCAGGCCCGACTCGTAGGCGAACACCGCCGCCTGGGTGCGGTCGCGCAGGCCCAGCTTCACCAGGATGCGGCCCACATGCGTCTTCACGGTCTGCTCGGCGACGACCAGGCGCTGGGCGATCTCCGCGTTGGACAGGCCCTGCGCGATCAGGGCCAGCACCTCCGTCTCCCGCTCGGTGAGATCACCGACCCGTTCCTTCAGCGGCGCGCGCGGGGCGCCGTCGAGACGGGCGAACTCGGCGATCAGCCGCCGGGTGATGCCGGGCGCGAGCAGCGCGTCCCCGGCCGCCACCACCCGCACCGCCTCGGCCAGCTGGTCGGCGGAGGCGTCCTTCAGCAGGAACCCGGCCGCGCCGGACCGCAGCGCGGCGTACACGTAGTCGTCGAGGTCGAAGGTGGTCAGCACCAGCACCTTCACCTCGGGCGTGGCCGCCTTGATGCGGCGGGTGGCCTCGATGCCGTCCATCTCGGGCATGCGGATGTCCATCAGCACGACCTGCGGGGCCAGCTCCGCCACCTTCGCCACCGCGTCCCGTCCGTCGACGGCCTGCCCGATCACCTCGATGTCGGGCTGGGTGTTGAGCAGCACGGTGAAGCCCTGGCGGACCATCTGCTGGTCGTCGGCGATCAGTACGCGGATCGTGCCGCTGCTCATGGGAGGTCGTCTCCTGGTTTCGGGAAGATGAGATGCGTCTCGGGGTTGTACGGCGGCTCGGACCTCTCCCCACGCGGACGGCCGTCACGGGGCAGGAACGCGGAGACGGCGAACCCGCCGTGCAGGGTCGGCGTGTAGACCACGTGCCCGCCCAGCATCGAGGCCCGCTCCCGCATGCCGAGCAGCCCATGACCGGTGCCCGGCGACTCGGACGCGGGCCGCGTGGGGCGGGAGTTGATGATGCTGAGGAAGAGACCGTCCGGGAAGTGGACGACCTCCACGCGGACGGCGGAACCCGGCGCGTGCCGCATGGCGTTGCTCAGCGACTCCTGCACGATCCGGTACGCGGACAGTTCCACACCCGGCGGATACGGCACCGCCCGGCCCTGGATGTCGGTTCTGACCTCCAGGCCGGCCGCCCGGGTGTTCTCTATGAGGCTGTCGAGCTGGTCGAGGGTGGGCTGCGGGGCGTCGGGCACGGCAGCCGCCACGTCCCCTCCCTGCCCGAGCATCCCGAGGTCGTCGGGCAGCTCGGAGCGCAGCACCCCCAGCACCCGGCGCAGCTCGGTCAGCGCCTCCAGCGCGTTCTGCCGGATGCCGGCGAGGTTGTCCTTCAGCTCCTGCGGCGGGTCCTCGACCAGCAGCGGCGCCACCTGGGCCTGGATGGAGATGACCGACATGTGGTGGGCGACCACGTCGTGCAGCTCCCGGGCGATCCGGTTGCGCTCCTCCAGCAGCGCGCGCCGGGCCCGCTCCTCGGCGGTCAGCGTGGTCTGCTGCTCCAGCTGGACGCGTGCCTCGCGGCGACCGCGCAGGGCTGTGCCCAGCACCACGACGACCGAGCAGAGGACGATGGCGAGCACCCCGGTCGGCGTGTAGTCGGCGGCGCCCCACAGGCCCTCCAGGACATACGTGAGGAACACCGTCACGGCCAGCGCCTCGACGGCCACCCGGGTGCGCACCCGCAGGGCGAGCAGCAGCAGCACGGCCATGTGCCCGATGATCGCGGCCGACGACCAGGGCCAGGTGAAGTCGTGGGCCTCGCCGGCCATCAGATGGGTGTGCGCGACGACGGCGCCCACCAGGGCGCCCGCCATGGACAGCCACCACGCCGAGACCGGCCGCCACAGCGCGAGCACCACCGCTCCGCCTTGCGCAAGCCCGATCAGGAACGCGAGCTGCGGGCCCACGCCGTTGTCCGCGAGCTGCGCCGCCGCGCCCAGGGTCACCCCGAACGCGATCAGGCACAGCAGGCCGTGCGGGAACCAGCGCAGCCACACGAACGGCGGCAGCGGGTCCGCGCGCAGGGTCCACAGGTCCTCACGCAGCACGCGCAGCCCTCGCCGTGCGCGGTCCACCCCCGTCTCGATCACGCGGTCCAGCCTAGACATGACGCGCCTCCCCCAACGTCCCCCGCTCCACGGGCCGGTGGCCCCGGACCACCCGCGACTCCCCCCGGACACTCCTTTGTTCATGCCGCCGGAAGGCGATCCAGCACACGGCGAGCGCCACCGCGAACACCGGCAGCCACAGCAGCCGGGCCGCCACCCAGCCCAGGCCGTCCGGCGCGGTGTGCAGTCCGGGCAGCCGCCCGGCGAGCAACGCCCCGGCCGTGGTGGCCATCAGCGCCGTCTGATGCCACAGGAAGATGGTCATCGCGGACAGATTGACCAAGGCCACCACCGCCCAGGCCCCCGGCCGCCGCAAGGCGGTGCGCAGCCTCCCCCGCAGCAGCAGGGCCAGGCCGCACTGGGCCAGCCCGAACGTGACGGCGGCCAACGTCGGCGGATCGAGGTTGGACACGGTCGCCCCCGGCACCCCCACCATGGACGCCGGATATTCCGCCCACGCCACGAGCACCACGGTCGCCACCGCACCCCCGGCCAGCAGCAGCCACCCGGCCCGCCGACGCTCCAGCTCACCCCTCGTCCACGCGGCCCCCAGCGTGTAGGGCACCATCCAGCCCGCCGCCACATTCACCCAGCCGAGCCAGGCCGGGCCACCGAGTCCGAAGCGCCACAGGTCCACGTGCAGGACGACGGCGAGCGGCCACAGCGGGTTGAGCCGGGTCAGCAGTGGGGTCGCCGCCGTGAGTCCGGCGAACACCAGCAGGAACCACAGGGGTGACAGCGCCAGCTTCACCAACGTGTGCACGGTCGTCAGCTCCGCCCCGGTCACCACCAGCAGCACTGCCGCCACCGTCCACAGGGTGAGCAGCGCGGCCACCGGCCGGAACAGCCGGCCGAGCCGCCCCGCCAGCCACCGCCGGTACGGAACGCCCCGCTGCCGGGCCGCCGCCAGACTCGCGGTGGCGGAGTGTCCGCCGACCAGGAAGAACACGGCAAGGGTCTGGAACAGCCAGGAGACCGGCGCCAGCCAGGGCATCGACCGCAGGGGGCTCGCGGTGTGCAGGGTGCCGCCGTCGGCGACCAGCGCGGTCACCAGCCAGTGGCCGAGCATCACGCCGAGGATGGCGCCGGCCCGCAGCGCGTCCACGGCCCGGTCCCGCGTGGCCGGGGTGGCCGCGTCGATCTTGGCGGCCAGCTCGCGCAGCCGTGTCCGCTCACGCACGGGACACCTCCGCCTGCTCACCGAGCACGATCCGGGCGAGGTTGGCGAGGGCCTCCGAGCCCGGCCGGAAGTAGTCGCTGTGACCACCTCGGCCGGCTGCGAAGACCCGGGCGCCGAACGCCGGGGACACCGGGTCCGTGCCGAAGCCGACCGTCGCTCCGGGCAGGTCCACGCGGACGTGCGGCACCTCGGCGACCCAGTCGTCGCTGCCGCGCCCCGCCCACACCCGTGCGGTGGTGTGCAGCGCGGTGACGTCGTCTGCCCCGGTGCCAGGGCTGCCGACCAGGGCTATGTCGTCCACGTCCAGCCCGTCGGCCGCGCGACCGCAGACCACCGAGCCGTAGGAGTGGCAGAGGAGGCTGACGTGGGCCGTCCGGCCGGCTATGGCATGCAGTTGCCGTACCAACCTCTTCAGTTCCGGAGCCGCCTGCTCTGCTCTGCCCGCCGTGAGGACCGTGGTGCTGACCGTGCCCGGGGTGTCGTAGCCGAGCCAGGCGACGACTGCGGTGACCGTGCCCGGCGGTGCCTCTTTGGCGAGCCGGGCCGCGAGCGCGGTCGCCGTCGCGCGAAAGCGGGCGTAGGTGTCGAGGGAGGTGTCCGAGCCCGGCACGAGCACGGCTATCCGGTCGGCCCCGGCCAGGTCACCGAGCACTTCCGTCACGCGGCCCGGGCCCCGGCCGTCGAAGGCGAGCAACTGCCGCGTGGGATCGGCGAGCGCACGCTCCGTCTCCGCCCGGCCGCCGTCGCCGTGCCCCGCGGCCATCCGGGCCGCCTCCAGCGCGTTGGCCCGGTTCGCCGCGTACGCCTGCGGCAGCGTGGCGGCGGTTGCCGGGCCGAGGCTCGCCGGGGCCGGGGCCGGGATCTGTGGCCGGGCCGCGGCGGAGAGGGGCAGTACGACGGCGGTGGTGATCAGTGCGGCCAGCAGTGCGCGGAGCAGCCCCCGGCCTCGCCGCGCCGGGCGCTTTCGCGCGCCGTAGTCCCCCGTGTCCATCGTCGCCTCCCTGCCGTGCCACCCGCCCATCGGGCCTGCCTGGCAAGGAAGTTACGGAGCCCGGCGTGTCCCCCGCGTCACGCCTTGGAGCTCACCTGCGGCGTAGCTCTCAGGTATTACGGGTACGACGGGGCTCCGCCTTGAGGTGCTCGACGAAGGCGGTGAAAGCGGGGACGGGGAAGGAGAGGGTGGCGCGGGCCGGGGCCTTGGAGTCGCGAACGGCTATACGGGTGGGGAGTCCGGCGAGGTTCGGCTCATAGCTCCCTTGTCGGCAGCCGGGGCAAGTACGTGTGGTGCGAGCTGGCCGCGGCCTGAGCCGACAAATCAAGCCACCGCTCCCACACCAAACCTTTACGATCGCGCCATGTCGATCACGCCACGGTCCATACCGGTCCTGCACGGCCGAAGAAACACCTCGCTCCAGTTCGAGGGAGAGGCGGTGATCCTGCGACGGGGCGACGAGGAACGGCACATACCGCTGGCGGCGATCGCCTCCGTCCGCAGCGACGGCCGCGCCGTCGAGGTCCGGCTGACCGCTCCCTACGGCAGCAAGCCCGCCGTTCACCGGATCGAGGACGTCAGCGAGGCGGCCGGCGCCGCCTTCGCCGAGTCCGTCAACGGCGCCCTGGCCGACGTGGAGTCCTCAGCCCCCGACGGGTCCGCCCTCGTCACGGTCCGGGGCCTCGAAGCCGGCGGCAGGAAGCGGCGGAGGATCAGGTACGGGGTGGGCGCACTGATCCTCCTCCTCATCGCGGAGACCGTGATCGTCTCGGTCGCCGGAGACCCCGAACTCTCCGTCCCCCTGTGGCTGGGCGGCCTCGTCGTCGCCGGCCTGGGCGTCCCGGCCGCGCGCTGGCTGCCGTTCGACAAGCCGGACTGGCGCCTGCGCAAGCACGGCGTCACGGTGGTGGCGCAGTACCAGGGCTTCATCGACGGCATGCACGTGTACGACTACACCGACCTCGACGGCAAGAAGTTCGCGTACGCGCACGTGGCCTTCCGCGGCGAGCAGGTGGAGATCGTCTACGACCCCCACGACCCCCTCGTCGGCACCGAGCGGACGTTCGTCCTCCCACGGGGAACCCAGCTGATCCCGTCGCTCCTCGCCGGCATCCCCGCCGTGATCATGCTGGTCCTCGTCCTGCTCCTGCCCGTCGCGGCCCTCACCGGCTGACCGACGCCGGTCACCACGCCAGCTGGGCGATCTCCTCCGCGACCACCGCGCACGCGTCCGCCGCCGGGTCGATCAGCGGGAAGTGACCCACGTCCTCCAGCAGCGTCAGCCCCACCATCTCCCCCGCCTTCGCCGCCGCGTCGGCGTACGCCTCGGCGACCGCCTGCGGCACATCCACGTCCCTGCGCCCCTGCACCAGCGTGGTGGCGATGCCGGTGGGCAGCAGCAGGGACGGATCGGCGTACGGCCGCCGCTCGCCGAACCACTCCTCCCCGCCCAGCAGTTGACGGGCGGCTCCCCCGCACACGTCCAGCTTCTCCGCCACCGCGAAGTCCGCGATCGGGGCGAGCGCGACCACGCCGCGCAGGGCGGCGGGGCCGTCGGTGCGCCACGGTGCGTCGGCGGGCAGGACGTGCCGGGCCGCCGCCCACAGCGCGAGGTGGCCGCCGGCCGAGTGGCCGGTGACGACCGTACGGCGCGGGTCGGCCTGCGGGACCGCCTCCCTGACCAGCGCCGGAAGCGCGTCCAGCGCGGCGGCGACGTCGTCGAACGTCTCCGGCCAGCGCCCGGCGACGGCCGTGTCCCCCTCCGCGCTGCCCCGCCGGTACTCCACGCTCGCCACGGCGAACCCGCGCCGGGCCAGGAAGTCGGCGAACGGGCTGATGTGCCGCCGGTCGTACGGCGCCCGCCAGGCACCGCCGTGCAGGACGGCGACGAGAGGGGCGGGGCCGCCCGGGCCGGCCTGGGTGCGCGGGGCGTAGAAGTCGATCACCTGGTCGGGGTGGTCGCCGTAGGCGGCGGTGGCGTCGGGGTCGACGGGCGGATGCGAGAAGGCCGACTCCTCCTCTGCGGCGGCCCGGGCTGCTGCGACGTCGTCCGGCATGCTCCAACCTTCCAGCGAAGAAACGTATTCGGCGGACCAGATGAGACGGACCAGGTGGAAAACATCGGCCGTTGGCCGGGACGGTATCAGGCCCGTGACGTGCGCGGACCCGGGGATGTCACGCTCGGTGAGGGTTAAACGGTTCTGCTGTTTCGTTACGCTGACGGGGTAACCCGTCCGTGCACCAAGGAGGCCGTTATGTCCGCCGAACCCGGCACCGTACGTCCCGGTGGACGCACCGCCCGTGTCCGCGCCGCCGTGCTGCGGGCGGCCGGGGACGTGCTCGTGGAGCACGGCTTCGACCGGCTCGACCTCGCGGACGTCGCACGGCGCGCGGAGGTCGGCAAGACGACCGTGTACCGGCGGTGGGGCTCGGTCACGGGGCTGGTCGCCGACCTGCTCGCGGACATGGCGGAGCAGTCGCTGCCCCGGGAGGAGACCGGCACGGTCCTCGGCGACCTGCGGGCGAACGCGTCCCTGGTCCAGCGGACGCTGGCCGATCCCCGGCAGGGGGCGCTGTTCCGGGCGGTGATCGCGGCGGCGGCGTGCGACGCGCGGACGGCGGGGGCGCTGCGGCGGTTCTACGAGGTGCGGGTGGCCGAGTGGGCGCCGTGCGTGGAACAGGGCGTGGCCCGGGGCGAGTTGCCGCCGGGAACGGACCCGCACGCGGTCGTACGAGCGGTCTCGGCCCCCCTGTACTACGAGCTCCTGACGACCGGGGTGGTCCCCGATCCCCCCGCGGCGGAGCGCGCCGCGCGGGCGGCATACGAGGCGGCGAAATCCGGGGTGTACGTCGACTGAAGCGGGCTCTCGTGTCGGGCTGGGGGGGTGGGCCAACCACCCGGCGCGTCTAAGTGCCCGGTGCTGCTGGCCGGGGGTGGGTTGCGCAGCCCGGCGCGACGGGGTGCTGCTGCGCCCACCCGTGCCGCCCCAGCGGCACGACTGCCCGCAGCTACGGAGTGGGAGAGCCGCCGACGGCGAGAAGGGGCCGGGGTGGGGGGTGTCCGCCCGCAGCGGCCGGCACCGCCAA
>NZ_PQSS01000104.1 GCF_002920535.1 Streptomyces sp. Ru71 | reverse complement strand
TGCCGTCCGTGGTGGGCCCGGTGCGCAGCGCCCGCGAGTCCGATCTTGAGCTGCTGCGCCAGTTCGACCGGCCCACCCTCGCCTTCTCCGGCGCCCAGAGCAAGCTGCTGCCCCTGATCGCCCGGGCCCCGCTGCGGGCGGAGACGCCCGGCCGGACCAGGGGCGCCTTCGAGCGCGGACCGGGCCGCCCGGCCCCGCACAACCTCTTCCTGCGCCCGCGCGCCCTGCTGAAGGACGAACCCGGCGCGACGGCGCTGACCACCGGCTTCCGCTACGGCCCGGCACCCACGGCCGGTCACCCCCTGGCGTCACGCACGGTGCGTTACCCGGCCTCCCGGTTCACCTTCACCTGGTCCCCGAGCCGGCACCGCTATCTGGTCGCGATGGACGGCACGCCCGCCATGACGACCGATGCGGGACCGCTGACGGCGGCGACGGTCGTCGTGCAGTACGTCAAGGTGCGCGCCTCCGACTTCCACGACTTCCTCGGCCACGCCACGCCGTACACGGAGACGGTCGGCTCGGGCGCGGCGACGGTGATGCGCGACGGGCGGGCGTACCGGACCACGTGGAAGCGTCCGACGGCCACCCAGGGCACGCGGTTCGAGACGAACGACGGCAAGCCCATGACCTTCGCCCCGGGACCGGTCTGGGTGGTCTTCGCCAAGGCCGCCTGACCGGCACGCGCCCCGGGTGCGGGCCGCACGGTCAGGGCTGCGACGCGGCCACCGGTTCCCCGGGGTTGCGCAGCCCCTCGGCCGCGTCGGCCACGCGCCGGATCAGGTCGAGGAAGAGGGTCTGCTCCTCTGCGGACAGGGGCGCGAGGAAGACCTGGTTCATCCGCGCGGTGCGCACGGTCAGCCTGCGGTGGGTGCGCAGGCCCTCATCCGTCGGGCGCAGCAGGGACCGGCGGCCGTCCTGCGGGTCGCGCACCTTGTCGATCAGGCCGCGGCGGCTGAGCCGGCTGATCACCTCGGCGATGGTGGAGCGGTCCAGCCCGACCCGCTCCCCCACCGTGCGCTGGTCCAGCCCGGGCTCGCCGACGAGGGCGTTGAGCACCGCGAACTGGGGCGAGGTGATCTCCTCCGAGACCATGGTGTTCCAGAGCAGGTAGTGGGCCTGCTGGAGCCGCCGGGCGAGGTGCCCGGGATGGGTCGAGAGGTCCACCGCGGCCATGTGCGCTCCCGTAGTCGTTTTCGTTGGTGTACTGAACGATACCCTCCACGGACCCCACTGTCTGCGCCCACTTCTCTCCTATCCCTACAGCTCTTGACGGTTTGGCCGTCCGGTGGCAGCGTGAGGAGCACCTCGCTGAAATACTCAGTGCGCTGAGTAAATGGAAGAGATGGGGCTTCACGGATGGACAAGGTGGTCGCCTCGGCACAGGCGGCGGTGGCCGATGTGCCGGACGGCGCGTCGCTCGCCGTCGGCGGGTTCGGACTCAGCGGCGTGCCCAATGTGCTGATCCAGGCGCTGTACGAGCGCCGGGTCGGCGGGCTGTCGGTGGTGTCGAACAACTGCGGTGCGATGGACACCGGTCTCGCGGTGCTGCTGGCGGCCGGCCGGATCGCCCGGGTGACCGGCTCCTACATCGGCGCCAACAAGGAGTTCGCCCGGCAGTACCTGGCCGGGGAGCTGGAGGTGGAGCTGATCCCGCAGGGCACGCTGGCGGAGCGGCTCCGCGCAGGCGGGGCGGGCATCCCCGCGTTCTACACGCCGGCCGGGGTGGGCACGCAGGTCGCCGAGGGCGGGCTGCCCTGGCGCTACGACGGCTCCGGCGGCGTGGCGCTGGCCTCGCCGGCCAAGGAGGTCCGGGAGTTCGACGGCACCGAGTACGTGCTGGAGCGCGGCATCCGCACCGACTACGCACTGGTGCGGGCGGCCAGGGGCGACCGGCACGGGAACCTCGTGTTCAACAAGTCCACCCGGAACTTCAACCCGCTGGCCGCGATGGCCGGACGGGTGACCATCGCGGAGGTGGAGGAACTGGTCGAGCCCGGCGCCATCGACCCCGACGCCGTGCACCTGCCGGGCATCTTCGTGCAGCGGGTGGTGGCCCTGACGCCCGCTCAGGCGGCGGACAAGAAGATCGAGCAGCGGACGGTGAGCAGCTGATGGCCTGGACACGCGAGCAGATGGCCGCCCGGGCCGCGCGCGAGCTGCACGACGGGCAATACGTCAATCTCGGCATCGGGCTGCCCACGCTGATCCCGAACCATCTGCCCGAGGGCGTCGAGGTGATCCTGGAGTCGGAGAACGGCATCCTGGGCACCGGCCCCTACCCCACCGAGGACCAGGTCGACCCGGACCTGATCAACGCCGGCAAGGAGACGGTCACCGTCCTGCCGGGCGCCTCCTTCTTCGACTCGGCGCTGTCCTTCTCGATGATCCGCGGCGGGCACATCGACGTCGCGGTGCTCGGCGCGATGCAGGTCTCCGCAGCCGGTGACCTGGCCAACTGGGCCGTCCCCGGCAAGCTGGTCACCGGCATCGGCGGGGCGATGGACCTGGTGCACGGGGCCCGCACGGTGATCGTGGTGATGACCCACACCGCCAAGGACGGCTCACCGAAGATCGTCGACGAGTGCACGCTGCCGCTCACCGGCAAGGCGTGTGTGAACCGGGTGATCACCGACCTGGGCGTGATCGACGTGACCGCCGAGGGGATGGTGCTGACCGAGGTCGCGCCCGGCGTGGCCGTGGACGAGATCGTCGCCAGGACCGGAGCCAAGCTGACCGTCGCGGAGGACCTGCTGTGAACACCGTGTACATCGTCGACGCCGTCCGCACCCCGATCGGCCGCTACAACGGCGGCCTCGCGTCGGTGCGCCCGGACGACCTGGCCGCCCATGCCCTGCGTGAACTGCTCGCCCGTACGCCCGAGCTGGACCCGTCCCGGATCGAGGACGTCTACTTCGGCAACGCCAACGGGGCAGGCGAGGAGAACCGCAACGTCGGCCGGATGGCCGCCCTGCTCGCCGGGCTGCCCACCTCGGTCCCCGGCGTCACCGTCAACCGGCTGTGCGCCTCGGGCCTGGAGGCCGTGATCCAGGCCGCCCGCGCCATCGCCGCCGGCGACGCCCACATCGCCGTCGCCGGCGGCGTGGAGTCGATGACCCGTGCCCCGTACGTGCTGCCCAAGAGCGACAAGCCCTTCCCCGCCGCCCACACCGAGCTGTACTCCACCACGCTGGGCTGGCGCATGGTCAACCCGCGGATGGACCCGCAGTGGACCGTCCCGCTGGGCGAGTCGGCCGAACTGATCGCCGACAAGCACAAGATCAGCCGCGAGCAGCAGGACGAGTTCGCGCTGGCCTCGCACCGCAAGGCGGCCGCCGCGCAGCAGCAGGGCCTGTTCGACGCCGAACTCGCCCCCGTCCCCGTGCCGCAGCGCAAGGGCGACCCCGTCGTCTTCGCCGCCGACGAGTGTGTGCGCCCGGACGCCTCGCTCGCCGCGATGGCGAAGCTCAAGCCGTCCTTCCGCAAGCAGCACGGCACGGTCACCGCCGGCAACGCCTCACCGCTCAACGACGGCGCGGCGGCCCTGCTGCTGGTCGACGAGGAAGGCCTGAAGGCCACCGGCCGCGACCCCCTCGCCCGCATCTCGGCGAGCGGGGTCAGCGCGATCGACCCGCACTATTTCGGGCTCGCTCCCGTCGAGGCCGTCAACCGCGCCCTGGCCAAGGCGGGCAGGACCTTCGCGGACCTGTCGGTCCTCGAACTGAACGAGGCCTTCGCCGCCCAGGTGCTCGGCTGCGTCGCCGAATGGCCCGAGTTCGACCCGGCGGTCCTCAACCCGCAGGGCGGCGCCATCGCCCTCGGCCACCCCCTCGGCGCCTCCGGTGCCCGCCTCGCCGGCACCGTCGCCCACCAGCTCGCCCGCCGGGGCTCCGGCACCGGCGTCGCCACCCTCTGCATCGGCGTCGGCCAGGGCCTCGCCCTCGTCCTCGAACGTTAGGAACCCGGGGAATCCCCATGCCTCTCACGCAGCACGACATCGACCAGGAGATCGCGACCGAGCACGCCGCGTACGAGAAGCGCCTCGCCGACGGCGCCCCCGTGGAGCACCACCCGCGGCGCGACTACGCCCCCTACCGCTCCTCCGTCCTGCGCCACCCCAAGCAGCCACCCGTCACCATCGACGTCGCCAAGGACCCGGAGCTGGTGGAGCTGCACTCCCCCGCCTTCGGCGAGCGGGACATCACGGAGATCGACAACGACCTGACCCGGCAGCACACCGGCGAGCCGGTCGGCGAGCGCATCACCGTCTCCGGGCGGCTGCTCGACCGCGCCGGGCGCCCGCTGCGCGGTCAGCTGATCGAGATCTGGCAGGCCAACTCCGCCGGCCGCTACGCCCACCAGCGCGAGCAGCACGACGCGCCGCTCGACCCGAACTTCACCGGCGTGGGCCGCACCCTCACCGACGCCGAGGGCCGCTACCACTTCACGACGATCCAGCCGGGCCCCTACCCGTGGCGCAACCACGTGGGCGCCTGGCGCCCCGCGCACATCCACTTCTCCCTTTTCGGCACGGCGTTCACCCAGCGGCTCGTGACACAGATGTACTTCCCGAACGACCCGCTCTTCCCCTACGACCCGATCCTGCAGTCGGTGACGGACGACGCCGCCCGGCAGCGGCTGGTGGCGACCTACGACCACGGTCTGTCGGTACCGGAGTTCTCCCTCGGCTACCGCTGGGACATCGTGCTGGACGGCCCGAACGCCACCTGGATCGAAGAAGGACGCTGACCCGATGACGAAGATCGACACGAGCAGGCCGGAAAGCGTGCTGCCCACCCCGTCGCACACGGTCGGCCCCTTCTACGGGTACGCGCTGCCCTTCCGCGGCGGCGAGGAGATCGCCCCGCTCGGCCACCCGGACACCATCACGATCCACGGGTACGTCCTCGACGGCGAGGGCGAGCCCCTGCCGGACGCGTTCGTCGAACTGTGGGGCCCGGACCCGCAGGGGAACGTCCCGCAGGTGGACGGCTCGATGCGGCGCGACCCGGCGACCGGCGGCCATCTCGGCCGCAACGGCGTGGAGTTCACCGGCTGGGGCCGGATGCAGACGGACGCGAACGGCCACTGGTACGCCCGCACGCTGCGGCCCGGCGCCCGCGGGCGCAGCGCGCCGTACGTGAGCGCGTGCGTGTTCGCCCGGGGTCTGCTGGTGCACCTGTTCACCCGGATCTACCTGCCCGGCGACGACGCCGCGCTCGCCGCCGACCCGCTGCTCGCCCAGGTGGGCGACCGGCGCGACACGCTGATCGCCCAGGACGAGGGCAACGGGACGTACCGTTTCGACATCCGCCTTCAGGGCGAAGGCGAGACGGTCTTCCTGGAGTTCCAGTGACATCCGAGGCAACCGACACCGGCCTGCTCGCCCCCGGGTGGGCCGGCTCCCCGGCGGCCGCGGCGACCGGCGACACCGCGTTCCTGCGCGCGCTGCTCGACGCCGAGGCCGCCCTCACCCGCGCCCAGGCCGCTCTCGGGCTGGCCCCGCAAGGCGCCGCCGACGCGGTGACCGAGGCGGCGGCCGACACGGACGCCTTCGACGTCGCCTCGCTCGCCGAGCGGGCCCGGGGCGGCGGCAACCCGGTGATCCCGCTGGTCGCCGATCTGACGAAGGCGGTCGGCGAGGAGTACGGCCCCCATGTGCACCGGGGCGCCACCAGCCAGGACATCATGGACACCGCGGCGATGCTCGTCGCCGCCCGCACCCTGGACCTCGTCCTCGCCGACCTGGCCCGCACCGAGCGGGCGCTGGCCCGGCTCGCGGCCGAGCACCGGGACACGCCGATGCCGGGGCGGACCCTCACCCAGCACGCCGTGCCGACGACGTTCGGCCTGAAGGCGGCCGGCTGGCGCTCGCTCGTCCTCGACGCCCGCGACCGGGTCGCGGCCGTACGGGACGACCTGCCCGCCCAACTCGGGGGCGCGGCGGGCACGTTGGCGGCCTTCACCGCGTACGGCGCCCAGGACGCGACCGCGCTGCCCGCCGCCTACGCGCGGGAACTCGGCCTGGCGGAACCGCTGTTGCCGTGGCACACCCTGCGCACGCCGGTCGCCGACCTCGCCGGGTGCCTGGCCTTCACGGCCGGCGCGCTGGGCAAGGCGGCGGTGGACGTGCTCACCCTGTCCCGCACCGAGATCGGCGAGGTGGCCGAGGGCAGCGGGGGCGGCTCCTCCGCCATGCCGCACAAGGCGAACCCGGTGCGCGCCACGCTGGTCGCGTCCGCCGCCCGGCGTGCCCCGCAGCTCGCGGCCACGCTGTACGGCGCGATGGCGGCCGAGGACGAGCGGCCGGCCGGGGCCTGGCACGCGGAGTGGGAGCCGCTGCGGGAGCTGCTGCGCCTGGTGGGCGGGACGGCCCGGAACGCCGCCGAACTCGCCGAAGGGCTGAGGCCGGCGCCGGACGTCATGCGCGCCCACCTCGGCCTCACCCACGGCCTGATCGTCTCCGAGCGGCTGTCCGCCGAACTCGCCCCGCTGCTCGGCCGCGCCCGGGCCAAGGAGCTGCTCACCACGCTCGCCCGCCGCGCCACGGCGCAGGACCGCCCGCTCGCCGAACTGCTCGCCAAGCAACCGGACTTGAGGGACGTCGACCTGGACGACCTGACCGACCCCACCCGTTACACCGGCTCCGCGGGAGCCCTCACCGACCGTGCGCTGGAGCGACGTTGACCGAGAAACTCCTCAACCACCTCATCGAAGGCCCCGCTTCCGCTCCCCCGCTGCTGCTCGGACCCTCGCTCGGCACGTCGTACGCCCTGTGGGACGCCGTCGCGCCCGAGCTGTCCATCGGGCACCGGGTGGTCCGCTGGGATCTGCCCGGGCACGGCGGCTCGTCCGCCGACCTGATCGGGCCGGGCGCCACCGTCGGCGATCTCGCCGCTCTGGTGCTGGAGCTGGCCGACTCGCTCGGCATCGAGCGGTTCGCGTACGCCGGCGTCTCGCTGGGCGGCGCGGTCGGGCTGCACCTCGCCGTGCACCACCCCGAGCGGCTCTCCTCCCTGGCCGTGATCTGCTCCTCCGCGCACTTCAACGGCGCCATGCCCTGGCAGGAGCGGGCCGAGCGGGTGCGGAAGGAAGGGCTCGACTGGCTGGTGGAGAGCGCGGACGCCCGCTGGTTCACCCCCGGTTTCAGCGTGCCGCGCCTGGTACGGGACCAGGCCGAGGCCGATCCGCAGGCGTACGCCGCCTGCTGCGACGCGCTCGCCGCGTTCGACCTCACCGGCAAGCTCGCCGGGATCTCCGTACCGACCCTGCTGGTGGCCGGCCGGGAGGACCCGGCGACACCGCCCGCGCATCTGCGGGAGATCGCGGACGCCGTGCCCGGCTCCACCCTGGTGGAGCTGCCCGGGGCCTCGCACCTGGCGCCCGCCCAGTGCCCGCGGGCGGTGCTCACCGCGCTGCGCGCGCACCTCGGCGACGGGGCGGCCCGGCTCGGCATGGCCGTACGGCGTGAGGTGCTCGGTGACGCGCACGTGGACCGGGCGCAGCAGCGGCAGACGCCGTTCACGGCGCGGTTCCAGGACTTCATCTCCCGGTACGCCTGGGGCGAGATCTGGACGGATCCGACGCTGTCCCGGCGCGAACGCAGCATGATCACGCTGACCGCGCTGGTGGCGCACGGCCACTACGACGAGCTGGCAATGCATGTGCGGGCGGCGCGGCGCAACGGGCTCACGCCGGAGGAGATCGGCGCGGTCCTGCTCCAGACGGCCGTGTACTGCGGGGTGCCGGCGGCGAACTCGGCGTTCGCGGCGGCCCAGCGGGTGCTCGCGGAGGAGCAGGGCTGAGGGTGTCCTCGCTGGTCGTAGGCTCGACGGCACCTCCCACCCGTGGGGGCCGTCCGCCTACGGTGGGAGCATGTCCACTGTTCTGATCACCGGAGCCACCTCGGGGCTGGGCCGGTACGTCGCCTTCGAGCTGGTACGCGCCGGGCACCGCGTCCTCGCCCACGGCCGGGACGCGGGCCGCACCGAGCGGCTGGTCGCCGAGCTGCGCGCGGAGGGCGACGCCGAGGGCTTCGTCGCCGATCTGGCCTCGCTGGCGCAGGTGCGGGAGCTGGGCGCGCGGGTCGCCGCCGCCCGCCCGGAGCTCGATGTGCTGATCAACAACGCGGGTGTGGGCTCCGGTGCGCCGGGCAGCGGCCGGGAGGTGAGCGCCGACGGGCACGAGCTGCGCCTGGCGGTCAACTACCTGGCGCCGGTGGCCCTGACCCGCGCGCTGCTGCCGGTGCTGGAGCGGAACACCCCGGCCCGGATCGTCAACGTCGGCTCGGCCGGGCAGGAGCCCCTCGACCCCGACGATCCCGAGCTGACCCGCCGCTACAGCGGGACCTCGGCCTACTGCCGCAGCAAGTTCGCGCTGGCCGCGCACACCTTCACGCTCGCCGAGGAGCTGGCCGGGACCGGGGTCGCGGTGAACGTGCTGCACCCCGCGACGTACATGGACACCGCGATGGTCCGCGAGGCCGGCGTCTCGCCGTGGAACTCGGTCGCGGACGGCGCGGCGGGCGTGCTCGCCCTGGCCACCGGGGACGCCGGGAGCGGCGGCTACTACGACGGCACCCGTCCCGCGCGGGCGCACGCGTCGGCGTACGACCCTCGGGTGCGGGAGCGGCTGGCCGCGGTGACGGAGCAGCTGCTCACGATGTGACCCGGGCTGCCCACCGGCGCCCCGGGCCGCTCACTGGTGCCCCCGCGCCGCTCACGAGGTGACCCCGCTCAGTCCCCGGACCGTCTCCAGCTCCCGCGTCGCGCGCTCCACCAGCCCGTCCGCGCCGCACGAGCGCGCCAGCGCCAGGCCGCGCTCCAGCTCGGGCTCGGAGCGGGCGAGGACGCCGTGCTCGATGCGGGCGGCGGCGTGCTCGTACTGGGCGGGCGAGGCCTCCAGGTACTTCACCGCCTGCGCGGCCAGGTCGACGGCGCGGCGGCCGGTCTCCAGGGCGGCCGCGCAGCGCAGGGCCTCGCCGATGGCGGTGTCCGTACCGAACCGCTCGGCGTGCCGGCGCATGTCTGCGGCGAGCCGGGCCGCGCGGGCCGGGTCCTCGGCGGCCAGGGCCCGGGCCAGATCGCCCGCGAAGGGCACCATCACGGGGTTGTGGTGGCCGCGCGCGGCGGCCGCCTTCTCCGCGGCCTCCAGTTCGTTGACGCCGTCCTTGGTGCGGCCGACGGCGAGCAGCAGCCGGCCGCGCAGGGAGCGCGGGTCGGGCAGCACGATCGTGGACGGGTAGGGCGGGGCGAAGCCGTACTGTTCGGCGACCGCCCAGGCCTCCTGGACATGGCCGCGGGCGAGGAGGGTGTCGACCAGGTTGCAGGTCGCCGACCAGTACAGGGGCAGGCCGCGGCCGACGCGTTCGGCGAGCCGCAGGGCCTCGCGCAGGGAGACCTCGGCCTCCCGCAGCCGGCCGCGCCTGCGGTGCCCGAAACCGACGTAGGCGTGGGCGAGGGCGAGGTGGCCGCCGCTCCAGCCCGCGCTCTCGTAGGCGCGCAGGGCGTCGGTGTAGAGGGCCTCGGCGCGGTCGAGACGGTCGGTGTAGGCGTAGGCGCCGGCCAGCATCATCAGCAGCTCGATGCCCCACTCGGCGTCGGTCCAGCCGAGTCCGGGGGCGAGGCGGCCGTTGACGAGGGCGCGGTCGCACAGCTCGACGACCTCCTCGGCGTTCTCGCCGCGAGACATGGCGTCGAAGCCGCGCAGGATGAGCAGGGCGCGCTCGGAGTTGTCGCGTCCGGTGCAGTTGCGGGCGTGTTCGGCGAGGCGTTCGGAGCGGCCGGGCACGGGTGCCTCGCCGGCGTGGATGCCCTCCCACATGTACTGCACGGCCTGCAGGCGCAGTTTCGCCGGGCCCTGCGGCAGCCGGGCGGCCTCGGCCTCGACGGTGCGGACGGCCTCCTCCAGCTGGTCGTTGTGGAGCAGGGCCTGGGAGAGGCGTACGACGGCGTCCACCCGGGCGTCGGCGCCGAGACCCGGCAGGGCGAGGGCCTGCCGCAGATGGCCGATGGTCTTGGCGGGGCCGGTGAGCAGCGTGGCGCAGCCGAGTTCGAACAGGACGCGCGCCTGCACCTCGGGCAGCGGGGGCTCCTCCAGGGCGCGTTCCAGGCAGCGGCGGGCGGCGTCGGGGGCGCCGACGGCGAGGTGTTCGCGGGCGGCCTCGCGCAGCTGCTCGACGAGTTCCTCGTCGTCGTCCGGGTGGACCTGCAGGAGGTGGCGGGAGGCGGCGGCCGGACCGAGGCCGAGGTCGGTGACGAGCTGGGCGGCTATGCCGTGCATGGCGCGGCGCAGGGCGTCCGGGATGGAGTTGTAGACGGCGGTGGCGATGAGCGGGTGGACGAACTCCAGGGCGTCGCCCGCCGGGCCGGCCGCCCGGTCCGAAGCGGTCAGGATACGGGCGTTCTTGAGCAGTTCGGCGCAGCGGACGGCCTGCTCGCGCCCCATCGTGACGAGCCCGGCGACCAGGTCGACGGTGACGGCGTCGCCGAGGATGGCGGCGGCCCAGGCGAATCGGGTGGCGTCCACGCCGAGTTGTTCGAGGCGGGCGACGAGTCCGCCGCCGCGGGCGGAGCGGTTGAGGTCGCGCAGTTCGGCGGCGGAGGACTCGGTCGGCACGAGTTCGCTGTCGCGGACCTTGGCGAGGAGTTCGACCGTCTCGTAGGGGTTGCCGCCGGTGACGGCCCACACCTCGCGGCAGAAGGGGTCGTCGGCGTGCGGTCCGAGGGCGGTGCGGGTGAGGCCGGCGACGGCGTCCGGGGTGAGGGCGTTCAGGACGGCGGCGGGCTGCCCGGCGGCCGTGACCGCGTCCAGCAGACGGGCGCTCTCCCCGCCGATGTCGCCGGGCCTGCGCGCGACGACCACGAGGACGGGCAGGTCGTCCAGGCGCTCGGTGAACGCGGCGAGCCAGCGCAGCGTCTCCTGGTCGGCCCAGTGGGCGTCGTCGATGAGCAGAACCAGCGGCCAGTCCCGGGTCGCCAGGCGGCGCACGGCGGCGACGAGTCCGTCGCACACGCCCTGCGGGTCGGCGTGCCGCTCCCCCGGCTCCGCTATGCCGAGGGCGGGTCCGGCGATGTCGTACCAGTCGCCGAGGTACTCGCGGGCCTCCTCGGGCAGCATCGAGACCAGGGCGGGCTGCAGCAACTGCCGTACGACGTTGAAGGGGACGGAGCGCAGGGTCTCGCCGCCGCGGGCCGACCAGACGGTGCAGCCGCGGGCCTCGGCGATCCGGCGGGTCTCGGCCAGCAGCGCGGTCTTGCCGAGGCCGGCCTCGCCGCGGATCACCAGCAGGGTGCCGGAGGTCGACTGGTCCGCTGACAGGGTGTCGACCGCCTGTACGACAGCGGCGATCTCCCGGTCCCGCTCCCACAGGGAAGCCGAGGCGGCCGGTGTGGACCGTACCTCCGTCATCCCGCTACCTCCCCAAGTCGCCCGAATGACGTACCGACGTCGAGCCTAGCCCCCTCGGCGACCGGACGGAGGACCGTCGCGGCAGGTGTTGCCGTGAAGGGTGAAAGGGAGTAATGGACACCGCGCCGCGGGGCCTGCGGTGGGCGAGGGCGGCGTCAACGTGGCGGGCCCTCCCAGAAATTGACGGAGGATCGCCCGGGCTTTGACGCCGGGGGCTGTTCGTCGCCCGCAGGGCCGGGGCCGGGGCGGTCCGGTCGTCGGGTTCCGGCCGGACATGGGTCAGGGCGGGGGTTCTCATCGGGCTTTCAGCCTGGGCTCATACGGTGGGGGCATGACGCAGGTGACTCCTCCCGGGTGGTACCCCGACCCCGGACAGCACAGTGACGGTCCCGCCACCGAGCGCTGGTGGGACGGCGGGGCGTGGACGGACCGCATCCGCCCGGCGGGAACGGCCGCCGCCTGGGGCCCCCCGGCCGACGGTCCGGGGACACCGGCCCGGCCCGGCCCGGCGGAGCAGCCGGACCGGCCGGCCGACGAGACAGGGCAGCCGACTTCAGCCGATCAGCATCCCAGTCCCGCCGGGCAGCCGGAAGCACCGTCGGGCCGGCCCGTCACACACCCGGGGCAGCCGGGGCAGCCCGCCGCACAGCCGGGGTACGCCGGGCAGGCGGTCCCCTTCGGGCAGCCGGGATACGCCGGTCAGCCCGGATATGCCGCGCAGCCCGGATACCCGGTCTATCCGCCGCACCCCGGGTATCCGGGGCAGCCTGACACCCGGCGGGGGCGGCGGGGGCTGCGGATCGGGGCGGCCGTCGTCGCTGCCGTCGCCGTGCTGGCCAGCATCGGGGTCGGGGTGTACGCCCTGACCAAGGGCGACGACAGCGGCACCCGGCGCACCGATGCCCAGCAGCAAGGACAAGGGCAGGCGCCGGGGCCGGACGGTCGTGGGGGCGGTGAGCCGTCGGCGCCTCCCGGTGGGAGCGAGGCGCCGAAGATCGACAGCGGGTCGGCGACCGACGCGGCCAGCGGCATCAGCCTGCCCATCCCGGACGGCTGGTACGGCCAGGAGTACAACGGGGGCGCCGCGCTGAGCTCCGACTCCTCGTATCCGTGCCCCGGCGACACCACCGCGACCTGCACCAAGGGCGGCGCCTTCTCCGCGCCCGCCGCGCTGCTGCGCGCCCAGGGCGACACTCCGGAGAAGGTGGCCAAGGAGGACATCGCGAAGAACGCGGAGCAGTCCTACGGCGGTGCCACCTACGGCGCGATCACCTCGCACCAGGTGCTGGCCTCGAAGGCGGTCACGGTGGCCGGGCAGAAGGGCTACCTGGTGCGCTGGAAGGCGGTCACCAGCAAGGGCGCCGACGGCATCGTGGAGTCCCTGGCGTTCCCCTCCCCCGCCAGCCCCCGGATGATCGTCCTGGTCCGCTTCGGCGTGGACGCCGACCAGCCGGTGTCGGTCATCGACCGGATCACCCAGGGGATCAAGCAGGCCAGTGGCGGGGGCAACGGGCAGAGCGTCTGACCCCGCCCCGCGGACAGCACGACGGCCGGGTGGGACCCCCTCCGCTCAAGAGGGGCCCCACCCGGCCGGGGGGTGCGCGCCGCCCCCGTCCCCACGGTGCGGCGCGGTCAGGTCACCGTCCAGTCATCCCGTGGACGGCGGCCTGGGTCTTCAGTTCAGGCCCAGTGCAGGGAGCACGACGGCCTCCACGAACCGGACCAGATAGTCGGAGTCGGCGTACTGCCCGTCGATGACGGGCCGCACCCGCAGCACTCCGTAGAGCTGGACCGGGACGAACTCCAGCGCCGGATGGTCCGCGGCGATCTCGCCGCGTTCGACACCCCGGCGCAGGATGTCGCGCAGCGCCTCCATCTCCGGCTCGACGAGCGCCTCGCGCAGCGCCATCCGCAGTTCCTGGTCCTGCATCACCGCGTGCCCGAGCGCCTGGAGCAGGCTGGTGTCCGGGCCGGACCATGCCCCGGCCTGCCGGGCGGCCTCCCGCAGGTCCTCGGCGACCGACCCCGTGTCGATGCCGGCGAACCGGCAGGCCCGGTTGGAGCGCAGCGCCGCCGCCACGAACTGCGGCTTGGTCTTCCACTGCCGGTACAGCGTGGACTTGCTGCACCGGGTGCTGGCCGCGACGCCCTCCATGGTGACGGCGTCGTACCCGCACGCGCGGATCTGGTCGAGGACGGCGTCGAAGAACTCCTGCTCGCGCTCGGGCGTGAGCTTGGAGCGGCGCGACGCGGCGGCCGTCTCGGGGCCGTCCGCGGCCTGCGACGTCATCGGGTCTTCACCTCGCTGGGATCCGTGGGGCGCTGTCTTCCAGTGTGTCGTACTTCAATCGATACGCCAGTGTACCGGTACTCGACCGTATCGGTACACTGGCGTATCGGTACGCAGTCGTATCGATGAGAACCACGCACCACCGTCAGCGAGGGGGCCGGGGGATGAACGCCCGCACCGAGCCTGGAGAGGCCGAGGAACCCGACGAGGGCGATGTCGGCCGGATATCCCGGCGACCGCCGCTCCTGCGCGAGCTGCTGCTCGTCGCCGGGCTCTTCCTCGTCTACAAGTTCGGCCGGCAGCTGGCCACCGGCCACACCGGCGAGGCCTTCCGCAACGCCCGCCACGTGTGGGACCTGGAGCGGACCCTGCATCTGCCGGGCGAGGGCTCGGTGCAGTCGCTGCTGCTGCACGGCGACACCCTGATCCACCTCGCCAACACCTACTACGCGACCGTCCACTTCCCGGTCACGGCCGCGTTCCTGATCTGGCTGTACCTGCGCCGCCCGGCCCACTACGTCTGGTCCCGCCGGGTACTGGCCGTGGTCACCGCGGCGGCGCTGGTGCTGCATCTCACGTTCCCGCTCGCCCCGCCCCGGATGCTGGCCGCGACCGGACTGATCGACACCGCCCGGGTCTACGGCCCCTCGGTGTACGGGCCGCCGCAGACCGACCACCTCTCCAACCAGTTCGCGGCGATGCCCTCGCTGCACTTCGGCTGGGCGCTGATGGTGGCGATCGGGCTCATCGCCGCGACCCGGTCCCGCTGGCGCTGGCTGTGGCTGGCGCACCCGCTGCTGACGCTGCTGGTGATCGTCGGCACCGCCAACCACTACTGGCTGGACGCGATCGTGGCCACGGCCCTGCTCGGCCTCACCCTCGCGGTGATCCATCCGCCGCACCGGACGGCGACGACCGCCGGGCGGGGGCGCGAGCGGCTGCTGCCGACCGAGGAGCGCGAGCTGGCGGGGGTGGCCCGATGAGCGCCGCGCTGATCGCCGTCGTGCTGTCGCTGTTCTCCGCCGTCGCCTACGCGGCCGCGGCCGTGGCCCAGGAGCGGCTGGCGGCCCGGTCGGCCGGCGCCGGGCTGCTGCGTCTGCTGGCGAGCGGCGCCTGGTGGGGATCGGTCCTGCTGAACGCGGGCGCCGCGCTGCTGCACGTCGTGGCCCTGAAGTACGGCCCGCTGACGGTCGTCCAGCCGCTCGGGGCGCTGACCCTGGTGGCGGCGGTGCCGCTGGGCGCGCGGATGGCGGGGCGCCGGGTGAGCGCGATGGAGTGGCGGGGCACCGGCTTCACCCTGCTCGGGCTGGGCGCGATCCTCGTCACCGCGTCGGGCCCGGCGCCGGACGATGTGCTGAGCGTGCCGGAGGCGCTGGCCGTCGCCGGTGCCACGGCGGCGCTGATCGGCACGCTGTCCTGGCCGGGATCCCGGCCGGGGCTGCGGCACGCGACGGCGTCCGGGGTGGCCTCCGGCGTGGCGTCGGCGCTGACCCAGACGGTCACGGTGGCCGCCACCGACCACACCGGTCCGCTGCTGAGCATGCAGGTGATCGGGGTGGCGGTGCTGGTCGCCGGGTTCGCGACCGGCGGGCTGCTGCTGTCGCAGACCGCCTACCGGGGCGGGCTCGGCGCTCCGCTGGCGGTGGTGACGCTGGCGAACCCGGTCGCCGCCGCGGCGATCGGCACGGCCCTGCTGGGCGAGCGGCTCCAGGGCGGCGTCCTCGGCGTCCTGCTGGCGCTGGCGGGCGCGGGCTGCGCCGCCTGGGGCGTGGTGCTGCTGTCCCGGGTGGCCCCGCAGCCGGCCCCGGAGCCGAGCCCGGCACCGGATGCCGAGGAGCACCCGGTCGCGGCCGTCCTCGCCCTGGACCCCGGGGCGGCCACGGCGGTGCCCCGGCCGACGAGCGAACCGGGGCACCTCACACCGCTGTGAGAACCGCTGCCAGAATCGTGTGAGAACCGATGGGCGCGCGGGCCTCAGCCGAGGCCGCGCGCGTCCTGCTTGAGGGCGGTGTCGACGGTCAGCGCCGTCGCGACGACCAGGCTCAGCAGCGGGTCGGGCAGCTGATAGTGGATCTGCAGGACGTAGTTGTCCGCGGTCGTGAACATCGTCTTGGCGAGGCCTTCCCAGGTCTTCGTGATCCGGGCCACCTCGTTCTCCGCGTGGTCGACGATCGCGAAGTTCCACGCCCGCCAGTTCTCCGCCTTGATGGCGCCGACCTTCTGGCCGTTCACCATCATCGCGAAGTTGATCTTCCCGAAGACGTTCTGCTGGACGATCTCGCCGACCGGCGTGCCGTCCGGGCGCTCGACGATCACCCGGGACTTGAAGATCTTGCCCGGGCGGGTGAGCAGCAGGACCGGCTGGCCGTAGCCGTCGCGGATCTCCAGCTTGATCTTCATGAACTGGTCGATGCTGTACAGGAAGCGCAGGATCTTGCGCAGCACGCTCTGACCGACCTGGACGACCGCGCCGATCTCCCGGCCGTGCTGGTCCATGACCTTGTACTCGTTGGTCAGCTCGATCAGCTTGGCCTTCTGGTTCACCACCAGGACCGGCTCGGAGAACAGGGTCCCGCCGCCGGCGCCGCCCGCGGCGACGCCGGCCTGCTGCTGGACCTGGCGCTGGACGCGCGGGTCGGGACCGGCCGGCTGCGCCGGCACGTGCGGCGCGGCCGGGGCCTGCATCTGAGCCTGGGCCTGACCCTGCTGGTCGGCGTGGGTGTGCTCGGTCCACTGGGTACCGTCCCAGTACCGCAGGGTCTGGGGTGCCCCGTGCGGATCGGGGTACCAACCCGCGGGTGTGTTCGATTGCGTGGTCACCGGGGCACACTATCGCGCACCCGCCGGAACGCAACCGTCGTCCGAGCGCCCGTCAGACCGTCGCGATGGCGGGGTCGCTGACGCCAGGTCGACCATTTTCGACATGTCCGGCAAACCGTCGCACATAGGACGCGTCGGCGTCGGAGGTCACGGTCAGGTCGTACCAGCGCCGGCTCGCCGTGAGGTCGACGAGCTGCTTGACGGTGGCGCCCGCACGCACGCTCACCGTGCGCTTGGCGCCGGTGTAGCCGTCGGCGACCGTCAGACGGACGGCGCCGGAACCGGAGTTGGTGAAGGTCAGCTCCACCTCATCTCCGCTGTACCGGGCGGTGACCTCGGGTCCCGCGACCTTGTTGCGGCCCTTGAAGGAGCGCAGGAAGCCGTTCGGGCCGTGCACGGTGAGGTCGTAGGAGCCGGCCGAGTACGCCGAGTTCCAGGTGTCGGCGAGGGACTTCCCGGCCTCGGTGGTGTACGTCCAGGGGCCGTCGGTGCGGTTGCCCGAGGTGACCAGGAAGGCCGCGCCGGCGGCGGCACCGGAGGCGAAGGTGAGGGTGAACTTGCCGCCGGCGGCGTCGACCGAGCCGTCCACGGCGGGGGCGTACTTCAGCGGGCGGGTCGGGCGCAGGCCGCGCTCCTGCTTGGGCAGGACGCCCTTGGCCGGCGGGGTGGGCTTGTAGTCGGGGTGGCGCTCGCGGTCCGGCGGCTCGTAGCCGGCGGTGTCCGGCAGGCTGACCGGCGTGGTGTCCTTGCGGGAGAAGTCGAACGCGGAGGTCAGGTCGCCGCACACGGCCCGCCGCCAGGGCGAGATGTTCGGCTCGCGCACGCCGAAGCGGTTCTCCATGAACCGGATGATGGAGGTGTGGTCCAGCGTCTCGGAGCAGACGTAGCCACCCTTGCTCCACGGCGAGACCACCAGCATGGGCACGCGCTGGCCGAGTCCGTAGGCACCGGCGACATGACCGGCGTCCCCCTTGAACACGTCGAGGCTCGCGTCGACCGTGGACCTGCCCTGGGCGGCGGAGCCGGGCGGGAACGGCGGTATCAGGTGGTCGAAGAAGCCGTCGTTCTCGTCGTAGGTGATGAACAGGGCCGTCTTCGCCCACACCTCCGGGTTGGAGGTGAGCGCGTCCAGCACCTGGGAGATGTACCAGGCGCCGTAGTTCGCGGGCCAGTTCGGGTGCTCGGTGAACGCCTCGGGGGCGACGATCCAGGACACCTGCGGCAGCCGGCCGGCGGCCACGTCGGCCTTCAGCTGGTCGAAGTAGCCCTCGCCCTTGCGGTAGTCGGTGCCGGTGCGGGCCTTGTCGTACAGCGGGTCGCCGGGCTGTGCGCCCCGGTACTGGTTGAAGTACAGCAGCGCGTTGTCGCCGTAGTTGCCGCGGTAGGCGTCCGAGATCCAGCCCCAGCTGCCGTTCGCGTCGAGGCCGTCGCCGACGTCCTGGTAGATCTTCCAGGACACCCCCGCCCGCTGCAGGCGCTCGGGGTACGTCGTCCAGCCGTAGCCCTTCTCGTCGTTGCCGAGGACCGGGCCGCCGCCGGTGCCGTCGTTGCCGACGTAGCCGCTCCACATGTAGTAGCGGTTGGGGTCGGTGGAGCCCATGAAGGAGCAGTGGTAGGCGTCGCAGACGGTGAAGGTGTCGGCGAGCGCGTAGTGGAACGGGATGTCGTCGCGGGTCAGGTACGCCATCGTCGTGGCGCCCTTGGCGGGCACCCATTTGTCGTACTTGCCCCCGTTGAAGGCGGAATGCGTGTCGTTCCAGCCGTGCGGGAGGTCCTGGATGAACGCCATGCCGAGGTCGTCGGCGTCCGGGTGGAAGGGAAGGATGTCCCTGGTGCCGTCGGACTGCTGCCAGACGGTTCTGCCGCTCACCGGACTGGCCGGGCGCGGGTCGCCGAAGCCGCGGACTCCCGCGAGGGTGCCGAAGTAGTGGTCGAAGGACCGGTTCTCCTGCATGAGGACGACGACGTGCTCGACGTCCTCGATGGACGCCGTGCGGTGGTTCGCCGGGAGGGCGGCCGCGCGCTGGATGCTGGCGGACAGCGCGGTGAACGCCGTGGTGGCGCCCGCGAGTTGAAGGAAGCGACGCCGGTTCACTTCGGGCATGGGTGACAAACCTCTCGTCCTGGCAGCGGCAACTGGCCGGTGAATGACGGAATGTGCGCGGAGCGAGTGTTCCAAGAGCATCAAACGTCAGGGAAGGGTCTGGTGGCACTCATGTGAACTCATCGCTACGCGAGGGGTGCACAACCGGCCATGAGCACGCGCGCGTGCGCGCCTTCCGTCTGGCGGAAGCGGCCTTGCCCGGCTGTGCCGGCCGTCACGACGCTGTCCCACGACGACGGCACGCGGGGCGAGCACGGCCCCGCCGACAGCAACGGGAGCGCCATGCCGCACATCACCGCCTTCGCCAGGAACCAGTGGTACGTCGCCGCCTACAGCCACGAGGTGGGCCGGGAACTGCTCGGCCGGACGGTGCTCGGGGAGCCGCTCGTGCTCTACCGCACCGAGGCGGACGGCACCCCGGTCGTGCTGCACGACCGCTGCGTGCACCGCCGCTATCCGCTCTCCGAGGCCCCGACCCGGCTCGACGGCGACCGGATCGTGTGCGGCTACCACGGGTTCACCTACGACACGACGGGCACCTGTGTGTCCGTGCCGGGCCAGCGGCGCGTCCCGCGCACCGCGCGCGTGGCGTCCTACCCGGTGGTGGAGCAGGACTCGCTGGTGTGGGTGTGGATCGGCGACCCGGCGCTCGCCGACCCGCGGGCCATCCCGCGGGCGCGGCACCTGGACTCCCCCTGCTGGGTCACCGTACGCGGCATGGAGCCCATCGACTGCGACTACGGCCTCCTCGTCGACAACCTCCTCGACCTGTCCCACGAGACGTATCTGCACGGCGGCTACATCGGCACGCCCGAGGTGGCGGAGACGCCGATCACCACCGAGGTCGACGAGGGCGCCGGGATCGTCCGGGTCAGCCGGCACATGGACGACGCCGAATGCCCGCCGTTCTACGCCAAGTCGACCGGCATCCAGGGCCGGATCTCGCGGTGGCAGGACATCGAGTACCACGCGCCCTGCCTGTACCTGCTGCACAGCCGGGTCGCGCCCGTCGGCGTGCTGCCCGAGCCGGACGGCGGCGACCCGCACGGCTTCCACACCGAGATCACGTACTGCATCACGCCGTCCGGGGACGGCACGGTGTACGACTTCTGGGCGGTGTCCCGGGACTGGGCGACCGACGACGCCGAGGTCACCGAGTTCCTGCGCGGCAACAACCACACCGTCGTGATGCAGGACGTCACCGCGCTCGCCCTGCTCCAGCGCACCCTGGGCACGGAGCGCACCGGCTACCAGGAGCTGAGCATCAACCTCGACACCGGTGGCCTGGCCGCCCGCCGCATCCTCGCCCGGCTCATCGAGGAGGGCGCCGAGCCGGTGGGGACGGCCCGGTGAGCGCGCCGGCGAAGGAGGTCTACCGCATCGAGTGGGTGCCCGGCACCGACACCCTGCACGGCACCTGCCACTGCGGCCGTGAGCACACCGGCCAGGACCCGGTCGAGATGTGGGCGTGGCTGCTGGACCACCCGCACCGCATTCAGGAGAGCACGTCATGACCGCAGAGTTCGAACTCCTCGTCACGCGGCGGGAGCCGGCCGCCGACGCAGTGGTCGCGCTCACCCTGCGCCATCCGCTGGGCGAGCCGCTGCCGTCCTGGGAGCCCGGCGCCCACGTCGACGTCGTCCTCGCGGCGGGCCTGGAGCGGCAGTACTCCCTGTGCGGCGACCCGGCGGACCGCACCGCCTGGCGGATCGCGGTGCTGCGGGAGGCCGCGGGGCGGGGCGGATCGGCGTATGTGCACGACGAGCTGCGGCAGGGGGACAAGGTGCGGGTGCGCGGGCCGCGCAACCACTTCCGGCTGGAGCCCGCGCCCCGCTACCGGTTCGTCGCGGGCGGTATCGGCATCACGCCCCTGCTGCCGATGCTGGCCGCCGCCGAGGCGTCCGGCGCCGACTGGTCCCTGCTGTACGGCGGACGCACCCGCGCCTCCATGGCGTTCACCGAGGAGCTTCAGCGCTACGGCGACCGGGTCACCCTCGCCCCGCAGGACGAGACGGGGCTGCTGAACCTGGACCGGGTCCTGGACGGCGTCCCCGACGGCACCCTGGTGTACTGCTGCGGTCCGGGGCCGCTGCTGGACGCCGTCGAGGAGCGCTGCCCAGCGGGGATGCTGCGGGTCGAGCGGTTCCGCCCGAAGGAGCAGGCGGCCGGTGCGGACGAGGAGTTCGAGGTCGTCCTCGCCCGCAGCGGCCGTACCCTCACCGTCGCGCCGGAGGTGTCGGTGCTGGACGCGGTGCGCGCGGCCGGGGTGGAGGTGCTGTACTCCTGCGCCGAGGGGACGTGCGGCACCTGTGAGACGGATGTGCTGGAGGGCTCCCCGGAGCACCGGGACTCCGTCCTCACCGAGGAGGAGCGTGCGGCGGGCGACACGATGATGATCTGCGTGTCCCGGTGCCGGGGCGCCCGGCTGGTGCTGGATCTGTAAGAGGCTCAGACCCTGCTGCCCGTCGCCGTGTCGGCGGACAGCCGCTGGGCGACGTAGATCGGGATGACGGAGAGCAGGACCAGTACCGCCGCGACCACGTTCACCACCGGGGCCTGCTGCGGGCGGGTCATGTTCTCGAAGATCCACAGGGGCAGCGTCTGGATGCCCGGTCCGGCGGTGAACGTGGTCACCACGATCTCGTCGAAGGACAGCGCGAACGCCAGCAGTCCGCCCGCCAGCAGCGCGGTGCGCACCAGTGGGAAGGTCACGTCGGCGAAGGCACGGAAGGTGTGCGCGCCGAGGTCGGCCGCGGCCTCCTCGTACGACCCGGAGGTGCGCCGCAGGCGTGCCACCACGTTGTTGAACACCACGACGATGCAGAAGGTGGCGTGTCCGACGACCACGGTGAACAGGCCGAGGCCCACCCCGAGCGGCTCCAGCACGGTGGAGAAGGCGGAGTTCAGGGCGATGCCGGTCACGATGCCGGGCAGCGCGATCGGCAGCACGACCACGAACGACAGCGCGTCACGGCCGAAGAAGCGGTACCGGGCGACGGCGAAGGCGATCAGCGTGCCGAGCACCAGCGCGACGGCGGTGGCACCGAGGCCGGCCTTCACCGACGTCCACAGGGCGGCGCGGGCACCGGAGTTGTCCCAGGCGGCCGACCACCAGTGCAGCGTCAGCCCGGACGGCGGCCAGCTCGCGCTGCGGTCCGGGTTGAAGGAGTTGGCCAGGACCAGCAGCAGCGGCACGTAGATCACCGCGAAGCCGAGCCCGGCGGCGACGCGCAGCGCGATGCGCGCGGAACGGGACAGTTGCACGAGCCAAACCCCCTCTACAGGCTGCTGAGCGCACCCGTGCGGCGCATGGCCAGCAGGTACAGCACGATGACGACGACCGGGACCGTGCCGAGGGCCGCGGCCATGGGCAGGTTGAGTTCGATGTTGGAGTACACGAGGTTGCCGATCAGTTGCGTCTTGCCGCCGACGATCTGCACGGTGATGTAGTCGCCGAGGCTGAGCGAGAAGGTGAAGACGGACCCGGCGGCCACCCCTGGCAGCACCATCGGCAGCACCACCGACCGGAAGGTCCGCCAGGGCCGCGCCCCGAGGTCGGCGGAGGCGTCCAGCAGCCCGCCGGGCAGCTGTTCCAGCGCGGTGTGGATCGGCAGGATCATGTACGGCAGCCACAGATACGTCAGGGTCAGCACCGTGGCCGGCAGCCCGAACCCCGGTCCGGACAGCCCGAAGGGCTTCAGCATCCAGTCGGCGAGGCCGCCCTCGGACAGGATCAGCCGCCAGGCGTACACCTTGACCAGGTAGCTCGCCCACAGCGGGGTGAGGATCGCGACCACCAGCAGCGGACGCCACTTCGGCCGGGCGACCCGGGCGGTGTAGAAGGCGACCGGGAAGGCGATCACCGCGCACAGGGCGGTGACGGCGAGCGCGACGCCGATGCTGCGGACGATCACCTGGCGGAAGACCGGCGTGGTCAGCAACTCGTGGAAGTTGTCGGTCGAGAAGACCTTCACGACCTGCGAGGTGAAGGAGTCCGTGGTCCAGAACGCGGAGACGAACAGCACGGTGAGCGAGCCGAGGTAGAGCACGGCCAGCCACAGCAGCGGGGCGGTCAGCAGCAGGCCGAGGCGCAGCCGGGGGCGCCGGTGCAGCGCCCCGGCGAGCCGCCGGACGGTGCCCGGTCCGGCGGCGTCGGGGGTGACGGCGGTCATGGCTCAGCCCTTGATCTCGGTCCAGGCCTGCACCCACTTGGCGTACGGCACGCACTTGACGTCCGTGCGGCCGTCCAGGCACTGCTCGATGGGCGTGTTCCAGAAGGCGATCTTCTTCCAGTAGCCCTCGTCGGCGGCGTGGTACACGGTGCAGAAGTTCTTGTCGCTGGTGACGGCGCACGCCTTGGAGTTGGCCGGGGCCTCCCCGAAGTACTCGGCGACCTGGGCGTTGACCTTGGGCGAGACGATCCAGTCGAGCCACTTGTAGGCGCAGCTGGGGTGCTTGGCCCTGGCCGAGACCATCCAGGTGTCGGACCAGCCGGTGGAGCCCTCCTCGGGCACGAACGCCTTGACCTTGGCGCCCTCGTCGGCGGCGAGGTTGGCGATGACCTGCCAGGTGGTGCCGACGACCGAGTCGCCGCTCTTGAAGGCGGAGACCTCCTTGAGGTAGTCGCTCCAGTACTCGCCGACGCTCGCGTTCTGCCGCTTCAGCAGGGCGACGGCGGCGTCGAACTGCTTCTGGTCCAGCGCGTACGGGTTGGTGATCTTCAGCTCGGGCCTGGTGGCCTTCAGGTACAGGGCGGCGTCGGCGATGTAGATGGGCGAGTCGTACGCCGTGACATGGCCCTTGTACCTGCCGGCGTCGTCGAAGACGGCGGACCAGGAGGTGGGGGCGGGGCTGACCTTCTGGGTGTTGTACATCAGCAGGTTGGCGCCGCGGCCGTGCGGGATGCCGTACATCGTGCCGTCGACGGAGTTCCAGGCGCCGTTCTTCAGGCCGCTGAAGATGTCCTTGTAGTTCGGGACGAGGTCGGTGTTGACGGGGGCGGCGTCGCCGGAGGCGATCAGGCGCAGGGAGGCGTCGCCGGAGGCGGAGACGGCGTCGTACTCGCCGGTCTTCATCAGCTTGACCATC
>NZ_PQSS01000103.1 GCF_002920535.1 Streptomyces sp. Ru71 | reverse complement strand
AGCACGGCCGTCACGAACGCCCGCCGGTCCTCGGGGTGGTCGCGCAGCCACATCCCCAGATGGTGGTCGGCCTCGGGCAGTTCGAGGCGGGTGTACTGGGCCCGGACGGTGAGCGCGTCCTGCACCGCCTCCGTCACGGCCGGCGGGATCACCGCGTCGGTGCCGGGCACCGCCAGCACGGCCCGGCCGTCGTAGGAGCGCAGCGCGTCCAGCGCCCGTGAGGTGCGCCAGCTGTCCGGCGTACGGATGATCGTGCTGAAGCGGCCCTCGCCGTTGCCGAAGGGGACGTCCCACGCCTCGGGCGCGTACACGGCGGGCGCGCACAGGCCGAGCGCGACGACCCGCTGCCCGTAGTGCGCCACGAGGTCGGCCACGGTCTGCCCGCTCATGCTGAACCCGGTCAGCACCAGCGGGCCGTCCGGGGCGCAGGCGTCGATCACCGCCACGGCCTGCTCGAAGCGGCGTCTGAGGCTGAGCTGCCGCAGCGTGCCGGTGCTGCCGCCGTGCCCGGAGAAGTCGAAGGCCAGCACCCGGCAGCCATGGGCGGCGAACTCGCGGGCCAGCGGCAGCAGCCGCTCCTTGCTGCCGGCGCCGGCGCCGTGCAGCAGCACCGCGGTCGGGCCGTCGCCGGCGCCGCCGTACACCCCGCTGAGGCGCTCGCCGCCGACTGCGTACGTGAAGGGAGCCACGGACTCGGTCATGCGCCCCATTCACTCACACACCCCACGTCCCCCACACCGCCCCAACTCCCGTGACCGAAAAGCGGATGCGTCCCTCACGGCGCTCTCCCTACGCTTTTCGCATGGGCACCATCGTCATGGCCGCCACCGCGGTCCTGGTGGTCCTGGGCTTCTCCGACCCTGTCTGGTGGCTCGCCGCCGTCGCCCTGCTCTACCTGTACGTGCGGTACGGGCGGGACGCGTCCTCGGCGTCGAGCGGCACGCCTCCGGCGTCCGCGGGCTCCCCGCCCGCCACCTACCAGGCGTACAAGGCCCGACGGGACCAGCAGGCCAAGTGGGAGCGCCGCTACCGCCGCGAGCGCCCCTTCGAGGCTCGCCGTCAGGAAAGCACGAAGTAACCGATCCCCGTACGACGGCGGTCGCCCCCGGGCCTCACAGCCCCGGGGCGCCCCACAACGGGAACCAGCGCCCGAGATCCTGCTCGATCCGCAGGTCGTTGCCGAGGACCGCCCTGATCTGCAGCTCCAGGGCGTTGTCCCGGCGCTCGGCCGGGCCGGGCAGCGGCGCGAAGGGGTAGAACGTGCCCCGCTTGTACAGGTACACCAGCGCCAGCCGGCGGTCGCGGTCGTCGCGGAAGCCGGCCAGCGAGCACAGCAGCTGCGGGCCGAAGCCGTTGACCTCCATGGAGCTGTTCACCGCGTGCAGATCGCCCACGAGCTGGGGCAGCTCGCCGGGGGAGCGGCGCGAGACCAGCCAGGAGTATCCGTAGGCGTCCTGGGTGAGCTCGACCGGCGGCCCGGTGCGGTCGGTGTCGGCGTCCAGCAGGGCCTGCACCTCCCGGTGCGTCTGCTCGAACGCCGAGCCCTCGACCGTGGCGAAGCACACCGCGCCCTGCCCGGTCGGCGTGAACGAGGCCGCGGCCTCCAGCGTCACCGCCGCCGACGGCAGCGCGAACAGCTGGTCAAGATCGGGCGCGACCGGCTTCGTACGGCCGAGCAGGATGTCCAGCAGGCCCATGCTCAGGTCGTCCTTCCGGGTGCCTGCGCCTCACCCAGCTCGGTGGAGATCCGGCCCAGCTGCTCCAGCCGCTGCTGGAGCGTGGGGTGGGTGGAGAAGTACCGCTCGATGCCGGGCTCGGAGCCGGTCGCCGGGGTGAAGTAGAAGGCGTTGAAGGCCTGGGCGGTGCGCAGGTCCTTGGTCGGGATGCGGGCGATGTCCCCGGAGACCTTCGTCAGCGCCGACGCCAGCGCCGAGGGCCGCCCGGTCAGCAGCGCGGCGGCGCGGTCCGCGGCCAGCTCCCGGTACCGGGACAGGGCCCTGATGAGCAGGAAACTGATCGCGTACACGGTCGCGGCGACGCCGATCACCGCGGCGAAGACGGCGGCGGTGTTCTGGTCCCGGCGTCCCCCGCCGAGCACCTGCGAGTAGAAGGCGAACCGCACGATCAGCCCGGCGATCACCCCGAGGAACGAGGCGACGGTGATCACGGCCACGTCCTTGTGCGCCACGTGCGACAGCTCGTGCGCCAGCACCCCCTCCAGCTCCGCCGGCTCCAGCCGGCGCAGCAGCCCGGTGGTCACGCAGACCACGGCATGGTCGGGATTGCGCCCGGTCGCGAACGCGTTCGGCATGTCCATCTCGGACACGGCGACCACCGGCTTGGGCATGTCGGCGATCGCGCACAGCCGGTCGACGACCGCGTGCAGCTCGGGATACTCCTCGCGCTCCACGACCCGCCCGTGCATGGCGAACATGGCGATCTTGTCGGAGAACCAGAACTGCGCCACGGCCATCGCCCCGACCAGGACGACGACCAGCACCCACGACCTGAGCAGCACGATCAACGCGGCCACGAACGCCACGTACAGCAGCCCCAGCAGGAACAGCGTGACCGACATCCGCACGGTCAGCCGCCGGTCACCGGCAAAGCGACTCTGCATCTCGCATCACCCCGCAGCAAGGCACTCGCCCCCCTGCCAGTGTGCACCCACGCACTCCCATGAACGGCTCCCGAACGTCCCCAGGCTGGGCAAAAGTCACGGCGGGCCGTACGCGTCCAGCAGCCGCCTGGCCGCGACCTTCGTGGCCGTGGGCCGCTCCGGGGCGAGCAAGCCGGTCAGCCAAGCGGCGTCCAGGGACCGCGCCGAGGGCAGCAGGGCACGCGTGACCTCCCGCACGACACCGGCCGCCGGGTCCTCCAGCAGTGGCCACAGACGTCGTACGTCCACGTCGAGCACCCGTAGCCCGGCCACGGCCTGGGCACGCACCCGCGGGTCGGGATGGTCGACGAGCGGCCACAGCAGACCCGCGTCGGCCCGCTCCCCGCACTCCGCGAGCCCGATCACCGCGCCCGGCGGCAGTGCGTCCGGTGCGGCACACCGACGTCGGTACCACTGCGGCGGCTCGCCGCCGTGCTGGCGTACTACATACCGGGCGCAGGCCCGCACCAGGGCCGACCGGTCGGCGAGGAAATCCTCGGCACGCTCCGGACGCCCCGCACGCCGCAGCGCGGTGACCCCGCTCGCCCGGGCGTGCGGATTGCGGGCCGCGAGCAGCGGGGCGAGGACGTCGTCGACGGTCCCGCGGCCCTCCGCCACGGCGGCCAGTGCGGCGTCGGAGCACAAACGCTGGACGACGACGTCATCGTCCCGGGCGGCCGTGCCGGCCAGTTCGGCCGCGGACAGCAGACGGGCGTCGACGGCTAGCCGATGGGTGAAACGGCGTACGGCGCGGTCGGCGTGGCCGAGCAGCGGGGCCAGCCGTGCCACGGGTGCCGCCCGCAGCACCTCGTCGAGCAGCCCGACGGCGTGGCCGCCCCGGCCCCGGCGGCCGACCAGCAGGATCAGCGGGGCGAGGGACACCGCGGTGTCGAGGTCGAGGGCGAGGCGCAGCAGCGTCCGAGCCCGCTCGCGCACCGGTTCCGCCCAGTCGGCGGCGCGGATCACCACCAGAGGCAGCAGAGCGGGACGGCCGTCCGCCCGGCCCAGGGCCTGCTGACGTACGCGGCCGTCAAGGTGGCAGAGGGCCAGGGCGAGCCGGGGATCGTCGAGGACGCCCGGATCAGCGAGCCAGGTCGTGTACTCCCGGCGCGGCAGGCCGGCGGACCACTGGGTTCGCCGCACCCCGGCGTCGAGCGCGAGCCAGGCCCGTGGATCGTCCACATCGAGCGCGTCCGGCAGCGGCGTTCCGTCGACCAGCCGCGCCGTCGCCGCATCGCCGGCGGCAGCGGGATCCCTCATCTCAGCGCATGGCCTGCATCTGGGCCCAGCCCAGCAGCACGATCACCGCGAGGACGCAGCCGAAGACCATCGCCGTCGACGTCCACGCGGAGCGGCGCGGGCGGACGGGGTCCGGGTCGGCGCGGAACGGGGCCGGGTCCGGTGGGTTGTCCTTCCAGCGCGCGGCCAGCATGCGGGCGCGGGCCGAGGGCTCCTTGTGCTCGGCCGCGTTCGCCCAGCGGTGGTCGAACTCCCCGTTGAAGTCGTCGAGTTCGGGCATGGGAAACACCCCCCGTGTCATGTCCTCGCCCGCATGGTACAGACGACGGCGCCCCCGCCTCCCGGGAGGGGGAGGCGGGGGCGCCGGACGGACTCACACGCCGCTCGCGCGGCGTGGGCCGGTCACACGTCGAAGTAGAGCTCGAACTCGTGCGGGTGCGGGCGCAGCTGCAGCGGGGCGATCTCGTTGGTGCGCTTGAAGTCGATCCACGTCTCGATCAGGTCGGACGTGAACACGTCGCCCTGGAGGAGGAACTCGTGGTCGGCCTCCAGGCGGTCGAGGACCGCGCCGAGGGAGGTCGGGACCTGGGCGACGTTCGCGTGCTCCTCGGGAGCCAGCTCGTACAGGTCCTTGTCGATCGGCTCGGCCGGCTCGATCTTGTTCTTGATGCCGTCCAGGCCCGCGAGGAGCAGGGCCGAGAAGGCCAGGTACGGGTTGCCGGAGGAGTCGGGCGCGCGGAACTCGACGCGCTTGGCCTTCGGGTTCGAGCCGGTGATCGGGATGCGCATCGCGGCGGAGCGGTTGCGCTGCGAGTACACCAGGTTGATCGGGGCCTCGAAGCCCGGCACCAGGCGGTGGTAGGAGTTCACCGTCGGGTTGGTGAAGGCCAGCAGCGACGGGGCGTGCTTGAGGATGCCGCCGATGTAGTAGCGGGCGGTGTCCGACAGGCCCGCGTAGCCGGCCTCGTCGTAGAACAGCGGGTCGCCGTTGGACCACAGCGACTGGTGCACGTGCATGCCCGAGCCGTTGTCACCGAAGATCGGCTTCGGCATGAAGGTCGCGGTCTTGCCGTTGCGCCACGCCACGTTCTTCACGATGTACTTGAAGAGCTGGAGGTCGTCCGCGGCGGCGAGCAGCGTGTTGAACTTGTAGTTGATCTCCGCCTGGCCGGCCGTGCCCACCTCGTGGTGCTGGCGCTCGACCTGCAGGCCGGCCTTGGCCAGCTCCAGGGAGATCTCGGCGCGCAGGTCGGCGAAGTGGTCGACCGGCGGGACCGGGAAGTAGCCGCCCTTGTAGCGGACCTTGTACCCGCGGTTGTCCTCCAGGGCGCCGGTGTTCCAGGCGCCGGCCTCGGAGTCGATGTGGTAGAAGGACTCGTTCTCCGAGGTCTTGAAGCGCACGGAGTCGAAGACGTAGAACTCGGCCTCGGGGCCGAAGTACGCCGTGTCGGCGATACCGGTCGACGCCAGGTACGCCTCGGCCTTCTTCGCCACGTTGCGCGGGTCACGGGAGTACTGCTCGCCCGTGATCGGGTCGTGGATGAAGAAGTTGATGTTGAGCGTCTTGTCCCGGCGGAACGGGTCGACACGGGCGGTCGACAGGTCGGCGCGCAGCGCCATGTCGGACTCGTGGATGGCCTGGAAACCGCGGATCGACGAACCGTCGAACGCCAGCTCCTCGTCGGGGTCGAACGCCTCGACGGGCAGCGAGAAGTGCTGCATCACGCCCGGCAGGTCGCAGAAGCGGACGTCGATGAACTTGACGTCCTCGTCCGCGATGAACTTCTTGGCCTCGTCGGCGTTCTGGAACATCCAGCTCCTCCTACTCCCGACCGCCTCGCCGGGGGTGGTTGATCGGTCGTGCGGCCAGTGCGGTGGCACACGCTCCACTCGACCCTAGGGACGGGTGATTTCTCGGGCGTGACCCATTTGTTTCGCCGAAGTTAACCGGCACCGCATCCAGGCTAGCCCCGACACACCCCGCGGTGCCCCGGTGAAATACGGGCGCAGTACCGTGTACGGGTGGACAACAGGCAAGCAATCGGATCGTGGCTGTCCGGGCCCCGCGCGGCCCTGGAGGACGCCGGTGCGGACTTCGGTTACCGGGGCGAGCAGCTCGGCCTGCCTGAGAGCGGGCCGAACTCGCTGGCCCGGCCGGGCCGCCGGCTCGGCGCCCTGGCCGTCGACTGGGGCCTGAGCGTCCTGATCGCATACGGCCTGATCACCGACGGCTACACGCAGAGCACCAGCAACTGGGCCTTGCTGGTCTTCTTCGTCCTGAGCGTCCTCACCGTCGGTACGGTGGGTTGCACCCCCGGAAAGCGTCTGTTCCGCATCCGGGTGCTCGCCCTGGAGACCGGCACGGTCAACCCGGCACGCGCCCTGCTGCGCTCGGTGCTGCTGTGCCTGGCGATCCCGGCCCTGATCTGGGACCGCGACGGACGCGGTCTGCACGACCGGCTGGCCAGGACCGTGGAGGTGCGGTTCTAGCCCACGCGGCGATACGACGAACCCACGCGGCGATACGACGACGAAGGGGGCGCCCGGGATCACCGGGCGCCCCCTTCGTCGTATACAGGAGCGGAGTTCAGCGGCCCTTGGGGCCGCCCTTCGGGAGCCGCATGCCCTTCGGCATCGGGCCCTTCGGCAGCGGCATGTTGCTCATCAGGTCGCCCAGGGCGCGCAGCCGGTCGTTGGTCGCGGTGACCTGCGGGCCGGTCAGCACGCGCGGGAACTTCAGCATGGTGGTGCGCAGCTTCTTCAGCTCGACCTGGCCCTCGCCGGTGCCCACGATGACGTCGTGCACGGGCACGTCCGCCACGATGCGGTTCATCTTCTTCTTCTCGGCCGCCAGCAGCGTCTTCACCCGGTTCGGGTTGCCCTCGGCCACCAGCACGATGCCGGCCTTGCCGACGGCGCGGTGCACCACGTCCTGGTTGCGGTTCATCGCCACGGCGGGGGTCGTGGTCCAGCCCCGGCCGATGTTGTCCAGGACGGCCGCGGCGGCGCCGGGCTGGCCCTCCATCTGACCGAAGGCGGCCCGCTCGGCCCGGCGGCCGAACACGATCGCCGTCGCGAGGAAGGCCAGCAGCAGGCCCAGGATGCCGAGATAGATGGGGTGACCGATCAAGAAACCGATCGCGAGGAAGACACCGAAGGTGATGATGCCGACAGCCGCGAGTACCAGACCGATCTTCTTGTCGGCCCGACGGGTCATCTTGTACGTGAGGGCGATCTGCTTCAGTCGCCCTGCGTTCGCAGCGTCCGCTGCGTTTTCCTTCCTCGCCATGCCACGAAGTCTACGTGGCCCGGGAAGCGGCTACGACGGCAGTGCCCGGTGGCCGCGGTGGAGGGCCGGTCAGGGGTGGGCGGTCGGGGGCTGCCGCAGGACGCGCTCGGCCTCGACCCGGTCCTTGGCCCGGCGGCGGTCCTCCAGGACGGACGTCCAGGCGTTACGGCGGGCGGTGCGCTGGCCGCCGCTCATCAGCAGCGACTCCACGGCGCGCAGGGCGTCGGTGAAGGACGGGATGGCGGTGGCGCGTACGGGCGCGGCCTGCATCGTCGAGGTCCCCCCTCGGGATGGGTGTACGGGGCGTGATACCAGGGTCACTGTTTGGTGTTACCAGGGCGTGTCCGACCGGTCAAACGGACATGAAACCTTGATGCGCCGCGTGCGAACGCCGACGCGGCCCCGACGCGTGTCCTCATCTGCGAGGACGGTCGGGACCGCGCTGAACCGGTCGCTACTGGTCAGTAGTAACTTGTGCGTGAATTCACACGGTTGGCTCTCGGGCCTGCCGCGCTCACACCGCCTGCGTGGCGACGAACTCGCCGCGCTTCTCGATGGCCATCTGGTAGAGGCGGCCGGCGCGGTAGGAGGAGCGGACCAGCGGGCCGGACATCACACCGGAGAAGCCGATCTGCTCGGCCTCCTCCTTCAGCTCCACGAACTCCTGCGGCTTCACCCAGCGCTCCACCGGGTGGTGGCGCACGGAGGGACGCAGGTACTGGGTGATGGTGACCAGCTCGCAGCCGGCGTCGTGCAGCTGCTTGAGCGCCTCGCTGACCTCCTCGCGGGTCTCGCCCATGCCGAGGATCAGGTTGGACTTGGTGACCAGGCCGAAGTCGCGGGCCTCGGTGATGACCTTCAGCGAGCGCTCGTAGCGGAAGCCGGGGCGGATGCGCTTGAAGATCCGCGGCACCGTCTCGACGTTGTGCGCGAAGACCTCGGGACGGGAGCCGAAGACCTCCGCCAGCTGCTCCGGCACGGCGTTGAAGTCGGGGGCCAGCAGCTCGACCTTGGTGCGGCCGCCCTCGCGGCCCGCGGTCTGCTGGTGGATCTGGCGCACGGTCTCGGCGTACAGCCAGGCGCCGCCGTCCTCCAGGTCGTCGCGGGCGACGCCGGTGATCGTGGCGTAGTTCAGGTCCATCGTGACCACGGACTCGCCGACGCGGCGCGGCTCGTCCCGGTCCAGGGCCTCGGGCTTGCCGGTGTCGATCTGGCAGAAGTCGCAGCGCCGGGTGCACTGGTCGCCGCCGATGAGGAAGGTCGCCTCGCGGTCCTCCCAGCACTCGTAGATGTTGGGGCAGCCGGCTTCCTGGCAGACCGTGTGCAGGCCCTCGCTCTTCACGAGGTTCTGCATCTTGGAGTACTCGGGGCCCATTTTCGCCCGGGTCTTGATCCACTCGGGCTTGCGCTCGATGGGGGTCTGGCTGTTGCGGACCTCCAAGCGCAGCATCTTGCGTCCGTCGGGTGCGACTGCGGACACGACCGGCTCCCTAGCGATTGATTCTTCGGCGTCCTCAAGGGTACGCCCGTGGATTTGCATGTCCGGTGCCGCGTCAGGCCGCGGACGTCTCGACCGGGCGCGGCTTCAGGTCCGCGTTCTCCAGTACGTCCTTCAGGTGCCGCTCGGCGACGGGCAGCACTTCTTCGATGGTGACCTCGCGGCCGAGTTCGTACGAGAGCGACGTCACGCCCGCGTCGCGGATGCCACACGGGATGATCTTGTCGAAGTTGGAGGTGTCCGGGTTCACGTTCAGGGCGAAGCCGTGCATGGTGACGCCCTTGGCGACGCGGACGCCCATGGCGCAGATCTTGCGGTCCTCGCGGCGCTGGCCCGCGTTCGACGGGGCGTATTCGGGGCCGTTCAGGCGCGGGTCGAACTCCGGGTCGGTGCTGCGCGGATCGAAGTCGAGCGTGAGCCCGCCGACGGCGGGGCGCTGCTCGACCGGGTCGCCCAGCACCCAGACACCGGCCCGGCCCTCGACGCGGGAGGTCTCGATGCCGAACTCGGCGCACACCCGGATCATGGCCTCTTCCAGCCGGCGCAGGTGGGCGACCACGTCCACCGGGCGGGGCAGCTTCTGGATCGGGTAGCCGACCAGCTGGCCCGGACCGTGCCAGGTGATCTTGCCGCCCCGGTCCACGTCGATCACGGGGGTGCCGTCGAGCGGGCGCTCCTCGGGCGCGGTGCGGCGGCCCGCGGTGTACACCGGCGGGTGCTCCAGGAGCAGGCACGTGTCGGGCACCTCGTCCGCGAACCGGGCGGCGTGCACACGGCGTTGCTCGTCCCAGGCGATCTGGTAGTCGACCATGTCCGCGCCGAACCCCATCCGGACGAACCGCAGCTCACTCACGGCAAGCGCCTCCTCGAAGTCGTAAGGCATGAAACGCGCCCACGCCACTGTACGACTGCCTCCGGCGCGTCAGCCCTGCGGGCAATCCTCACACGATCGGATGAATGGGGGTCGAAGGATGCGATCACCTGCTTACGCTCCGCTACATTCGCGCCGTCCAAGAGGCCATAAGGGCTGCTCACAGGCAATCCGGGCACCTCAACAGGCCTGGAAGGCAGGAGACCGCACCGCAGATGACGGAACGACCCGCGCAGCGCACCCCCAACCGACAGCTCGCCGCGCTCATCGCAGAAGCGGGGTTCTCCAACGCAGGTCTCGCCCGTCGAGTCGACCAGCTCGGGCTCGAACACGGGCTGGACCTCAGATACGACAAGACGTCCGTCACCCGCTGGCTGCGCGGGCAGCAGCCGCGCGGGACGACCCCGGCGCTGATCGCCGAGGTGTTCACCCGGCGGCTCGGTCGCCGGCTCACGGCCCAGGATCTCGGTCTGGACGCGTGCGCCCCCGTGTACGCCGGGCTGGAGTTCGCCGCGACACCCGACGAGGCGATCGACATCGTCAGCGGGCTGTGGCGCAAGGACTCCGGCAACCACGCCGAGCTGCGGAAGATCGCGTTCACCCCGGCCGGGCTGGTGGTGCCGAGCCGGGACTGGCTGATCGGGCGGTCCGACGACAAGGTCGCCCGCGGAGAGCCGCCGGTACGGGTGCCGGCGCAGGGGCGGCCGGTGGTGCCGCAGCAGCGGGTGCTGGGGGAGCGGCCGCCCGCCGTGCGGGTCTCCGGCGGGGACATCGCGGCGCTGCGCTCCGTCGCCGAGCTGTTCCGCACGCTGGACGACACCTACGGGGGCGGGCACGCCCGGCAGGCGCTGGTGCGCTATCTGGAGCACGAGTGCGAGCCGATGTTGCGCGGGGTGTACGGGGAGCAGACCGGGCGCCGGCTGTTCGCCGCGGCCGCCGACCTCACCCGGCTCGCGGGGTGGACGTCGTACGACATCGCCGCGCACGGGCTCGCCCAGCGGTACTTCGTGCAGGCGCTGCGGCTCGCGCAGGCCGCGGGGGACCGGGCCTACGGGGCGTATGTGCTGGTGACGATGAGCCGGCAGGCCGTGTACCTCGGCCACGGGCGCGAGGCCGTACAGCTGGCGCGGGTGGCGCAGCAGGGGGTGGGCACGGCGGTGCCGCCGGCGGTGCAGGCCCTGCTGCACGCGGCGGAGGCACGGGGGCACGGGGTGCTGGGGGAGGTGCGCTCCTGCACCGCGTCCCTGGTGCGCGCCGAGCGGGCGCTGGAGGCGGCGCGGGCCGGGGACGAGGTGCCGCACTGGGCGCGGTTCTTCGACGAGGCACAGCTGGCCGACGAGTTCGGGCACTGCCACCGGGATCTGCAGCAGTTCCGGGCGGCGGCGCAGCATGCGGAGCGGTCGTTGCAGTTGCGGGGGGCCGGGTATGCGCGCAGCCGGCTGTTCTGCACGGTGGTGCTGGCGACGGCGCGGCTGGGGCTGGGTGAGCTGGACCAGGCGTGCCGGCTGGCCTCGGAGGCCGCGGCTCAGGCGGCGGAGATGCGGTCGGTGCGGGCGGTGGAGTACGTCCGCGATTTCGAGCGCCGCCTGGAGCCGTATCGGGATGCTGCGCCTGTGCGGAGTTATCGGGAGCGGGTGGGGGTGCTGGGGTAGTCGGGCGGGTGGGTGTGGGTGCGTGGTGGCTGGTCGCGCCCGCGCGGCGGAGCCGCATGGTGAACACGGCCCCGCGCCCCTGGGTTGGCTGCAGTCGCCCCCCTACGCCGCCCTCGGCAGCGTCGCCGTGGGGTCTGCGCTGTGCAGGGAGCCTGCCATGCCCAGGTCTGTCAGGAGGGCTGTGGTCGCTCGGTGGGCCGAGTGGAGGGCGCCCTGGACCGTGCTCGTGTCCCGGTGGTCGCCGCAGACGTAGAGCCCTGCCAGCAGCCGCACCGGTTTGCGCAGGTCGTGCGGCGGGCGCATGGCCGGGACCGCCTCCGTCGTGTGGTGGACGGCCAGCGTCTCCCAGCGCGCCGTCGACGTGCCGTAGAGGCGGGCGAGGTGGAGGCGGACCTCCGTGTCGACGTCCGCCGGCGGGGGGCCGAGGACCGTCGAGGAGATCAGCGCCCGGCCGGCCGGCGCGCGCGCCGGGTCCACCCGGCTGATCACGGCCGTGTGGGCCACCGGGCCGCCCCGGTCTGCGTCCAGGAGCAGGGCCGCGCCGGTCTGCGGCGGATCGTCGGTCGTGTGGTGGACCACCGTCACCGGGTGGAAGTCCGGCACCCGCAGGCCGGGCAGCAGCTCGGCGGCGCCCCGGGCGTCCGTGGCCACCAGGACCGCGCGGCAGCGGAACACCCCGTGCTCGGCGGTCGTCACCGAGGTGGTGGCGACCGATGTGACGCGCACGCCCGTGTGCACGGTGCCCGGCGGCAGGGTGCGGGCCAGGAGTTCCGGCAGGACGTCCGCGCCGCCCTCCGGCAGGCACAGCCGCCCGGCCGCGTACGCCCGCAGCGCCAGGTCGGCGCAGCGGCTGGACGTGGTCAGCTCCGGGTCGCACAGCAGGGCGGCCAGGAGCGGGCGCAGGAACCCCTCGACGGTGCGGGCGGGCAGGCCGCGCGCGGCGAGCGAGAGGCCGGCCTGTGTCTCCGGGCGGGTGAGGAGCCGTTCCACGGGGAGGTTCGCCAGCCGGGCCAGAGCGCCGCCCAGCCGGGCCTGGTCGACCGGAGTGCCCAGCGGGGCGCTCGCGCGTGCCCGGGGGGCGGCCGACGGCGTACGCGGCGCGCTCTTCAGAGCGCGTACTACGTGGAGTGCGCCACGCGCCCCCCGTGCGCCCCCTGTGCTGCGCGCGCCCCCGCCGCCCGCGTGGTGATGCCGGCCGTCGCTGTGCAGCAGGACCCCGGGGGCGAACGGACGCAGCGCGAGGGCGTCCAGGCCGGGGCTCAGGCGTAGTTCGGGATACGCCGTGGACAGCAGCTGGCCGACCCGGTCGAGCCGGAAGCCGTCGACCTTCTCCGTCGCCATGCGGCCGCCCACGCAGGGGGCGGCCTCCAGTACCGCGGTGGTCACTCCTGCGCTGGTCAGCCGATGTGCTGCCGAGAGACCGGCGACCCCGGCTCCCACGACGACGACGTCTGCCTGGTACGCGGGCTCAAGCACGTGCCCCTCCTCGACGTTGCGCGGCCGGTGGAGACGTCATGCCCCCAACGGGCGTCCGGGATACCCGAGTTCGGGTCGAGGTTAGGGCCGCGGTCGGTCAAGTTCAGTCGCGCATGGACAGGGCATGGGCGCACGTCGGTCGCATACGGTCACATCCGCCACCGGCCCCTTCTCACGCCGCGCGGATCGCGTCCTCGATGCCCGGAAAGGCGAAGGCGAAGCCCGAGCGCAGCAGACGGGTGGGGACGACGCGCGCACTGCCCAGCACGTCGCCCGCCATCTCGCCCAGCACCAGCCGCAGCGCCGCCGCCGGGACGGGGAGGAGCGCCGGGCGGTGCAGGACCCGGGCCATGGCCTCGGTGATCTGAGCGTTCGTCAGCGGCTCGGGCGCGGTGAGGTTGAACGGACCCGACAGGTCCTCACGGTCCATCAGGTGCCGGATCGCCGCCACCTCGTCGTGCAGCGCGATGTACGACCAGTACTGCCGGCCGTCGCCCAGCCGGCCGCCGAGGCCCGCGCGGAACAAGGGGAACAGACGGCCCCACGCGCCACCCGACCGTGCCACCACCAGGCCCGTGCGCACCAGGACCGTCCGCACCCCCGCCGCGCGCCCCGGGTCGGCCGCGGCCTCCCACTCCACGCACAGCTCGGGCAAAAAGCCGCTGCCGGGCGGCGCGTCCTCGTCCACCGGCCGCTCGCCCGTCTCGCCGTAGATGCCCACCGCGCTGCCGTTCACGAACACCCGCGGCGGTGTCGTGAGGGACGCCACCGCCCGGGCGAGCGTGCGTGTGCCCTCGACGCGGCTCGAACGGATCCGTGCCTTGTATGCCTCGCTCCAGCGGCGGTCGCCGATCCCCGCCCCGGCGAGATTGACCACGGCGTCGCAGCCCTCCAGCCCCGCCGTGTCGACGAACGAGCGGTCCGGGTCCCACCGGATCTCCTGCGCGTGCTGTGGCTCCCGGCGCACCAGGCGCACCACCTGGTGCCCCTCCGCCGTCAGGGAGCGGGTCAGGGCGCTGCCGATGAGGCCGGACGCGCCGGCCACCGCGATGCGTTGCATGATCCCATCCTGTTCGCACATGACATAAAACGCCGGTGAGGTAGGTGCCCTCGCCACGTAAGGTGACCCGCATGTCCGAGCCGTACCCGTCATTCATACGTACCGCCCGACCCGAGGACGCGGACGCGCTGCGCCGGCTGGATCTGGCCGTCTGGTCCTACCAGCACGCCGTCTCGCCGCCTCCCGCCCCGGACGCGCCCTTCTTCCGGGAGGACGCCGGGCCGGACGACCATCTGGTCGCCGAGCTCGACGGCCGGGTCGTCGGCTACATCCGCCTGGGAACGCCCACCCCGCTCGCCTCCAACGCGCACGTGCGCTTCGTCCGCGGCCTCGCCGTCGCCGAGGAGGCCCGCGGCAAGGGCGTCGGCCGGGCCCTGCTGCGGGCGGCCGTGGACGAGGCCCGCGCGAAGGGGTTCCGGCGGATCACCCTGCGGGTGCTCGGGCACAACGCGCGGGCCCGGGCGCTGTACGAGTCGGAGGGATTCGTCGTCGAGGGCGTGCAGCCGGAGGAGTTCTTCCTGGACGGCGCCTACGTCGACGACGTGCTGATGGGCAGGCGGCTGGGCTGAGCGCGCCGGTGCGCGGTCACGAGGTGACCAGACTGCCCGTGTCCACCTCCCGCGTCGCGTCCGCCGCCCGCTGCGCGTCGTCGGACACCTCGGCCGCCGTCAGGACGTAGCCCGTCTCGTCGTCCGAGGTGGAGCGGGCGAAGACCACGCCGAACACCCGCCCGTCGGTGGTCAGCAGCGGGCCGCCGGAGTTGCCCGGGCGGACCGTCGAGCGGATCGAGTAGATCTCGCGGGTGACGGTGGCGTCGTTGTAGATGTTCCGGCCGGTCGCCCGCACGCGGTTCGCCACCGTCGCGGCCTGCAGGTCCAGATCGCCGTCCTGCGGATAGCCGGCCACCACCGCCGGCTCGCCGCGGTGCGCGCCGTCGTCGAACCGCAGCACCGGCGCCCCGAGCTCGGGCACGTACAGCACCGCCACGTCCCGCTCCGGGTCGAACAGCACGACCCGGGCGTCGTACGACCGGCCGACGCCGCCCACCCGCACGCTCGGGCGGTCGATGCCGGCCACGACGTGCGCGTTGGTCATCACATGCCGGGGCGCGTACACGAAGCCGCTGCCCTCGCGGCCCTGGGTGCCCGAGGCGCCCTCGATCTTGACCGTGCTGCGCTGGGCCGCGTCCGTGGCGGCCGCCGTGACGCTGTCCCCGGTGGGCCGGGGCACCTGGGCCGTCGACTCGTTCTCGAACGGGTTGAACACCTGCGGGAAGCCCGCCTCGGTGAGCGCCGACGTGGCCCGCGAGAACCACGCCGGTGTGGTGTCCGGCATCGCCTGCTGCACCGCCCCGAGCAGCCGCGAGTCGCGTATCGCACTGGTCAGCACGGGCGAGGACGACGCGCCGAGCACGCTCGCGGCCACCCAGGCCACGATCAGCACGGCGAGCGCGTTGGCGGCCGCCCCGCCCACGCCGTCGGCCACCCTGAGCGGACCCCGGTCCAGCTCCCGCCGCAGCCGCAGCGCGAGCCGCCCCGCCAGCTCGTGACCCGCCACCGCCGGCAGCAGCACCGTGAACACCGCGGTGACCGTCGCCCCCGTCGTGCCCGGCGTCACCAGGTCCATCACCCACGGCAGGATCCACACGCCGACCGCCGCGCCGCCCACGAACCCGGCGAGCGAGACGCAGCCGGCCACCAGCCCGCGCCGGTAGCCGGAGCCCGCGTACGCCAGGATCACCAGCAGCAGCACGATGTCGAGCAGGTCCACGAAGCCGCCTTTCTCTCGCCCCTGGATACGCGCGCCGAGGGCCGGATGATCAGCCACCCGCCGAACCGGTCAGGAGTGCCGTTACCTCGGAAAACGTCCCGGACCGGGACGATGGTTCCACCAGGTGGCACAGCACACGTCGCGGGCGCGGCGCGACGCCCCGACAGTGGGAGCATGCGTGTCGTGCGAAGAGCGCGGAGGGCCGGCCGGGCCCGGCGTGGCGCCCGGACGCCCGCCGTCGCGCGGATCCCCGGCTCCGCCCCGCGGATACCCCGCCCCGCCCCGCGGATACCCCGCCCGGTCCTCGCCGCGGCCGCCTGCCTGCCGGGCCTGGCCGCCGCCGTGGCCCTCGTGCTGTGCGCGACCGGGGTGGAGCGCGCCGTCACCCCCACCGGCCCCGGCGCGCTGCCGCTCGCCGCCCGTCCCGCGCCGCACACCGCGCCCCGGCCGCGGATCGTGCCGCGGACGGTCTGGTTCGGCGGCACCCGGACCGCCCAGCCGCCCCCGCGCTACGACGACCAGGTCGTCGCCGTCTTCGTCCACCACACCGACACGCCGAACGCCTACGACTGCGCCGACACCCCCCGCATCATCCGCGACCTGTACACGGGCCAGACCGCCGCCCGCGACTGGGACGACATCGGCTACAACTTCCTCGTCGACCGCTGCGGCACCGTCTACGAGGGCCGCGCCGGCGGCGTCGACCGCCCGGTCACCGGCGCCCACACCCAGGGCTTCAACCACCGCACCGCCGGCATCGCCGCCATCGGCACCTTCACCGGCGGGACCTCGGTGCCGCGCGCCCTGACCGACGCCATCGCCGCCGTGGTCGCCTGGAAACTCGGCCCGGCCGGTGTCGACCCGCGCGGCACCGCCCGCCTCACCTCCAGCAACGGCGGCAGCCGCTACCCGCGCGGCGCCGCCGCCCTCCTGCCCGCGGTGGCCGCCCACCGGGACGCCTACGAGACCACCTGCCCCGGTGCCGCGCTCATCGCCCGGCTGCCCGCCATCCGCGCCCAGGCGGCCCGGCTCCAGGGCCGCGACGGCCCTGCGGCGCGGGGAGCCGGATAGGGTCACTGGCATGTCCACCACCAAAGAGGCGCTGCCCGCGCCGGCTCTCGCGCTGCGTCCCGCCACCCGTGCCGACCTGCCGGCGGTGCTCGCGCTGCTCGCCGACGAGGAGCGGGTGACCGACCCCGCGACCGTCTCGGTCACCCAGGCCCACGAGCAGGCCTTCGCGGCGATCGAGGCGGACCCACGCAACGAGATGCTGGTGCTCGTGGCGGACGGGACCGTGGTGGGCTGTCTGCAGGCGACCTACATCCCCGGGCTGGGCCGGGGCGGCGCCGAGCGGGTGCTGCTGGAGGCGGTACGCGTCCGCGCCGACCGGCGTGGCGGCGGACTGGGGCGGGCCCTGCTGGCCGGCGCGCTCGACCGGGCACGCGCGCGTGGCTGCGCGCTCGCCCAGCTGACCAGCAACAAGCGGCGCGAGGACGCCCACCGCTTCTACACCGGCCTGGGCTTCGCCCGCAGCCACGACGGCTTCAAGCTCGCCCTCTGACCCCGCTCACCGCACGCTCACTCGCGGAAGCGGTACCAGAGCTTCGGGTACCGCTCGGCCAGCGCGGCCTCGTTCTCGAAGTCGACGGGCGTGCCCTCCGGTTCCGCCGGGGCGGGCGGGATGCCCAGATCGGGGGCGACGGTGCCGGTGAGCTGTTCGTAGGCCTCGTCGGCGGCGTAGCCGAGTTCCTCGCCGTCGCCGTCGATCTCCTCGTCGAAGTCGTCGAGGAGGTCGGCGAGCGCGTCCGGGTCGTGCAGGGCGCCCTCGAAGACGTGCCGGCCCTGGCCGATCAGCCAGCAGCGGAAGAAGTCGAAGGCGTCGTCGCTGGCCCCGTCCAGCAGCACCCAGGCGGCTCCCCACAGGTCCCAGCGGTAGGCGCGGTTGTAGCGGACCTCGAAGTGACGGGCGAAGTCGAGCACCGACTCCGGGTCCTGGCGGACCAGCCGTTCGACGAGCAGGTCCGCCTGTTCCTCGGGGTCGCCCTCGGCGGCCTCGCGAGTGGCGTCCACCAGCTCCCAGAACTCCGTCTCGTCCATCACGGGTCCAGCATCCTGCCTCGGGGACGGTGACGCACGCGGAGTGCGGCGGATCGCCGCCGCGGCCGGCGGCCCGCGGCCTCGCCGACCGGCGGCCCGCGTCAGCGCCGTCGGCGGTCCGCGTGGTGCCGACGGCTGCCGGTGTCCTGGCCGTCGGTGGTCCTGGTGAGCGCTGGCGACTGCCTGTGGTGCCCTGGCCGTCGCTGGTCCGCCTCACCGCCGGTGGCGGCCCGCATCCGCCGTCGGCGGCCCCCGTCACCGCGCCCTCGGCGCCCGCATCCGCCCTCGGCGGCCGGCGTCAGCGCCGTCGGCGGCCCGCGTCACCGCCGGCGGCCGTCCGTCTCCTCGCCCTCGGCGTACAGCCGTGCCAGTCGTGTCGCGTCGGTCGCGATGCGGGTGCGCAGGGTGTGCGGTGCCAGTACCTCCGCCTCCGGGCCGAGGGCTGTCAGCTGGGTGTGTGCGACCTCCTCGGACTCCACCGGCAGCGTCACCGTCACCCAGCCCTCGCCGTCCGGTTCCCCGGCCGCCGCCAGCGCCTCCCGCGCGGACAGGGTGTCCACGGCCCAGCGCAGGCGGCGCACGCCCTCGGGGGACAGCCGCAGCACGACCTCGGTGCGCAGCAGCGAGCGGGCGAACCGCTCGGAGTGCTCCGCCCAGAAGGCGGGCAGGTCGAAGTCCTCGTCCCGGCGGAAGCGCTCGTCGCCGGGCTCGACGGCGGTGAACCGGTCGATGCGGTACGTGCGGTACGCGCCGTCGCGCGGCACCCGGGCGCACAGATACCAGACGCCCGCCTTCAGGATCAGCCCGTACGGCTCCAGGACCCGCTCCACCTCACGCTCCCCGCGCCGGTAGCGGGCCGTGACGCAGCGGTCGTCCCACACCGCCTCCGCGACCACCGGCAGCAACGGCGGCGTCGGCGGCTCCCGGAACCAGGCCGGCGCGTCCAGATGGAACCGCTGCGCCGCCGTGCGCGACGCGTCCCGCAGCGAGGGCAGCAGCGCGGCCGACACCTTCAGCCGGGCCGCCGACGCCGCGTCCTCCAGCCCCATCTCCCTGAGCGCCCCCGGCACCCCGGACAGGAACAGCGCCTCCGCCTCACTGCGGGCCAGCCCGGTCAGCCGGGTGCGGTACCCGCCGATCAGCCGGTAGCCGCCGGCCCGGCCCCGGTCGGCGTACACCGGGACCCCCGCCTCGCTCAGCGCCTGCGCGTCCCGGGTCACCGTCCGCTCCGACACCTCCAGCTCCCGCGCCAGCTCGGCGGCGGTCATGGAGGGCCGGGACTGCAGCAGCAGCACCATCTTGATCAGCCGGGCAGCACGCATACGGCCATCATGCCGGGGCCCACCGACAGCGAAGGGGCACGGCGGCCGCCGTACCCCTTCACCTCAAGCCGGTCCGTGCTTACAGGCCGTACTTCTCGCGGGCTTCCTTCACCGCCGTGGCCTTGACCTCGCCGCCCTTGGCGAGCTGGGCCAGCGCCGCGACGACGATCGACTCGGCGTCGACACCGAAGTGGCGGCGGGCGGCCTCACGGGTGTCCGACAGACCGAAGCCGTCGGCGCCCAGCGAGGAGTAGTCCTGCTCGACCCACTGCGCGATCTGGTCCGGGACCTGGCGCATGTAGTCGGAGACGGCCAGCACCGGGCCCTCGGCGCCCTGCAGCGCCTGGCGGACGTACGGCACCCGCTCCTCGCCGCGCAGCAGCGCCGCGTCGGCCTCCATCGCGTCCCGGCGCAGCTCCGTCCAGGAGGTCGCGGACCACACGTCGGCGGCCACGCCCCACTCCTCGGCCAGCAGCTGCTGCGCCTTGAGCGCCCAGTGGATCGCGGTGCCGGAGCCCAGCAGCTGGATGCGCGGGGCGTTGGCCGGGACGGTCACGCCCGCGGACTCCGCCGTGTTGAAGCGGTACAGGCCCTTGACGATGCCCTCGTCGATGCCGAGGCCCTGCGGCTTCGCCGGCTGCGGCAGCGGCTCGTTGTAGACCGTCAGGTAGTAGAAGACGTTCTGGTCCTCGCCCGGCTTGGCCTCGCCGTACATCCGGCGCAGACCCTCACGGACGATCACCGCGACCTCGTAGGCGAAGGCGGGGTCGTAGGTGAGCGCGGCCGGGTTGGTCGCGGCGATCATCGGCGAGTGGCCGTCGGCGTGCTGCAGGCCCTCACCGGTCAGCGTGGTGCGGCCTGCCGTGGCGCCGACCAGGAAGCCGCGGCCGAGCTGGTCGCCGAGCTGCCACATCTGGTCGGCGGTGCGCTGCCAGCCGAACATCGAGTAGAAGATGTAGAACGGGATCATCGCCTCGCCGTGCGTCGCGTACGACGACGAAGCGGCGATGAAGTCGGCCATGGAGCCGGCCTCGGTGATCCCCTCGTTGAGGATCTGGCCGTTCTTGGCCTCCTTGTAGTACATCAGCTGGTCGCGGTCGACCGGCTCGTACGTCTGGCCCTTGGGCGAGTAGATGCCCAGCGACGGGAAGAGCGACTCCATGCCGAAGGTGCGCGCCTCGTCGGGGACGATCGGCACCCAGCGCTTGCCGGTCTCCTTGTCGCGGACCAGGTCCTTGACCAGGCGGACGAAGGCCATCGTGGTGGCCACGTTCTGCGAGCCGGAGCCCTTGTCGAAGGAGGCGAACGCCTTCTCGGCCGGGGCCGGCAGCGGCGCGACCGGGTGGACGCGGCGGGCCGGGGCCGGGCCGCCGAGCGCCGCGCGGCGCTCCTGCAGGTAGCGGACCTCGGGGGAGTCGGCGCCCGGGTGGCCGTAGGGGACCACGCCGTCGACGAAGTCGCTGTCCTTGATCGGCAGGTCGAGCAGGTCGCGCATCGCCTTGAACTCGTCCACCGACAGCTTCTTCATCTGGTGGTTGGCGTTCTTCGACGCGAAGCCCTCGCCGAGGGTGTGGCCCTTGACCGTCTGGGCCAGGATCACGGTCGGGGCGCCCTTGTGCTCGACGGCGGCCTTGTACGCGGCGTAGACCTTGCGGGCCTCGTGACCGCCGCGGGAGAGGTGGAAGCACTCCAGGATCTTGTCGTCGCTGAGCAGCTTCGCCATCTCCGCCAGCGCCGGGTCCTTGCCGAAGAAGTCCTCGCGGATGTAGGCGGCGTCGCGGGTCTGGTACGTCTGGACCTGCGCGTCCGGTACCTCGCGCAGCCGGCGTACCAGCGCGCCGGTGGTGTCGAGCTGGAACAGCTCGTCCCAGGCGGTGCCCCACAGCGTCTTGATCACGTTCCAGCCGGCGCCGCGGAACTGGGCCTCCAGCTCCTGCACGATCTTGAAGTTGGCGCGGACCGGGCCGTCCAGGCGCTGCAGGTTGCAGTTGATGACGAAGGTGAGGTTGTCCAGACCCTCACGGGAGGCGAGCGCCAGAGCCGCCGTCGACTCGGGCTCGTCCATCTCGCCGTCGCCCAGGAAGGCCCAGACGTGGGAGGCGGAGACGTCCTTGATGCCGCGGTTGGTCAGGTAGCGGTTGAAGCGCGCCTGGTAGATCGCCGACAGCGGGCCGAGGCCCATGGAGACGGTGGGGAACTCCCACAGCCAGGGCAGCCGGCGCGGGTGCGGGTAGGACGGCAGGCCGTTGCCGCCGGCCTCCTGGCGGAAGTTGTCCAGCTGCGCCTCGTTCAGGCGGCCGTCCAGGAAGGCGCGGGCGTAGATGCCGGGGGAGGCGTGGCCCTGGATGTACAGCTGGTCGCCGGAGCCGTCGCCCTCCTTGCCCTTGAAGAAGTGGTTGAAGCCGGTCTCGTAGAGCCAGGCCGCGGAGGCGAAGGTGGCGATGTGGCCGCCGACGCCGTACTTCGAGCCACGGGTCACCATCGCGGCCGCGTTCCAGCGGTTCCACGCGGTGATGCGGGCCTCCAGCTCCGGGTCACCGGGCAGCGCCGGCTCCGCGGAGGTGGGGATGGTGTTGACGTAGTCCGTTTCGAGGAGCTTCGGCAGCGCGATGCCGGCGCCCTCGGCGCGCTCCAGCGTGCGGCGCATCAGGTAGGCCGCCCGGTGCGGCCCGGCCGCCTTGGCGACGGCGTCCAGGGAGGCCTGCCATTCGGCGGTCTCCTCGGGGTCGCGGTCCGGGAGCTGGTCGAGCTCGCTCGGCTGGATGGCGTTGGGGTCGGTCATGTCGCCGCCTTCCTCAGTCGAAGGGGGTTCCCTCACAAGTAAGGGTTCAGGGGTGCCCTAGGTCTTTGGCAGGACAGGGCTAGAGAACTTCGGTGGAAGTCCGTCGGCGACTGTAACTCCCTGATCGATGATCGATCAAAGGGTTGAGGGGGAAAACCTCTCGATCACGAGAAAGTCGGCACGGGGTGCCTTCGGCGATGGCACCGGGTGACGTGGATTCGCCTTGTTTTCGCAGGTGGCGGCGTTTGAGCGGGGGAGTGCTCGGGTGGTGCGGTGGTCTGCCGGGTGCGGGCCGTGTGGGGCTGGTCGGGCAGTTCCCCGCGCCCCTTCGGGGGCGGGCGACGTCCTCTATGCGCGCGGGGCGCAGCCCAGGACGTGGGCCTTCACCAGTTCGGCGATGCGGGGGTCGCGGCGCTTGAACGCCTGTACCAGCTCCTCGTGCTCCTCCGCGTACGACTGCTGGACCGTGCCCAGCCAGCGGATCGACAGGGCCGTGAAGACCTCGATCCCCAGTCCCTCCCAGGTGTGCAGCAGCACCGAGTTGTCGGCCGCGCGGACCAGCTCGCGGTGGAAGCCCACGGTGTGGCGGACCTGGGCGGTGCCGTCGGCGTTGCGGTCGGCCGCGTACAGGGCCGTGACGTGCGGCTCCAGGACCGAGCAGTCCACGGCCAGCTTCTCCGCCGCCAGCTCGGCCGCGATGGCCTCAAGACCGGCCCGGACGGGGTAGCTCTCCTCCAGGTCGGCCGCGGTCAGGTTGCGGACGCGTACGCCCTTGTTGGGGGCGGACTCGATCAGCCGGAGCGACTCCAGCTCGCGCAGCGCCTCGCGGACCGGGGTCTGGCTGACCTCCAGCTCCGTGGCGATACGGCGCTCCACGATCCGCTCGCCCGGCTGCCAGCGCCCGCTGACGATTCCCTCCACGATGTGCTCGCGGATCTGCTCGCGCAGCGAGTGGACGACGGGCGCGGTCATGAGTGCTCCTTCGGGAGGGCTGACGTTTAGACAATACGGCGGGTTCGCTCCGCGGGGAGGGGGTGTGGGGGTGTCTTTGCGCAGGTGAGACCAGGGTTACACGCCGTGGGTCGGCCGGGGGCGCCTCGGAGCTCGGTTCGTCCTGTTGTGGGGCGGCTGCGGGTTGTGGGTGGCTTGTCGCGCAGTTCCCCGCGCCCCTTCGGGGGGTGCAGGTGCCGCATACCCGCTACGCACCGTGTGCATCCAAACGCCGGTGCCCCCGCCCGGAGATTCCGGACGGGGGCACTCGACGTGCTGCGCTGAGCGGGGATTACAGGCCGAGCTCGACCTCGAACTCGCCGGCCTCCAGGATCGCCTTGACGGCGGTCAGGTAGCGCGCGGCGTCGGCGCCGTCCACCAGGCGGTGGTCGTAGGACAGGGTCAGGTAGACCATGTCGCGGACGCCGATGACCGTGCCCTCGGCGGTCTCGATGACGGCCGGACGCTTGACCGTGGCACCGATGCCGAGGATCGCGACCTGGCCCGGCGGCACGATGATCGTGTCGAAGAGCGCACCGCGCGAACCGGTGTTGGAGATGGTGAAGGTCGCGCCGGACAGCTCGTCGGGCGTGATCTTGTTGGCGCGGACCTTGCCGGCCAGCTCCGCCGTGGCCTTGGAGATGCCCGCGATGTTGAGGTCGCCGGCGTGCTTGATGACCGGGGTCATCAGGCCCTTCTCGGAGTCCACCGCGATACCGATGTTCTCGGTGTCGAAGTAGGTGATCGTGCCCTCGGCCTCGTTGATCTTGGCGTTGATGACCGGGTGGGCCTTCAGCGCCTGCGCGGCGGCCTTGACGAAGAACGGCATCGGGGAGAGCTTGACGCCCTCACGCGCGGCGAAGGAGTCCTTCGCCTGGGCGCGCAGCCGCATCAGCTTGGTCACGTCGACCTCGACCACCGAGGACAGCTGGGCCTGCTCGTGCAGGGCCTTGACCATGTTGTCGCCGATGACCTTGCGGATCCGCGGCATCTTCACGGTCTGGCCGCGCAGCGGGGAGACCTCCAGCGCCGGGGCCTTCTTGGCGGCGGCCGGGGCAGCCGCGGCCGGGGCCGGGGCGGCGGTGGCGGCCTTGGCGGCCTCGGCGGCGGCCAGGACGTCCTGCTTGCGGATACGGCCGCCGACGCCCGTGCCCTTGACCGCGCCCAGGTCGACGCCGTTCTCGGCGGCGAGCTTGCGCACCAGCGGGGTCACGTAGGCGCCCTCGTCGGTCGGCTGGGCGGCGGCCGGGGCGGCCGGCGCCGGGGTGACCGGGGCGGGGGCGGGCGCCGGAGCCGCGGGGGCGGCCGGAG
>NZ_PQSS01000102.1 GCF_002920535.1 Streptomyces sp. Ru71 | reverse complement strand
GGCGCCACCGGCGGACCCGTCGCGCCCGGGCCACGGCGGCGGCACCGGCTCCTTCGACGTCACCGAGGCGCTCGCCGCGGGCCCGCTGGGCAGCTCGGCACGCCCCGACACCGACGCGCCCACCCGCGACGACCTGCCGTACTTCACCGAGCCCGGCGGCGACCGCCACGACTTCGACACCCCGGGCGGCCCGAACGGCCCGGCCGGTCAGGGCGGCGCGAACGGTACCGGTCGCCCCGGCGGCCCCGGCGGCAGCACCGGCTTCAACGGCCCGAACGGCCCCGGCGCCCCCCGTGGCCGCGGCCCGCAGGGCCCCTCCGGCCCGACCGGCGGCCCGGTCACCGGCGACGGCCCCCTTATCCCGCCGGTCCCCGGCGCCGCACGCCCCGGCGCGACCGCGCCCGGTATGCCGGCCCCCGGAGCGGCCGCTCCCGGCATGACCGCACCCGGCACCGCCGGTCTCGGCCCCGCCGGCGGGCTGAGCGACGACACCGCCATCCTCACCCCGCAGATCCAGGCCCCCGAACCGCCCGCAGGCGGCTACGGCGCACAGCCCCACGACAACGTCTCGGGGCACACCGTCACCAGCGGCATCCCGGTCATCCCGCCCGGCGACCGCGGCCCGTTCGGCGCCGGGTCCGACGGCGGAGCGGTGGCGCACACCCCGCCCAAGCTGCCCGAGCCGGTCGCGCAGAACGTGCCCGCCTCCCGCCCGCCGAAGAAGAAGGGCCGCAGGAAGCTCCCGCTGCTCGTCGGCGGCGTGATCGTGCTGGCCGCCGGCGTCTACGGCGCCGGCCTGCTGATGAACCACTCCGACGTGCCCAAGGGCACCACCGTGCTCGGCGTCGACATCGGCGGCGGCACCCGCGACGAGGCCGTCAAGAAGCTCGACGACGCACTCGGCGCGCGGGTGAACCAGCCGCTGAAGCTGTCCGTCGACGGCTCCACGGTCACCCTCAAGCCGGACCAGGCGGGCCTCCACTTCGACGAGGACGCCACGGTCGGCGCGGCCGCGAAGAGCGACTACAACCCGGTCTCCGTCATCGGCTCCCTGTTCGGGCAGCAGCGCCAGGTCGACCCGGTCATGCCGGTCGACGAGGAGAAGCTCCAGGCCGCCCTGGAGAACGCCGCGGGCGGCTCCGGCTCGATGACCGACGGCACCATCCGCTTCGAGTCCGGCAAGGCCGTCGCCGTCTACGGCAAGCCCGGCAAGGGCATCGACGTCGCCGCCTCCAAGCAGGCCGTCGAGCAGGCGTACCGCACCCAGGTGGAGACCGGCGCGGTCACGCCCGTGCGGGTGGCGACGACGAACCGGCAGCCCACGGTGTCCAACACCGAGGTCGACCGGATGATGAAGGAGTTCGCCGAGCCGGCCATGTCCGCGAAGGTCACCGTCCAGACGGACGCCGCGCACAAGGTCTCCTTCAGCCCGCAGAAGTCGATCTGGAAGTTCCTGCGGGTCAAGGCCGTGGACGGCAAGCTCGTCGACTCCTACGACGAGGCCGCGCTGAAGGAGCTGTACGGCAAGACCTTCGACGGCGTGCTGATCGCCCGCGCCAACGGCCAGAAGACCCCGGTCACCGTCCAGGACGTCTACGGCGCCCTGCGGCTGGCGCTGAAGAGCACCTCCAACCGGGTCGCCGTCATCGAGACGAACCCCAGCTGACGGACCACCGCGAGGGGGCGTCCGGCACACCGCCGGACGCCCCCTCCGTCGTCTGTCATGCCCGCCCGCATGACATCTGTCATCCGCCACTGCGGACGGCCGACACTGCCGGGCCCACCACCTGTATCGCGACGATGAGGGCATGACGACGACAGCGACGGCCACCGGCACCCCGGTGGTCGGTTTCGACCAGGTGAGCAAGAACTACGGGGACGTGCGGGCGGTCGACGGACTGTCGCTCGCGCTGCACCCTGGCGAGACCGTGGCCCTGCTGGGCCCCAACGGCGCGGGCAAGTCGACCACCCTCGACCTGCTGCTCGGCCTCAAGACCCCCGACTCCGGGACGGTCCGCGTCTTCGGCACCTCCCCGCGCGAGGCCATCGTCGCCGGGAAGGTCGGCGCCATGCTGCAGAGCGGCGGCCTGATGGACGAGGTCACCGTCGCCGAGCTGGTCCGGCTCGCCTGCGCCCTGCACCCGCGGCCGTACAAGGCCTCCGACGTGCTCACCCGGGCCGGCGTCGCGAACATCGCCGACCGCAAGGTCAACAAGCTCTCCGGCGGCCAGGCCCAGCGGGTCCGCTTCGCCCTCGCCACCGCCGGCGACAGCGACCTGATCGTCCTGGACGAGCCGACCACCGGCATGGACGTCACCACCCGGCAGGCGTTCTGGGCGACCATGCGCGAGCAGGCCGACCAGGGGCGCACCGTGCTGTTCGCCACCCACTACCTGGAGGAGGCCGACGCCATCGCCGACCGGGTGCTCGTGCTGCACCGGGGACGGCTGCTGGCCGACGGCACCGCCGCCGAGATCAAGGCCAAGGCGGGCGCCCGCCGGGTGTCGTTCGACCTGGAGGGCGCCATCGACGAGGCCGCCCTGCGCGCGCTGCCCTTCCTGACGTCCGTCGACGTGTCGGGCTCGACCGTCCGCATCCAGTCCTCCGACGCCGACGCCACCGTGCACGCCCTCTACGGCCTCGGCCTCTACCCCCGCAACCTCGAAGTCGCCGGGCTCGGCCTGGAGCAGGCGTTCGTCGCCATCACCGCCGCCGAGGAGGCGAAGACCAAGTGAACAGCCTGATCAAGCTGGAACTCACCCGCGCCCTGCGCAACCGCAAGTTCCTGTTCTTCTCCGTGCTCTACCCCTCGCTGCTCTTCCTGATCATCGCGGGCAACGCCGACGCGAGCACCGAGGTCGACGGCAGCGGGCTGACCCTGCCGACGTACATGATGGTCTCCATGGCCTCCTTCGGCGCCCTGACGGCCGTGCTGATGGGCAACAGCGAGCGCATCGCCAAGGAGCGCGAGTGCGGCTGGGTGCGGCAGCTGCGGCTGACCACCCTGCCCGGGCGCGGCTACGTCCTCGCCAAGACCGCGAGCGCGGCCGTGGTGAGCCTGCCGTCCATCGTGATCGTCTTCGTCGTCGCCGCGGCCGTGAAGGACGTCCGCCTGGACGCCTGGCAGTGGCTCGCCCTGACCGGCGCGATCTGGGCCGGCAGCCTGGTGTTCGCCGCGCTCGGCGTCGCCCTCGGCTACCTGGCCAGCGGGGACGCGGTCCGGCCCATCACGATGATCACCTACTTCGGCCTGTCCATGCTGGGCGGCCTGTGGATGCCGTCGACGACGTTCCCGCAGTGGCTCCAGGACATCGCCAAGTGGCTGCCCACGCACGCGTACGCTGCCCTGGGGCGGTCCATCGAGCAGAGCCAGGCCCCGCAGGCCCAGGACATCGCCATCCTCGCCGTCTTCTTCGTCCTCTTCGCGGGCGGGGCGGCCTGGCTGTACCGGAAGGACACGCTGAAGGCGTGAGCACCATGACGGAGGACCTCAAGGACACGTCCGGCTCCGCACCGCGGGTGCGGCTCGGCTGGCCCGCGCGGACCCGGCGCGAGATGTACGTCAAGATCCTGTGGATCGGCGTCTGGCTCGTGTTCCTGGCCTCGCCCATCGACGATCTCCTCAGCGGCCATCACAGCGCCGGGGCCACCGCCGCCGGCTGGGTGGGCCTCGCCGCCTTCGTCGGGGTCTATCTGACGCTGGTCTTCCGCAACATGGGCCGGCCGTTCTCGGCACCGGTGGTGGTCTCGCTGACCGTGGCCCTCGGCGTGCTGGCGCCCCTGCTGGCCTACTCGTTCGGCAGCGCCTGGCTCGGCCTGTTCGTCTACCTGTCGGTGGCCTGCGGGGCCACCCTGCCGCTGCGTGCGGCGTACTGGGCCATCCCCGCCGCGACCGTGGTCATGTACCTGGTGGGCCTGCACTCCGACGAGAAGGAGGCGCGCGGACTGTTCGTGCTGGTGCTGCTCATCGGGTTCGCGATGACCGGCGTCGGCCAACTGGTCCGTACGACGATCGAGTTGCGCAAGGCCCGGGCCACCGTCGCCCAGCTCGCCGCCAACGAGGAGCGGCTGCGGCTGGCCCGCGATCTGCACGACCTGCTCGGCCACTCGCTCTCCCTGATCACGCTCAAGAGCGAGCTGGCCGGCCGGATGCTCCCGGACCAGCCCGACAAGGCGGCCCAGCAGGTCGCCGACATCGAACAGGTCAGCCGGCAGGCCCTGGTCGACGTCCGCGAGGCCGTCACCGGCTACCGCCGGCCGCGCCTGGCCGCCGAGATCGCCGGCGCCCAGGTCGCGCTCACCGCGGCCGGCGTCACCGCCGAACTCCCCGCCGAACCCGACCTCACCGGCCTGCCCGAGGACAGCGAGGCCGCCCTCGCCTGGGCGCTGCGCGAGGCGATCACCAACGTCGTACGGCACAGCGGTGCCCGCCGCTGCCTGGTGGAGCTGGCCCGGCACCAGACCCTCGACGGGCCCGTCCTCCAACTCACCGTCGAGGACAACGGAACCGGCGGCAGCGGCACCGGCCCCGGCAACGGGCTCACCGGTCTGACGGAACGTCTGCAGAAGGCGGGCGGCACCCTGGAGGCGGGCCCCATCAAGCACGGGTTCCGGCTGGTCGCCCGCGTACCGGCGGGCAGTGCGGCGGCCGTAGGATCCGGGGCATGAGCCCCATGATCAAGGTCCTGTTGGCGGAGGACCAGTCGATGGTCCGCGAGGCCCTGGCCGCGCTGCTCGGCCTGGAGGAGGACATCGAGGTCGTCGCACAGGTCGCCCGTGGCGACGAGGTGCTGCCGGCCGCCCGCACGCACGACCTGGACGTGGCCCTGCTCGACATCGAGATGCCCGGCATGACCGGCATCGAGGCGGCGGGGCTGCTGCACCGGGAGTTCCCCGCGCTGAAGCTGGTCGTGCTGACGACCTTCGGCCGCCCCGGCTATCTGCGCAGCGCGATGGAGGCCGGCGCGGACGCCTTCCTGGTCAAGGACGCCCCGGCGGCCCAACTCGCCGAGGCGGTACGCAAGGTGCTGGCCGGTGAGCGGGTCATCGACCCGACGCTCGCGGCCGCCGCCCTCGCCGAGGGCGCCAACCCGCTGACCGACCGCGAACGCGAGGTGCTGCGCGCCGCGGCCGACGGCTCCACCAACGCCGAACTGGCCGCGGCGCTGCACCTGTCCCAGGGCACGGTCCGCAACTACCTGTCGACGGCGATCCAGAAGCTGGCGGTGCGCAACCGGGCGGAGGCGGTACGGATCGCGCGGGAGAAGGGCTGGCTCTAGCGGGAGAAGGGGTGGCTTCAGCGGTCGTGGGTGGGGCACCCGGGTGACTGACGATCACGGGTGGATAATGGCCGGAATGTCGAAATAGTCCCCCGAGTGGTGTTTGCGGTGATCTGATGCCCGACAGCTCTGCCCCGCCGCCCGACCGGAACCGCCCCGTCCCCGGCCGTGGCGGCCATCCGGCCACGGACCGGATGCTGCGGACCCTGCTGCGCCGACGCAAGCAGATGCTCACCCCCGCCGACGTCACCGTCACCGACCGGCCCGCCGTCCGCCGCGCGGTCTCGGCCGCCGCGATGGGCAACATGATGGAGTGGTTCGACTTCGGCGTGTACGCCTATGTCGCCCCCGTCCTCGGCAAGGTCTTCTTCCCCTCCAGCTCGCCCGGCGCCCAGGTGGTCTCCACCTTCGCCACCTTCGCCGCCGCCTTCGTCGTCCGCCCCCTGGGCGGCATCGTCTTCGGCCCCCTGGGCGACCGCATCGGCCGCCAGCGGGTCCTGGCGGCCACGATGGTGATGATGGCGATCAGCACGTTCGCGGTGGGCTTCCTGCCTTCCTACGCGGCGGTGGGCTTCGTGGCACCTCTGTTGCTCCTGATCTGCCGCCTGGTCCAGGGCTTCTCCACCGGTGGGGAGTACGCGGGCGCCACCACCTACATCGCCGAGTACGCCCCCGACACCCGGCGCGGCTTCCTCGGCAGCTGGCTCGACTTCGGCACCTTCGTCGGCTACGCCCTCGGCTCGGCCCTGGTCACCGGCCTCACCGCCGGCCTGGGCAGCGGCGGCATGCAGGACTACGGCTGGCGCATCCCGTTCCTGGTGGCGGGCCCCATCGGCGTGATCGGCCTGTACATCCGGCTGAAGCTGGAGGAGACGCCCGCGTTCAAGAAGGAGGCCGAACAGGCGAACGAGCAGCGGGCCGCGAACCGGGCCGTCGGCGGCGAGGACCCCGTGGAGGAGGCCCGCCAGTCCGGCCACGGCCGGCTGCGGGACATCTTCGTCCACCACTGGCAGGCCGTCCTGATCTGCATGGGCCTGGTGCTGCTCTACAACGTCACCAACTACATGGTGACGTCCTACCTCCCCACCTATATGACGGCGACGCTGGGCCAGGACGAGAACACCGCCCAGCTCCTCGTCCTCGGCACGATGGTCGTCGTCGCCCTCACCATCACCACGGTCGGCCGCTCGACGGACCGCTGGGGGCGCCGCCCGGTCTTCATGGCGGGCAGCGTGGCCCTGATCGCCCTGTCGATCCCGGCGTTCCTGCTGATCCGTCAGGGCGGCGTCCTCGCCCCGGCCATCGGCTGCCTCATCCTCGGCCTGCTCCTGGTCTGCTTCGCGGGCACGTCGGCGGCGACCCTGCCCGCGCTGTTCCCCACCCGCATCCGCTACGGCGCCCTGTCGATCGCCTTCAACGTCTCGGTGTCGTTGTTCGGCGGAACGACCCCGCTGTTCACCTCGGCCCTGGTGACGGGCCTGGACGACGAGATGATCCCGGCGTACTACCTGATGGGCGCGGGCGTGATCGGCCTGGCCTCGACCCTGGTCCTCTACGAAACGGCCGGCCGCCCCCTGCGCGGCTCGGGCCCCATGGTGGAAACCCCGGAACAGGCCCGCCGCCTGGTGGCGACCAGCCGCACGGAGGCGAGCCGCTGGGCGAGGGATGTGTGGGTCCGGATCAGGAGGAGGCCGCGTTAGCCTCCGGCGGGGGGATTTCTGATTTCCGTCACGCAGAGTGTTCGGGCATCGCTACCGTGATCCGTGACGGCGCGATCGCGTACGGTGATCGATCGAGGAGGGCGGGGCGTGTCCGTGGATGTCGAAGTGGAGGAGCCCGGCTGGGAGGTGGACCCGGACGACGACTGGGCCCTGGCGGTCATCGCCACGGTGGGGCGGCAGTTACGGCTGCGCCGCGAGGCCGTGGGGATGAAGGCAGGGGAGTTCGCGACGGCCGTCGGCTACTCCGAGGACATGGTCTACAAGATCGAGGGCGGCAAGCGCATCCCCCGGCCCGAGTACCTGGACGAGGCGGACGAGGTGCTGGGGGCGGCCGGCCTGATCGCGGCGATGAAGGAGGACGTACGGAAGGTCCGGTACCCCAAGAAGGTGCGGGACCTGGCGCAGATGGAGGCCCGCGCGGTCGAGCTCCAGCTGTACGACCCGCTGAACGTGCACGGCCTGCTGCAAACACCGGAGTACGCCCGAGCCCTGCTGTGCATGCGGCGTCCCGCGTACACCCAGGACGAGATCGAGCGGTTCATCGCGGCGCGGGTGGCGCGGAAGTCCGTCTTCGAGCGGGACCCGGCGCCGGAACTCAGCTTCGTCCTGGAGGAGTGGACGTTACGCCGCCCGCTCGGTGGACGGGCGGTGCTGCGCCGCCAGCTCGAACATCTCGTGACCACGGCCCAGTTGCGGAACGTCGAGCTTCAAGTGATGCCGATGGACCGCGAGGAGCACGCGGGATTGGCCGGCGGTATCGAGGTGCTGAAGTTCCAGGACGGCACGGCGGTGGGGCGCTCTCCGGTCGTGGCCAACGGCCGACCGGTGTCCGAGCCGAGGCAGCTCCGTATCCTTGAGCTGCGCTACGGCATCATCCGGGCCCAGGCGCTCACGCCTCGTGAGTCGACGGCCTTCATCGAGCAACTGCTGGGGGAGACATGATCCGCAAGACGTCGGCCGGGGACGCCTCCGAACTGGTCTGGTTCAAGAGCAGTTACAGCAGCAGCAGCGAGGGCGACTCGTGCGTCGAAGTGGCGTACACCTGGTTCAAGAGCAGCTACAGCAGCGGCAGCGAGGGCGACTCCTGTGTGGAGATAGCCACAACCCCCGGCACCGTTCACGTCCGCGACTCCAAGAACGCCGCAGGCCCCCGGCTGACGTTCTCGCCGGAGGCCTGGGCCGGGTTCGTGCCTCACGTCGGCTGAGCTGAGACCGGCACTTCCGCCTTGCGCTGCTGAGGTACGTGCTTCTGGACGGGCCGGGAAGGAGTGCCCTTGCCGAGGTCCTTCAACCGCAGGGCGGGGCGTTCGACGAGGTGCCAGGAGGCCACGGCGAGCAGGAGGGTGAGGGCCAGCGTGAGGGCGAGGTAGGCGGCGAGGCCCCACCGGGTGCAGCCGAGAAGGGCGAGCGTCTGCTGGACGGGGAAGCCGTAGATGTAGATGCCGTAGGAGTAGTCGTTGCGGGCACCGACGCGGTGCAACGGCGCCGGCAGGCGGACGGCGAGCCACACCAGCAGGTAGGCGAAGGCCGGTATGCCGACGGTGAAGAGGTAGCCGTAGTGGAGGCTGCCGGCCAGGACGACCAGGGACGCGACACCGAGGGGGTCGCTGACGGGTATCCGATGACCGGCGACTTCGATGAGCGCGCCGAGCGCGAAGGCGAATCCCAGGTAGATCAGGAACGTCGGGCTGAGATGCCCGACGACGGGCAGCTGGACGTCGTGCAGGTAGTGGGAGGCGTACTGGCCGGCCCAGTGGGCGTCATGGCTCGCGTGGCGTATGACCAGCCAGCCGAGGACGAGCGTGATCACCAGGACGGCCCGGCGGGCACGGGCGAGGATGCCGGTGACGGCGAGGACCGCGACGCCCAGGTAGCACATCACCTCGTAGCGCAGACTCCACAGCGCGCCGTTGAAGGCCCCGGCGTGGATGCGTTCGCGTGACTGCCCGTCGGCCATGATGCGGGCTATGTCGGGCTGGTTGGTCGTGACGGCCCAGTTCGCCCGCAGATAGTCGAGGGGGCCATGGGGGCCGTTGAAACCGTCCAGTGTGGAGTGCAGCCGCCAGTACAGAAAAGGCGCTGCGACAAAGGCGGTCAGTCCCAGGCACACCCAGAAACCGGGCAGAATGCGCAAGGCCCGGTGCCAGAGAAAACGCCCGACACCGAGCCTGGCTCCACTGCGGGTGACGAGTATCCCGGAGAGCACGAAAAAGCCGTAGACGGCGAGTTTGCCGAGATCGGTCTGGCCCCCGCTGAAGTAGCGGAGGTATTCCTTCCCCCCGTACCCCAGAATGCGGGCGTGCGAGACGACCACCGCCAGAGCCAGACACAGCCTGAGCAGGCCAAGGCTGTTGTGACGACCGGCCAGGCGCTCCGCGACGGTGCCGTGCGACCACCGAAGCGCTGACGCGCGGTGCATGCAGTTCCCCGATTGTGTGGTGAGGGGCCCGGCAGCGGCCCCGGTGTGCCCGGAAGACGGGGTGGAAGGCTTCCGCGTTGCGTTTGTGGGCGCACAGTGCGCTTGATCACACCGGTGTCGGGGGAAAGGGCTTCTCGCGAGCGCGATAAAGCGTTTTCGTTGGTCAGTTCAACAACGCCCGAGCCGCCCGGGCCTCCCCCCGCAGCCTTTCCGCCGCCGGCTCGTCCACCGCGCCCACCACCTCCGCGTACGCCTCCAGCTCCCGCGCGCCCTCCGTGAACTCGCCCCGGCGGACCAGGATCTGGGCGCGTTCGTGGCGGAGGCGGGCCGGGTGGGAGGGGAGGAGGAGGGACAGGTCGACGGCCCACAGGGCGACGTCCGTGCGTTCCGGGCGGGCCGCCGCCCAGGCGCGGATGTTGTTGAGGATGCGCAGGACGACGTCCAGGGGGTCCGCGGGGGTCAGGTAGGACGGGTCCAGGGGGGCGCCCGTCGCGCCCACGACGAGGAGTTCCGCGTCGGGGCCCGTCAGGACCCGGCCCCGGTCGAACGGGTCGGCCAGGACCTGGTCCTCCTGGGGGCCGAAGCCCACCACGAAGTGGCCCGGCAGGGCCACGCCGTACACCGGGGCCCCGGCCCTGCGGGCGACCTCCATCCAGACCACCGACAGGAGGATCGGCAGGCCCCTGCGGCGGCGCAGCACCTCGTGCAGCAGCGACGACTCCAGGCGGCGGTAGTCGCCCGGCGTGCCGTGGAAGCCGAGGCGTTCGCCCAGCACCCGGTGCAGCGCCTGCGCCCAGGCCGCCGGGCCGCCGGGGCGGAACGGCAGCTGCCCGGCGAGCCGGTCCAGTTCCATCTGTGCCGCGTCCATGCCCGCCTCGTCCAGCGAACCGTCCGCCACCGCGCCGATCAGCAGGCACAGCGCGGACAGGTCGGGTCGCTCCGTGCGCGCCTCGGCGGCGAAGCGGCGGCGCAGCTCGGCGGAGGGGTCCGGCGGCGGGGGGAACGGGGGACGCATCATCACGCCTGCTCGGGGCCGGGCGCGCGGTAGTGGTGGTACGCGTGGTGCGGGGCGAAGCCCAGCCGGGCGTACAGCGCCCGCGCCGCCGCGTTGTCCGTCTCCACCTGCAGCCACCCGGCCGAGGCACCCTCGTCCAGCGCCTGGGCGGCCAGCGCGGCCATGACGGTCGTCGCCAGCCCCTGCCGCCGCAGCGCCGGGTCGACCTCCACGGCGGCGAATCCGGCCCAGCGGCCGTCCACCACACACCGGCCGATCGCCGCCGGGGCCCCGCCCGGCTTGCCGGGCACGGTCGCGAACCACACCGACGGCCCGCTCTCCAGCACCTTCAGCGCCACCTCGCTCACCCCCTTGCGCTGGTAGCGGGCCAGCCACGCCTCGTCGGCCCGGCGGGACAGCACCACCCCGGCCGGCTCGGCGAGATCGGCGACCGGGGCGAGGCCCCCGATCCACACCTCGGCCGTCACCTCACGCACCCAGCCGCGCCGTTCCAGCTCCGCGCACAGCAGCTCCTGGGTGCCCTCGGCGCCGGTCGCGGTCTGGACGTAGGCGGGCAGCCCGCGCTCGTCGTACCAGCGTCGTACGGCGGTCAGCGCCTCGTCGAGGGGCAGGCCCGGGTCGCCGAGCGGCAGCACCGAGTTGGCACGCCGGGTGAACCCGGCGGCGGCCCGCAGCTCCCACTCGCCGAGCCGCTCGCTGACCAGCGGAGGCCACGCGCGCGTGACGACCCGCACCAGCTCCTCGTAGGAGGCCGCGGGGCCACGGCGGCGGGCCGGCGCGGCGGGGACGACCTTGCCCGCGACCAGCGACGATTCCGGAATCCGGACGGTCTCCCCGTCCTTCCGTGTGATCAGCAGCACACCGCTGTCCCATGATGTGAGAACGCCCACCGTGTCGGTGAATTTCTCCCCGGCGGCCGCCGTGTCGTTCAAGCACCGCACTGAGACCCGTTTGCCCACGTCAGCAGCGGTGATACGGACCTCAAGGCGCCCGAAGGCGGAGATTTCCACTGGTCGGTTCACCCCTCCTGTTCGGATCATGCCCAGGAACGGAGATACTAGGTGGCGGGCATCGACGACGCCGCGCTCCCGCGCGCCAGGCGGCGGAGCCTGAGGAGGCCCGCCAGCGCCCTATCGAGGAGGAACGACAGCGTGACCTACGTCATCGCGCAGCCTTGTGTCGACGTCAAGGACAAGGCGTGCATCGAGGAGTGCCCGGTCGACTGCATCTACGAGGGCCAGCGGTCCTTGTACATCCACCCGGACGAATGCGTCGACTGCGGTGCCTGTGAGCCGGTCTGCCCGGTCGAGGCGATCTTCTACGAGGACGACACTCCGGAGGAGTGGAAGGACTACTACAAGGCGAACGTCGAGTTCTTCGACGAGCTCGGCTCTCCGGGCGGCGCGAGCAAGCTGGGGCTGATCGAGCGCGACCACCCCTTCATCGCCGCGCTCCCGCCGCAGAACGGCTGATCCCGGCCGCCTCTGAAGCGCCGCCTCGGTCCCGTACGGCCAGATCACCCGGGTGATCGCCGTACGGGACCGAGGCGTTTGCCGAACCGACGAAAGCGAGCAAGATCCGTGTCCGCAGTCTCCGACCGGCTGCCCACCTTCCCCTGGGACAGGCTGGAGCCCTTCAAGAAGACCGCCGCAGCCCACCCGGACGGCATCGTCGACCTCTCCGTCGGCACGCCGGTCGACCCGGTGCCCGAGCTGATCCAGAAGGCCCTGATCGACGCGGCCGACTCGCCGGGCTACCCGACGGTCTGGGGCACGCCGGCACTGCGCGACGCGATCACCGGCTGGGTCGAGCGCCGCTTGGGCGCCCGCGAGGTGACCCACCGGCACGTGCTGCCCATCGTCGGCTCCAAGGAACTGGTGGCCTGGCTGCCCACCCAGCTGGGCCTCGGCCCCGGCGACAAGGTCGCCTATCCGCGCCTGGCCTACCCGACGTACGAGGTGGGCGCCCGTCTGGCCCGCGCGGACCACGAGGTCTACGACGACCCGACCCAGCTGGACCCGGCCGGCCTGAAGCTGCTCTGGCTGAACTCGCCGTCCAACCCGACCGGCAAGGTGCTGTCCAAGGACGAGCTGACCCGGATCGTGGCCTGGGCCCGCGAGCACGGCGTGCTGGTCTTCTCCGACGAGTGCTACCTGGAGCTGGGCTGGGAGGCCGACCCGGTCTCCGTCCTCCACCCGGACGTCAACGGCGGCTCCTACGACGGCATCGTGGCCGTGCACTCCCTGTCCAAGCGGTCCAACCTGGCCGGCTACCGCGCCGCGTTCCTGGCCGGCGACCCGGCCGTCCTCGGCCCGCTGCTGGAGATCCGCAAGCACGGCGGCATGATGACCTCCGCGCCGACCCAGGCCGCCGTCGTGGCGGCGCTCGGCGACGACGAGCACGTCCGCGTCCAGCGCGAGCGCTACGAGGCACGCCGCGAGGCCCTGCGCGACACGCTAGTGCGGCACGGCTTCCGCATCGAGCACAGCGAGGCCAGCCTCTACCTGTGGGCGACGCGCGACGAGTCCTGCTGGACCACGGTCGCCCACCTGGCCGACCTCGGCATCCTGGTCGCCCCGGGCGATTTCTACGGCTCGGCCGGCGAGAACTTCGTCCGCGTGGCCTTCACGGCAACGGACGAACGAGTGGCCGCGGCGGTGTCCCGCCTGTCCTGACGCGGACGGCGGATGTCGGCACACAGGTGCCGACGTCGTGGTCGGCAGCGCGCAGCCGCCCCGCCACCGCCGTGGGCAGTCGTTCCGCGGGGCGGAACGGGTGGGCACGGCCTGCAGTGCCGGGTGCGGCCCAACGGACCTCCGCCCCAGCCGACGCAGGCAGCGGCAGCACAAAGCGACGGGGCCCGGGAAGCACCCCGGGCCCCGTCGCCGTACAAGCCGGTCAGGCGAGCGCAGTGAACCGTCAGCCGCCCAGCGGCAGCCCACCGCCCACCGGCAGGGACGGCGCGCTCTTGGTCAGGGAGTCCGTCGGCAGGCCGCCCTGCGTGGCCGTCTTGGTGGTGTCGCCGAGCAGGCCCCCCGCGGACCCGGCCGCCTCACCGGCCGCCTTCTGGGCCACCGGCGTCACCTTCTTCACCGCGCTGCCGGTGGTCTTGCCCGTGGCCGGCACCGCCGACTGGACCGCCTTGCCGCCGGTTTCGCCCGCGGCCGCGGTGGAGTGCTGCAGCGCGCTGTCCGCCTGGTTGGCGACGCTCGCCCCGTCCAGGGCGGTCAGCCCGCCCAGGTTCGGGGTGGCGGGCAGGGCGGGGGCCGCGCTGGCGGAGCCGGCCGCACCGACCCCGGCGGCCGCTCCGGCAGCGACGAGCAGCGCGGCGCGGGCGATCCGGCGGGTCAGGGGGAGGGACATGATGCTCCTTCGACGGGAGAGATCGGTGAAACGCTGAACTGTCCGTCCAAGCCCGGGAGTTGGCCGACCGACTGGCTGTTGATCGTTCGGGCTCGGACGCAGTGACTACCGCTCGAAGCCCTCGAAGGTTGCGGATCGGCAACGTAAAGAGTTGGCAATGCGTCGCATTATCGGCTGCGGATAAAAACGGGCAAAGGGGGCCGCGCGTGAAAGCCCGCTGAATCCTTCCGCCTCTTTGTTTCCAAGGGTTTTCGCCGGTACGGGGGTGACGGCACGAAAACCTGCGCACTGCACCCGCGGTAACCGTGCGGACTAACTCCTGAGAGTGAATGCCCGTACTACTGCGCAATGACGAACTACGGCCCGGTGACGATCCGGACCGCGGAGTCGGTGCCCGACCCGCCCTCGCGCCACCTGCTGTCGGTGTGCCCGGCCGTCCACTCCCGCCCGGCGTACGTCACGCGCCGGATGTCCAGCGCGGAGGCGTTGGCCACGGCCCAGTGGGCCAGCTGCCAGCCCCGCTCGCTCACCCCGCGCGAGCCGCCCCCGGCGGGCACCGGCACGGTCACCGTCTGCCCGTCGGCACCGGCGCTCACGGACGGCGAAGGCGCCGCACGGCCCCGCCCGCCGACCTCCGCGCCGGTCTCCTCGAAGGCGCCGCGCCCGAAGTCCCGCACCAGCGCCGCCCGCACCGCGTCCGGGCCGGCCGCCGCGTCGGCGCCGGGGCGGCCGTCGCAGGTCAGCGTGGCCGCGGACTGCCCGGTCAGGGCCGCCGCGAGCAGCGTCGCGTCCGGCTCGTGCTTGGCGTACGCCTCCGGGTAGCCGCTGCGCTGCACGCGCTGCGCGGCCACCGTGAGCGGCAGCTCGGTGTAGTCGGGCACCTTGACCAGGTGCTGGTAGAAGACGCCCGCCGCGTAGGTCGGGTCCATGACCTGCCGCTCGGTGCCCCAGCCCTGCGAGGGGCGCTGCTGGAACAGCCCGAGCGAGTCGCGGTCGCCGTGGTCGATGTTGCGCAGCCCGGACTCCTGCAGCGCGGTGGCGAGCGCGATCGTCACGGCCCGCTCGGGCAGGCCGCGGTTGGTGCCGACGGCGGCGATCGTGGCCGCGTTCACCGCCTGCTCGGGGGTGAACTGGTACGTCGCTCCGTCGCCCCGGCCCGAGACGACCTTGCAACCCGGGGCGCCGGGACCTCCGGTGACGTACTGCACCACGAGGTAACCGGCGACCGCGCACAGCACCACGACGGCCGCGCCGGCCCGCAGGAGACGGCTGCGACGCTTGGGGGAAGTGGGGGACGGCTCTGGCACGCCGTACAAGTTACTGGAGGCCACCCGGGGCCCCGCCAGGGGTTCGCACACCGCGGAACCGGCGCCGACGCGGCGGCGCGGGATAGGGTCGGGGCCATGGCCGAAACCCCGCTTGACCTCACGCTGGACGCCGCGGCGCTCACCGCGCAGCTCGTCGACTTCCCCTCGGAGAGCGGCACGGAGAAGCCGCTCGCGGACGCGATCGAGAGCGCGCTGCGCGCCCTGCCGCACCTGACGGTGGACCGGTTCGGCAACAACGTGGTGGCGCGTACGAACCTGGGCCGCGCGGAGCGCGTGATCCTCGCCGGCCACATCGACACCGTACCGATCGCCGACAACGTCCCCTCCCGGCTGGACGAGGACGGGGTGCTGTGGGGCTGCGGCACCTGCGACATGAAGTCGGGCGTGGCGGTGCAGCTGCGCATCGCGGCGACCGTGCCGGCGCCCAACCGCGACCTGACCTTCGTCTTCTACGACAACGAGGAGGTCGCCGCCGAGCTCAACGGCCTCAAGCACATCTCCGAGGCCCACCCGGAGTGGCTGGAGGGCGACTTCGCGGTGCTGCTGGAGCCGTCCGACGGTGAGGTCGAGGGCGGCTGCCAGGGCACGCTGCGGGTGCTGCTGAAGACGAGCGGCGAGCGCGCGCACTCCGCGCGCAGCTGGATGGGCTCCAACGCCATCCACGCGGCGGCCCCCATCCTCGCGAGGCTGGCCGCGTACGAGCCGCGCCGGCCGGTGATCGACGGCCTGGAGTACCACGAGGGCCTGAACGCGGTGGCGATCTCGGGCGGCGTCGCGGGCAACGTGATCCCGGATGCCTGTGTGGTGACGGTCAACTTCCGTTACGCCCCGGACCGCAGCGGTGACGAGGCGATCGCGCATGTCCGGGAGGTCTTCGCGGACTGCGGGGTGGAGGAGTTCGTGATCGACGACCACAGCGGCGGCGCGCTGCCCGGCCTGTCCCACCCGGCGGCCCGGGCCTTCATCGAGGCCGTCGGCGGCACCCCGAAGCCCAAGTTCGGCTGGACCGACGTCGCCCGCTTCAGCGCGCTGGGCGTCCCGGCGGTCAACTACGGCCCCGGCAATCCGATCCTGGCGCACAAGCGGGACGAGCGGGTGGAGACGGCGAAGATCCTCGCGGGCGAGGAGCGCCTGCGGTCGTGGCTGACGTCATGACCCGCCCAGCCGTGTTTACGACGCAGCGCGGCGGACATATTCAGGTCCCTCAGACGTAACCCGCGTAGATCTACGCTGAGGTGCACGGACCGCACGACGGAGGGAGCGCACATGGCTACCGGGAACCCCGAGGGCAAGAAGGTGCCGCCGGACGAGCAGCGCCTCGGGCCGGTCCTCCGGCGACGCGGACAGGTCACCGCCAGCACGACCGACCAGCGGCTGCTGGACGCGGGCGGCCCCTCGGACTGGGTGCACACCGACCCCTGGCGCGTGCTGCGCATCCAGTCGGAGTTCATCGAGGGCTTCGGCACGCTGGCCGAACTCCCGCCCGCGATCAGCGTCTTCGGCTCGGCCCGCACCCCGGTGGACTCACCGGAGTACGAGGCGGGCGTACGGCTCGGACGCGGGCTGGTGCAGGCCGGCTGGGCGGTGATCACGGGCGGCGGACCGGGCGCCATGGAGGCCGCCAACAAGGGCGCGTGCGAGGCGGGCGGCACCTCGGTGGGGCTCGGCATCGAGCTGCCCTTCGAGCAGGGCCTGAACCCGTACGTCGACATCGGCCTCAACTTCCGCTACTTCTTCGTGCGGAAGATGATGTTCGTCAAGTACGCGCAGGGCTTCGTGGTCCTGCCGGGCGGCCTCGGCACGCTGGACGAACTCTTCGAGGCGCTCACCCTGGTCCAGACCCAGAAGGTCACCCGCTTCCCGATCGTCCTCTTCGGCACGGACTACTGGGGCGGCCTGGTCGACTGGCTGAAGAACACCCTGGTCGCCCAGGGCAAGGCCTCGGAGGCGGACCTGCTCCTGTTCCACGTCACGGACGACGTGGAGGAGGCGGTGGCCTTGGTGTCGAAGGAGGCGGGCCGCTGACCGCTGCGTGGGGGTAGCCGGGGCGCCCTGCGCGGGTGCAGGGGCCGGACCGACGGGGGCGGAGCCCCCGCCGGGGTCCGGGGCGGAGCCCCGGGGACGGCGTCCGCTACGCCAGCCCCCGCCGAGCCACCGCAGGGACCCGGTGGCCGGCAATGGACGCCACCATCTCCAGCACCTGCCGCGTCTCCGCCACCTCGTGCACGCGGTAGACCTGCGCCCCCAGCCACGCCGACACCGCCGTCGTGGCCAGCGTCCCGATCAGCCGTTCCTTGACCGGACGGTCCAGCGTCTCGCCCACGAAGTCCTTGTTGGACAGCGACACCAGCACCGGCCACCCCGTGGCGACCATCTCGTCCAGCCGTCGCGTCGCCTCCAGGCTGTGCCGCGTGTTCTTGCCGAAGTCGTGCCCGGGGTCGATCAGGATCGACTCCCGCGGCACCCCCAGCGCCGCCGCCCGCTCCGCGAGCCCCACGGTCACGTCCAGGATGTCGGCCATGACGTCGTCGTACGTCACCCGGTGCGGCCGTGTCCGCGGCTCCACCCCGCCCGCGTGGGTGCACACCAGCCCCACCCCGTACCTCGCGGCGACCTCCGCCAGCCCGGGATCGACCCCGCCCCACGCGTCGTTCAGCAGATCGGCGCCGGCCTCGCAGACCGCCTCGCCGACCTCGGCCCGCCAGGTGTCCACGCTGATGATCACGTCCGGGAAGCGCCGCCGCACCTCGGCCACGAAGCCGACCGTCCGCCGTGCCTCCTCCTCGGCGCTGACCTCCTCGCCCGGCCCGGCCTTCACCCCGCCGATGTCGATGATCGCCGCGCCCTCGGCCACCGCCTGCTCGACCCGAGCCAGCGCAGGCTCGTCCCGGAAGGTGGCCCCCTGGTCGTAGAAGGAGTCCGGGGTCCGGTTCACGATCGCCATGATCACCGGCTCGTGCGTGTCGAATTCACGCCTGCCCAGCCTGAGCATCCCCTGTGACCTCTTCCTGTACGTCCTGGCTTCTTCCTGGTATCGCGCCGCCTGTGACCCTAACTGTCAGCGTCGCATGGCACGATCGGACCCTGACACTGAAAGACACCGAGCGTGGGGTTGCCGGCGATGGTTATGTTCCTGTTCCTGGTCATCGCGCTCGCCGTCGTGGTCGCCGCGGTGACGCTCGCCGTGGTGGGCGGCGGTGAGGGCACCGGCCCGCTGCCGGAGGCGGCCCCCGAGCGGCTGTACGACCCGCTGCCGTCGGACCGCCCCGTCACCGGCGCCGACATCGACGCCCTGCGCTTCCCGCTCGCCGCCCGCGGCTACCGCATGGCCGACGTCGACGACGCCCTCAACCGCGTCGCCGCCGAACTCGCCGAGCGCGACGCCCGTATCAGCGACCTGGAGTCGGCGCTGGCGGGAGCGCGGGCCGCCGCCTCCCGGGTGCCCATGGACAAGCCCGAGCAGCAGGAGACGCAGTGAGCGACGGCACCGCCCTGACCGGCCCGGACGGCGCCCCGCGCTGCCCGTGGGCCCTGTCCGCGCCCGAGTACGTGACGTACCACGACGAGGAGTGGGGCCGCCCGGTCCACGGCGACGACGCCCTCTTCGAACGGCTGGCCCTGGAGGCCTTCCAGTCCGGGCTGTCCTGGATCACCATCCTGCGCCGCCGCCCCGGCTTCCGCGCCGCCTTCGCCGGTTTCGAGATCGCCAAGGTCGCCGCCTTCGACGACGGCGACCGCGAACGCCTGCTCGCCGACCCGGGCATCATCCGCAACCGTGCCAAGATCGACGCCACGCTCGCCAACGCGCGCGTGCTCGCCGAGTGGGCGCCCGGCGAGCTGGACGCGCTCATCTGGTCCCACGCCCCGGACGCGGACGCCCGCCCGGTCCCCAGATCCATCGCCGACGTCCCCGCGGTCACCCCCGAGTCGACCGCCCTGTCCAAGGCCCTGAAGCAACGCGGACTGCGCTTCGTCGGCCCGACGACGGCGTACGCCCTGATGCAGGCCTGCGGCCTGGTCGACGACCACCTCGCCGACTGCGTCGCACGCCGCCGTCCCTGACGCGTACCGGCTACCGCCCCAGGTACTTCGGCTTCTCCTTGTTGACGAAGGCCTGCACGGCGATGGCGTGGTCCTCGGACGCGCCCGCGCGTGCCTGCAGCTCGTCCTCCTTGTCCAGGGTCTCGGACAGCGAGTGCGTCAGGCCGTACGCCACCGACTCCTTCAGCGCCGCGTACGCCACCGTCGGCCCCTCGGCGAGCCCGCGGGCCAGCTTCTCCGCCTCGGCGCGCAGCTCCGCCGCCGGCACCAGCCGGTTGGCGATGCCCAGCTCGTACGCCTCCTGGGCGCTGATGCTGCGCGGGAAGAGCAGCAGGTCGGCGGCGCGGCCGGGGCCGATCACGCGCGGCAGCGTCCAGGAGACCCCCGAGTCGGCGGTGAGGGCCACGCCCGCGAAGGAGGTGTTGAAGGCGGCCGTCTCGGCGACGATCCGGTAGTCCGCGGCGAGCGCGAAGCCGAAACCGGCGCCGGCCGCGACGCCGTTCACCGCCGCCACCACCGGCTTCGGGGCGCCGACGAGGGCCCGCACGATCGGGTTGTAGTGCTCCTTGACCGTGCTCATCGTCTGCCCGGAGCCGGCCTCCCGGTCGGCGGCCAGCAGCCCGATGTGCTCCTTGAGGTCCTGGCCCACACAGAACGCCCGGTCCCCGGCCGCGGTCAGCAGGATCGCCCGTACGGCGCTGTCACCGGCCGCGGACTCGGCCGCCTCCCGCAGGGCGACCTTGGTCGCGATGTTCAGCGCGTTCATCGCCTCCGGGCGGTTCAGCGTGATCGTCGCGAGCCCGTCGCTCACCTCGTAGAGCACGGTGTCGGCCATGGCGCATCCCTCCGGTGTCGAGGCGTGGCGTACCGGTCGGTACGCCGACGTACGAAGGACAGCATGGCGGAGATCACCGGCGGTGGGCCGGGCCGGACATGTGAGCTGCGTCAAAGAATTCCACGCGCGCTTCGAGCCGGCGCTGTCCGCGAGGCCGAGCAGTATCGCAGGCACATCGCCGAATTGAGTGGTTTTGCTCGCGCGCGTTGCCCAAGCGATGCGGACCGATGTTGGTCATCGGGTCGTGCGATGCGGGATAATGGCTGGGAAGCAATGTGTTCGATGCCGGTGGCGCGTGTCCTGGTCCCTTTTTCGGGTGGCGGGCCGCGCGTGCCCTTCATGGGCCGTCGGCTTTGACGATGAGCTGGTTTCAGGAAGGGGAACGAGCATGGCGGCCATGAAGCCGCGGACGGGTGATGGCCCGCTCGAGGTGACCAAGGAGGGGCGGGGCATCGTCATGCGCGTTCCGCTCGAAGGCGGCGGTCGGCTCGTCGTCGAGCTGACCCCGGACGAGGCCGACGCCCTCGGCGACGCCCTCAAGAAGGTCGTCGGCTGACGCGCAAGCGACCATATCCTTTCAGCCGCCCCGGCACCCCAGGTGGGTGCCGGGGCGGCTGTTTGCGCAGGTCAGAGCTGTGGCGGCAGCGCTTCAGCGCTTGACCGCGCACAGCAGGCCGTCCCCGACCGGCAGCAGCGACGGCACCAGGTCCTGGCTCTCGCGCACCGCGCGCAGCAGCTCCCGGATCCGTATCACCTCGGTCGGCTGCGGGCCCGAGTCGACCGTGCGGCCGCTCGCGAAGACGCCCTCGAACACCACCAGGCCGCCGGGACGCAGCAGGCGCAACGATTCAGCGAGGTAGTCCAGGAACTCCAGCCGGTCGCCGTCGCAGAAGACGAGGTCGTAGCCGGCGTCCGCGAGCCGGGGGAGGACGTCCAGGGCCGGACCGGGGATGAAACGGGCCCGGTTGCTGGCGAACCCGGCGGCGCGGAACGCCTGCCGGGCGAACTGCTGGTGCTCCGGCTCGGGGTCGACGGTGGTCAGCACGCCGTCGGGGCGCATGCCGTGCAGCAGGTGGATACCGGAGACACCGCAGCCGGTGCCGATCTCCGCGACCGCCTTGGCGTCCACGGTGGCGGCGAGCAACCGCAGCGCGGCGCCCGTGCCGGGCGACACCGAGCGCAGACCTGCCTCATGGGCCCGGTCGCGGGCCCAGCGCAGCGCGTCGTCCTCGGCGACATAGGCGTCGGCGAACGCCCAGTCCGTCTGCCGGTTGCCGGTAATGACCCTCTCCTGTCCCCACGGTTGCCTCGGCGTGACTGTATCCGTTGGCCCCGGGAACCCGCAGATGGGACCGGGCGTTTAGAGGGGTGGGAGACACGGCGAGGGGACACAGTTGGATCACGACGGGGCGCGGGGCGCCCAGCAAGTGCTGACGCAGCCGTATGAGCCGTATCAGCCCAGATCAAATTCTCGTAAAACCGCTTATCCGGTCCTAACGGGCGAGGTGGCTATGGTAGGGGCTCCACTGGACACCACCAGAGCTGACAGGGGAGGTGCGGCCGCGCCTGGAGACCGGGGAGGAGTGCTGCGGCGCTTCCTCGGATCGGCGGGCAGGCCGAAATCCGTGACCGACACCGCTGACACCAGCCACGCCGCGGGCTTCGCCGCCGGCCAGGCCCAGACCGCGACCTTCTCCACCGACGCGGACGGCCCGGCGTGGACTCCGCCCACGTGGGAGGAGATCGTCAGCACGCACAGCGGCCGCGTCTACCGCCTCGCCTACCGCCTCACCGGCAACCAGCACGACGCCGAGGACCTCACCCAGGAGGTCTTCGTCCGCGTCTTCCGCTCGCTGTCGACGTACTCGCCGGGCACCTTCGAGGGCTGGCTGCACCGCATCACCACCAACCTCTTCCTGGACATGGTCCGCCGCAAGCAGCGCATCCGCTTCGACGCGCTCGGCGAGGACGCGGCCGAGCGGCTGGCCAGCAAGGAGCCCACCCCGCAGCAGGTCTTCAACGACGCCCACTTCGACGCCGACATCCAGCAGGCGCTGGACACCCTCGCGCCGGAGTTCCGCGCCGCGGTCGTCCTGTGCGACATCGAGGGGCTGAGCTACGAGGAGATCGCCGCGACCCTCGGCGTGAAGCTCGGTACGGTCCGCTCCCGTATCCACCGCGGCCGTTCCCAGCTGCGCAAGGCGCTGGCCCACCGCTCGCCCGACGCCCGGGAGCGCCGCTCCCTGGTGTCCCGCGTGCCCGTGCTGGGGGGAGGGGGCGCGACCGCGTGAGTGGATCACGTCCCAACCCGGCCGAGCAGCACCTGGGAGACCGACTCTCCGCCCTGGTGGACGGAGAGCTCGGTCATGAGACGCGTGAGCGCGTCCTGGCGCACGTCGCGACCTGTCCGAAGTGCAAGGCGGAGGTCGACGCGCAGCGCCGGTTGAAGAACGTCTTCGCGGAGGTGGCCCCGCCGCCCCCGTCCGAGAGCTTCCTGGCACGTCTGCAGGGGCTGCCCGGGGGAGGTGACCTCGACGGCGGCGGCTCGCCGTTCGGCGGGGGAGCACTCGGTGGATTCTCCGGAGGGTTTCCCTCCCGCCCCGGGGCGTCCGGGGTCTTCGGAGTGAAGCGGGGCGGCGGCATGCCGTTCGACTTCGACTACGCCCCCGGGCGCGGGCATGCGGCGGCGGTGCCGATGCCGGCCGAGCACGGCTTCCGCATCCATCCCGTCGGCCGTGGCGAGGCCCCGCCCTCCCGTGGGCTGCGGTTCGCGTTCGTGGCCGCCGGCGCGGTGTCGCTGGCCGCGATCGCGCTCGGCGGCGTCACGACGAGCGGCACCCCCGCCGACACGGACACCCGGGCCGGCTCGGGCAGCAATGTCACCCCGGCCCGCTCCCAGGGCTCGGGCGCGGCGACGGCCCCCGAGAGCCAGCGCCGCCGTGGCAGCACGGCACCGCTGCTCGCGCAGGCAGCCGGTGCCGGGCAGAGCACGTACGCCGGTACGCCGGTGGCGCCGACGACGCTCTCCGCGCCGCTGCTGCCGGGTCTGCGCACGCCGGGCACCGTGCAGCCGGGCACCGCGCAGGACGTCGCGCGCACCCTGACCACGCCGGTCGTGGCCGGGGCGGCCGCCATGTCACCGCTGATACGCCCGCTCAGCGTCACCACGCCCGTCTCGCTGACGACGGTGTCCCCCGCACCGGCCGTGACGGCGCCCGGCGTGCTCTCCGCGTCGGCGTCGCCTTCCGCCACGTCCTCCCCCTGAGCAGCAGGGCGGCGAACCTGGTTGAATCCCCCTGAGCCGCGCCCTCGGCATGCCGCCGGGCGCGGAGTGCGACGATCCGCGGCCGCCGACGACGAGCTGTGCCGCGGCCACCCGTGGGGAGAGCATGAACGAGGGGAAGCCCACGCAGGGTCCGTCCGACGGGCCGGACACCGGTACCGACGGCGCGGCCGCGACGGCCGAAGTGCGGGACAGCGGAGCCGAGGACACCCGGGCCGAGGCCCGCGTGTCCGACCCGAGCCGGGCCGGCGAGTCCGCCGACGGCGACTACGAGCTGAGCCGACCGCTGAACGCGGACGGCTCCGCCGGGTCCGGGGGTGGCGAGGGCTCCGCCGGGCCCGGGGGTGGCGTGGGCTCCGTCGCGTCCCGGGACGGTGTGGGTTCCGCCGGGCCCGAGGGCGGCGTGGGTGGCTCAGCCGAGTCCGAGGGTGGCGTGGATTCCGTCGACCCCGAGGGCGGCGTGGGTGCCAACGAGTCCGAGGGTGGCCTGGGCGGCTCAGCCGGGTCCGAGGGTGGAGTGGGCTCCGTCGCGTCCCGGGACGGTGTGGGTTCCGCTGGGTTCGAGGGCGCTGTGGGTGGCACAGCCGAGTCTGAGGCTGGCGTGGGGTCCGCCGAGCCCCGGGACGGTGTGGGTTCCGCCGGGCCCGAGGGCGGTGTGGGTGGCTCCGCCGGGGCCGAGGGTGGCGTGCATGGTGCCGCCGACTTCGAGGCCGGCGTCGGGTCCGCCGAGTCCCAGGGTGGCGTCGGTTCCGCCAATGCCGGCGTCGAGGGGCCCGCTGCCGTCGTCGTCGCTCCCACTGTCGAGCGGCCCAAGCCTCTGCACGAGCCCGACCCCTACGGCACCCCGCCCTATGGCGAGCCCGGCCCCTGGGCCCCCGCCCCTCCCGTCCAGCACCCCGCGGCCACCCCGGCCCACGGCACCCTGACCGCGCCCGCACCCCAGCCGGCCGCGCCCGGGCACGCCCTGGCCGGCACCGGCGTTCCGGGCGCCCCCGCGGCCGCCATGGCCGCGCCGGGCG
>NZ_PQSS01000101.1 GCF_002920535.1 Streptomyces sp. Ru71 | reverse complement strand
TGCTCGGCGCCGGCCGCGTCGTCCAGCAGGAGCAGCACCCTGCGGTCGGCGAGGGCGTCGCGCAGCGCCTCGGTCAGGTCCTCCTCACCGGCCCCGGGCGCCACGGTCCGCTCCAGCGCGGCGAGCAGCTCGCGGGCGACCCGGTCGACGGGGACGGGCGTGCCGTCGGCCTCGCTGAGCCGGGCGCGCAGCACCCCGTCCTGGTAACGGTCCGCGACCTGCCGGACGAGTTCCTCGGCGAGCGCCGTACGCCCCGAGCCGGGACGCCCGGCGATCAGCAGCACCCGCGCGCGGGGGGCCTTCCTGCCGCTGAGCGTGTCCAGTCCCGCGCGCTCGATGTCGGCGCGCAGCTCCTTCAACTCCCGTGTGCGGCCCAGGAACCCACCGTCCACCGCCGCATCCGCCGTCAGACCCACGCCGTCTACGTCCACCGCCTGTTCCGTCACGGGCCACGCTCCCGTTCAACCGCACGCCTGGGACCCGCCGGAACTCCGATCGGGCGCCATCAGAGCCTAGTTCACGCTCTGCAACGATCCCGGCGGAGCACTCCGGCACCGGCCCAGGACTCGCCCGATCGGATCAACGGATCGTAGGACCAACGGCTGGGCAGTACCGACAAGGGGCGCGGGGCCGTATCGATTTGCGGCTACCGCCGCGTGGGCGCGACGAGCCACGACGGCGCAGCACCTGAAAAGACGACCCAGGCCACGCAGACGCTAGACCTCGAACGGCCGCGCGGGCCACGGCGCCAGCGCCGGCCGCAGCGCCTCCACCCCGTCCCCCTGCCGGGCGGCGACGAGGGACAGCACCCCGACCACCAGACACGTGTTGTGCAGCTCACCCGCGAGAATCCCGCGCACCAGCTCATCGAGCGGCACCCGCGCGTGCTGCATGTCCGTCTCCTCGTGCTCCGCGGCGAACCGCTCGCCCTCGGCGTCGGACAGCCCCCGGGCCAGGAAGATCCGTACGGCCTCGTCGCAGCCGCCGGGCGTGGTGTACACGTCGGTCAGCACCCGCCAGTCCTCGGCCTTGACGTGCGCCTCCTCGTACAGCTCGCGCTGGGCGGCGTGCAGCGGGTTCTCGCCGGGCACGTCCAGCAGGCCGGCCGGGATCTCCCACAGCTTGTGCCGCACCGGGTGGCGGTACTGGTTGATCAGCAGCACCCGGTCCTCCTCGTCCAGCGCGAGGACGGCGACCGAACCGGGGTGGACCTGGTAGTCACGGGAGGCCACGGAGCCGTCGGGCATGACGACGTCGTCGGTCCGGACCGAGGTCTTGGCCCCGGTGAACGGGGTCCGGGTCGCGCGGATCTCCCACTCCTCGGGGGTGTCCTTGATCGTCATGCCCTGTCCTTCCACACGTACTACGACACGTACCACTGCACGTACTGCGACGAACTGCGGCGTACAAAACCGGGGTGCCCACCGTTGAGGGAGGGCACCCCGGCAACCGTACAACTGGGTGTGCTACTTGGAATTCTTCCGCTCGACCGCGGCCTTCACCAGGCCGGCGAACAGCGGGTGCGGACGCGTCGGACGCGAGCGCAGCTCCGGGTGGGCCTGGGTGGCCACCAGGTAGGGGTGCGTCTCACGCGGGTACTCGACGTACTCGACGAGCTTGCCGTCCGGCGAGGTGCCGGAGAACACGATGCCCGCCTTCTTCTCCAGCTCCGCGCGGTAGGCGTTGTTCACCTCGTAGCGGTGGCGGTGGCGCTCCTCGACGTACTCCTTGCCGTCGTACACCTCGCGCACGATCGAGCCCTCGGCCAGCTTCGCCGGGTACATGCCGAGCCGCATGGTGCCGCCCATGTCGCCCTCACCGGCGACGATGTCCATCTGCTCGGCCATGGTGGAGATGACCGGGTGGCCGGTGGCCGGGTCGAACTCGGTGGAGTTGGCGTCCGGGATGTCGGCCAGGTTGCGCGCGGCCTCGATCACGATGCACTGCAGGCCCAGGCACAGGCCGAGCAGCGGGATCTTGTTCTCGCGGGCGTACTTGATCGCGCCGACCTTGCCGAGCACACCGCGGTCGCCGAAGCCGCCCGGGATGCAGATGCCGTCGACGTCCGACAGCTGCGCCTTGGCGCCGGCCGGGGTCTTGCAGTCGTCGGAGGTGACCCACTTGATCTTGACGCGGGCGCGGTTGGCGAAGCCGCCCGCGCGCAGCGCCTCGGTGACCGACAGATAGGCGTCGGGCAGGTCGATGTACTTGCCGACCAGGGCGAGGGTGATCTCGTGGTCGGGGTTGTGGACGCGGTCCAGCAGGTCGTCCCAGGTGGTCCAGTCGACGTCCCGGAACGGCAGGTCGAGCTTGCGCACGACGTAGGCGTCCAGGCCCTCGGAGTGCACGACCTTCGGGATGTCGTAGATCGAGCGGGCGTCGGGGCAGGCCACGACGGCGGCCTCGTCGACGTCGCACATCAGCGAGATCTTCCGCTTGATCGCGGTGGGCACCTCGCGGTCGCACCGCAGGACAATGGCATCGGGCTGGATACCGATGTTGCGCAGCGCCGCCACCGAGTGCTGGGTCGGCTTGGTCTTCAGCTCGCCGGAGGGGCCGATGTACGGCAGGAGCGAGATGTGCACGACGAAGACGTTGTCGCGGCCGACCTCGTGACGCACCTGGCGGACGGTCTCCAGGAACGGCAGCGACTCGATGTCGCCGACGGTGCCGCCGACCTCGGTGATCACGACGTCCACCTCGTCGGTGGCCATGCGCCGGATGCGGTGCTTGATCTCGTTGGTGATGTGCGGGATGACCTGCACGGTGTCACCGAGGTACTCGCCGCGCCGCTCCTTGGCGATCACCGTCGAGTAGACCTGGCCGGTGGTGACGTTGGCGGAGCCGTCGAGGTCGCGGTCGAGGAAACGCTCGTAGTGGCCGATGTCCAGGTCGGTCTCGGCGCCGTCGTTGGTGACGAACACCTCACCGTGCTGGAAGGGGTTCATCGTGCCCGGGTCGACGTTCAGATACGGGTCGAGCTTCTGCATGACGACGCGCAGGCCACGGGCCTTGAGCAGCATGCCGAGGCTGGAGGCGGTCAGCCCCTTGCCGAGCGAGGAGGCGACACCCCCGGTGACGAAGATGTGCTTGGTCGTCGTGGATTTGGTCGGCATGGCCAAAGGGGGGCTCCCGTGGTCGCGGTCTGGGGGTGCGATGCGGCTGGACCCTTCCGGGTGTTTCCGGGGGTGCCGTCGCTGCGGTTCGGGGGTTTTACTCCCACCGGTCCACGGGCTACCAGGGTATCAGCGACCGGCACCGATGGCTTCCGGCCACGCTCCGCGCACACGTCGACACCCGGCACGCATCGGCCACATGTTTCTCACCCGATGGTCACTCGTTCGGTGGATGTCCGTTGCCCGGACGGGCACGCGGATCATCTATGTGCGTCGTATCCTGCTCGGACACTCGCTGCCGAGCCCGGCCGGGTACCACGGCACCACCCCCCGCCCGTACATCACCGGAACAACGAGAGCTCGTCAGTTCGTTGAGCAGGAATTGTCGTTTTGCCACAGAGGCTGAGCGGCTGCTTTGCTTCACCGCTCAACGACGCAATACAACGACCCCTTGACCGCACTAGCGACAGCCCCGCGCACGCGGGGCGGCGTGGCCGTTCGACTGGAGTTGCACGTGGCCGGGCGCATCGAAGACTACGCACTCATCGGAGACATGCAGACAGCGGCGCTGGTCTGCCGTGACGGCACGGTGGACTGGCTGTGCCTGCCGCGCTTCGACTCGCATGCCATCTTCGCCGGCCTGCTGGGTACCGAGGAGCACGGGTACTGGCGGATCGGCCCGGCGCACGCGCCCGACCAGCAGCCGCCGGCCGCGGCCCGGCGCAGCTACCGCGGCGACTCGCTGATCCTGGAATCGGAGTGGGACACACCGCGCGGCACGGTCCGGGTGACCGATTTCATGCCCCCGCGTGACGGCGCCCCCCAGCTGATCCGGATTGTCGAGGGCGTCTCGGGCCGGGTCCCGATGCGCTCCGCGCTGCGCATGCGGTTCTCCTACGGCCGGATCGTGCCGTGGGTGCACAAGCACGAGGGGCGCACGGTGGCCGTGGCGGGCCCGGACTCCGTGTGGTTCGACACGCCGGCCGAGACCTACGGCAAGTCGCTGACGACGTTCTCGGAGTTCACGGTCGCGCCGGGCGACCGGATCGCGTTCACCATCTCCTGGCAGGCCTCGCACCGCGAGCCGCCGCCGCTGCCGGAGCCCGAGCAGTCGCTGGAGGCCACCGAGGACTTCTGGCGCGAGTGGGTCGAGCAGTGCACGTACCACGGCCCCTACCGGGAGGCCGTGATCCGGTCGCTGATCACCCTGAAGGCGCTGACGTACGCCCCGACGGGCGGCATCGTCGCGGCCCCCACCACGTCCCTGCCGGAGGACATCGGCGGCGTCCGCAACTGGGACTACCGCTACACCTGGCTGCGCGACGCGGCGATCACCCTGTCCTCGCTGCTGCGCACCGGCTACCGCGAGGAGGCCCGCGCCTGGCGCGAGTGGCTGCTGCGCGCGGTGGCCGGCGACCCGGAGAACCTGCAGATCATGTACGGCATCGCCGGCGAGCGCGAGCTGGGAGAGGCGGAGCTGGACTGGCTGCCGGGCTACGAGAAGTCCGCGCCGGTCCGGGTCGGCAACGGCGCCGCGCACCAGCTCCAGCTGGACGTGTACGGCGAGGTCACCGAGGCGCTGCACCTGGCCCACATGACGGGTCTGGCCCGCAACGACTACGCCTCGCTGCTCCAGCTGAAGCTGATCAGCTATCTGGAGAAGCACTGGCAGGAGCCGGACGAGGGCATCTGGGAGGTGCGCGGGCCGCGTCGGCACTTCGTGCACTCCAAGGTGATGGCCTGGGTCGCCGTCGACCGCACGATCAAGCTGCTGGAGTCCGGCGAGGCGGACGGCCCGGTGGAGCGCTGGAAGGAACTGCGCGACGACATCCACCGCGAGGTGTGCGAGAAGGGTTACGACAAGGAGCGCAACACCTTCACGCAGTCCTACGGCTCCAAGGAGCTGGACGCCTCGCTGCTGCTGATCCCGCAGATGGGCTTCCTGCCGCCGGACGACAAGCGCGTGATCGGCACCATCGAGGCGATCCAGCGGGAGCTGTCCACGCCGGACGGCTTCATCCTGCGCTACCCCACGGAGGGCGAGCACGCGGGCGTGGACGGCCTCCCGGGTGACGAGGGCGCGTTCCTGGCGTGCTCGTTCTGGATGGCCGACGACCTGGCGATGATCGGCCGCGTGGACGAGGCCCGGCGGCTGTTCGAGAAGCTGCTCTCCCTGCGGAACGACCTCGGGCTGCTGGCGGAGGAGTGGGATCCGCGGTTGAAGCGGCAGGTGGGGAACTTTCCGCAGGCGTTCAGTCACGTGCCGTTGATCGATACAGCGCTGCGGTTGACTGCGTCTGGCGCTTACGGGGGGTAGTGCCGGCCCAGGTCGTCTTTCGGGTGCGGGTTTGTTGTGGCTGGTCGCGCAGTTCCCCGCGTCCCTGGGTTGGCTAGTGCTGGACCCGGTTCGTCAGTTCCGTCAGCGTGCGTTCCCCTCCCGGATCGCCTTGTGTCGCCGGGACCAGCGCGATCTCGTCCAGGCCCGCCTCGGCGTACTCGTCGATGCGGGTCTGGATCGTTTTCGGGGCGCCGATCAGGCCTACCTTGGACGCCGCCTCCGCCGGCAGTGCCTCGATGAGGGTCTCCCGGTCCGCGCCCGCCGCTGCCAGGTCGACCGCCTCGCCGAAGCCGGCCGCGCGGAACATGTCGGCGTATCCCGCCACCGTCAGGTACCCGGCGATGCTGCCCAGCACCTGCCGTACCGACTCGGGTGAGGGGTCGACCGCGGCCGGCAGCCACGCGGCCAGCGTCGGCGGGGTACGGCCCGCCCGCTGCGCCGCCGCGTCCAGCTTGGCGCGCAGCACCCGCACCTGCTCCGGTGTGACCAGGTCCAGCAGCATCCGGTCGGCGTGGGCGGCGGCGATGCCGATGGCCCGGTCGCCGAAGGCGGCCACGGTCAGCGGGCCGCCGGGCGGCGCGAGACGGCGGCGGAAGGGGCTGCCGGGGACGACCGGCCCGCCGGGCTCCGCGTGCAGCAGGCCCTTGAGCGCCGCCGCCGACTCATCCATGACCGCCGCGGGCCGGGTCCGGGGCCGCCCGTGCACGCCCTCGACCACCCGCTTGCTGGCGGTGCCGATCGCCACGCCCACGGCCCGGCCGCCGGTCACGGCGGCGGTGCCCGCGGCGCCCCGGGCGATGCTGTAGGCGTCCCGCACGGACACCGGCACCGGCCCCGCCGTCAGCGCCACCCTGCGCGTCGCCGCGCCGATCGCGGTGGCCAGCACGAACGCGTCCCAGGTCGGCCCCTCGCCGACCCACACCTCCCGGTATCCGAGCCGGTCGGCGAGCGCCGCGATGCGCAGCGGCTCGTCGACCGGGCTGTCGTCCTCACGTGCCACGGCGACCACACTGAAGTCCATGCGGCGCCGCTACCCGATGCACACGCATCTAACCCAGCTGGGCGATCACCTCTCTGGCCGCCCGCTCGCCCTCGGTCGCGCCGCCCTCCATGAACCCCTGGAAGTCGTAACTGCAGTGCTCGCCGCCGATGTGGACGTTGCCCTGCGCGGTCCCCTCGTAGCCGGCGTAGCGGTGCAGATAGCCCACCGGCCAGTAGGAGTAGGCGCCCAGGGAGTAGGGGTTGAGGTGCCAGGCGGACAGCTGGGCGCGGCCGGTCCAGGCGGCCGAGGTGCCGGGGAAGAAAGCGTCGATGTCCTTGAGGTACTTCCCGGCGAGGGCCTTGACGTAGGGATCGCTCTCGTACGAGAACGGGCCCGCCGGCGCCAGCGACTTGGCCAGGCTGCCGCCGCCGTACTGGATGAGGATGCCGCCGGTGCCGGGCTGGACCTTGGTGGTGTCCCAGGTCTGCTGGACCTCGCTGTCGGTGAAGCACTCCCCCGCCGACACCCCCGGCCAGGCCCCGGTGCCGCGCCAGGGGCGGCGGGAGAACTGCATGTTGAGCTTGGTGCAGTACCCCATGCGGGCGTCCCGCAGCAGGCTGGTCATCCGGGTGTCGAAGCCCGCCTTGGTCAGGTCGAGCCGCTGCAGGATGGGCAGCGGCACGCACAGGACGGTGTGGTCGGCGGTGACGGTGCGGATGCTGCCGGCCTCGTTGAAGGTCAGGGTCTGGGTGCCGTCGGCGTTGGCCCGTACCGCCTGCAGCGACCAGCCGTGCCGGATCGTGCCGTCGGGCAGGAAGTCCGCTATGGCGTGCGGGAGTTGGTCGTTGCCGCCGATGATGTGGTAGCGCTCGTTGGACAGGCCCCAGATGTTGAAGTCGCCGGGATTGGTCTGATAGCCCATCAGCAGCACCAGGGCCAGCGAGGACTGGTCGACCGTGTCGGCGCCGTACTCGACGTTGTAGGCGACGTCGAAGAGCTGCCCCAGCGGTGAGGCGTGGCCGCCGGGCACCCGGGTCTCGATCCAGTCGTACAGGGACATGTTGTCCAGGGCGGTGCCGGCCGCGGTGGTCTGGTTCCACTTGACCTCGCCTGCGGCCTGCAGGTCGGAGTGCAGTGCCTGGTAGACGGCGTTGAAGTCCTTGTCGGCCTGCTCGCGCGGGTAGTAGGCGCCGTCGAACCAGAAGACCTCCTCGGCTCCGTTGGGTCCGCCGCCGAGGAAGTCCTCCAGGGGCAGGCCGAAGCGGCGGCACAGCTCCTGGATCTTCTTGTGGCTGGTGTCGATCAGCTCGCCGCCGATCTCCGAGGTCTGACCCCAGGCCCAGTGGTCGCGCTGGGAGTACATGCGCCCGCCGACGCGGTCGGGGTTGGCCTCGTAGAGGGTGCAGGCGTATCCGGCGTCGTGCAGGGTGAGCGCCGCGGTGAGTCCGGCGATGCCGGCGCCGACGACGGCGATCCGGGGCGCGGACGCGGCTGCGGCTGCGGCTGCCGCCGGTGCCGGGACGGCCGCCGCCGTCACGGCGGCGGTGGCCAGGGCGCCCTTGAGGACGCTGCGGCGGCAGAGCTGGCGTGCCTCGGCGACGGGCACGCCGAGCCGCCGGGCGGCGGCATGGTCGGCGGTGAGGCTGCGCAGGGCGTGCATGAGCTGCGTACGGGACACGTTCGGCTCCTCAGACGTTGGCGTGGGCGTGCTCGTCGTCCGTGCGCTCGGCCGCGTCCTCCAGGACGATCCGGCCGATGATCTCGTAGCGTTCCGGCCGCCGGGCCCGCAGATACAGGCCGAGCCCGAGGCCGCCGAAGAAGACCAGCCCGACGATCCAGGGGATGGCCTTGAAGAACAGGGAGTGGGCCGCCGTACCGGCCGCGGTGTCCATGTTGATCACCAGCAGCACCACCACGGCGGTCATGCCGATCCCGCCGAGCAGGGGTGCGGTCAGGGTGCGGAACCAGTGCCGGTCCTCGGGGTGGTTCTTGCGGAAGTAGCCGATGACCGCGAAGGAGCACAGGGTCTGCACGATGAGGATCGCCATCGTGCCGAGGATCGCCAGCAGTGTGTACAGGTGGATGTACGGGTCCTGGCCGGTCGCCCAGAAGGCGCCGACGAGGGCGACGGCGATGACGGACTGCACGAAGGAGGCGATGTACGGCGAGCCGTGCCGGGGGTGGGTGCGGCCGAGGGCGGGGTTCAGGAAGCCCTCGCGGCCGATGGCGTACAGATAGCGGGCGGCGCACTGGTGGAAGGCCATGCCGCAGGCGAACGAGCCGGTGATCAGCAGCCACTGGAAGGCGTGCACGGCCCAGGCGCCGATGAAGGTGTGCGCGGGGTCGAAGAACAGGTCGAGCGGGCTGGTGCCGGCGGAGACCTTCACCGAGCCCTGCAGGCCGTTTCCGGCGATGGTCATCCAGGAGACGTAGATGTAGAACAGGCCGACGCCGACGACGGAGATGATCGTGGCGCGCGGGATGACCCGCTTGGGGTCGCGGGACTCCTCGCCGTACATCGCCGTCGACTCGAAGCCGACCCAGGACCAGAAGGCGAAGAACAGGCCGAGCCCGGCGGAGGCGCCGGTGAAGGCGTTCTTGGGGTTGATGGGCTCGACGGGGATGCCGTCGGGTCCGCCGCCGTGCAGGAGTACGGCGGTGGCGACCGCGAAGAGGACGGCGATCTCCGCGATGAGCATCACGCCGAGCGCCTTGGCGGTGAGGTTGATGTCGAAGAACGCCAGGACGGCCGTGACCAGCAGCATGGCGGCGGCGTACAGGACCCAGGGCAGGTCGACGCCGAGCTGGTCGTGGACGGTGGTCTTGGCGAAGTAGGAGAAGACGCCGACGATGGACGCCTCGAAGACGATGTACGCCAGTACCGCGAGCATTCCCGAGGCCATGCCGGCGATCCGGCCCAGGCCGTGCGAGATGTAGCCGTAGAAGGCGCCCGCCGCGGTGATCCGGCGGGCCATCGCGACATAGCCGACGGAGAAGACCGTCAGCACGAGCGTGGCGAACAGATAGCCGGCGGGTGCGCCGGTGCCGTTGCCGTAGCCGACCGCGATGGGCAGGTTGCCGGTCATCGCGGTGATGGGTGCGGCGGTCGCCACCGCCATGAACACGACACCCACCAGTCCTACGGAATTCGCTTTGAGGCGCTGCACCTCTCGCGTGGGTGTTTCTGCCATTCCCCGCCCCTCTCGCCATTTCTTCCAGGTATTCACAACGAAATCCGAAGATCACGTAGGGGTTTCCCTGCGGATGCGACAGTGTGGCGGTGGAGTGACGCATGCCACAACAGACAGGCGGTCGCGCTATTGAGCGCCCGGGGCGACGCAGTGTCGTGCCGGGCGCGGTGGTGATCGTTCCTGTAACCGCCCGGAGATGTCACCGGAACGTCCGCGCGGGTAGCGTCCGCTGCATGGACAGCCGCACCGACCACCGATTCGACACCCAGGGCACCGGGATCACCGTGCAGCGGGCACTGGAGCTGCCGGGCCTGCGCAGCGGGCTCCCCGAGGTGCTGGCGGGCGCCGACCGGCTGGGGCGCGCGGTGCGCTGGGTGCACGCGGGCGAGGTGCCGAACATCGCCTCCCTGCTCAAGGGCGGCGAGCTGCTGCTGACCACGGGCTACGGCGTCGGCACCCGGCCGGCCGAGCAGCGGGCGTTCGTGCGGACCCTGGCCGAGCGGGGCATCGCGGCCCTGGTCGTGGAGCTGGGACCGCGTTTCGTGCGGCTGCCGGCGCCGCTGGTGGAGACAGCGCGGGCGGCGGGGCTGCCGCTGGTGCAGCTGCACCGCGAGGTGCCGTTCGTGACGGTCACCGAGGAGATCCACACCGAGATCGTCAACGGCCACTACGCGCTGCTGCAACGGGCGGAGGAGGTGCACCGGCGCTGCACCGAGGCCCTGCTGGGCGGCGGCGGAGTACCCCAAGTGCTCGGCATCCTGGCCGACTTCAGCGGCAACCCGGTCTTCCTGGAGACGGCCGACGGCCAGCTGCTGTACGCCGCCGGGGCCGGACCGGAGGGCACCGATCCGCTGCAGGTGTGGGAGGGGCTGCGCGGCCCGCACAAGGACGCTCCGCCGCCGTCGGGTTCGGTGCTGGTGGACGTCCCCGGCGGCGGTCCGGGCACCGGTTCGGTCCGGGCGCGGCTGGTGCTGCTGCCGGTGCGTTCCCCGCTGGCCCCGGTGCACCGGATCGCCGCCGAGCGTGCCGCGGGCATCCTCGCGGTGGTGCTGATGCAGGCCCGCCAGGAGGAGGAACTGGCAGCGCGCGGACGCGGCGACTTCCTCACCGACCTCGCCGAGGGGCGCATCACCGCCGAGGACGCCCCGGCCCAGGCGCGTGTCCTGGGCTTCAAGCCGGGCTCGGGTCCCCTCCTTCCGGTGGTGATGCGGCTCGGCGACGCCCTCTCCCCCGGCGGCGGCTGGGCGGTGCTGGCCCGTGCCGTGTCGGAGGAGCTGGCCGCGGTGGGCGTGCCGGTGCTGCTCGGTGTGCGCCCGGTGGAGGGCCGGGTGCTGGTGCTGCTGGGCCTGCGCACGGAGTCGGAGCGCTCGGCGGTCGCCGACCGGGTCGCGGCGGCACGTGCGGGCGGGTGTGGAGCGGGCCGGGATGCAGCGGCCGGGCGCGCAGCCGCCGGTCGTGGTGGTCGGGGTCGCGGGCGGCTGGGCGGCGGCCTCGGCAGGACTTCGGCACGCGGCCGAGACGGCGACGGCGGCCCAGGGGCTCACCGACCGCCCCTGGTACGACGCCCGCCGCCTGGACATCGACCTGCTGCTGTGGCGGCTGCGCGACCACCCCGACCTCGCGGCCTTCGTGGACCGGGCGATCGGCCCGCTGCGCGACCACGACCGCCGCTCCCGCCCCCCGCTGCTGCCCACCCTGGAGACCTACCTGGCGCACGCCGGCCGCAAGGCGGAGACGGCCCGCGAGCTCCACCTGAACCGCCAGACCCTCTACAACAGGCTGGCCCGCATCGGCGAGCTGCTCGGCACCGACCTGGACGACCCGCAGACGGTGCTGGCCCTGAGCCTGGCCCTGCGGGCCCGCCGGCACGTGCCCTGACAGGCCCTAGAGGGGCAGCACGGGCTGGGTCAACTCGTCGTACACGCTGAGCACTTGGGCGACGGTCTCGTCCTCCGTCGGCCAGGTCGCGGTCTGCCGGGTGCCCCGGTCCCGCAGTTCCTCGCACCGGCCGGGATCGCCCAGCAGCCGGACCACGCGCTCGGCGAGCGCCCCGGCGTCGGCGTACGGCACCAGTTCGGCGGCGTCGCCGACGAGTTCGCGGATGCCGCCGACGTCGGTCGCGACGAGCGGCACGCGCGCGTGCAGGGCCAACTGGGCGAGCACGGACCGCGACTCGCGCCGGCTGGGCAGCAGCGCCAGATCGGCGGCGGCGATCAGGTCGCCGACGTCGTCCCGGCGTCCGAGCAGCCGCACCGGCAGCCCCTCGTCCTCGATACGGCGCTGCAGCTCCGCCCGCAGCGGCCCCTCGCCGGCGATCACGACCAGCGGCGCCGGCTCCAGGGAGCGCCACACGCGCGCGGCGTCCAGCAGGACGTCGTAGCCGCGGTGCCGTTCGAGGGAGCCGACCGCGAGCAGCAACGGGCCCGCCGTCGCCCCGAGTTCGGCCCGCACCTTGGCCCGCCGCCGCTCGCTCACCCCGCCCTGGCCGGCGGTGCGCGGCCCGGGCACGGAGACGGCGGCGAGCCGGGCGTCCCGGGCTCCGGTGCGCCGGGCGAGGTCGACCAGGTCGGAGCTGGTGCCGAGCACCACGGCGGCGGTCCTCACCACCCGCCGCTCCAGCAGCCGCAGCAGATGGGCGCGCGGCCCCTCGGCGTGGGCCCGGTCGTGCCAGGTGACCACGAGCGGGGTGTGCCTGCCGCTGAGCGCGAGCACGGTCCGGAAGGAGGCGTGCAGCCCGTGCGCGTGCACCAGGTCGGCGTTCGCGCAGGCGGTGCGCAGCGCGGCGACGGACACCGGGTCGCTGCTGCGCGGCACGGGCACGTGGTCGGCGCCGGCGCCGGTGAAGTCGTAGGCGTGGTCGGCCTCGTAGGGGGCGCACACGGTGACCTTCACGCCCCGCGCGACGAGCCCGGCGGTCAGCGAGCGCACATGGGCGCTGCTGCCGGCGTTGCCGCCGCCCAGCACCTGCACGGTGCGCAGCGGCGACTGGCCGTGCGGTGACGGGCTGCTCGCGGGGGTCACGTGGCCGGGCTCCTGGGTCGGCGTCGGACGGTCACGAAGAGAACGTACAGAAGGATCGGGCCCGCAGGGTGAACCGCGCCGTTTCCTCCGACACTCCGCCAAGGATGCCAGGCGGCACGGGCGTTCCGTGAACATCGGGGGCGCACGACCGACGCGGGCGCCCCCCGGGGTCACTCACACGAGTGACCCAGCCGCCTCGCGCACCTTCGCTGTGCGGACCGCGGCCCCGCCCGGGTGAGGCCCCGGCGGACGCTGCCCGCCCCCGGCCTCACGCGTCCGCGCGCGCCGTCGCCAGCAGTTCCTCCGCGTGGGCCCGGGCCGTCTCGGAGTCCTCCTGGCCGGCCAGCATCCGCGACAGCTCGCGGACGCGCTCCTCGCCCTCCAGGACCTTGACGCCGGAGCGGGTCACCGAGCCGTCGTTGGTCTTCTCCACCAGCAGCTGCCGGTCGGCGAACGCGGCCACCTGCGGCAGGTGCGTGACCACCACGACCTGCGCGGACTTGGCGAGCCGCGCCAGGCGCCGGCCGATCTCCACCGCGGCCTTGCCGCCGACGCCGGCGTCGACCTCGTCGAAGAGGTACGTCGGCACCGGGTCCGTGCCGGCGAAGACGACCTCGACGGCCAGCATCACGCGGGACAGCTCACCGCCGGAGGCGCCCTTGGCGATCGGCCGGGGCGGCGCCCCGGGGTGCGGGGCGAGCAGCAGCTCGACCTCGTCGACGCCGTGCGGGCCGTAGCCGACCGTGCGGCCGTGCACCTCGACGCCCTCGGGGTCGTCGGTCTGCCGGATGTCGAACGACACCCGCGCGTGCGGCATCGCCAGCGACGCCAGCTCCTCGGTCACGGCGGCCGCGAACCGTTCGGCGGCCTCGGTGCGGGCCTCGGTCAGCGCCTGGGCGAGGCCGCCCAGTTCGACGCGCAGCCCGTCCCGTTCGGCGGTCAGCTCCTCGATCCGCTCGTCGTCGCCGTCGAGCTCGGTCAGCCGCCGCGCGGCGCGCTCGGCCCACGCCAGGACGGCGCCGATGTCCTCGCCGTACTTCCGGGTCAGCTGCGTCAGCGCGGCCCGCCGCTCCTCGACCGCCGCGAGCCGCAGCGGATCGGCGTCCAGGTCGTCGGCGTATCCCGCCAGCTCACCGGCGACGTCACCGAGCAGGATGCCGATCTCACCGATCCGGTCGGCGAGCGCGGCCAGCGCCGGATCGTGCGCCCGGACGGCCTCCAGGGCCCGCTGGGCGCCCGCGACGAGCGTGTTGGCGTCGATGCCCTCGGGGTCCTCCGGATCGCCCGCGAGAGCGCGGTGGGCGGCGTTCGCGGCGGACGCCAGCGCCTCGGCGTGCCCGAGCCGCTCGGCCTCCTCGGCCAGCTCCACGTCCTCACCGGCGCGCGGCTCCACCCCGGCGATCTCGTCGAGGCCGTAGCGCAGCATGTCGGCCTCCTGGGCCCGCTCACGCGCGCGTGTGGTGATCTCGTCCAGCTCGTTCGAGACCGCCCGCAGCCGCTTGTACGCCTCCCGGTACTTGGCCAGCGGCACGGCGACCGCGTCCCCGGCGTACCGGTCCAGCGCCGCCCGCTGCCGGGACAGCTTCAGCAGCCCCTGCTGGTCGGTCTGCCCGTGCACGGCCACCAGGTCGTCGGCCAGCTCCGCGAGCAGTCCCACGGGCACCGAGCGCCCGCCGACGTGCGCCCGCGAGCGGCCCTCGGCGGACACGGTGCGGCTGATCAGCAGCGCCCCGTCGTCCAGCTCGGCCCCGGCCTCCTCGGCGCGTACGACGGCGCCCGCGTCCGCGGGTACGGTGATCCGGCCCTCGACGACCGCCTTCTCGGCACCGATCCGTACGAGCGCCGCGTCGGCGCGTCCGCCCAGCAGCAAGCCGAGGCTGGTGACCACCATGGTCTTGCCCGCACCGGTCTCGCCGGTGACGGCGGTGAACCCGGGCGACAGCTCGACAACGGCGTCGTCGATGACTCCGAGCGACCGTATCCGCATCTCTTCCAGCACGCACAAGACCATACGAGGTCCGGCGGGGCGAGTGCGACCGCCCCGCCCTTGTCACCCACGCGAGCTAGTGCGGCGCCCCGCGCCACCCCGAGACCGGCAGCGCGAACTTCGCGACGAGCCGGTCCGTGAAGTTCGCGTGGTGCAGCCGGGCGAGGCGCACCGGCACGGCACCGCGCCGCACCTCCACGCGCGCCCCCGGCGGCAGCTCCACCGTCCGCCGCCCGTCGCACCACAGCACCCCAGGCGGGACGTGCGGCAGCACCTCGACGGCCAGCACCGAGTCCGGCGCGGTCACCAGCGGCTTGGCGAACAGGGCGTGCGCGCTGATCGGCACCATCAGCAGCGCCTCGACCTCCGGCCACACCACCGGCCCACCGGCCGAGAACGCGTACGCCGTCGACCCGGTCGGCGTCGCGCACACGATCCCGTCGCAGCCGAACCCGGTCACCGGACGGCCGTCGATCTCCAGCACGACCTCCAGCATCCGCTCGGCGGACACCTTCTGCACGGCCGCCTCGTTCAGCGCCCAGTCGGTGTGCACGATGTCGCCGTTGCGGTGCACGACGACGTCGACGGTCATGCGCTCCTCGACCTCGTACGACCGCGCCACCACCCGGTCGACGACCTTCTCCAGGTCGTCCCGCTCGGCCTCCGCGAGGAACCCGACCCGCCCCAGGTTGACGCCGAGCATCGGCACCCCGGACGCCCGCGCGAACTCCGCACCGCGCAGCAGCGTCCCGTCACCGCCGAGGACGATGAGCAGCTCGCACCCGTCGAGGCACTGCGGGGTCGCCTCCTTGACCAGCTGCACCTCGTCCGGCAGCGGCAGGTCGACCGCCTCCGCCTGCAGCACCCGCACCCCGATACCGGACCGCAGCAGGCCCTTCACCACGAGCTCGGCACTGCGCACGGCCGCCGGCCGGCCGGTGTGGGCGAGCAGGAAAACAGTACGAGCTCGGTTCTGGGTCAACGCGGCCCCTCCGCCACAGCACGGTCAACTTCGGCCGGGTCCAGGGCGGGCGCCCCGGCACGCAGCCACAGAAAGTACTCGACATTGCCGGACGGCCCGGGCAGCGGGGACGCGGTGACACCCTTCACCCCGAGCCCCAGCTCCCACGCCTTCCCGGCCACACCCCGCACGGCCTCCGCCCGCAGCTGCGGACTCCGTACGACACCCCCGCTGCCCAGCCGCTCCTTCCCCACCTCGAACTGCGGCTTGACCATCATCACGAGATCGGCGTCCGGCGTCACGCACCGCACCAGCGCGGGCAGCACCAGACCCAGCGGGATGAACGACAGGTCCCCCACGACCAGATCCACGGGCACCCCGTCGATCGCCTCCAGCGTCAACTCGCGTACGTTGGTACGGTCCTTGACGGTGACGCGTTCATCGCTCTGCAGCGTCCAGGCGAGCTGTCCGTAGCCGACGTCCACCGCGACCACGTGGGCGGCCCCGGCCCGCAGCAGCACATCGGTGAAGCCGCCCGTGGAGGCGCCCGCGTCCAGCGCCCTGCGGCCCTCGACGACCAGCCCCTGCGGCACGAACGCCGCCAGCGCCCCGGCGAGCTTGTGCCCGCCGCGCGAGACGTAGTCGGGGTCGCTGTCGTCGGCCGTGACGACGATCGCCGCCGCGGTCTCCACCTGTGTGGCGGGCTTGGTCGCGACGGTCTTGCCGACGGTGACCCGCCCCGCGGCGATCAGCTGGCTGGCATGCTCACGCGAGCGCGCGAGCTTGCGGCGGACCAGCTCCGCGTCCAGACGGCGACGTGCGACTCCTGCCACGGTGGGTTCAGCTCCTGTTCCCGTACGACGGTGGGGGCGCCGGAGGTCCCGGGCGGGCGTCGAGCGCGGTGAGCGCGTCGCGCAGCCCCCGGTGTACATCCTCGTACACCTGCAGATGCCCGTCCGTGGCGAGGTGGTCGGCGTCGGCCAGCCGGTCCAGGGCGGCGTCCACGTCGGCGTTGCCGGTGGGGGTCCGGGGCACGTCCAGCGGCGCGGGCGCGGCGGGGTCGTACGCCGGCTCCCGCGGCTCCTCCTCCTGCGCCCCGGCTTCGGGCACGGTGTCGCTCATGCCCAGACGCTACCCCGAAGCCCTGCGGTACCGTCGAGCGCGATGGCCACGATCGAGGAGTGCCGTAGCGCACTCGACAAACTTTCGGACAACATGCAGCACGCCGAGGGTGACGTCCGCGACGCCGCGGCCCTGGACCGCTCGGTGAGCTGCCACATCAAGGACCTGGACGTCACCTTCGTGGGGCGGCTGACCGGCGGCCGGATCCGGGTGGACGACACCCTGGACGGCCCGCCCCCGCAGCGCGCCGAGATCCGGCTGGCGATGGCCGGCGACGATCTGGTCGCCCTGGTGGACGGCGAGCTGAACTTCGCCCGTGCCTGGGGTTCGGGCCGGGTGAAGCTGGAGGCGAGCCTGCTCGACCTGTTCCGGCTCAGGAAGCTGCTCTAGGACCCCGCGACGCCGGGATGATCGAAACGGCCGGGCCTAGGCCCGTACGCGGGCTTTCCGGGCGGCCGGCACCACCAGCGGCGTGCCCGTCTCCGGGTCGTCGATGACCTGGCAGCGCAGGTTGAAGACCTCCTCGACCAGTTCGGCCGTCACCACCTCCTTCGGAGCGCCCTCGGCGACGACCCGGCCGCCCTTGAGGGCGATCAGGTGCGTGGCGTAGCGGGCGGCGTGGTTGAGGTCGTGCAGGACGGCGACGAGCGTGCGGCCCTGCTCCTCGTGCAGCTCGGCGCACAGGTCGAGGACGTCGATCTGGTGCTGGATGTCCAGGTAGGTGGTCGGCTCGTCGAGCAGCAGCAGCGGGGTCTGCTGGGCGAGCGCCATCGCGATCCACACCCGCTGCCGCTGACCTCCGGACAGCTCGTCGACGTACCGGTCGGCGAGTTCCGCGACCCCGGTCTGCGCCATGGACTCCCGTACAACCCGCTCGTCCTCGCCCGACCACTGGCGCAGCAGGCCCTGATGCGGGTAGCGGCCGCGGCCGACGAGGTCGGCGACGGTGATGCCGTCCGGCGCGATCGACGACTGCGGCAGCAGGCCGAGGGTGCGGGCGACCTTCTTCGCCGGCATCGACTGGATGACCTGCCCGTCCAGCAGCACCCGGCCCTGGCTGGGCTTCAGCATCCGCGACAGCGCCCGCAGCAGCGTCGACTTGCCGCACGCGTTCGGACCGACGATCACCGTGAAGGACCGGTCCGGGATCCGCACCGACAGCTGCTCGGCGATGACCCGCTGGTCGTAGGCGAGGGTGACGTTCTCGGCGGACAGGCGGTTCACGGTGCTCCTATCGGTGGTTCGATGCGTGCCGCTCATACCCGGCCCGCCCGGCGCTCGGCGACCAGCAGCCACAGCAGGTAGGCGCCGCCGAGGACGCCGGTGACCACGCCGACGGGCAGCTGGTCGGCGCCGAACAGCCGCTGGGAGGCGAAGTCGGCGCCGACCAGCAGGGTGGCGCCCATGCACAGCGACGGCACCAGGTTCGGGCCGGGCGAGCGGGTCAGCCGGCGGGCGAGCTGGGGCGCGGTGAGGGCGACGAAGCCGACGGGGCCGGCGGCGGCCGTGGCGGTGGCGGTGAGCAGGACGGCGGCCACCATCAGCAGCATCCGCACACGCTCGACGCGCACCCCCAGGGCGCCGGCCATGTCGTCGCCCATCTCCATCATCCGCAGGCCCCGGGCGTTGGCGAGGACCAGCGGCACCAGCACCGCGCACAGCGCGAGCAGCGGCCACACCTGCTCCCAGCCGCGGCCGTTGAGGGAGCCGGTCATCCACACGATGGCGCGGGCCGCGTCGACCAGGTCGGCCTTGGTGATGAGGTAGCCGTTGACGGCCGTGGCGACCGCGGAGACACCGATGCCGACCAGGACCAGCCGGTAGCCGTGCACGCCCTGCTTCCAGGCGAGCAGATAGATGGCGAGGCCGGTCAGCAGCCCCCCGGCCAGCGCCCCGAGGGTGACCTGGGTGGTGGTGCCGCCGACCAGGACGATCATCACGAGGGCGCCGGCCGTCGAGCCCTGCCCGAGGCCGAGGACGTCCGGGCTGCCCAGCGGGTTGCGGGAGATGGCCTGGAACAGCGCACCGCCCAGGCCCAGCGCGGCCCCGACCAGCAGGCCGACCAGGACCCGCGGCAGCCGCAGCTCGCGGATGATGAACTCCTGGCCGGGGTTTCCGTCGCCGAGCAGCGTCCGGATCACGTCCCCGGCGGAGATCGGGAAGTCGCCGGTGCCGATGAGCACGACGCTCGCGGCGAGCGCGGCCACCAGCAGCAGGGCCACGACGACCAGGGCGCGCGGGTCGAGGCGTACGGACAGCCCGCCGGGGCCGCGCAGCGCACGCGGGGCCCGCGTCTTCCTCACTGCCGTGCTCACAGCTGCGCCGTCCTTCGCCGCCGGACCAGGAAGATGAAGACCGGGCCGCCCAGGACCGCGGTGACGACACCGACCTGGAGCTCGGAGGGCCGTACGACGATCCGGCCGAGCACGTCCGCGCCGAGCAGCAGCACCGGCGACAGGACCGTGGCGTAGGGCAGGATCCAGCGCAGGTCGGGTCCGGTGAAGGAGCGCACCACGTGCGGCACCATCAGCCCGACGAACAGGATCGGCCCGCAGGCCGCGGTGGCCGCCCCGCACAGCACGGTGGCGGCGAGCATGGCCAGCGCCCGGGTCCGGTTGAGGTGGGCGCCGAGGGCCTTGGCGGTGTCGTCGCCGAGGGACATGGCGTTCAGCGGGCGGGCGAGGAAGAGCGCCAGCAGGGTGCCGACCGCGAAGAACGGCAGCACCTGCCTGACGGTCGAGTCGGTCGCGGCGTTCAGCGAGCCGACGGTCCAGAACCGCATCTTGCCCAGCGCCGCGTCGTCCATGATCATCACGGCCTGTACGAACCCGTACAGCGCGGCGGTGATCGCGGTGCCGGCGAGCGCGAGCCGGACGGGCGTGGCGCCCCGGCTGCCGCCGAGGAACCACACCAGCGCGCCCACGCCGGCGGCCCCGAAGAAGGCGAACCACACATAGCCGGTCAGGCTGGTGACGCCGAGATAGGTGATGGCCGTGACGACCGCGGCGGAGGCGCCCGCGTTGATGCCGAGCAGCCCGGGATCGGCGAGCGGATTGCGGGTGAGCGCCTGCAGCACCGCCCCGGCCAGGCCGAGCGCCGCCCCGGCGAGCAGGCCGAGCGCGGTCCGCGCGAGCCGGTCGTCGACGACGACGTCGCCGTACGTCCCGCTGGCGTGGAACAGACCGTGCCAGACCTGCTCCACGGACAGCTGCTTCGCACCGATCGCGATGCTCGCCACCACGACGAGCGCCAGGTTCGCCACGGCGACCAGCAGCCCGACGGCACGTATCGCGCGGCGGCTCGGAGGCGCGTCAGCGGTCGCCGCGCGCGGTTCGGGAGGACTGTCGACCAACACGAGGTTAGGTTAGCCTACCCTCGCATCGGTCTACGATCCCCGGTCGTGGCGGAACGCCCCGCTCACAGCCCAGCCGTGCCAGCGCCTTCCCCCCGTCCAGCTCGCACACACCGTCCCCGGCCACCGTCCAGGCCGCCGCGCACAGCGCCCGCAGACCGTCCAGCGCCTCACCGTCCCCGTCCAGCACGAGCTGCCCTTCCCCGGCACTCGCCGTCCACCCGCCGCACCGGAACCCGTCACCCTCTTCGGTGATCTCCGGCTGCCCGGTGAGCAGCCCGCGCAGATCCGCGTCGACGTACGTCGGCCGGTGCTGCGGCGGCGCGGCCAGCAGCTGCGCGCCGTCGGTCACGCCGGTCAGCACGAGCAGCGAGTCCACCCCGCCGTTGAACGCGCCCTCGATGTCCGTGTCCAGCCGGTCGCCCACCACCAGCGGCCGCTTCGCCCCCGTGCGCAGGATCGTCTCCCGGTGCATCGGCGGCAGCGGCTTGCCCGCCACCTGCGGCTCGGCACCGGTCGCGATCCTGACCACCTCCACCGCGGCACCGTTGCCCGGCGCGATGCCCCGCCCACTGGGGATCGTCAGATCCGTGTTGGACGCGAACCACGGCACCCCGCGCGCGACCGCGTAGGACGCCTCCGCGAACCGCCCCCAGGGCAGCTCGGGACCGCCGTACCCCTGCACCACCGCCGCCGGATCGTCGTCCGCCGACTCCACCGGCACCAGACCGCGCTCGCGCAGCGCCACCCGCAGCCCGTCACCGCCGATCACCAGCACCCGCGAACCCACCGGCACCTGCTCGCTGATCAGCCGCGCCACCGCCTGCGCCGAGGTGATGACGTCCCCGGCGCCCGTCGGTATGCCCAGCTCCGTCAGATGCGCGGCGACGGCGTCCGGGGTGCGCAGCGCGTTGTTCGTGACGTACGCGAGATGCATCCCGCCCTCGCGTGCCGTCTCCAGCGACTCCACGGCGTGCACGATCGCGTTCCCGCCCGCGTACACCACCCCGTCCAGATCGAGCAGCGCCGTGTCGTACGCCTCGCTCAGGGCCTGCCCACTGCCCTCGGGCCTCGTCCTGACGCTCCGGCTCATTCCGCATCGCTCCTCGGTTCGCATGCTCTTTCCCCCGATCATCGCGCATGCCACCGACACACGTACGATGCCGGGATGGACACAGCAGGTCACTCGGAAGCAACGGCGCCCCGAGGCTTGGAACTCACCCCGTTCCGGGGCCTGCGCTACGACCCCGACCGGGTCGGCAGCCTCGCCGCCGTGACATCACCGCCGTACGACGTCGTGGTCCGCCCCGACGGCCTGCACCATCTCCAGTCGTCGGACCCGTACAACATCGTGCGCCTCATCCTCCCCCAGGCCGGCACCCCCAGCGCCCGCAACGAGCAGGCCGCCGACACCCTGCGCCGCTGGCTCGACGAGGGCGTCCTGACCGCCGACCCGGAACCCGGCCTGTACGTCTACGAGCAGCGTGACGGCGACGGCATGCTCCAGCGCGGCCTCATCGGCGCCCTGCGCGTGACCGATCCGCAGGACGGCCTGGTCCTGCCGCACGAGGACGTCATGCCGCACGTCGTGGCCGACCGCGCCGCCCTGATGCGCGCCACCTCCGCCAACCTCGAACCCCTCCTGCTGACCTACCGCGGCAACGGCCCCACCGCCGCCGCCACCCGGGCCGTCGAGCGCGCGGCCGAACAGCCCCCGCTGCTGTCGACGACCACCGAGGACGGCTTCACCCACCGCCTGTGGGCCGTCACCGACCCCGCCGAGCTGGCCGCGATCCAGGCCGACCTGGCCCACCACCAGGCCCTGATCGCCGACGGCCACCACCGCTGGGCCACCTACCGCCGACTCCGCCAGGAACACCCCTCCCCCGGGCCCTGGGACTACGGCCTGGTCCTGCTCGTCGACACCGCCCGCTACCCGCTGCGCGTGCGCGCCATCCACCGGCTCCTGCACGGCCTGCCCGTCGCGGACGCCGTCGCCGCCGTCGAGGGCCACTTCCGCGTGCGGCGCCTTGAGGTGCCCCTGCCCGAGGCCCTGGACGCCCTCGCCGACGCGGCCTGCGCCGGCAACGCCTTCCTGCTGGCCGGCGACGGCGCCTTCCACCTCCTCGACCGCCCCGACCCGGCACTGCTGGCCCGCACGGTCCCCGCCGACCGCCCGGCGGCCTGGCGCACCCTGGACGCGACGGTCCTGCACGCCACGCTCCTGGCGCACATCTGGCACATCCCCGAGGACTCACCGGCCCACATCGCCTACATCCACGACACGGCCGCCACCGTCACCAAGGCCGAACGCGACGGCTCCACAGCGGTCCTGCTGCACCCCGTCCGCGAGGAGGTCGTCCGCGACCTCGCCCGCCAGGGCGTGACGATGCCCCGCAAGTCGACGTCGTTCGGCCCGAAGCCGGCCTCCGGCCTGGTCCTGCGCGCACTCGACCTCTGACGGCGGCACAACGACAAGAGGGCGGGCCCCCCGGAAAACCGGGGACCCGCCCTCTGGCGTCATGGCGATCAGCTGTCGTCGCCGTCAGCGTCCTTCTCGGAGGACTCCGCCGCCTCGGCGTCCGCGTCCTCGTCCAGCGCGTCGACGAACTCCACACCGTCCAGCTCGGCGAGCCGGTCCGACGCGTCCGTGCTGCCGTCCCGGTCCGCCTCCACGGCCTTGGCGAACCACTCGCGCGCCTCGTCCTTGCGGCCGGCGGCCAGCAGTGCGTCGGCGTACGCGTACCGCAGCCGCGCGGTCCACGGCTGAACCGAGTTGGAGGCCAGCTCGGGGCTCTGCAGGGTCACGATGGCCGCGTCCAGCTGCCCCATGTCCCGCCGCGCACCGGCCGCGACCAACCGCATCTCGACCTGGCCGGCCTTGTCCAGCTTGTGCACCTCGGGAGCACCGGCCATGTCCAGCGCCTTCTCCGGCCGCCCGAGCCCACGCTCGCAGTCGGCCATCACCGGCCACAGGTCGACGCTCCCGGTCATCCGCCGCGCGGCCCGGAACTCGGCGAGAGCCTCGCTGTACTTCTGGTTCGCGTACGCCGCGAACCCGGCGGCCTCGCGCACGGCGGCGACGCGCGACGCCAGCCGCAGGGCCACCTTGGAGTAGCCGTAGGCGCCCTCGGGGTCCTCGTCGATGAGCCGCGCGACCATCACCAGGTTCTTGGCGACGTCGTCCGCGAGCGTCTTCGGCAGGCTCTGCAGCTCCTGGCGTACGTCCTTGTCGATCTCCTCGCCGGTGACGTCCTGCGGGATCGGCAGCCGCTTGATCGGCTCGCGGTCGCGGTCCCGCTCCCGGTCCTCACGGAAACGGCCACCGCCGCGCCGGTCGTCCCGACGGTCGTCGCGCCGGTCGTCGCGCCCACGGAAACCGCCCGGACGGCCACCACGGTCGTCCCGACGGGGGCCACGGCCACCGCGGTCGTCGTCACGCCGGCCGTACCCACCGCCGCGGTTGTCGTCGCGACGGAACCCGCCACGGTCGTCGCGCCGGTCGTCTCGCCGGTCATCGCGACGGTCGTCACGCCGGCCGAAGCCGCCGCCGCGGTTGTCGTCGCGACGGAAGGCGGGACGGTCCCCGCGCTCACCACGGTCGTCGCGGCGGAACGGGGGGCGTTCGCCACGGTCGTCGCGGCGGAACGAGGGACGCTCACCGCGGTCGTCGCGGCGGGGGCCCCGGTCACGGTCGTCACGGCGGCCGTACCCAGCACGGTCCCCACCGTCACGACGACCGTAGCCACCGCGGTCGTCGCGGCGGTCGTCTCGCCGGTCATCACGACGATCGTCCCGGCGGAACCCACCACGGTCGTCACGGCGATCATCCCGGCGGTCGTCACGACGGTCGTCGCGGCGGAACGGGGGGCGCTCGCCACGGTCGTCGCGCCGGCCGAAGCCGCCGCCGCGGTTGTCGTCGCGACGGAAAGCGGGACGGTCACCGCGCTCACCACGGTCATCGCGGCGGAACGAGGGACGCTCGCCACGGTCGTCGCGCCGCGGGCCCCGGTCACGGTCGTCACGGCGGCCGTAGCCGCCACGGTCGTCGTCACGCCGGCCATAGCCACCACCGCGGTTGTCGTCGCGACGGAAGCCGCCACGGTCACCGCGGTCGTCACGGCGGTCATCACGTCGGTCATCACGACGATCGTCCCGGCGGAAACCGCCGCGGTCGCCACGGTCGCCACCGTCACGCCGGCCATAGCCACCACGGTCGCGGTCGTTGCCGCGACGGAAGCCGCCACGGTCGCCGCGGTCACCACCCTCCCGTCGCCGCTGGTCGCGCTCCGGTCGGTCGTCGGGAGAGTTGGTGGACATCGGTGACTCCTGTCTTCGGTACCGCAAGTATTGTAAAAACGAAAGGACCCCTGGTCCCAGCTGAACGCTGGTGACCAGGGGTCCTTCCCAAAGATTGTTCGGCGGCGTCCTACTCTCCCACAGGGTCCCCCCTGCAGTACCATCGGCGCTGTAAGGCTTAGCTTCCGGGTTCGGAATGTAACCGGGCGTTTCCCCTACGCTATGACCACCGAAACCCTAATGGTTTCGAGCGAACAAGCACACTCTTCTATTATGCGTTCTGCTCAAAGCCGGCAACTGTTCGTTGCCTCAGAACTG
>NZ_PQSS01000100.1 GCF_002920535.1 Streptomyces sp. Ru71 | reverse complement strand
CGCGACCTTGGAGTGGACCTGGCAGCCGGTCTGCTTCTCGAAGCCGGAGACCCAGTTCACCTTGGGGTCGTTGGAGCCGTCCTCGACATAGCCGGCCCAGGCGATCAGGTTGACCTGGCCCTCGGGTGCGCCGAGCTTGGTGGGGGCCTTGAGGTCGGGCGGGTTGAGGCCGCCGCCGCCCGCCTTGTCGTCGGAGGAGCCGCAGGCGGTGGCGGCGAGCAGCACCGCGGCGGCGGCCGCGGCCTTCCATGCGGGGGTGAAGCGCACGACGTGACTCCAGTCGGATCAGTTGGGGACGTGGACGGCGTGGCGGCGGTGCCACTGGAGGCGGACCCGGGCGCCGCGGTAGGCGGCGACGTCCTCGGCGGAGGTATCGAGGTTCTGCTGGAGGGCGGTGAGGCTGCCGCCGGCGTCGAGGTCGACGTGGAAGCGGGTGGCGTCGCCGAGGTAGACGACCTCGGCGACGGTGCCGGTGGCCGAGGAGTGCTCCGGCTCGTCGGCGCCGTCGGCCTCCTTCAGGACGCGGATCTTCTCGGGGCGGATGCTGTAGGTGCCCGGGGCGCCGACGACGCGCTGGGCGGACTCGCCGTCCAGCAGGTTGGAGGTGCCGACGAAGGAGGCGACGAAGCCGGTCGCGGGGCGTTCGTAGATCTCGGCCGGGGTGCCGACCTGTTCGATGCGGCCCTGGTGGAAGACGGCGATGCGGTCGCTCATCGTCAGGGCCTCCTCCTGGTCGTGGGTGACGAAGACGAAGGTGATGCCGACCTCGCGCTGGATGGCCTTGAGCTCGACCTGCATCTGCTCGCGCAGCCGCAGGTCGAGGGCGCCGAGCGGCTCGTCGAGCAGCAGCACCCGGGGGCGGCCGACGAGGGCGCGGGCGAGGGCGACGCGCTGGCGCTGGCCGCCGGACAGCTGGGCGGGACGGCGCTTGCCGTAGCCGTCCAGGCGGACCTCGGCGAGGGCCTTGCGGGCGCGGACCAGGCGCTCGGCCTTGGGCACCTTGCGGATCTTCAGGGGGTAGGCGACGTTCTGCTCGACCGTCATGTGCGGGAAGAGGGCGTAGTCCTGGAAGACGGTGTGCACCTCGCGTTCGAAGGGCGCGAGGCGCGTGACCTCCCGCCCGGCGAGTTCGATCCGGCCCTCGGTGGGCGTCTCGAACCCGGCGATCATCCGCAGGACGGTGGTCTTGCCCGAGCCGGACGGGCCGAGCATGGAGAAGAACTCCCCGTCGCGGATGTCCAGGTCCACCCCGGCCACGGCGGTGGTGTCGCCGAACGACTTCCGCAGCCCTTCCAGGCGGATGGCCATCCCCTGCGCGGTTGCGTTCCCCTGCGCGGTTGCGTCCATGGGCGGGAACCTTTCTGGCGCCTTCGAGCGTTGACCGATGGAGCGAAAACATATGAAGTCATAGTTCAAAGCTCAAGGCCCCCTTAGGGTAAAGGTTGAGTCAACGCACAAGGTGGTGGCCGTGAAGCAGCAGCAGACCCCCGGCGGCGCCCGCGCGGCCGTCTTCGCCCCGGTCGACAGCCGGGCCCGGGTGGAGACGGTGGTCCGCCGGCTCGGCGACGCCATCGAGCTCGGCCTGCTCGCCGACGGGGAGCAACTGCCCGGCGAGAGCGAGCTGGCGGGCCGCCTCGGTGTGTCCACGGTGACCCTGCGGGAGGCGCTGATGGCGCTGCGCCAGCAGGGGCTGGTCACCACCCGGCGCGGCCGCGGCGGCGGCAGCTTCGTCTCCCTGCCGGACGTGCCCGCCGAGGAACGCCTCAAAGCGCGGCTGCGCGGCTGGAGCACCGAGGAGCTGCGCGACCTCGGCGACCACTGGGCGGCGCTGTCGGGGGCGGCGGCCCGGCTGGCGGCGCAGCGCACCGAGCCGGAGGACCTGGTCCAGCTGCGGCGCACGGTGCGGGAGTTCACCGACGCCTCCGACGCGGCCGCCCGCGCCCGGATGTACGGCCGCTTCCACGTGGAGCTGGCCGCCGCCGCGCAGTCGGCCCGGCTCACCCGCGAGCAGGTGGCCCTGCAGACGGAGATCGGGGCGCTGCTGTGCCTGGTCCTCGGTGACGACTCCGGCGCATGTCGTGAAGAAGTCGCGGACCGTCACCGCGCCGTGATCTCGGCGGTGCAAGATGGGGCCCACGAATCGGCCGGTGCGCTGGCCGAGCGGTGCGTACGGGAGTCGACGGCACGGCTGATCGCCGTACGGCTCGCCCTGTAGGCCTGTCACGGCCCCGGCTGCTGGAGGGCGCATGAGCACGAGCCCCGGTCTCGTCGCGACGGCGCCCGCCGGTGTCGCCCGGGAGGTGGGCCGCGCCCTGGAGGCCGTGTTCGCGGCGGTCGCCTCTACCCGGGACGACACCGCGGCCCTGCTCGGCGCGGTGGCCGCGGCGGGCCGGCGGCCCACCAGCGCGGACCTCGCCGCGCTGCGCCCCGGGCTGCATCTGCGGCTGCGGCGGCAGGAACTCGTCTCCGGGGTCGGCTTCGTCGCGGCCCCCGGTCTGCTCGCCGACGTGCCTGCGTGGCTGGAGTGGTGGCAGTGCGGGCCGGAGGGGGACGTACGGCCGCTGCTGCCGGACCTCGACCCGCAGCAGTCGGCGTACTCGGACTACACGCACTGGGATTGGTTCGCGCTGCCCCGCGACACCGGGCGCCGGGCGGTGGCCGGGCCGTACGTCGACTATCTCTGCTCCGACGAGTACAGCCTCACCCTGTCCGCGCCGGTCGAGATCGCGGGGCGCTTCGTGGGGGTGGCCGCGGCGGACGTGTACCTGCGGCACTTCGAGGCGGCGGTGCTGCCGCTGCTGCGGGCGCTGCCTGGGCCTGCGCGGCTGGTCAACGCGCGGGGGCGGGTGGCTGCGTCTGCCGATCCCGGCCATCTTGCGGGATCGCTCACGAAGGGGCCGGACTTCGCGGTCACCCTGGAGCGGGGGCGCGAGATCAGGCTGCCCGGGGTGCGGTTGCTGCCGTGTGGGAGCGTGCCGTTGGTGTTGGTGATGGCGGAGGGGTGAGCGTGCCTGCCGGGCGGCGGCCTGTGCGGGTTGCGTTGTGGTTGCTCGCCTTTGCCTGCGGCGGCCTGCTGCTGTTGCGTTGTGGCTGGTCGCGCAGTTCCCCGCGCCCCTTGAGTGCCTGCGGCGGCCCGTTGCTGTTGCGTCGTGGCTGGTCTAGCGCCTACGGCCCGTGGTCACGGCGGGGCCGGGGTGGGGGGTGTCCGTCCTCGGTCCGGCCCGCTGTTTCCGACGCGGTGAGGGTTGGTGGTGCCGGCCGCTGCGGGCGGACACCCCCCCCACCCCGGCCCCTTTCCGCCGTGCGCGGGTGCCGCGCCGTCGTGGCGCGCGCGGTTGGTGGGGTCCCGCCCCCGGTGGGCCGGTGCCGTCGGCGACCTGAACGCCGGCGGTGTCCGGTCAGGAACCGGGGGTGGGGACCACCGTGAGGTGGGCCGTCGAGCGGGCTCGGCGGCGGCCGCGCGGGGGCGGGGTCGTGCGGCGGGGCTCGCGCAGCAGCAGGGTCAGCCGGGTCCAGCCCATGTCCCGCAGCATCGGGGTGGTCTCGTCGAGCAGGCGGCACTCGGTGGCGCCGCGGCGCGGGTCGGGGTGCAGCAGGGGGCGCACCGCGCCGTCGTGGCGGACGGCCTCCTCCCCGACCGCGCGCATCCAGTGCGGCAGGCCCTGCCGGAACGCCGCCTCCATGATCGGGTCCTGGGCGATCTCCTGGCGGATGCCCTGCAGCACCGGGTCGTGCGCGTGCCGCTCCAGCGCGGTGCGGAAGAGCGCCAGCATCGGCAGGCACCAGCTCGTCTCGTGGTCGCCGAGGATCGCGCCCGCGTCCGGGTGGAAGAGCACGAAGCGCAGGAAGTTGTCGCCGGGCATCGCCGTCGGATGCGGTCCCACGGGGCGGAAAAGTGTCTGATAAGCGGTGTTGGCCAGCACCACGTCCCAGCGGTGGTCCACCACCAGGGACGGGAACGGGAGCGCCGCCATCAGCGCGCCACAGTCCTGCAGATAGGCCTGGGCCTCGGGAGAGTCGGGGACGGGCCGCGGAGCCGGCCGCTGCCCACCTGCCTGATATGCCATCGGGAGGTCACCCCTTATGCCTCTGCGGCCTTCACGCGGCGCCCCGATCCTGGTGCCCGGACACTTGCCGTGTCAACTATCGTGGCATTTCCCGCTCGTTGACGGCTGAAATTGGCCACAGTTGTGGCGAGACCTGGATGGAAGTTCGAACGAGCGGATAATCTCCGGGCAGTTCACGACTGCCGGTACGCAGCGACACGCCTGTGAGAGGGCTGTGAGAGACGTGGGAGACCTGTCGGTGACGGATGGCTTCGAGGTTCCGGACGCCACTCCGTCCGCTGTGCTGTCCGCCGTCGTCACCCGGGTCGCCGCGCTAGCCGACCGGCTCGGCGTGCCGCACTCCGAGGTGTTCGACACCGCCCGCCTGTCCGTGGCCTGCGGTGTCCCGGAGTCCGTGGTCAAGGCCCTGCTCAGCGGCTGTCCGGCGGGCGAGCCGGACGTCCAGGCGCGTTTCCTGCAGCGTCTGGACCTGCTGCGCCGCACCCGGCTCAAGCCCAACGGCCGCCGCTACACCCAGCAGGAGATCGCCGACGGCGCGGGCATGTCGCGGCAGCAGGCGGGCGCGCTCATCAACGGCGACCGGCGCCCCACCATGGAGCACTGCGACGCGCTGCAGCGCTTCTTCCGGGTGCACGCCGGCTTCCTGACCGCGGAGGATCCCGAGGCGCTCGCGGGCGCGCTGCAGCGCACCGAGCAGGAGCTGCTGCAGAAGCTCGCCGACCGGGAACGCGCGGCGGCGGCCGCCGCGCAGGACCCGCTGGAGCGGCTGCTGCAGGACCACGGCGTGCGCGGTATCGCCTGGCGGGCCGCCCAGCTGCCCACCGACCAGCACCGCGACAAGGTCGCCGAATGGCTGGACATGCTTCTGGAGAGCGTCAAGCGGCCCGAGTCGTGAGCCGGGGGAGGACCGTGGGCATCGTCAGGGACATGCGCCGTCTGTGCGGCGAACTGGTCACCGAGCTCGACCTGCCGGCACCGGCACCGCCCGCCGAGCTGTACTCCGCGCTGTGCGACGCGATGAGCCGGCGCCGGGGCCGGTCGGTGCGGCTGCGCACGGCCGCCTTTCCGCCCGGGACGGCCAGCGGGCTGTGGCTCGACATGGCCGACCAGGACCTGATCGTGCTGGAGGAACGCACCACGCCCGACCACCAGTTGGTGATCCTGGGACACGAGTTGTGGCACATGCAGGCCGGACACCACGGCCGTCCCGTCGACGGCGCCTCGGTCGCGGCCCGGCTGCTGGGCGACGACGTCGACCTGCGGGCGACGGTGCGCTCGGTGGCCGCCCGCACCCGATTCGACGAGGCCGAGGAGCGGGACGCGGAGGCCTTCGGGCTGCTGCTCGCCAGCAGATGCCGCACCTGGCTGGCGGGTTCGGCGCTGCGCGGACCGGTGCAGCGCGACCGGCTGGCCGGCCGCATCGAGGCCTCCCTCGGCTACCTGGGCCCGCAGGCGGGGTGACTCGGCCGGGCTGAGCGGACGGCCTCCGTCCGATTGTCAGTGGTGGACGGCAAGCTGGTCCCCTCACGCCGACACGGGGAGGGCCGAGCCGATGCCGACCACCGTACTGACCGACCGCGAGCGCACCGCCGTCCAGGCCTATCTGCGGCTCCTGCACACCGTCCGGGCCGTCTACGACGGGTCCGGCCCGCCGGGCGAGCCCGCACCGCCGGCGGTGGTCCCGTCGGTGCTCGCGGAGGCCGAGGACGCGCTGGCCGAGGCCGGCCTCGCGGGCAACGAGGAGGAGTTCTTCCGCCTGCTGCACACCTGGTGCCGCTGAACTCGTCGGAGGTGTGGTCACCCGTTCGAGGGTTCGGGAGGAGGAGTCCGGCGCGCGGGGAGGCCGGGGCGGGCGGGCCGCCGGAGCCGTAACACACGCGTTGCACGCGGGACCCCGCGAAAGCCGTATGATCCCCCCGACACCACCGCCTGAGCTCCCCTCGTTGCAGGGCGGTTCGGCGTCCCTCCCTCTCTCCTGCCCGGGCACGGGCCGCTTCGCCGTGCCCGCCGACCGTGAAAGGCGGCCTGCATGGTCTCTCGCGTACGCGTCTGGCTCAACCGCACGTACGCGGAGAACGTGTTCTTCATGGATCAGCTACGGCGAAATCCCGACGACCGGGCCGTCGAGATCCACGCCACCCACGGCGACCCCGACTCCCCGGTGCTGGCCGCCGCGGACACCGCCGAGCCGGAGCCGGAGAACCTGTCGTCGTCGGCGTACGTCGAGTACGCCCTGGACCAGTGCCGGCGGCGCGGCATCGACGTGTTCGTGCCCCGGCTGCACCAGGCCGCGATCGCCGCGCACCGTGCGGAGTTCGCCGCCGCGGGCACCGCGCTGCTCGCGCCGACTCCGGAGGCCATCGCCGTCTTCCAGGACAAGGTGGTCGCCTACGAGGCGGTGCAGGCGATCGGGGTGCCGGTGCCGCCGTGGTGGCGGGTCCGCGACGCCGCCGAATTCGTCGCGGCCGTGGAGGAGTTGGAGGCGGCCGGGCACACGGCGTGCTTCAAGCCCGCCTCGGGCGCGGGCGGTGTGGGTTTCCGCGTGGTGACGCGTTCGCCGTTCTCGCTGGTCCAGCTCAGCGGGTTCCCGAGCCCGTACGTCAATCTCGACCTGGTCGTGGACGCGCTGCGGCGGGCCGAGGAGCCGGTGGACTGGCTGGTGATGCCGCGGCTGGAGCAGCCGGAGGTGTCGGTGGACTGCCTGACCGGCCCGGACAACCGGATCCGGCTGGCCGTCGGCCGCACCAAGAACGGCCGGCGCCGGGGCTTCACGCTGCACGAGCGGTGGCTGGAACCGGCCCGGCGCATCGCGGAGGGCTTCGGGCTGCACCATCTGTCCAATGTGCAGTTCCGGATGTTCGGCGACCGGCCGGTGCTGATGGACGTCAACGCGCGGCCCGCCGGCGGGCTTCACCAGCTGTCGCTGTGCGGGGTGAATGTGCCGTGGGCGGCGGTGAAGCTGGCGCTCGGCGAGGACCCCGGCGTGATCGAACCGCCGTTCCTCGGCACCGACTACACGGTGGTGGCCGGGCCACGGGCGCTGCGCTCGGTGTCGCTGCCGGCTCAGCGGGTCGACTCCGTCGCCTCCCGGGAGGGCCTCGTCGTACCCCTGTAGAGGCCACTGAAGGCCCGGACACATCGCCCTTGAGGGACATCACCCTCACCGGTATGGACCAATCACGTCCGATCCCTTGACGGAAGGATTGGTCCATACCAAATTGGTGGCGCACCACCCCGCACATCCGTGCACTCCCGAACACCCCCATTCCTTCAGGGAGATCGCGTGCGCACCACACCCCACAGACGCCCCGTGCGTCGGCTCCTCGCCCTGCTCGGTTCCGGCGCCCTCGCCCTGGCCGGGGCCATCGCCCTGCCGGGGACCGCGCAAGCCGCCAACATCCTCGGCAACGCCGGCTTCGAGTCCGGCTCCCTCTCGCCCTGGTCCTGCACCGGCAACCTGGGCTCGGTCGTCTCCTCCCCCGTACACGGCGGCACCAAGGCGCTGGCCGGCGCGGTGACCTCCGGCGACATCGCCAAGTGCGGCCAGACCGTCGCCGTGCAGCCCAACACCACGTACACGCTCTCCGGTTGGGTGCGTGGCTCCTACGTCTACCTGGGCGTGGACGGCGGTGCCTCGACCTGGACGTCGTCGCCGTCGGCGTACAGCCAACTGTCGGTGTCCTTCACCACCGGCGCCTCCCAGACCAGCGCCACCATCTACGTCCACGGCTGGTACGCCCAGGGCACCTACTACGCCGACGACATCAGCCTGGACGGTCCTGGCGGCGGTGGCGGCGGCTCGGACACCCAGGCGCCGACCGCGCCGACCGGCCTGACCTCCACCGGCAAGTCGTCGTCGAGCGTGTCGCTGAAGTGGAACGCCTCCAGCGACAACGTCGGCGTCACCGGCTACGACGTCTACAGCGGCGCGAGCAAGGTGGCGAGCGCCTCCGGCACCAGCGCCACGGTCAGCGGGCTGTCGGCGAGCACGAGTTACACCTTCACCGTGAAGGCGCGGGACGCGGCCGGGAACGTCTCCGGCGCCTCCAACGCGGTCACCGTCACCACCGACGCGGGCAGCGGCGGCGGAGGCGGCGGCTTCAAGCAGGCCGCGCCGTACCTGTACGAGGGCTGGGGCGACCCGCCGAGCCCGACGACGGTGATGAGCGCGACCGGCGTCAAGTGGTTCACCATGGCGTTCGTGCTGGACTCCGGCGGCTGCACCCCCGCCTGGGACGGGCAGCGGGCGCTGACCGGCGGGGTCGACCAGTCCGCCATCAACGCCGTCCGATCCGCCGGCGGGGACATCGTCCCCTCCTTCGGCGGCTGGCAGGGCAGCAAGCTCGGCGCCAACTGCTCCTCCGCGAGCGCGCTGGCCGGGGCGATCCAGAAGGTGATCGACGCCTACGGCCTGAAGGCGATCGACATGGACATCGAGAACACCGACGAGTTCGAGAACGAGGCCGTCCAGGCGAAGATCCTCACCGCGCTGAAGACGGTCAAGGCGAACAACCCCGGTCTGAAGACCATCGTGACCTTCGGGACGTCCACCACCGGTCCGACGTACTACGGCAACCGGCTCATCGAGCAGGCCAAGTCGCTGGGCGCCGACATCGACGTCTTCACCATCATGCCGTTCGACTTCGGCGGCGGCTCCGACATGTACGGCAACACCGTGAACGCGGCGGAGGGGCTGAAGGCCAAGCTGAAGTCCACCTTCGGCTGGGACGACGCCACGGCCTACTCGCACATCGGCATCTCCGGCATGAACGGGCTGTCCGACCAGCAGGAGAACACCACGCCGCAGATCTGGACGCAGATCCGCGACTGGGCCAACTCCCACCACATCGCCCGGCTCGCCTTCTGGTCGGTCAACCGCGACCGGCCCTGCCCGGGCGGCGGCGTGGCGGAGAACTGCTCCGGGATCAGCCAGACCACCTGGCAGTTCACCTCGATCACGGCCGGCTTCACCGGCTGACCCGCCCGCGAGTGACACCGCCTGTTCCCCCGGCTGCAGGGCCGGGGGAACTTTTTTTTCCGCGGGGTGTATCAGACGGCGGCCTCGGCGCTCTCCATACCGGGGAACGGGGGAAGCACGACGGATCCCGGACGGGGGAAGCACCGGGATCCGCTGGGGGGAGCACGGGGGATCGGGCCGGCCGGCCGCGCCGTACGGGGGAGCGGCCGGCCGGCCCGAAGAACGTCCCGGCGGCAAGGCGGCAGGCCGCCCTCCGCACCTCCGGCTACTTCAGGTACGCAAGCCCCGGATGCGCCGCCCGGTAGCCGTCGGTCAGGCGCCGCGCCACGGTGACCGAGTCGACCAGGGGATGCAGCGCGAACGCCTTCACCGCCGTCTCCCGGGAACCCGCCTCCGCCGCCGCGAGCACCTCCCGCTCGACCGCCTTGACCGCGCAGACCAGTCCCGTGGCATGGCCGGGCAGCGGATCGACCGCCACCGGGTGGGCGCCGTTCGCGTCGACCAGGCAGGGCACCTCGATCACCGCCTCGGCGTCCAGCACCGACAGGGTGGAGCGGTTGCGCACGTTGAGGATCAGCGTGGCGCGCTCGTCACGGGCGATGGCCCGCATCAGCGCCAGCGCCACCTTCTCGTAGCCGCCGGACAGGTCGTCCTCGTCGCGCTCCCCGGCGCCGGCGGCCTCGCGGTTCTCCGCCATGTACGTCGCCTCGCGCTCGGCGCGGGTGCGGTTCCAGGCGGCCAGGGCGGGCGTCGCCGGGTCGCGCACCTCGTCGTAGAAGCGGGCCTGCTGGTCGTGCAGGAAGGCGCCGCGGGTCCGCTCGGCCTGCTGGTAGGCGCGCACGGTCTCACGGTTGAAGTAGTAGTAGTGCAGATACTCGTTGGGGATCGCGCCCAGCGAGCGCAGCCACTCGGCGCCGAACAGCTTGCCCTCCTCGAAGGAGGCGAGCAGCTCGTCGTCGGCGAGCAGGCGCGGCAGTTCGTCGCGGCCGGCGACGCGCAGGCCGCGCACCCAGCCGAGGTGGTTGAGCCCGACGTAGTCGATCCACGCCCGGCCGGGGTCCGCGCCGAGCACCCGGGCGATACGGCGGCCGAGGCCGACCGGCGAGTCGCAGATGCCGATGACCCGGTCGCCGAGGTGGCGGGACATGGCCTCGGTGACCAGACCCGCGGGGTTGGTGAAGTTGATGACCCACGCGTCCGGCGCGAGCCGGGCCACGCGGCGGGCGATGTCCACGGCGACCGGCACCGTGCGCAGCCCGTAGGCGATGCCGCCCGCGCCGACCGTCTCCTGGCCGAGGACGCCCTCGGCCAGCGCGACCCGCTCGTCCTCGGCGCGGCCGGCGAGGCCGCCGACACGGATGGCGGAGAAGACGAAGTCCGCGCCGCGCAGCGCCTCGTCGAGGTCGGTGGTCGTGGTCACGCGGGGGGCGTCGGGGACGTCCGCCGCCTGCTCGGCCAGCACCCGGGCGACGGCGGAGAGCCGGCCGGCGTCCACGTCGTGCAGGACGACATCCGTCACCCGCCCCTCGCCGCGGTCGGTCAGCAGTGCCCCGTACACCAGCGGCACCCGGAAGCCGCCGCCGCCCAGAATCGTCAGCCTCATACCGCTCCCGCCTCGTCGCTCACGCACGCGGGAACCCTACCCGGCGGCCCCGGCCGGATCAGGCGTAGAACCGCGACAGGCTCTGCAGTACGGCGGCCGGCTTGGCGCCGCCCTCGATCTCGATGGTGCCGTCGACGGCGATCTGGACCCCGCCCGGCACGTCCTCGACCGACGCGAGCCGAGCGGCCAGCCGGATGCGGGAGCCGACCTTCACGGGGGCGGGGAAACGCACCTTGTTCAGGCCGTAGTTGACCTTGGTGGTGACCCCCTCGACGTCGAGCAGTTCGGTGAACAGCGGGATGAACAGGGACAGGGTCAGATAGCCGTGGGCGATGGGCGCACCGAACGGGCCGTCCTTGGCGCGCTCGGGGTCGACGTGGATCCACTGGTGGTCGCCGGTGGCGTCGGCGAAGGTGTCGACGCGGTCCTGGGTGACCTCGATCCACTCGCTGGTGCCGAGGTCGCTCCCGGCGAGCTTGCGGAGGTCGTCGAGGCCGTTGACGGTGATGCTCATGGGGTGTCCTTCACAGGGGAGTCGGTGCCGTACCGGTAGCGGACCCGGGATTTCAGCAGCTTTCCGGAGGCGGTGCGCGGGAGTTCGTCCGCGAACACCACCGATTTGGGGATCTTGTACTTGGCGAGCCGGCCGGAGAGGAACGCGAGGATCGCCTCCGGATCGGCCACAGAGCCCGCGCGGGGCACGACGACCGCGCGCGGCACCTCGCCCCAGGCGGGGTCGGGCACGCCGATGACCGCGCACTCGACGACGTCGGGGTGGGCCAGGAGCAGGTCCTCTATCTCGGCGGGATAGACGTTCTCCCCACCGGAGATGATCATGTCCTTGATGCGGTCGACGATCCGCACGTAGCCGTCCTCGTCGACGCGGGCCGCGTCCCCGCTGCGGAACCAGCCGTCGGCGAAGGCGGCGGCGCTCTCCTCGGGCAGCCCCCAGTAGCCGGCCATGACGTGCGGGCCGCGCACCACGACCTCGCCGGTCTCGCCGACGTCGACCGGGGTGAGGTCGGGCCGCACCACGCGCACGTCGCTGAAGAAGTGCGGCACACCGGCCGAGCCGGCCTTGCTCACCGCGTGCTCGGCGTCCAGGAACAGCGTGCCGGGCGCGGCCTCGGTCATGCCGTAGCCCTGCAGGAAGGTCAGTCCGCGCTGCTGGTAGGCGGTGATGAGCGGCAGCGGTACCGGGGAGCCGCCGCAGGTCAGCAGGCGCAGGGAGGACAGGTCGGCGTCGGCCCAGCCCGGCTCGCGGACGACGCGGTCGTACATGGTGGGCACGCCGAACATGAAGGTGATGCGGTGCCGTTCGATCAGCTCCAGGGTGGCCGCCGGGTCGAAGGACTCCACCAGAACGCAGGTGCCGCCCTTCAGCAGCACGGGCAGTGTCAGCATGTTCAGGCCGGCGGTGTGGAACAGCGGGGCGCTGACCAGGGCGCGGTCGTCGGCGACCAGGTCGGTGTCGACGAGGACGTTGAGCGCGTTCCAGGTGAGGTTGGCGTGGGTGAGCATGGCGCCCTTGGGCCGGCCCGTGGTGCCGGAGGTGTACATGATGACGCAGGTGTCGTCGGCGGCGACGGGCTCGTCGATCGGATCACCGGAGGCGGAGGCCAGCGCCTCCTCGTAGGCGGGGCCGACTTCGAGGCTCGCGGGTGCGTCGGGGTGCCCGGCGCCGGCGTGGACGAGGATCTTCGCCCCGGAGTCGGCGAGCTGGTAGGCGATCTCCGGGCCGGCCAGGCGGGTGTTGAGCGGGACGAAGACGGCGCCGAGGGTGCCGGCGGCGAACAGCGTCTCCAGATAGGCGGGGTGGTTGGGGCCGAGGTAGGCGACGCGGTCACCGCGCCTGACGCCCCGGGCGCGCAGGGCGTGCGCGAGCCGGGTGGTGCGCTCGTACAGGCGGGCGTAGCTGATCCGGGTGTCGCCGTGGATCAGCGCGGTGCGGTGCGGGGTCTTGCGCGCCCGGCGTGCGGGCCAGGAACCGAGTCCGGTGTTGCGCATCGTCGCGCCCCTTACGGTGTCGTCAGCCCGAGCAGGCGGGCGGCGTTCTCCTTGAGGATCTTCGGCCGCACCTCGTCCTTGACCGGCAGCTTGTCGAAGTCGGCGAGCCAGCGGTCGGGGGTGAGGACGGGGAAGTCGGAGCCGAAGAGGACCTTGTCCTTGAGCAGGGTGTTGGCGTACTGCACGAGCTGCGGCGGGAAGTACTTCGGCGACCAGCCGGACAGGTCGATGTGCACGCCCGGCTTGTGCGTGGCGACGGCGAGGGCCTCGTCCTGCCAGGGGAAGGACGGGTGGGCGAGGATGATCTTCAGATGCGGGAAGTCGGCGGCGACGTCGTCGATGTGCAGGGGGTTGGAGTACTTCAGCCGGATGCCGCCTCCGCCGGGCACGCCGGCGCCGATGCCGGTCTGGCCGGTGTGGAACAACGCGATCGTCCCCGTCTCCTCGATGACCTCGTACAGGCCGTAGGCGACCGAGCGGTCGTCGGGGAAGAACCCCTGGATGCTGGGGTGGAACTTGAAGCCCTTGACGCCGTACTCCTCCACCAGCCGCCGGGCCTGCTTCACGCCCGCCCTGCCCCGGAAGGGGTCGATGGAGGCGAACGGGATGAGGACGTCGGCGTTCGCGGCGGCGGCCTCGGCGACCTCCTCGTTGGGCACGGGCGCGGTGCCGGTGGCGGACTCGGCGTCCACCGTGAAGATCACGGCGGCCATGTTCCGCTCGCGGTAGTAGGCGGCCGTCTCCTCCAGGGTCGGCTTCCGCTTGCCCTCCACCTTGAAGTAGGCGGAGGAGGCCGCGTGCAGGTCGTCGTCGAGCGAGGAATGCCCCTGGGACGAGACCTCGGCGTGGGTGTGGACGTCGATCGCGACGAGCCGTTCGACGTCCATCACGCCTCCGGCAGCTTCGGGGCGGGGATGCCGACGGTCTGCGGCTCGGCGCCGACGGAGGTGGGCCAGGCGTCGGCCAGGGCCTCGGCGCTCCAGCCGCCGTCGGCGTAGGCGGCGCGGATCTCCTGCGGGTGCGACCACAGGGCGACCTTGTCCCCGCCGATGCCGATGCACTGCCCGGTCACCGAGCGAGCGTGCTCGGAGGCCAGGAAGGGGACCAGGGCCGCGCAGTCCTCGGGGGTGCCGAAGCCCTCGCCCTTGCGCAGGACGTCCGGCAGCGGCTCGCCGGCCCGCATCGCCTCGATGTACGGGGCGAAGGCGGGAATGGTCTCGGTCATGGCGGTGGCGGCGACCGGCACGATCGCGTTGACGGTGATCCGCGCGCGGGCCAGCTCCATCGACCAGGTGCGGGCCATCGCGGCGATGCCGGCCTTGGCGGCGGCGTAGTTGGTCTGCCCGAAGTTGCCGCGCTGCCCGGCCGGGGAGCCGACCAGCACGAGGGTGCCTCCCTCGCCCTGCTCCCGCATGCGCACGGCGGCGGCGCGGGCGCAGGTGAACGTGCCCTTGAGATGCGTGGTGACGACGGCGTCGAAGTCGTCGTCGGTCATCTTCCACAGCACCTTGTCGCGCAGGATGCCGGCGTTGGTGACCAGCACGTCGAGCCGGCCGAACTCCGTCACGGCGCGGTCGACCAGCCGGTCGGCGGCCTCGGCGGTACCGACCGCGACCACTTCGGCGACGGCGTTGCCGCCGGCCTCGGTGAGGGACTTGACGGCCTGTTCGGCGACGGCTTCGTCGACGTCGTTGACGACGACCGAGGCGCCATGGGCGGCGAGCGCCTGGGCGTAGGCGAGGCCGAGGCCACGGCCGCTGCCGGTGACGACGGCGACCTTGCCGGTGAGATCGATCAGAGGCACAAGCGGGTCCCTTTCCGAAGGCGGAGGCACACGGACGGCCGGGCCGTTGAGGACCGCGTCGCGGCGGCCCGGCAAGATCGAAGCTATGAGCAATAATTGTTGTCGTCAATAGTTGTTGTGAACCTCCCCGATACGGCATGCTGGGACGACGAACGCCACCGGACCGAGACCAGGGAGCCCGCCATCACCGGCCAGCCGCACGCCCCGCAACCGATCGACGCCGACGAGCCGTGGATGCGCGCGCTGCACGCGGACGCCGGCTACCTGCTGTACCGGCTCGGCCTGCGCTCCGGGCAGCTGTTCAACGCCTTCCTCCAGGAGTCCGGACTGCGGCTGCGCCACTACGCCGTGCTGCGCTTCCTCGCCACCGCCGACGGCGCCCTGCAACGCGAACTGGCCGCCCGGCTCGGCTACGACCCGAGCGCGATCGTCGGTCTCGTCGACGACCTGGAGAAGCAGGGCCTGGCCGAGCGCCGCCCGGCGCCGGACGACCGCCGCAGCCGGATCGTCGTCCTGACCGAGGCGGGCCGGGCCTTCCTGCGCGGCACCGACGAGGCGGGCCGGCGCGTGACGGCCGAGCTGCTCGCCCCGCTCGACGCCGCCGAACGCGAGACGCTGCACACGCTGCTGCTGCGCGTCGCCGAGGCCGGACTGGACTGAGCCACGGCGACGGTGACGACGCCCGCCCGTTCCGCGGCCGACCGCCTGCTGGCGGTGCTCGCCGCGTTCGACCACCGCCACCCCGCGCTGTCCCTGACGGACATCGGCCGCCGGGCCGGCCTGACCCTGACCACCGCGCACCGGCTGGTCGGCACGCTGACGCGGTGGGGCGCGCTGGAACGGGCCCCCGACGGCCGCTACCACGTGGGCCTCAGACTGTGGGAGGTCGCCGCGCTCGCCCCGCGCGGACTGGCGCTGCGCCAGGTCGCGCTGCCGTACCTGGAGGACCTGTACGAGGCCACCCACGAGAACGTGCAACTCGCGGTGCGGGACGGGCGGGACGTCGTCTACACCGAGTGGATCTCGGGCCGCAGCGCGGTGGGCGTGCACATCCGCGTGGGCGCGCGCTGGCCGCTGCACGCCACCGGGGTCGGTCTGGCCCTGCTCGCCCACGACTCCCCCGCGGGACAGGACGACTACTGCGCCGGCCCGCTCACCTCCTTCACGCCGTACACACTCACCGAACCGCAGCGGCTGCGCCGAGCCCTGGCCGAAGTACGCCACCGGGGCGTCGCGGTGAGCGACCGTCAGATCACCGAGGACGCCCTGTCGGTGGCGGCACCGGTGCGCGGGCCGGACGGCGCGGTGACGGCCGCCGTGTCGCTGGTGGTCCCGCACGCCGACGCACCGGTGGCGGCGCTGACCCCGGCGGTACGGCTGGCCGCGCGCGGCATCTCCCGAGCACTGGGCTGGCGCCCGGACTGAGCGACCCCTTCACCCACTTCGCGGCATTCATGGCATGAACTCCCCTGCCCCACAGTCACTTTGATGTCTTCAACCTCTTGACGCCGACAGTGACCGGGAGCACATTGGCCGCATCTGAGAGCGCTCTCAAAACACGGCACCCCACACCACCGAGAGGCCCCCATGACCGCATCCCCCGGCACACCCGGCACCTCCAGACGGCGCCCCCTGCGACGCGCCCTGATCGCCGTCCTCGGCACCCTCGGCCTGGCCGCCGCCGCGGCCACGGTCGCCGTACCCTCCGCTGACGCGGCCGCGCCCACGCCCCCCTCCGGCTGGACCCGGGTCTTCCTGGACGACTTCGACGGCCCGGCCGGCTCCGGCGTCAACACCGGCACCTGGCAGTACGACACGGGCACCGGCTACCCCGGCGGCCCCGCCAACTGGGGCACGGGCGAGGTCGAGTCGATGACGACCAGCACGAACAACGTCTCCCTCGACGGCAACGGCAATCTGCGCATCACCCCGCTCAGGGACGCCTCAGGCCGCTGGACGTCCGGCCGCATCGAGACCGTACGCACCGACTTCCAGCCGCCGGCCGGCGGAAAACTCCGCGTCGAGGGCCGCATCCAGATGCCGAACGTCACCGGCGTGGCCGCCGAGGGCTACTGGCCGGCGTTCTGGGCCCTGGGCGCTCCCTACCGGGGCAACTACCAGAACTGGCCCGGCGTCGGCGAGCTGGACATCATGGAGAACGTCCAGGGCCTGAACAAGGTCTGGGCCACGATGCACTGCGGCACCAGCCCCGGCGGCCCGTGCAACGAGACGACCGGCATCGGCAACTCCACCGCCTGCCCGAACACCACCTGCCAGTCCGGCTTCCACACCTACGCGATGGAGTGGGACCGCTCGGTGAGCCCGGAGGCGATCCGCTTCTCGGTCGACGGCGTCGTCTACCACACCGTGACGGCCGCCCAGATGGACGCGACCACCTGGTCCAACGCCACGAACCACGGCTTCTTCCTCATCCTGAACGTGGCGATGGGCGGCGGCTTCCCGGACGCGTTCGGCGGCGGACTGGACGGCGACACCCAGCCCGGCCATCCGATGGTCGTCGACTACGTCCAGGTACTGACGGCCGGTGGGAGCGGTACCACTCCCCCGCCCTCCGGCAACCGCGACGCCTACAGCCCCGTCCAGGCCGAGTCCTACGACGCCCAGTCGGGCACGATCACCGAGGCCACCTCCGACACCGGCGGCGGCCAGAACATCGGCGCCGTGGCCAACGGTGACTGGGCCCTGTACAAGGGCGTCAACTTCGGCTCCACTCCGGCCCGTCAGTTCTACGCCCGCGTGGCGAGCGGCGCCGCGTCCGGCGTGAGCGGCCTGGTCGAGGTCCGCCTGGACAGCCGCACCAACGCCCCGATCGGCAGCTTCGCCCTGGCCAACACCGGCGGCTGGCAGTCCTGGCGGACGATCCCGGCGAACATCAGCGCCGTCACCGGAACCCACGACGTCTACCTGACCTTCACCAGCGGCCAGCCCGCCGACTTCGTGAACGTCAACTGGTTCGACTTCGGCCACTGACCCCCACCGGGCGCAGGCCGACCACCCACCTGCGCCCGGCACAACGCAAGCCACCACGGCGAGGCACCCGCGCACGGCGGAAAGGGGGCGGGTGGGGGTGTCCGCCCGCAGCGGCCGGCACCGCCACCAGTCACCGCGTCGGAAACAGCGGGCCGGACCGAGGACGGACACCCCCCACCCCGGCCCCGCCTTGACCACCGGCGGCAGGCGCTACGCACGCCACGACGCAACAGCAACGGGCCGCCGCAGGCATTCAAGGGGCGCGGGGAACTGCGCGACCAGCCACAACGCAACAGCAACAGGCCGCGGCAGGCAAAGACGAGCAACCACAACGAAACCCGCAGCCGAACAACCAGCCCGCCCCCCCCCGCAGGCCAGGCCCCCAAAACTACCCCCGCAACTCCGCCCGAAACGCCGCAGGCGTCACCTCCGTATGCTGATGAAAGAACTTGGAGAAGTTCGCCGCATCCGGAAACCCCACCGCCACCCCCACCCGCCCTATGGGCAGATCGGTATGCGCCAGCAGCCGCTTAGCCTCCAGAACCACCCGCTTGTCGATGAACCCCTTGGGCGTCTCCCCCGTAGCGGCGCGCACCGCCCGCACCAGCGTCCGCCGCGAGTAACCGAGCGCGTCGGCATACGCGCTGACACTGTGGTTGGTGGAGAACCCCCGCTCCACCGCGTCCCGGAACCGAGTGAACGTGGTGTCGTCCGGCTGCCGCGCCGCCTCCGCCGAACTGGCGGCCAGATGCCCGAGGCGCAGCAGGAACGCGGTCAGGGCGTGCCGCAGCACAGCCGTGTGCAGGCTGAGCGGCAACGTATGGGGGTCCTCGTACTCCCGCTGCAGCTGCCCCAGTGAGGCCCGCAGCCCGGCGAGCTGCGCGGCATCGGGGTGCAGCAGCGGCGGCAGGTCGTAGCGGTACAGCCCGGCGGCCTCCACGGTGGCACGCGGCAGGAAGCCCGGCTGCATGGTCAGGACGGTTCCGCGGTACCCGCTCTCCTTCGAGAAGCGGTGGACCTGTCCGGGGCGGATCCACAGCACGTCACCGGCGTTCGCCTCGTACTCGGCGAAGTCGACCATGTGGCGTACGGGGCCGTCGGTGAAGAACATGACGACGTGGAAGTCGATGCGGTGGACGCGCTCCAGCGGCGCGTCCGCGTGCCAGGTGCGCCCGGTCCCCATCGGACCGATCTGCATGCCCACCCCGCCGACGCTGAGATCGACCGGAAACGGAAAGGTCCTGATCCCCTCCGCACCCGGGTCCGAGCCCTCGTCGTCGCCCACACTCACGCCCACGCCGCCGCCTTGGATGCTTCTGTCCGCCATGTCCTTCTCGTGCCGTCCCGATCCTGCGCCCGGTGTCCCACTTTCACCACAGGCTGGCACACACAGACCTTCCCGCGATTAAGTCAGACTTTTAAGTTTGAACGCGTCAGAGCATAAGCAGCGCTTCCTGCGAGGACTTCTTGAAGATGAGCACGCAGACACCCGACCCCTTCGAGTGGACCGACCTCGACCGGCGTGCCGTCGACACCGCGCGGCTGCTGGCCGCGGATGCCGTGCAGAAGGTCGGCAACGGCCACCCCGGCACCGCGATGAGCCTGGCCCCCGCGGCGTACACGATCTTTCAGAAGGTGATGCGTCACGACCCGGCCGACCCCGAGTGGACCGGCCGTGACCGCTTCGTCCTCTCCCCCGGCCACACCTCGCTGACCCTCTACACCCAGCTCTACCTCGCCGGATACGAGCTGGACCTGGACGACCTGAAGGCGTTCCGCACGCACGGCTCCAAGACGCCCGGACACCCCGAGTACGGCCACACCGCCGGCGTGGAGACCACCACCGGCCCGCTCGGCCAGGGCGTGGCCAACGCGGTCGGCATGGCGATGGCCGCCCGCTACGAGCGCGGCCTGTTCGACCCCGAGGCCCCGGCCGGCGAGTCCCCCTTCGACCACACCATCTGGGCGATCGTCTCCGACGGCGACCTCCAGGAGGGCGTCTCCGCCGAGGCGTCCTCCCTCGCCGGCCACCAGAAGCTCGGCAACCTGGTCTTCCTCTACGACGACAACCACATCTCCATCGAGGGTGACACCGCCACCGCGTTCTCCGAGGACGTGCTGAAGCGGTACGAGGCCTACGGCTGGCACACCCAGCGCATCGAGCCCGCCGAGAACGGCGACATCGACGTGCACGCCCTGTACGCCGCCCTGAGGGCCGCGCAGGCCGAGACCGAGCGGCCGTCGATCATCGCGATGCGCACGATCATCGCCTGGCCGGCCCCGAACGCGCAGAACACCGAGGCCTCCCACGGCTCCGCGCTGGGCGCGGAGGAGGTCGCCGCCACCAAGCGCGTCCTCGGCTTCGACCCCGAGCAGTCCTTCCAGGTCGACGCCGACGTCCTCGCCCACACCCGCGCCGCCCTGGACCGGGGCGCGGATGCGCACGCGGCCTGGGACAAGCGGATCGCCGTGTGGCGCGAGGAGCAGCCCGAGCGCGCGGAGCTGTTCGACCGGATCGTCGCCGGCCGGCTCCCCGAGGGCTGGGAGGAGGCGCTGCCGGTGTTCGAGGAGGGCAAGGCCGTCGCGACCCGCGCCGCCTCCGGTAAGGTCCTGCAGTCCCTGGGCGCGGTCATCCCCGAGCTGTGGGGCGGCTCCGCCGACCTCGCCGGCTCCAACAACACCACCATCGACAGCGCCAGCTCCTTCCTCCCGGAGGGCAACCCGCTGCCCGAGGCGAACCCGTACGGCCGTACCGTCCACTTCGGGATCCGCGAGTTCTCCATGGCCGCGGAGATGAACGGCATCGCCCTGCACGGCAACACCCGGATCTACGGCGGCACCTTCCTGGTGTTCTCCGACTACATGCGCAACGCCGTACGGATGTCGGCGCTGATGCAGCTGCCGGTGACGTACGTGTGGACCCACGACTCCATCGGCCTGGGCGAGGACGGCCCGACCCACCAGCCGGTCGAGCACCTGGCCTCGCTGCGCGCCATCCCGGGCCTGAACGTCGTCCGCCCGGCCGATGCCAACGAGACCGCTGCGGTCTGGGCCGAGATCCTGAAGAGGCACGCCACCCGTCCCGCCCCGCACGGGCTCGCGCTCACCCGCCAGGGCGTGCCGACGTACGCGCCGAACCCGGACGCGGCGAAGGGCGGCTACGTCCTGCGCGAGTCGTCCACGAAGACCCCGGAGGTGATCATCGTCGCCACCGGCTCCGAGGTGCAGCTCGCCGTGGCCGCGCGGGAGCGGCTGGAGGCGGAGGGGATCGGCACGCGCGTGGTGTCGATGCCGTCCGTGGAGTGGTTCGAGGAGCAGCCGCGCGAGTACCGCGAGTCCGTGCTGCCGCCGGCCGTGAAGGCCCGCGTCGCGGTCGAGGCCGGCATCGGCCTGACCTGGTACCGGTACGTCGGCGACGCCGGCCGCATCGTGTCCCTGGAGCACTTCGGCGCCTCCGCCGACGCCAAGACCCTGTTCGCCGAGTACGGCTTCACCCCCGAGAACGTCGCCGCCGCAGCCCGCGCCTCGCTGGCCGCCGCGCGCGGTTGATCCGACCGCCAGAAGGAAGATGATCACTGTGACCGAAGCAACCGCCCCCGCGGGAGCCCTCAAGCGCCTGTCCGACGAGGGCGTGTCCATCTGGCTGGACGACCTCTCGCGCACCCGCATCGACAGCGGCAACCTCGCCGAGCTCGTCGCGAAGCGGCACGTCGTCGGCGTCACCACCAACCCGTCGATCTTCCAGGCCGCCATCGGCTCCGGCGAGGGCTACGAGGCCCAGCTGGCCGACCTGGCCGTGCGCGGCGTCACGGTCGACGAGGCCGTCCGCATGATGACCACCGCCGACGTGCGGGCCGCGGCCGATGTGCTGCGCCCGGTGTACGAGGCGACGAACGGCCGCGACGGCCGGGTCTCCATCGAGGTCGACCCGCGCCTGGCCCACCAGACGGCGGCGACGGTCGCCGAGGCCAAGCAGCTCGCCTGGCTGGTGGACCGCCCCAACGTGATGATCAAGATCCCGGCGACCAAGGCCGGTCTGCCCGCCATCACCGAGGTGATCGCCGAGGGCATCAGCGTCAACGTCACGCTGATCTTCTCGCTGGAGCGCTATCGCGCGGTGATGGACGCCTACCTGGCGGGCCTGGAGCAGGCCGCCGCCAAGGGCCTGGACCTGTCCCGCATCCACTCGGTGGCGTCGTTCTTCGTCTCCCGCGTGGACGCCGAGATCGACAAGCGGCTCACCGTCCTGGGCACCGACGAGGCGCTCGGGCTCAAGGGCCGCGCAGCGCTCGCCAACGCCCGCCTGGCCTACGCGGCCTACGAGGAGGTCTTCGCGGGCAAGCGCTGGCTCGCCCTGGCCGGTGCCAGGGCCAACAAGCAGCGCCCGCTGTGGGCGTCGACCGGGGTGAAGGACCCGGCGTACAAGGACACCCTGTACGTCGACGAGCTGGTCGCCCCCGGCACCGTCAACACGATGCCCGAGGCCACCCTGAACGCCGTGGCCGACCACGGCCGGATCACCGGCGACACGGTGAGCGGCGGCTACGCCCAGGCCCGCGCCGACCTCGCCGCCGTGGAGAAGCTCGGCATCTCCTACGACGCGGTGGTGCAGAAGCTGGAGGACGAGGGCGTGGCGAAGTTCGAGACCGCCTGGCAGGACCTGCTGGCCGCCGTGGCGAAGGCCATGGACGCCAAGGGGGTGGCAGCGTAAATGACCGCGACTCCGCTGATGGAACTGACCGCTGAGGCCGCCGGCTGGGCCAACCCGCTGCGCGACAAGCGCGACCGCCGGCTGCCGAGGATCGCGGGCCCCTCCGGGCTCGTCATCTTCGGTGTGACCGGCGACCTGTCCCGCAAGAAGCTGATGCCGGCCGTGTACGACCTGGCCAACCGGGGTCTGCTGCCGCCGGGCTTCTCCCTGGTCGGCTTCGCCCGCCGGGACTGGGAGGACCAGGACTTCGCACAGGTCGTGCACGACGCAGTCAAGGAGCACTCGCGCACCCCGTTCCGCGAGGAGGTGTGGCAGCAGCTGTCGGAGGGGATGCGGTTCATCCCCGGCGACTTCGACGACGACCACGCCTTCGACCAGCTGCGCCGGACCGTCGAGGAGCTGGACGCGGCCCGCGGCACCAGCGGCAACTACGCCTTCTACCTGTCCGTGCCGCCGAGGTTCTTCCCCAAGGTCGTCCAGCAGCTGAAGAAGCACGGCCTGGCCGACGGCCCCGAGGGCTCCTGGCGCCGCGCGGTCATCGAGAAGCCGTTCGGCCACGACCTGGCCAGCGCCATCGAGCTGAACTCGATCGTGCACGAGGTGTTCGAGCCGGACCAGGTCTTCCGCATCGACCACTACCTGGGCAAGGAGACCGTCCAGAACATCCTGGCGCTGCGCTTCGCCAACCAGATGTTCGAACCGATCTGGAACCGGTCCTACGTCGACCATGTGCAGATCACGATGGCCGAGGACATCGGCATCGGCGGCCGGGCCGGCTACTACGACGGCATCGGCTCGGCCCGGGACGTCATCCAGAACCACCTGCTGCAGCTGATGGCCCTGACCGCCATGGAGGAGCCGGCCGCCTTCGACGCCGAGTCGCTGCTGACGGAGAAGCTGAAGGTCCTCAAGGCCGTACGGCTCCCCGACGACCTCGGCAAGCACACGGTGCGCGGCCAGTACGCGCCCGCCTGGCAGGGCGGCGCGAAGGTGCGCGGCTATCTGGAGGAGGACGGCATCGACCCGAACTCCACCACCGACACCTACGCGGCGATCAAGCTCGGCGTCGACAACCGCCGCTGGGCCGGGGTGCCGTTCTACCTGCGCACCGGCAAGCGGCTGGGCCGCCGGGTCACCGAGATCGCGGTGGTCTTCCAGCGCGCCCCGCACTCCCCCTTCGACTCCACGGCGACCGAGGAGCTCGGGCAGAACGCGATCGTCATCCGGGTCCAGCCGGACGAGGGCATGACCGTCCGGTTCGGCTCCAAGGTGCCGGGCACCTCGATGGAGATCCGGGACGTGACGATGGACTTCGCCTACGGCGAGTCGTTCACGGAGTCCAGCCCGGAGGCGTACGAGCGCCTCATCCTGGACGTGCTGCTCGGCGACGCCAACCTGTTCCCGCGCCACCAGGAGGTGGAGGAGTCCTGGAGGATCCTCGACCCGATCGAGGGCTACTGGGCGACGCACGGCAGGCCGGCGCAGTACCCGTCGGGCAGCTGGGGACCCAAGGAAGCGGACGAGATGCTCGCACGAGACGGACGGAGCTGGCGCAGGCCATGAGGATCGACCTGACCGACACCACGGCAAGCAAGATCAACAAGGCGCTCGTCCAGGGCCGCCGCGCCATCGGCACCCCGGCCGTGGGCATGGTCCTGACGATGGTCATCGTCACGGACGAGGAGAACGCCTACGACGCGATCAAGGCCGCCGAGGAGGCCTCGCACGAGCACCCCTCGCGCACCCTGGTCGTCATCAAGCGGCACGCCCGCACCCCGCGCGACCGCCAGTCCTCCCGGCTGGACGCAGAGGTCCGGGTGGGCTCGGAGGCCGGCACCGGCGAGACGGTGGTGCTGCGCACCTACGGCGAGGTGTCCGACCACGCCGACTCCGTCGTGCTGCCGCTGCTGCTGCCGGACGCCCCGGTCGTGGTGTGGTGGCCGGTGGACGCGCCGGACAACCCCTCCAAGGACCCCCTCGGCGCGCTGGCCCAGCGCCGTATCACCGACCTGTACGCGGTCGAGAACCCGCTGCAGATGCTGGAGACCCGGGTCCGTTCCTACGCGCCCGGCGACACCGACCTGGCCTGGACCCGGCTGACGCCGTGGCGCTCGATGCTGGCCGCCGCCCTGGACCAGGCCCGCGCCAGGGTGATCTCGGCTGCCGTGGAGGCCGAGGCCGACAACCCGGCCGCCGAGCTGCTGGCCCGCTGGCTGGAGGCCCGCCTCGGCGTGGCCGTGGACCGGGTCGTCACCGCGGGCCCGGTCGTCACCGCCGTACGTCTGGGCACCGCCGACGGCGAGATCGTCATCGACCGCCCGGAGGGCCCGCTGGCCACGCTGACCCTGCCCGGCCAGCCCCCGCGCACCCTGGCGCTGAAGGTCCGCGCCACCTCCGAACTCATCGCCGAGGAGCTGCGCCGCCTCGACGCCGACGAGATGTACGCCGTCGCCCTGCGCGGCGAGGGCAGCAAGGAGACGCCCGCACATGTCTGAGAACCCGTTGCTGACCCGGCGGCCCGAGTGGACCGCGCTGGAGGACCACCGCGCCGAGTGGCAGCCCCACCTGCGGGAGCTGTTCGCGAGCGACCCGGGCCGCGCCGAGCGGTACGTGGTGCGCGTGGGAGACCTGCGCATCGACTACTCCAAGAACCTGATCACGGACGAGACCCTCGCCCGGCTGCAGGAACTGGCCACCGCCACC
>NZ_PQSS01000099.1 GCF_002920535.1 Streptomyces sp. Ru71 | reverse complement strand
AGGGGCCGAAGTCGACTGTGTCGACGACCTCTCCACGGGCCGGCCCGAGAACGTCGCCCCCGTGGCCGACCGTCCGGGGTTCCGCTTCCTGGAGCTGGACGTGGCCGACCCGGCCTGCCCCGAGGCCCTCGGCGGCCCCTACGACCTGGTCCTGCACCTCGCCGGGCCCGCCTCGCCCGCCGACTGTCGGCGCCGCCCGCTGCAGACGCTGGACGCGGGCAGCCTCGGCACCCGCAACGCGCTCGGCATAGCCGACCGGGACGCGGCCCGCTTCCTGCTCGCCTCGGCCGGTGAGGCGTGCGACCTCACCGGCGGCGCCGGCCCGCCCCCGGCCACCGGTGACGGACACCCGTACGCCGACCCGGTCGGCCCGTGCAGCGCCTACGCGGAGGCCAAGCGCTTCTCCGAGGCGCTGGTCGCCGCCCACGCCGGCGCCTGCGGCAGCAACGCCGGCATCGTGCGCGTTTTCGACACCTACGGCCCTCGGATGCGCCCCGACGACGGCCGTCCGCTGTCCCGGCTGCTGGCCCGGGCCGAGCGCGGCCGGCCGGTCACCGTGTCCGGCGACGGCAGCCGCACCGTGTCCCTGTGCTACGTCGACGACGCCGTCGACGGGATGCTGCGCGTGGCCGCGGGCCGTTCGGTACGGCCCGTCGACATCGGCGGCGACGAAGAGGTGCCCCTCGCCGAGCTGGCCCGCCGGCTGATCGAGCTGACCGGTTGCGACGCGCCCCTGGAGTTCCTCGACGGCGTGGACAGCATGGACGGCGCGGACGACGGGCACCGGCCCGACACCGGCTTCGCCCGGGAACTGTTCGGCTGGCGGCCGAGGGTCTCCTGGCGGGAGGGCCTGGAGCGCACCCTGGCCGCCGCCCGGCCCGAACGCACCCCGGTGATCGTCGGCGCCGGCGGCAGCGGGTGGCTGTCGTGACGGCGCTGGTCGTCCGGCTCGACGGGTTCGACGGTGTCCTGCTGGCCGGGCCGGCCGTGCGCGCGGTGGCCGCCCGCACCGGCGACGTCACCCTGCTGTGCACCCGGCGCGGCGCACCGGCGGCCCGGCTGCTGCCCCATGTGCGCGACGTCGTCGTATGGGAACCGGCCGGTGACGAGGGGCCGCGGGGTGTCCCCGAGGGACAGGGGGACGGAGCCGACGGGCTCGGCGGTGGGGCCGAGGACCTGGTGCGGCGGCTGCGGGCGGCCGCGTACGACACCGCCGTGGTGCTCACCCCGTACGGGCACAGCCCGCTGCCCGTCGCCCGGCTGCTGCGCTCCGCACGCCGGGCGGCCTGGATCGGCGCCGACGGGGACGAGCCCGCCGGTGTCCTCGACGTGTGCCACCGCAGGCTGCCCGGCCGGCACGAGGCCGAGGCGGCGCTCGACACGGCCGCCGCCATGGGCTTTCGCCCCCGCACGGGCGACGACGGGCGGCTGCGGGTGCTCCCCGCGCCGGACACCGCCCAGCTCACCGGCGGGAACGGGCCGTACGTCGTGCTGCACCCCGGCGCTGCGGCGGGGTCTCCGGAGTGGGGCGCCGAGCGCTGTGCGCAGACCGCCGCCCTGCTCGCCGACGCCGGGCACCGGGTCGCCGTGACGGGGACGGCCCAGGAGGCCGCGGTCACCCGACGGGTCGCCGGCGTCACCGCCGTCGACCTGGGCGGGCGGACCTCTCCCCGCACGCTCGTCGGAGTGGTGCGGGGCGCCGACTGCGTCCTCGCCGGGGACGCGGACATCGCGCATCTGGCGGCGGCGGTCGGCACGCCCGTGGTGTCCCTGCCGTCCAAGGCGGCACCGGCGGGGGACCGGGCACCGTACAAGGTGCCCTCGGTCCTCTTCGGCGACGACGCCTGCCCCGGGGCGGAGCACGAGGCCACGCCGCTGGACGTGGTCGAGGCGGTCCGGCAGCTGCTGGCCGCCTGAGCCGGCACCCGGAACAGAAGACAGGAAACGCAAACGGGGGAAGGCCCGCCGGCTCCGAGGCGGCGGGCCTTCCCCCGTCGGGTTCTGTTCGGGGCGTCAGGCGTGCTTGCCGCGTCCCGACAGTGCGTCGCGCAGCCGGTCGACCAGTCCCGTGCCGGGCGCCAGCATCTTGTTGGCCGGCGGCTTGTCCGGGGCCGCGGGGTGCGGACGGGTCGGGGCCGTCTTCTTCGCCTGGCGCACCTTGTCGCCCAGCTTGTCCAGCGCCTCGGGAGGGCACGCCGCGCGGAGCCTGGGGAAGAGGTTGCCCTCCTCGTCGGCCACGTGCGACCGGATCTCGCTCATCAGCATGCCGATGAGCCGGTCGAACTCGGGGTCGGTCGCGTCGCAGCCCTCCAGATCCTTCATGATCTGCTCGGCCTTGGCGTGGTCCTCCAGCTCCTTGTCGGCGATCGCGTCGCCGCCGGGCACGTGCTCGCGCACCGCCGGGTACAGGTACGCCTCCTCGGCGACCGAGTGCCGCACCAGTTCCATCGTCACCTGGTCGGCATGGAGCTTGCGGTCCTTGCTGCCGGGCGGCAGCGCCTCGATCCGGCCGAACAGCTCTTCGACTTCCCGGTGATCGGTCACCAGTTCGTCGATGACGTTTCCTCCATGGCCAGCCATGTTCTTCACCTCCGGGCAGAACGCGGCGGTCCGGGACGGAGCCGCCGTGCGCCCCGAGTGCCCCGGCGCCTAGGCGGTTAACGCGGGGCTGGCACGGGGGACGACCCCCGCCACGGCCGGCAGGGCGGCCGTCCATTGGACGGATCGGCATACGGACAGGGGCTGGTGCGGGACATTCCGTCGAGTGCGCTCGCACGCGTCCGCCCGGAGAATGACGGCCGCACGTCCCCCGTTCGCACGCCTCACGCCCAGTCCTGAGCAGTCCGTTCGCCGTACGCCGGACGGGCCCGCATGGAAAGGAAGGCCGATGCCGCACAGCGCAGCAGCCCGCAGCCCCCTGGCCGGTGTTCTCGTCGCCGACTTCGGACGCGTCCTGGCCGCCCCGTACGCCACGATGCTGCTGGCGGACCTCGGCGCGGACGTGATCAAGGTGGAGCATCCGGACACCGGTGACGACACCCGTGCCTGGGGCCCTCCGCACGCCCATGGGGAGGCCACCTACTACCTCTCCGTCAACCGCAACAAGCGCTCGGTCGCGCTCGACCTGCGCGACGAGCGCGACCGCGGACGGGCCCGGGAGCTGGTGCGCCGCGCCGACGTCCTCTTCGAGAACTTCCGCCCCGGCACCATGGACAAGTACGGCCTGGGGCCCGGGGAGGCGCAGGAGCTGAACCCGGGCCTGGTGTACTGCTCGGTGACCGGTTTCGGCGACGGCCCGGGCGCGGCCCTGCCCGGCTACGACCTCCTCGTCCAGGCGGTGGGCGGGCTGATGAGCGTCACCGGTCCCGAGCCCGGGCAGCCCGTGAAGACCGGCGTGGCCGTCGTCGACGTCCTCACCGGGCTGCACGCGGCCGTCGGCGTGCTGTCGGCGCTGCGGCACCGCGACGCCACCGGCGAGGGCCAGCACGTGCGGGTCGACCTGCTGTCGTGCCTGCTGTCCAGCCTCGTCAACCAGGCCGGCGGCTACACCCTCGCGGGCAGTGTGCCGGGCATCCTCGGCAACCGGCATCCCTCGATCGCGCCGTACGAGGTGTTCCGGGCGAAGGACCGGCCGCTGGTCGTCGCGGTCGGCAACGACCGCCAGTTCGCGGCCCTGTGCCGGGGCCTGGACGCGCCCCATCTCGCCGCCGACCCGCGGTTCGCGACCAACGCCGACCGGGTGGCGCACGTCGACGAACTCGCCGCGCTGCTGGGGGAGTTGCTGGCCGAGCGGACCGCGGCCGACTGGTTCGACCGGCTCACCCCGCTCGGCGTGCCCTGCGGCCCGGTCAACGACCTGGCCCAGGCGTTCGACCTCGCGGACACCCTCGGGCTGCGTCCCCGGGCCACGGTCGGCGAGGCCGACGGGACTCCGATGGACCTGGTCGCGAACCCCATCGGCCTCTCCCGCACCCCGCCCCGCTACGACCGCCGCCCTCCCCGGCTCGGTGAGCACACCGACGACATCAAGGCGTGGCTGGACAGCTGACGGCCCGTCCGGGGGCGAGCATCACCCGGACGCGCCTCCCTGCGACCGCCACAGCTCCCCGGTGAGCCCCACCGGGTTCCCGGGCGGGATCAGGCGGCCGGCGAGGACCCGGCGGGCCAAGGGCTCCAGCAGGGTCGCCAGGCGCAGGGTGGCCGGCTCGCCGAGGGCCCGCCAGGGCTGCTCGGCGGCCGCGTCGGTGCGTGCCTCCACCGCCTCCCGCAGCGCCGTGCCCTCGGCGGTGAGGGCCCCGGCGGCGTCGAGGAGGCCGCGGGCGCGCAGTGTCTCCTGCGTGGCCTGCCAGGTGGCGAGGTCCCACTTGCGGCCCTCCCGCAGCAGCGCCGCGTCCGACTCGCCGGCCGCCGCCTTGAGGACCATCGCCGCGACCGGGCCGATGCCGCTGCCGACCAGCGCGGCGACATGCCCGTCGCCCCGGTGCTCGCGCAGCGTGGTCAGCGCCTGCCACAGCCGCACATGGGGCAGCCGGGGCGCAGGCAGGGCCTGGTTCGCTGCGCCGAGCACCCGGCCCGCCGTGTCGGCGGCCTCCGCCGCGGCCCAGGCCAGGTCGGCCGCCTCGGCCATGCGCGGCGAGGACACGGCGTCCGGCCCCAGGACCCGGGTCATCGCGGCGTCCATGGCACGCTCCCGTGCCGCGAGTACGGCCTCGGGGCTCGCGTACCGCCAGGCGTCCGGCAGCGCCCGCGCCACCCGGTCGGCGTGGAAGACGTAGAAGCTACTGGTCACGACGGGTGCCGCCACCGGGCCGAGCGGGGCGGCGCGCAGCGCGAAGTAGCCCATCCAGAACCCGCGCAGACCGAGACCGTCGGCGGCCTGCCGGGCCTCGGGCGCGAAGTACACGAGATCGTGCACGGGTTCGTAGCGCTCCCACATCATCCGTGCCGGCCCACCGCTCACGCCGTCCTCCGTCTTCCCTGTCGGCCGGCCGCTCTCGCCGTCCTCCGTCGTGCGTGCCAGTCCGTCGCCCAGGTCGCCCTCCCTCACCTGTGCCGGTCCGTCGCTCACGCCGTCCTCCTGCCGTCCGCCCGCATCGGGGGCACCGTCACTGGCAGCAGCATCCGTCATGACGGCTGTCATAACAAGTGCTCCAAGGATGCCGCGTCCGGTCCTCTGCCGATCGGGCCGTTCCGGCCCTACACTCCCAAAGCGCCCGCATCCGGGCGTAGTTGACGGGGGGAGCCGCCATGTCCGGGTACCCGTACGGCCCGAGCGGGCCGCAGTCCGTGCCGCCGCTGCCGCCGATGCCCCCGGGACGGCCCGCCCCGCCGCCCGCGGACGGCCTGCGCGCCGCCGCGGTGGCCCTGCTCAACCTCAGCGGCCTCGGGCTCGGTTACGCACTGCTGCGCCGTCCGCTCGCCATGGCCGCCTGCTGGGCCGCCACCGCCGTGCTGCTCCTGGTGGCCCTGCCCGCCGACGCGGACGGTGTGCCCGGCGCCGCTGTAGTCCTGTACGCCTCGGCGCTGGTGGCCGCCGCCGTCCACGGCGCCTTCGCCGGGCTGCGGACCCCGCTCGCCCGGCCGCCCCGCGCGTCGGTCGCGCTCCTGCTCGGCGTCGTGCTGCTCGCCGTACCGGCGTCAGGCGTGGTCCTGTACGACGGGGCCCGCGACGAGGCCGTGCAGCGGATGCTGCTGGACCGGCTGGAGACGGCCGACCGGCTCGTCCGGGCAGGCGGCACCCAGCCGTTCACCACGGCCGAGCCCGGCTACCGCCAGGCCCTGGCCGCCTACCGCGAACTGAGCGCGGACCACCCCGGCTCGCGCGCCGCGCGCCAGGTGCCCGGGCGGTTGCGCACGTACTACACGACGATCGGCGCACCCTACGACCGCAAGGACTACTGCGCGGCCATCGAACCGCTGACGTATCTGCGCACGGTGCCCGGCACCATGCCCGCGAAGAGCCTGGGCACCCTGGCGACCTGGCCCGACGACCGGCTCGCCACGTCGCTGTACGAGTGCGCGGCGAACGAGCTGTCGGGCGGCGGCGCCTCCTGGGCGGACCGGTTCGGCGACCTGCTGGCCGCCTTCCCCGGCTCCGCGCAGGCCGCCCGGGTCGAACCCGCGGTGCGGGCCGCCGTCGGCCGGGCCGAGCAGGACGTCCGCGGCACCGACCCGTGTGCCGCCGTCGAGCGGCTGCGCGGCCTCGGCACCCGGATCACCGACCTGTCCGACAGAAGCGCGAGCACCCGTGACGCGCTGGTGAGGGACGCCCGCCGGGCCGCCGGCAGCGCCGACGCCGGTGCCTACCCGTGCGGTGTCGACCAGTACAAGGACGGTGACTTCGCGACGGCGCAGAAGACCATGGAGGACTTCGCCGCCCGGCACCCGCACGACCGCAACCGGGCCCTCGCCCAGAAGATCGCCATCGCCGCCGAGGTCGCCCAGACCCTCCCGGAAGCCGGCAAGCGCCTGCCCACCACCGCCGGCGGGGGCAGCGTCTCCGTGACCGTCAAGAACGACAGCCCCGAGGACATCCGGGTGCTCTACACCGGTCCGGTCACCGGCAGCTTCACCCTGAAGGCCTGCGGGGGCTGCACCGCGTACGCCTGGGGCAGCACCCTCGATCCGGCCTTCAAGCCGTGCGGCGACAGTGGCCGGAACTACCCGCAGCGCACCGTCCAACTGCCGCCCGGCACCACCTGGTTCGTGCACAAGTCGGTCGCCGGCAGCACCTCCGCCGGCTCGGACACGGCCAAGCTGTCCCCGGACTACATCTACACGGAGTGCGCCTACACCACGCAGGGGATCGGGGCCACCACCTCCTGAAGGCGCTGAAGCGGCGGGTCCGGTTGTGCGCTGCGCACCCGCAATCAGACGCTGAGTCAAATTACTGAACCGTAACCTACTTCCCAGTACCGGCGGTAACCCCTGCCCGGTTAGCGTCTCGGCAACCCACCAGCAGCGGCGCGGGGGCGGTTCACGGGCGACGGCCCGCCCGGGCGCCGCCGACTCCGTGTGCCCGGGCGACGCGCGGTGCCCGCCGCACCGGAGGCTTCCTGCCGGCCGCTTCTCAGGAGGTTCCCCATGCCCGCACCCAGACGGCTCCTGGCCGTGGCGGTGACCACCGCCGCCTGCCTCGGCGCCCAGGCCCTCGCGGCCACGGCGGCCCACGCGGCGGACCCGGTCGTCTCCCGGGGCGTCACGATCCCCGCCTTCTACACCCCGCCCGCCGACCTGCCCCACGCCGACGGCACCCTCGTCCGCAGCGAACCGCTCCCGCTGGCACTGAGCCTGCCGAGCCTGCACGGGCCGCTGCCCGGCGAGGCCACGCGCCTGATGTACAAGTCGACCGACGCGAACGGGCAGCCGATGGCCGTCACCGGCGCCTACATCGAGCCGACGGCCGCCTGGACGGGCGGCGGCCCCCGCCCGCTCGTCGTCGTCGCGCCCGGCACCATGGGGCAGGGCGACCAGTGCGCCGCCTCCCTCGGCCTGGAGCACCCGCTGCGGTTCAACGGCCGCACGGTCTCCGTCGGCTACGAGGACCTGTCGATCTACCGCCTGCTGTCCTCGGGCGCCGCCGTGGTCGTCACCGACTACGCGGGTCTCGGCGCCACCGACCGGCTGCACACCTACGTCAACCGGGTCGACGAGGCCCACGCCGTCCTGGACGCCGCCCGCGCCGCCCGCTCGGTGCGCGGCGCGTCGGTCACCGCCGGCTCCCGGGTCGGTCTGTTCGGCTACAGCCAGGGCGGCGGGGCGGCCGCGGCGGCCGCCGAACTCCAGCCCTCCTACGCCCCGGACGTGCACCTGGCCGGCACTTACGCCGGCGCCCCGCCCGCCGACCTGACGGAGGTCACCAAGGGCATCGACGGCACCGAACTGACCGGCGCCCTCGGCTGGTCCCTCAACGGCTTCCTGCAGTCCGACCCGTCCCTGAAGCCCATCGCAGACGCGCACCTCAACGACGCCGGCCGGGCCGCCCTCGCCGACCTGTCGACCATGTGCGTGGGAGACGCCATCTTCCACTACGCCTACCGGCGCAGCACCCGGTGGACCACCGACGGCTCCTCGCTCGGCGAGATCATCGCCGCCACGCCCCGGCTCCAGGCTTTCCTGGACACCCAGCGGATCGGCAAGCTGAAGCCGGCCGGCCCGGTCCGGGTGGCGACCGGCGTCAACGACAACCTGGTGCCGCACGGCCAGGCCCGCCGGCTCGCCGTCGACTGGTGCGCCCTGGGCGCGGACGTCACGTACCGGCCGGTGGCGCTGCCGAACCTGGTCAGCCCGCTGATCAACCACTTCGGTCCGCTGCTGGCCGACCAGGGCGACGCGGTGTCCTGGCTGACCGACCGGCTTGAGGGCCGGCCGGCGCAGAACACCTGCGCGAGCCTTCCGGCGCAGCGCTGACATCGCCGGGAGGGGATGCGCGGCGGCCGGGGGCGGGTGATCCTTGAGCCATGTCCGCGCAGCGTCCCGTCATCGTGCATCCGCCGTCCCCGACGGGGGGACGGCGGGTGCGGGTGGACGGCGAGATCCTGGGCCTGGCGCACAGCCGGGCGGACGTCGTGGAGTTCCTGCGCCGGGCCGGTCTGGAGATCGAGGCCGAGGAACTGGCCGACTCGCCGCTGATCGACTGGCGCGGCGTCGGCCCCGACGAGTGGGGCGTCGACCGGCCCTGAACGGGCTCGCTCAGGGCGCAGGGTGGCGGCCGCTTCGGCGGATCGTGCGGCGGCCACGCGGATTCAGCGGGGCGTCCGGTGGCCGAGCCGGGCCGCCAGCTGCGCGCGGATGTCCGGGTCCAGTTCACCGGTGGTTCCCCAGGCGACGACCTGTTCGGCCACCCGGCGGAGCTTGACGTTGGTGCACATCGACGTCTCGCGCAGCGCGTCCCACGCCTCGGCCGGGGTCACCCGGCCGACCGCGACGACCACGCCGATCGCCTGGTCGATCACGGCGTGGGACACCATCGCCTGCCGCAGCTGGGCGACGGTCGCCTCCAGCTCGGCGATCCGTACGGACGAGTGCTGCGGCTCCCGGAGCGCACCGGGAAGCCGATCGGCGTGGACGTCCACGTCGCCTCCGCGGAAAGTCGGGACATCGGCAGTTCGTGAAGTCAGCAATGTTCGGCGCGATGACATACGCCTGCCCGGCAAGGCCCCGGGCAACCCCCTCCGCCGGCGGTTCGGCGGTCCCCTCCACCGTCACACCACGGGTGGAACACCGCAACAGCGGCCCGGGCGGGCAGGCTTCCCCCGGGCGAGCCGTGCCCGGTTGCGTTTTGCGGACAGGCCGTGGAAGGGCCTTTCGTTTCGCGTGTGGTGCGCGGGCGCCGCCTGGTGAAAGCTTGGTCCGTTCTGTGCCGGGGTGTGCCACGAGGACCGCGGCCCGACGTGTCCATCCGAAGGGAGCCGGGCGGCGCGCATGTCCGAAGACCACGACCTCGTCGAGAAGATCACCGCCCTGCACGAGGAAGTCGCCCGGCTGCGCCTGGCCGTGGCCTCCGACGCCGTGGTCGACCAGGCCATCGGCGTCGTCATCACGCTCGGCACGCTCCGCCCGGAGGAGGGCTGGGAGGTGCTCCAGGCCGTCGCCCGCCAGACCGGCACCAAGCTGCTGGACGTCGCCGACCACCTGGTCAGGTGGGCCCACAGCGGCTGGCTGCCCGACACGCTCGAACAGGCGCTGGACGCCGCGCTGACCCGCGACGCGCGCTGACCCGCGATCCCCGGTGGGCCACCGCTGCGGCGGCGGTTTTTCAGAAGTCTTTGCCCATGGCCGGTTCCTGACGACCTGATGCCGGAACAGAGCCTCCGAAGGTTTTCGCGCATGTAAAGAGCGGCTGGAATCCCCGGGTCACCAGGGCTGCCGAGGTGCCGTCCGGGTTGACCGGACATGGGGCGGAGGCGCACGGTCGGAATGTAGATGGCCATTACAACTGGTTCGCCGCGGCAACCGTAACGGTCGTGAACACGCAGGTCGAGGCGGTTGCCACCGGCGCACCGGAAGCAGGAGGCGGGACATGTGCGGCATCACCGGCTGGGTCTCCTTCGACCGTGACCTCAGTGCCGAGCGCGCCACATGGGAGGCGATGACCGAGACGATGGCCTGCCGCGGCCCGGACGACGCCGGCACCTGGGCCCAGGGCCCGTCCGCGCTCGGGCACCGCAGGCTCGCGATCATCGACCTGCCCGGCGGACGCCAGCCGATGACCGCCGAGACACCCGAGGGGACCGTCGCCCTGGTCTACTCGGGCGAGACCTACAACTTCACCGAGCTGCGCCGCGAACTCACCGGACGCGGCCACCGCTTCACCACGGACTCCGACACCGAGGTGGTCCTGCGCGGCTACCTCCAATGGGGCGAGGCCGTCGCCGAACGCCTCAACGGCATGTACGCCTTCGCCGTCTGGGACGCCCGGCACGACAGGCTCGTGATGATCCGCGACCGCATGGGCATCAAGCCGCTCTACTACCGCCCGACCCCGGACGGCGTCCTGTTCGGCTCCGAGCCCAAGGCGATCCTCGCCAACCCGCTGGCCCCGGCCCGGGTACGCCTCGACGGGCTGCGCGAACTGTTCACCATGATCAAGACGCCCGGGCACGCCGTCTGGGACGGCATGCGCGAGGTCGAGCCCGGCACCGTCGTCACCGTGGACCGCGCCGGACTGCGCGCCCGCGCCTACTGGCGCCTCACGACCCGGCCGCACACCGACGACCGCGACACCACCGTCGCCACCGTGCGCACCCTGCTGGACGACATCGTCCGCCGCCAGCTCGTCGCCGACGTGCCCCGCTGCACTCTGCTCTCCGGCGGCCTCGACTCCTCCGCCATGACCGCCCTGGCCGCCCGGCAGCTCGCCGCGCACGGCGAGAAGGTGCGCAGCTTCGCCGTCGACTTCGCCGGCCAGAGCGAGAACTTCGTCGCCGACGAACTGCGCGGTACCCCCGACACCCCGTTCGTGCACGACGTGGTCCGCACCGCGCACACCGACCACCAGGACATCGTGCTCGACGCGCAGGCCCTCGCCGACCCGGAGGTACGGGTCAGGGTGATCCGCGCCCGCGACCTGCCGGCGGGCCTCGGCGACATGGACGCCTCCCTCCACCTGCTGTTCCGCGCCATCCGCGAGCACTCCACCGTCGCCCTGTCGGGGGAGTCGGCCGACGAGGTCTTCGGCGGCTATCTGCAGTTCTTCGACGAGGACGCCCGCCGCGCCGACACCTTCCCCTGGCTGGTGCGCATGGGCCGCCACTTCGGCGAGGACACCGAGGTGCTGCGCCCCGACCTGCTGCGCACCCTGGACCTGCCCGGCTACGTCGCCGACGGCTACCGCACCGCCGTCGCCGGCGTCGAACGCCTCGCCGGCGAGAGCGACTTCGAGTACCGGATGCGGCAGATCTGCCATCTGCACCTGACCCGGTTCGTCCGCATCCTGCTCGACCGCAAGGACCGCGCCAGCATGGCCGTGGGCCTGGAGGTGCGCGTCCCGTTCTGCGACCACCGGCTCGTCGAGTACGTCTACAACACACCCTGGTCGCTGAAGTCCTTCGACGGCCGGGAGAAGAGCCTGCTGCGGGAGGCCACCGCCGACCTGCTGCCGAAGTCCGTCTACGACCGGGTCAAGAGCCCCTACCCCTCCACCCAGGACCCCAAGTACGCCGCCGCCCTCCAGGACCACGCCAAGGACCTGCTGGCCCGTCCCTCCCACCCGGTCTTCGACCTCGTCGACCGCGACCGGGTGCGCCGGACGGCCGAGCGCACCGCGCCGGTGAGCGCGCAGGCCGAGCGGCGCGGCCTGGAGCGCACTCTGGACCTGGCGACCTGGCTGGACCTGTACCACCCGACGATCGAGACGAACTGACCGCCGGTCAGTTCAGCCAGAAGCCGGTCCGCCGCAGCCACAGATCGAGCAGCGGGCGCTCCCCGCGGATGTCGAGGCGGTCGTGGGCGGGCCGGCCGTACATGAGCAGCAGCAGGTCGGCGAGCGGACCGCGCACGGTCACCGCCGCCGGCCCGCTGCCGTGCTCCCAGCGCGGACCGTCGGGGGCGAGGTCGACGAACCACTCCTGCCCGGGGGCGTCGCTCGCCGTGAAGCACAGGCCGCGTCCCTCGCCGAGCAGCGAAGCGCCGCCCTCGCCCCCCTCGTACGCCTCGGGCAGCAGACCGAACCCCATCCACACGTCGAGCCCGTGCCGGGCGACGGCCGGGTCCAGGGTGTAGTCCGCGCCGACGGTCCAGGCCGCGTCGGCGCGGTGCACCACCGTCTCGTACAGCGCGTGCCGCGCCCAGAAGGTCACCGGCTGATCCGGCATCGCGGTCCACACGCGCACGTCCTCACCGGCGTCGGCGAACGCCTCCACCAGCTCCCGCGCCCCCTCGGCGAGCCAGCCGCCGAGGGCCGCGGGATCGCGGTCGTCATAGTGGAAGACGTCGTCGACCAGGTCGTGCGGCACCTCGTCGGTGGCCCGGGTCCGCACGATCGTCTCCACCCACCGGTGCGCCCCGCCCACGTGCCGGACCAGCTGCCCGAGGTTCCAGGCGGGGCAGGTGGGGACGCGCCCGGCGAGGTCGGCGTCCTTGAGCAGAGCGCGGAACATGGCGGTCTGGTCGAGGATTTCGGAGCAGTACCGTTCGAGGGTCCAGGTGGTCACCCGGCCACCCTAGGAGACCGACGGCACTCGGCCTGGGTGACTCCCACCGGATCGAAGGTGATCGTCGTACGGGCCCCTCCCTTCTCCCAGACGACTGTCACCTCGGTCTCCGTCACCCTCACGTCGGTCACGGCGCCCGCGAGGTCGGCGCCGCCCCCGAGCGCGGCCAGGCAGACATGGACGGACGTACCGCCGGCCTCGCCCGTGAGGCGCGGCACCTCCGCCCAGCGTGTGTACGCCGTGCCCTGCGGTGCGCGGACCGTCCCCGCCGGACCGTCGAAGCCGTGCAGCGGGTGCAGTGCGGAGACCAGGTCCTCCTCCGGACCGGTGGCCCACCCGGTCTGGCTCACCCGTGCCCCGGCCGGCGCCCCGTCCACGCGGTGCACCCGCAGCTCGTACGGTCCCCGGGCCACCGTCACGCTCTCCACCCGCAGCCCCGGCACCATCGGGGGGCCACCCGCGAACACCGGCAGGTGCCAGGACGCCGCCCAGCCCCAGCCGTCGCCGTGCCCGGCACCGAGCGGACGGATGCGGCGCCGCACGCTGCGGTGACCGTCGACCTCCACCGCCAGATGGTTGTCCGCGACGTTCCCCGGCGCGGTCGGCCCGGTCCGTGTGGAGTACGCCTGCCGCCCGTAGTGCGGGTCGTCCTCGGCCGCGTTCTCGCCCTCGTGCGGGCGCACATGGTCGCTGCCGTGGTTGTGCAGCCGTACGATCCCGTCGGCGCGCGTCGCCTGCACGAGCAGGCCCGGCGCCGGCAGCGCCAGCACCCGGTCGGCCTCCTCCACCGGCGCGGGCTCCTCCCGCGCGGTCCACAGCGCGTGGCCGTCCCCGGCGAGCAGCGCGACGAACGCCTTGGACGCCCAGTAGGGGGAGGCCGGCCCGGAGTAGGTCTGCAGGCTCGCCTCGTGCGGACCGTGCCAGCCCAGCGTCAGCAGCCCGTCCTCGCTCAGCGCACCCCGCTCCAGGAAGTAGCGCAGACTGCCGCTCGCCAGCCGGCGCGAGACGCCCGGCGCCAGCGGCGTGTACCCCGTCAGCGCGCCCAGCGACACGGCCGCCGAGGCGGCGAAGCGGTACGTCAGCGACCGCCCGAAGTGCAGTGGCGCCCCGTCCCCGCCGAACGTCAGCGCATGGCCCTGAAGGTGCTCGCGCAGCCGGGCGCCGTAGCGCTCCAGCTGCTCACGGTCGCCGGACAGATGGGCGTCGAGCACCGGATACAGGTGCAGCGCCCAGCCGTTGTAGTGGTCGAAGGCCCGCCCGTCGCCGTCGGCGTACCAGCCGTCGCCCCGGTACCAGCCCTCCATCAGCTCCAGCGCACGCTGCCGGGCCGCGGCGGTCTCGGCGTCACCTCGGCCCACCGACTCCAGGAACCCGGCCACCGTGTAGGGGAACAGGTACCAGTTGTTCGGCGCGGGCGTGTGCCGCAGCGCCCCGCGCAGCCACTCCTCGGCGCGGTCCTGCACCCCGGAATCCAGCTGCTTCCACAGCCAGGGCGCGGTCAGCCTGAGCCCGAGCGCGACCGACGCGGACTCCACCATCGGCTGGCCCTGCACATCGTGGTCGAGGATCAGCGGCCATGACTCGGTGTCGTCCCGCCCGGCGGTGCGGGTGCCTGCGGCGAGCCCCTCGGCGTACCGCTCCAGCCAGCCGTGCGGATCATCGCCGCCCGCGCCCGCCACCCGGAACGCGGCGGCCAGGAAGGTGCGCGCGTACCCCTCCAGCCCGTCGGAGCGCACACCCGAGCGCGAGGGCCGGCCCGGCAGGTCCAGCAGCGCGCCGCCCGGGGTGCGCCACCGCCAGGCCGCCGCGAGGAGCCCGTCCGCGACGGCCTCCCAGTGGGCGCGGGTGTAGCCGGTGTGCGGGCTCGCCGTCCGGTCCTTTGGCGGCAGTTCGAAGGGGATGCTCATGCGAGGAAGGCCAGCCTTTCGCGTCGTACGGGGTGGAGGAATCCGGCGCCGGAGGCCCAGCGGGCGGTCTCGGCGACGGCCAGGTCGGCAAGACGGCGCCATTCGTTGCCCTGGGAACCGGCGAGGTGCGGGGTGATGAGCACGTCGGGGCAGTCCCACAGCGGATGGTCCGGCGGCAGCACCTCGGGATCGGTGACGTCCAGGACGGCGCGGATGCGGCCCGCCAGCACGGCGTCCGTGAGCGCCGCCTGGTCGATCACCGCGCCGCGGGCGGTGTTGATCAGCACCGCGTCGGGCCGCATCGACTCGATCAGCGTCCGCCCGACCAGGCCACGGGTCTCGGGCAGCAGCGGTGTGTGCACGCTGACGGTGTCCGAGCGGGTGAACAGCTCGGCGAGTCCCACACGCTCGACGCCCAGTACGGCGGCGTCGGCGTCGGTGACGTACGGGTCGTGCAGCAGGACCTCCACGTCGTGCGGGCGCAGCAGTTCGATGACCCGGCGGCCGATGAGGGACGCCGAGAGGATGCCGACCGTGCGGTGGTGGTTGCCGACCGAGCGGGGCGTGGCCAGCCAGTCGGCGCGGCGGCGGGCGGCGCGGTAGTCGCGTGCCCCTTCCAGCACCCGCTTGCCGGTCAGCAGGATCATCGACAGCGTGTACTCGGCGACCGGCAGCGCGTTGGCCGCGGCCGCCGAGGACACCTCGATGCCGCGTTCCCAGCAGGCCTCGGTGACATGGCCGCGCACGCTGCCCGCGGTGTGCACGACCGCCCGCAGCCGGGGCGCCGCCGCCAGCACCGCCTCGTCCAGCGGCGGGCAGCCCCAGCCGGTGACCAGCAGATCGGCGTCGGCGAGCAGCGACCGGGCCCGGTCGGTGGTCAGGTCGTCCAGCACCGGCGGCGGCACGAGGTCGCAGACCCTGCCGAGCGCGGCCAGCGATTCGGGGTCCAGGACGGCCGCGGCGGCGGCCCGGGACATGGCGAGGACGGCGCGCGGGCGGAAGCCGGGGCCCGGCGATGACACGGTCATGGAACTCCTGTCGTGCGGGGCTTACTTGACGGCGCCGGCGGTCAGACCGCTGCGCCAGAAACGCTGGAGCAGGACGAAGGCGGCGATGAGGGGCAGGACGGCGAGCAGCGAACCCATGATCACCACCGGGTAGTACTCCGGCGAGACGGACGCGGAGCTGTTCCACGTGTACAGGCCGAGGCTGACCGGATACAGGTCCTGGTCGGACAGCATCACCATGGGCAGGAAGAAGTTGTTCCAGATGGCCGTGAGCTGGAAGAGGAAAACCGTGACCAGCCCCGGCCCGAGCATCCGGAACGCCACGCGGGCGTACGTCGTCAGCTCGCCCGCCCCGTCGATCCGGGCCGCCTCCAGCACCTCGTCGGGCACATGGCCCTGGGCGAAGATCCGGCCGAGATAGACGCCGAACGGGTTGAACAGCACCGGTACGAACACCGCCCAGAAGGTGTTCACCAGCCCGGCCTTGGAGGCCATCAGATACAGCGGCAGCGCCAGCACCGTCTGCGGCACCATCACCGCGGCGAGCACCAGCCCGAACAGCTTCTCCTTGTGCCGGAAGCCGTACTTGTCGAAGGCGTATCCGCAGGCCACGCTGATCAGCGCGCCGATCGCGGCGCCGAGCACCGCGTACAGCAGGCTGTTGAGGTACCAGCGGCCGTACTGCCCGTCGTCCATCGCGAACAGGTCGCGCAGGTTGCCGCCGAAGGAGAAGCCGCTCGGCGACAGCAGGTCGCTGCCGAACAACGCGTCACGGTTCTTCGCGGCGGCCAGCACCAGCCACACCACCGGCAGCAGCGTGTACAGCACGGACACGCCGACGACGACATTGACGGTGGCCCGGCCCAGGAACCTGGGGCGCGACAGGGTGCTGTCGGCGGCGCTCATCGGGCCTCCTTGGCGTCGGCGCGGCTGGTGAAGCGGGTCACGCCGTAGGACAGGGCGATGGTGAACAGCAGCAGCACCACGGAGGCGGCCGCGGCGAGGCCGTAGTTGTTGCGGGTGAACGCCGCGTCGTAGATGTACATGCTGGGCGAGAACCGGGAGTTGATCATCGGTGAGGACTGGCTGAGCAGCATGGGCTCGGTGAACAGCTGCAGCGCCCAGATCAGCGTGAACATCGCCACCATCACGATCGACGCGCGGATCAGCGGCGTCTTGACCTGGAGCGCGGTGCGCACCGGCCCGGCCCCGTCGACCACGGACGCCTCGATCACCTCGCGCGGAACGGCCTGCAGTGCGGCGTAGAAGACCACCATGTTGTAACCGAGGTTGCTCCACAGGGCGATGTTCACGATGGACGGCAGCACGGTGTGCAGCCCGAGGAAGTCCAGGTGGATGTCGGCCTTGGCGAACAGGTCGATGACCGGGCTGATGCCGGGCGTGTACAGGTACAGCCAGATCAGCGCGGCGATGATGCCGGGCACGGCGTGCGGCAGGAAGAGCCCGAGTTGCGCCCAGGCCCGCAGCCGTACGACACCGGAGTCCAGCAGCAGGGCCAGGGCGAGCGCGCCGGCGACCATGAGCGGGATGTAGATCAGGCAGTACAGGGCGACCGTGCCGAGCCCGCCGAGGAAGGTCGGGTCGGTGAGCACGGCGGTGTAGCTGCGCAGGCCGACGAAGACGGTGCGTTCGGGGCCGAAGCCGAGCCCGGGCTGGTCGTCGCTGTAGAAGCTGAGGTAGACGGCCGTTGCCACCGGGATCAGGAAGACGGTGACCAGCAGCGCGAAGAACGGCGTCATCAGCACGCCGGCCGCGGTCAGTCGCCGGCGCCGGGCCGCCCGGCGGGCGCGGGAGGCGGGCGCCGGTGCGTCGGCGGGCGCCGTGCGCCGCGGGGTCGCGGTCAGGGCCATGGGTTTCTCACCTGCCTTTCGGGCGGCTCAGGTGGTGTGCTCGGTGGTGGACAGGCCGAGGGCCTTGAGGTCGGGCATGGTGCCGTCCTGGGCCGTGCGCAGGGAGTCGACGAGGGTGCCCTGACCCGCGCCGACCCGGGCGAAGGAGTCCTGCATGACCTTCTGCGTGGCGGTCATCCTCGGGCCCCACACCCAGCCGTCGCGGATCTTGGCGGCCTCCTGCGCGAAGAGGCGGTAGATGTCCTGACCGCCGTAGTAGGACCGGTCGAAGGCCTCCCGGCCGACGGCGACCAGGGCGGTCGCGGCCGGGTACTGGCTGCTGGTGCCGCTGGACAGGCGGGCGCGCAGCGCGTCGGGGTGGGAGACCTGCCACTCGATGAACTCCATCGCGGCCTCGGGGTGCCGGCTGTCCTTGGTGACGGCGAACGTGGAACCGCCGTGCGTGCCGACACAGGGCCGGCCGGTGTCCCACTGCGGCAGCGGGGCGATCCGCCACAGCCCCTTCTGGCCGGGCCGCGCCTTCATCTGCGCGCCCGCGTCCCAGGCGCCGCTCAGCCGGGTCAGCACCAGACCGTTCGCGATCTGGGCGTCCGCCTGACGGCTCTCCACCGCGTTCACGAACACGTCGTCACGGTCGATGAGCCGCTGCCAGTACTCCGCGACCCGCCGGGAGGGCGCGTCGGCGAGGGACACGTTCCAGGTTCCGCCCCGGGTGTCGAACCAGTGCGCGCCGGCCTGCCAGGCGTACGCGGCGAACTGGGTTCCGCCGTCGGTCGGGAACAGCACCAGGCGCCGCCCGGGAGCCTTGCGGCGTACCGTGCGGGCCAGGTCGGCGAACTCCTCCCAGGTCCGCGGGAGCTGGAGCCCGTACCGCTCGAACAGGTCGGCCCGGTAGTGCATGACCATCGGTTCGACGTCCAGCGGCACGCTGAACAGGCGGCCCTCGAACGTGGTGAGCCCCAGCGCCTGCGGCAGCAGCCTGGCCCGCAGCGCGTCGCTGACCAGGCCGGTGATGTCCCGGGCGACGCCGTCGATCGCGAAGCCGGGCACCTGCGGGTACTCGATCGTCGCGACGTCGGGCGCGTTGCCGGCCCGCGCGGCGTTGCTGAGCTTGGCGTAGCCGCCCTGCCCGCCCGAGGGGATCTGCTGGAACTCGACCTGGACGGTCCGGTGGGTGCGGTTGAACGCGTCGACGACCTCCTTGCTGCCGCGCAGCGCGGACCAGAAGGTGATGCGTGTGACGGTGCTGCTGCGTGACCGTGCGTCGGCTGCGCCGCTGCACGCGCTGACGCCTGCGGCGAGCGGCGCCGCGGTCATCGCGGCGAGCACGGACCGACGGCTGGGTCGACGGCCTGGTCGACCGGGCATGGTGCCTCCCGCGGCTCCTGCGTGTTGGGGACACGGCTGTTCGGGGACACCCGCATCCTCAGGTGGCCGACCACAAGCGGTCAATAGATCGATCAGAAGAAAATAAAACGTTCAAACGCTCATGCGCGCCGGTGTCTCACTCACCCGTCTCCGGCGCCCGGGTCGAGCCGCGCACCATCAGCGACGGCAGCAGCTCGACACGCTGCACCGGGCCGGCCGCCGCCGTGCCGCCCCGGCCCAGACGCCGCAGCAGCAGCTCGGCCGCCACCCGGCCCACCTCCGCCTTCGGCGGGGCCACCGCCGTCAGCGGGGTGCTGCCGAGCGCGGCCACCACGTCGTCGTACGCCACGACCGAGCAGTCCTCCGGCACCCGCACCCCGTTGTCCGCCAGCTGCTGGACCAGCATCAGCGCGTCCACGTCACCGTGCAGGACGGCGCCCGTCGCGCCCACCTTGCGCAGCATCGCCGACAGCTGGGCGCTCTCCTGATCGCCGTACGGCCCGTCCTGCCCCGCCTCCGGCGCGCTGAGCAGCCAGGCCCACTCCTCGACCAGCGGATGCGCCTCGGCGATCTCCCGGAAAGCGGCCCGCAGCGTGCGCGCGGTCGGGCTGTCGTCGCGGGTGGCGAACACCAGACGCCGGTGGCCGAGCCCGACCAGATGCTCCACGGCGAGATGGGCGCCGTACAAGTGGTCGGAGCACACGGAGTCCATCGCGTGCAGCGCGCTGCCCGGCCGCGGACGCCGCTCCATCAGCACCGCGGGCACCTCCAGCGCGGCCAGCCACGCGTAGTCGGCCTCCTCCGCGGCCCGGCTGCGCCAGCGCGGCGCCAGCAGCAGCCCCCGGGCGCCGTCCGTCAGAGCCCGCTCCACCAGCGGCCGTTCGGCACCCGCGACCTGGGGCGCGATGTGCAGCGCGATCCGCAGGCCGGCCTGCTCCAGCACCGTGCGGGCGCCGTGCAGGGCCTCGTAGAGGTACGAATGCCGCTCGGGTACGACGACGGCGACCGCGTCCCCTTCGACGGCCTCCCCGGCGGGCATCTCCTGCGCCGCCAGCGCCGAGCGCACGACACCGTGCCCGCGCCGCAGCCTTCCCTCGCGGGTCAGCTCCTCCACGTCCCGGCGCACCGTCACCACCGACACCTGGAGCTCCGCCGCGAGATCGCGCACCCGGGCGGAGCCGCGCGACTGCACCGCCGCAAGAATCCGTTGACGCCTGAGCTCGACCGGCTCCCGCACGAGGCCTCCCCCACCCGGAGATGTTCGTTTGAGCGAATGGGCTCATCATAACGATCGTCTCCGCGGCGGGGAGAGGCCGCGAAGGATTCCCCGGGGCCGGCCGGTTCTTCGGGGGGCGCCGGCGGCGTCAGTCCCAGAGCGGGTAGGTGACCACGCGGTCGAATCCGCTCGGCCGGCCGTCGCTGTAGGTCAGCGTCATACGGGTGTAGTGCTGCGTCTGCGGGTGCTTCTTCCACGCCTTCGGCCGGTCCAGCCGTACCGTCACCGCGTACGAGTGGAAGTGGCCCGCCGCGCAGTACGGCTTGCAGTCGTTGACCGCGTTGACCCCCTCGGCCACCGCCACGCCCGTGTCCCACTGCTTCCAGTGCAGCGAACTCAGCCGGCTGTTGCCGTCGCCGCAGGCCAGGATGAAGTCGGCGGGGCGCACCTGCGGATGGAACAGGCAGTCCACGAGCACGGGCCGCGGCGCGTGCCGCGCGGCGGGGGCGGTGTGGGCGGCCGCGGACGCCGAGGACACCGGTCCCGTCGCCGCCGCGAGTGAGGCGACGGCACACAGGGTGAAGGCCGCCCTCAGCGTGTTCTTGCGCATGGTTTTGCTCCCGCTGTCGTACGCACCGCACCTCGTCGCCCGGCACGAAAGGTGCGACCGTCTCATGCCGGGCGACGGTTCTGCTCCGACGGTACGGCCACGTCGCGTGACGCACCACCCGTACGGAGCAGGCCGCCCCTGTCACGCTCGGCACCGCTATCATCCTCTAAACGCGGAAATCAGGTGTTTCGTCCATGAAGCAGGGCTTTCGTCCCGGCCGGAGTGATCATGTCCCGCAAGCGCCCGTCGGACGACGGCGACGAGCTGCTGGCCAGGCTCGGTGCCCTGACCGCGCAGGCACGCGAGCGCGCGGAACTGCAGCGCTCGCAGGTCGAGCTGGCCATCGCCCTGCAGCGCGGCATGCTCCCGGCCCACCTGCCCACCGCTCCCGGCTTCCACCTGGCCGTCCAGTACACCCCGGCCAACTCGGGGCTGAGCGTCGGCGGTGACTGGTACGACGCGTTCACCCTGCCCGACGGCCGCATCGGGCTGTCCATCGGTGACGTACAGGGCCACAACATCGACGCCGCCGCCTTCATGGGCCAGGTCCGGGTCGCCCTGCGCGCGCTGGCCTCCGTCACCAGCCACCCGGGCGAACTGCTCAGCCGGACGAACGACCTGCTGCTGTCCCTCGGCAACGATCTCTTCGCCACCTGCACCTTCATCCGGCTCGACCCGGCCACCGGGCTGCTGGAGAGCGCCCGGGCCGGACACATACCGTTCGTCTGGGCCACGGCCGACGGCCGCTCCGGCATCGCCGAGGGCGAGGGCGGGCCGCCGCTGGGCGTCCTGGACGGCATCGCCTACCCGGTGGCCCGGCACCACCTCACCACCGGCGGCGTGTTCGTCCTCGTCACCGACGGAGTGGTCGAGGGACCCGCGCTCGGCGTCGACGAAGGCCTCGACCAGGTGGTGCGGCTCGCCGGCATCGCCGCGGTCGCCGGTCTGGAGGCCACGTCGCTCGCCGCCGCGGTGATCAGGGGCGCGGAACGCGTCGGCCACGCCGACGACGCGGCCGTCCTGGTCGTCGGCCACGACGGGGTGGGGCCGCACCGGCGGTGACCGTGACGTGCGGCCGGCCCAGTGCGGCTGTCAGGCCCCGCCGGTCACCCGAACGGCGTTGCGGGGCGGGACAAGGTACGACGCCCGGGGCGACCCGGCGTGCCGGACTCCGCCATAGGGCGGGATCCCGGCGCGTCCCGCCTCGCCGGCACGGGGGCGCCGGTGTCTCATGGCTGCTGTGGTGGCTACCCAGGACCTGCGGCGACCGGCCGTGCTCACGCTCCAGGCGCTGGCCGTCGCCGCCTGCTACTACGCGGCCGGCCGACTCGGGCTGATGCGCCAGCTCGTGGTCGAGAGCTCGGTCGTCACCCCCATCTGGCCCGCGTCCGGTGTGGCCGTGGCCGCCCTGCTGATCCTCGGGCTCGCCGTCTGGCCCGGCATCGCCCTCGGCACGCTGCTCGTCATCGAGTCCATCGCCTCCGTCCAGCTCGACGTCCTCGGCACCATCCTGGGCAACACCCTCGCCCCTGTCTGCGCCTGCCTGATGCTGCGCCGAGCCGGCTTCCGGCTCAGCCTGAGCCGGTTACGCGACGGACTCCTGCTGGTCTTCCTCGGTGCCCTGACCGCCATGCTCATCAGCTCCTTCGCGGGCGTCGGGCTGCTCGTCGCCACCGGCAAACTGCCCACCGACGACTTCTGGCCGGTGTGGCTCGCCTGGTGGGTGGGCGACGCCATGGGCGTCCTGATCGTCACCCCGCTGCTGCTCATGCTGTACACGCTGCGCCGGCCGCTGCCGCTGACCCGGTGGAAGGAGGCCGTGGTCCTCGCCCTCATCACCTGCGCGCTGGTCCCGCTGTCCACCCACTCCACGCTGAGCGTGCTCTTCCTCGTCTACCCGCTGCTGATCTGGGCGGCCCTGCGCTTCCGTCTCGCCGGCAGCATGCTGTGCGCGCTGCTCACCTCCGTCCTGGCCACGGTCGCCGCCACCGACCGCGTGGGGCCCTTCGCCGATCTCACCCGCATCGAAGTGATGATCAAGCTCCAGGCCTTCAACGGCTCCATGGCCCTGACCGCCCTGCTGCTGTCGGCCGTGATCACCGAACAGCTCAACACCCGCCGCTCGGTGGAACGGGCCTGCCAGGAACTCGTCGAGGTCCTCGAACACCTCACCGCCGGCGAGCCACCACCACGCCGCGCCCCCGGAGAACACACCGACCGGTGACCGGGCCCCGACCTATGGGCGTCGCCCCCGTGTCCCCCCGCCTCGGTCGCGCGCACCCAGGTACCGGGCCCGCCCGGCCGCACCGTCCGGCCCCCGGCCGGTCCCCACTCTCGCGGGATGTGCGTGTGACCTGGAAAGATGAGCGGGGTCAAAGAGGACCGACAAGGGACCAACCCAACCGGAGGAGCGGGCACACATGCAGCACGAGCGAGCGGGCAAGCAGGCCGGACCCGAGGACCTCGTCGACGTCGCCCGGCTGGTCACCGCGTACTACACGCTGCACCCCGACCCGGCCGAACCGGGCCAGCGCGTCGCGTTCGGCACGTCCGGCCACCGCGGCTCGTCGCTGGCGACCGCCTTCAACGAGGACCACATCGCCGCCACCAGCCAGGCCATCTGCGAGTACCGGCAGGCCCAGGGCATCGACGGACCCCTCTTCCTGGGCGCGGACACCCACGCGCTGTCCGAGCCGGCCAAGGCGACCGCCCTGGAGGTGTTCGCCGCCAACGACGTCACCGTGCTCATCGACAGCGCGGACGGCTACACCCCGACCCCGGCGCTCTCGCACGCCATCCTCACGCACAACCGGGGCCGGACCTCGGGTCTCGCCGACGGTGTCGTCGTCACCCCCTCGCACAATCCGCCCGCGGACGGCGGCTTCAAGTACAACCCGCCGAACGGCGGCCCCGCCGCCTCCGAGGCGACCTCCTGGATCCAGGACCGCGCCAACGACATCATCCGCGCCGGCCTGAAGGACGTCCGCCGCATCTCCTACGCCCGCGCCCTGGCCGCCCCCACCACCGGCCGCTACGACTACCTCGGCGCCTACGTCGCCGACCTGCCGAGCGTCCTCGACCTGGACGCGGTGCGCGCGGCCGGCGTCCGCATCGGCGCCGACCCGCTGGGCGGGGCGTCCGTGGCGTACTGGGGCCGGATCGCAGAGCAGCACGGCATCGACCTGACCGTGGTCAACCCGCTCACCGACCCCACCTGGCGGTTCATGACGCTGGACTGGGACGGCAAGATCCGGATGGACTGCTCCTCGCCCAACGCCATGGCGTCGCTCATCGCCCAGCGCGACCGCTTCCAGATCGCCACGGGCAACGACGCCGACGCCGACCGGCACGGCATCGTCACCCCGGACGCCGGCCTGATGAACCCCAACCACTACCTGGCCGTCGCCATCGACTACCTCTACCGCCACCGCGAGCAGTGGCCCGCCGACGCCGGCATCGGCAAGACGCTGGTGTCGTCCGCGATGATCGACCGGGTCGCCGAGGGCCTCGGCCGCCGCCTGGTCGAGGTGCCCGTCGGCTTCAAGTGGTTCGTCGACGGGCTGGTCGACGGCTCCCTCGGCTTCGGCGGCGAGGAGTCGGCCGGCGCGTCCTTCCTGCGCCGCGACGGCTCGGTGTGGACCACCGACAAGGACGGCATCCTGCTCGCGCTGCTGGCCTCGGAGATCATCGCGGTCACCGGCAAGACCCCCTCGCAGCACTACGCCGACCTCACGGCCCGCTACGGCGAGCCCGCCTACGCCCGCACCGACGCGCCCGCCACCCGCGAGGAGAAGGCGCTGCTCGGCAAGTTGTCCCCGGCCCAGGTCGGCGCCGACACCCTGGCCGGCGAGGCCGTCACCGGTGTCCTCACCGAGGCCCCCGGCAACGGCGCCGCCATCGGCGGCATCAAGGTGAGCACCGCCAACGCCTGGTTCGCGGCCCGCCCCTCCGGCACGGAGGACGTGTACAAGATCTACGCCGAGTCCTTCCTCGGCCCCGACCACCTGAGCCGGGTCCAGGAGGAGGCCAAGGGCGTGGTCCTGGCGGCCCTCGGCGGCTGAGCCGCTCACCGTCCCGCGGACGGCCTCTTCGGCAACCGACGCCGAAGAGGCCGTCTCCCGGGTCATATCCAGCCGTCGAGCGCGTTCACGAACCCTTCCAGGTCGTCGCGGTGCAGGGTGTGCCCGGCGCCCGCGACCGTGCGGACCTCGAAGCCCCGGCCGCGCAGCAGCTCCGCGTCGCCCGGCCCGACCAGGAAGCTGGGGTCGGCGAGCGCCACCATCGACGGCACCACGGCGTGCTGGGGCAGGAAGCCGCCCAGGGGCTCGCCGCCGAGGAAGCGGGCGGTGTGCGGGTCCCAGTCGGCGAGCGTGGCCAGCTCCACGTCGACGTCCTCGTCCGACCAGCGCGGGTTGAGGGCGGTGATCTGCTCCCGCGAGGCGTTCTTGAAACCGGCGAACACCGCAGGGTCGACGGCCGCCTCGGGATCGGCGGTGGACCAGGCCGGGTCGGCGTAGACCGCGCGGCTCGGCCGCAGACGGTCCACCGCGAGCAGCAGGGACAGCCCGCCGAGCGAGTGCCCGATGGCCAGCTCCGCACCGGCCGGCAGGGTGTCGACCAGGTCGTCGGCGAACAGCTCGGGCGAGTAGGCGGCGGCACGCGGCGAACTGCCGTGGCCGCGCAGGTCGACGGCGATCACGCGGTAGCCGCGGTCGGCGAGCAACGGGCCGACCCGGTGCCAGGTGCGGGCGTCGGACATGATGCCGTGGACCAGCAGGGCGACGCGGTCGCCGGTACCCCATTCACGGGTGTTGAGCAGCACGGTCGTCGGTCTTCCTTTCCTGTGGCCCGCTCGCGCGGGCGGTGTGGGGGCAGATGGGTGGTTCGGCGG
>NZ_PQSS01000098.1 GCF_002920535.1 Streptomyces sp. Ru71 | reverse complement strand
CCGGCGGCACACCCGCCGACCTCGCCCGCGTCACCGTCTACGCACGGACGTCGCCGCCTACCGCGAGCACGCCGCCGAACTCGGCCGCATCTGGCGGGAGTCGGCCGGACGGGACTACCCGGCGATGGCGGTCGTCCAGGTCGTACGCCTGTGGGACGAGGAGGCGCTGGTCGAGCTCGACGGGTTCGCCGTACTGCCGTGACGCCCGGCCTCGCCGGGGCCGGGTCCCGCGTCCGCTCAGGCGGCCATCGCGAGGTGCTCGGCCGGCACGCGGTGCGGGGCGACGACCCGGCCGTCGGGCAGCAGCTCGCCGGTGTCGTCGAAGACGATCGTGCCGTCGCACAGCAGGAACCAGCCCTGCTCGGGGTGGGCGGCCACGACATGCGCGGGACGGCCGTCGGCCGCGGGGCACGAGGAGCGGTGGGAACACATGGCGCACCTCCACGTCATCCGGCCGGTCGGGTGACCGTCCGTACGCTCGACGATGCGCCCGCCGGGCCCGCGCGGCCAAGGCCTCACCGGCAAGCGTGACAGCCTTACGACACTGCGGGGACAGTCCCGCGACGAGCGCGCCCGCCCGGGTGGCGCAGGCGCGGGACGCGCCACCGATGGGGTGATGATGACGGGCGCGGGCACGCCGGGCCGGTACCAGTGGAAACCCCACTTCAGGAGGTATTCCATGACCCTGTCCTCGCTGTCCCGCCCGTCCCTGCGCACCGCCCTGGGCGCGGCCGCCGCCGCACTCGCGCTGCTGGCCGCGGCCCCTGCCGCCCCGGCTGCCGCCGACTCCTACGAGACGGTCACCGTCGACCCGGTCGGCCGCTACACCGCCGACGGCACCGTCACGCTGTCCGGCACCTACAGCTGCCTCGGCAGCTCCGGGCCGGTGTGGATCAGCTCCGCCCTCTCCCAGGACGCCCCGGTCGGCTCGCCCTACAGCTCCACCACCCTGCGCCACGGCATCGGCGGCACCAGAGCCGTGTGCGACGGCGCGGAGCACACCTGGCAGAACACCGGCACGGTGGCCGTGGACGCGCTGCGGCCCGGCGCTGCCCACGTCGAGGCCACCGTGATGGAACTGCGCCCGCAGGGCGGCCTGCCGCTGCCCCACTTCCACGCGACGCGGCAGCAGAACATCAACCTCACGCAGGTCTGACGTCCTGCGGCACGGGTCGTCCGGCGGAGTGCCGGAAGCGGTTGCGGTACTCCGTCGGCGTCGTGTCGAGCTGCCGCCGGAAGGCGCGGATCAGCGTGTCGACCGTGCCGAACCCGCAGCCGGCGGCGACACGTTCGAGCACGTCGTCGGTGGTCTCCAGCCGGTTGCGCGCCGCCTCGACACGGGCCGACTCGACGTAGGCGGCCGGTGTCGTGCCCAGTTCGTCCTTGAAGATCCGGGTGAGCTGCCGTTCGCTCACCCGGGCCTCACGGGCGAGGTCGGGCACGGTGAGCGGCGCGGTGAGGTGGCGCGCGATGTGCCGGCGCAGGTCGTCCACCCGCCGCGTCGTCGACACCGGCTCCAGCGGGACGCTGAACTGGCTCTGCCCGCTGGGGCGTTTGAGGTACATCACGAGCTGCCGGGCCACCCGCAGCGCGACGTCCTCGCCGAAGTCGTCGGCGACCAGGGCGAGGGAGAGGTCCAGGCAGGCGCTGATGCCCGCGCCGGTCCACACGTCACGGTCCTTGATGAAGATCGGATCGGCGTCGACCTCGACCTCCGGGTGGTCGTCGGCGAGCTGCCGCGCCGTGGACCAGTGGGTGGTGGCGCGGCGGCCGTCCAGCAGCCCGGCGGCGGCGAGCAGATGGGCCCCCACGCAGACGGACGCGACCCGCCGGGACCGTCCGGCGAGCGTCCCCACCCACTCCACCAGGGCGGGGTCGACGAGGGCGCGCACCCGCCGCTGCTCGTCGACCTCCACCGCGCCCGGCACCAGCAGCGTGTCGATCCGCCGCGCGGCCACCTCGCCGAAGGTGGCGTCGGGCAGCACCCGCACCCCGGCCGAGGTGGCCACGGGCTCCCTCGTCGCGGCGGCCAGGACGACCTCGTACCCGGCCGCGTCGTCCACCTCGCGGCGCAGCAGGGAGAACACCTCCGGCGGCCCGGTGACGTCCAGCAGATCCACCCCGTCGAAGAGCATGACGACGAGAAACCGCCCGAGCCCGCTCACGACACCCCTTCCCCCATGTCCGAATCTGCAAGTTACACGACATTGCCGCCATCAGGGCGCGGCTCCTAGCGTGAAGGCCATGACGACGACAACTCTGCGTGATCTCAACGGCTTTGATCAGACGCCCGCGTCCCTGTCCGCCGCGACCCTGATCATGATCGACTACCAGAACACCTACACCCGCGGCGTGATGGAGCTGACGGGCTGGGAGGCGGCCCTGGACGCCGGGGCCGCCCTGCTCGCCCGGGCACGCGAGGCCGGCGCGACGGTCATCCACGTGGTCAACGACGGCGGCCCGGGAACCCCGTACGACATCCGCGCCGAGATCGGCCGCATCCACCCCCGGGTGGCGCCCGCCGAGGGCGAGAGAGTGGTCGTCAAGACCGTCCCCGACGCCTTCAACGGCACCGACCTCGGCGACCACGTCGACGCGGCCGGCCACAAGGACGTCGTCATCGCCGGCTTCATGACCCACATGTGCGTGGCCTTCACGGCGGCCGGCGCCTTCCTGCGCGGCAACCGCCCCACGGTCGTCGCCGACGCCTGCGCGACCCGCCCCCTGCCCGGCCCGCTCACGGAGGTCCCCGCCCCCCACCTCCACACAAGCGCCCTCGCGACGATCGCGGACCTGTACGGGGTGGTGGTGGGGTCGGCGGGGGAGCTGGGCTGAAGCGCGGATCTCCTTGCGACAGCGCGCAGTTGAGCGGACAGGGGCGCGCTGCTGGGATATCCTGTGCGTCGATCACCACCCTCTGACGGTCGAGGCCGAGGTCTCGTCCTGGTCTGCGGTGCAACACCCGTGACGACCAGGAGGAAGGTGATTTCGATGGCTGCGGACTCTGCGACGCCATCGGCTCGGCAGGGCTGGAAGCGTGAGCTCACCCTTCGCACAGCGGCCGCTCTCATCGCGCGTGCCGTGTGGGAGGGGCTGAAGCAATTGGCGAGCGAGGTTTCCGACCACGGCTCGTGAGCGCCGTAAGGCTGCCGAAGCGGGGCCGTGCATCCACGTGGTGCACGGCCCCATTGCTCGCGGCGGAGCGTCAGGTCACTCGCCGTCGCTCTGCAGGTAACGGACCTCCCAGGCCCGCAGGCCCTCGTAGGAGAAACCGATGTAGCACGTCACCTTCTGGTGCAGTGAGCGGAAGGCGTGATCGGCGCGGGCCGGCACATAGAACGCCTTCACACCGCCGATGGAGAGCTCTCCCGACTGCGGCCCGTTGTACTTCGTGATCCGCGCCTCGACCCGCCGCAGCACCGAGGTGTTCGTGAAGAAGCCCTGCGCAGCGTCCCAGTCGCCGAGCCGGCTCTGGTGGACCAGCTGGCGCAGTCCCGTGCCGGGGCCCATCCACTCGAAGCTCTTGTGCCGGTCGGGGGAGTACAGCGTCCGCTGGCTGCACTGCTGTACATAGCGTTCCGCCTCGGCCTTGGCCTGCCCCGAGTCCGTCTCCAGGTACTTGAGCATGTTGACGATGTACAGGTAGTACGCCACCTCCAGCGACGGGTTCACAGCCCGCCACATGTCCAGCTGCTCGATCAGCTCGTCGTAGCCCGGCGGGTTCGCCACGAAGCGCGCGGCCTGGAGCCACAGGCGCATGGTGCGGCCGTCGTCGGTAGCCTCCCGCAGATTGGTGCGCAGGAGCTCCTCGATCCGCTTCATGTCCTTGTCCTTGACCTTCTCCCACTGCCGCTTGTTCTTGTGGAGGTAGGTCCACACCAGCTGGCGGCGGACGGCGGGCCGGTCGACGTCCTCGCGTTCCAGCATGCGGCGGTAGGTGTCCAGCGCCAGCTGGTGGTCGCCGTACAGGTTGTGCAGGCGGCCGTCGCAGTCGAGGACGAACCTGCTCGGGTTCTCCTTCAGCACGAGCGCCTGCGCCAGCAGGTCCTCGGCGCGCTCCAGTGCCGAGCCCAGCGGTCCCGGGCCCACGGACGCGACGGCCCGGCTCAGCTCCTGCGAGTAGTACTGGCGCAGATAGTCGACCACCTCGATGAGCATCTGGACTTCGCTGATGTAGCCGTGCTCGTTGTCCCGCCGGATGGCCCGGGACCGGGCGAAGGCGTCGCTCGCGCGCTGGACGGGACCCTCCAGCTCCCGGACGTCGGCGCGGCGGCGGATCAGGTCGTACACCTCGCCGCGCAGGATCATCCCGTGCATGTGGTGGAGCAGGGAGTCTCCGTCGGACAGGCTGATGGCCCGCTGGATCGACTGCAGCGCCACCGGCAGGGTCTTGAGCTCGAAGGCCTGGTAGCGCGCCAGATGGGCGTGGAAGTGAGCCTGGTCCGGGAAGAGCCCGGCCACCTTCTCCAGGACCCGGCCGGCCGCGTTCGGCAGCTTGATGTCCTCGATGAGCTTGGAGAACTTGGCGTTTCCGGAGCGTTCGGTACCGAGGAGCTCACCGCTGTCCCGGTAGATGAAGACCCGTTGCATGATGTCCAGCTCGCGGTCTCCGGTCGTCGAGGAACGACCGCGGCACAGCTCGGCGAAGGCGATCGCCGCGTCGGGCAGAGCAGCGGACCAGCCCGCTCCGCCCGCGCGCTGGCCCAGGACGTACTCGACGATCTCCCGGGCGAACAGCGCGTGGGCGGTGCGCCAGGTGCCCGGGGCCTCGTCGATGACCAGGTCCAGCGCGTGATCGGGCATGTGGTCGGCGAGGTCCACGGTCCGCCAGGCCGGAACCCCGAGGATCCCGGCGAACAGCTGGGCCGGAATGCTCTGCTGGCCGTAGTGATGGCACAACGCGATGTGCAGGATCACCTCGCGCTGCCGGTCGTCCAGCGCGTCGATCCGCGTGCGGACGTAACTGCCGATTCCCTTGAACTGCTTGTCGAAGGCCAGTAGTCCGAAGTGGAACGGGGTGCGCTGGTCGGACACCCCCATCCACTCCAGCTCACTGATGGCGTCGGCGCGCTCCGGCCGGGCCTTCGTGTACACCTCGCCGAAGCGGGCCGCCTCCTCGTCGTTCAGCCTGTGCAGAACCCGGTAGGTCTGTTTGCCCACGCCCTGGATCTCGTTGACCTGGCGCAGCACCTGCAGGACCACGACCGGCACGTGCTTGCTGCGCAGCACGTTGAACAGGTCGTTGATGAGGGAACTCGGCACATGGCTGGCCTCGGCGAGCAGCAGGACGGAGCGCCCCGTCGTCTGGGAGATGCGCATGATGCGCTCCGCCACCTCGGCCACCCAGTGGACCCCGTTGCGTGCGGAGGGGTTCCCGCGCAGGATCGCGCACGGATAGATGCGGTGCAGGTCCCAGAGGATGCGCCGGGCGACCGTGGTGCCGCCCGCCCCGGGCGTGTGCCAGATGTTCAGGGTGAGGGGGAGCCTGCGATCCTCCAGCGCGCGGGTGACCTCCAGGTGGATCTGCGCCGTCGCCGACCGGTCGACGTCGAGCCGCCGGCCGAGCTCGGGCCAGGTGATCTCCCAGCCCTTGAGGAAGGCGTCCTCGACGCGGTCGTCGGCGTCCTCCCGGCGCTCGCCGACGTATAGCAGCTCCAGCTCCTCCTCGATCCACGGGGCGTCCGCCTGCGGCAGGGAGACCGGGGCGCCCGACAGGCTCGGCAGCGTCCGGTTCCCCGCCTGCCCGGACGTGCTCTGGCCCAGCGCGGCCAGACCGGCACCGAGCTGGGCCAGCGGAATGGGGATGACGGTCGCGTCGAAGTCGTCCTGAAGCGTTCCGAGCTCCGCGGGATCGCCGTCCGTGCACACGACCACCTGGAGGCTCTCGCCGACGCTCTCCAGCAGGTTCTCGACGACCGACTGGGAGATGCGCCGCGCCTCGTCGCCGTAACTCAGCAGCAGGCACACGACGGGGGCGGGGCGCAGCGACGCGGCCAGTGCCCGGAAGCGTCCGTTGAGATGACCCGAGTACCGGCCCTTCCAGTCCCGGAAGGACATCGCCTCGTCGTCCGGGCCGACCGTGTCGATACCGCAGCCGAAGATCCACTGCAGCGCGTTCTGGCCGCCCAGGGCCATGTCGCGGTCTTCGGGGCTCACCCGGTGCAGGCTTCTGACGCCCTGCACATGCTTCTCCACCGAGCCCAGGAAGCCGCCGTCCTCACTGCGCGGGTCCAGGTCCACGACCGCGGTCCACGGCTGCAGTGCCAGCCCCGTCAGGACGGCGCTGTCGGCGTTGCGCAGTGGAGGGGTGACCAGCAGATAGCGCCGATCGGTCGAGAAGCCCTTCATCACGTCGCAGAACTGCGCCCAGGACTGCTCCATGTCGCGGGCCAGGGCGGGCCGGCCGGCGTCGCGCTCCAGGAACCACTCGTAGATCCACTTCTGCTCGCTCGGGCCGGTGGCCTGGGTGTTGCGGCTGCCCTGGCGGAAGTAGATGGTGTTGAGGGCGAGGTTGCCCTGCTTGCCCTCCTTGCCCTCGCCCTTCCCAGGTCGCCTGGTCGCCACATAGGGCCCCCGCTTGCGCTGGGGCGGAATCGAGATCACCGCGAACGTGCGCTCCCGGAAGGAGACCTGCTCGTACCGGAAGGGCGGGCACGGTTCGGTGCAGGAGGCGACCAGAGTCTGCAGATTCGCGTCGTCGACGCCCGGCGCGTCGAGCCCCTCGGCGATCTTCCTGCCGTCCAGCTCGCGTACTCCGAACACGATGTGGGCGGTCTCGTCCCGGGGCGTGTTGGCCATGGCCAGGATGTCCTTGACCAGTTCCTGTTTCGCGTAGTCTTCGCGCCACCGGTAGAAGGACCGCTTGAAGTCCAGCGTGTCGCTTTCCGGACGGGCCAGGAGCGCTTCGAAGCTGTCGTGATCCATCGATCCCCTCTGGGCTTGGGCGCGCGACCGTCGGCGTCGGCTCGGGAGGCCGGCCCGACGCGAATGGAAAGTGCAGTATTGGGCAACCGGCCGGTCGATGTGAGCGCCCGGCGTCGACTTTCGGCCACGCTGCGCGGTGGTCCTTCAGGAGGTCGGCGGACGACGCGACGGTGCCGCCGCACCCCGCTGTCGGGATGCGGCGGCACCGGTGTGCCGGGGCGGTCAGATGTCCCGGAAGATCTCGATCTGGGCCCCGATCGAGTTCAGGCGCTCCGCCAGGTCCTCGTAACCCCTGTTGATGACGTACACGTTGCGCAGCACCGACGTGCCCTCCGCCGCCATCATCGCCAGCAGGACGACCACCGCCGGGCGCAGGGCCGGCGGGCACATCATCTCCGCCGCGCGCCAGCGGGTCGGGCCCTCGACCAGGACGCGGTGCGGGTCGAGCAGTTGCAGGCGGCCGCCCAGGCGGTTCAGGTCCGTCAGGTAGATCGCCCGGTTGTCGTAGACCCAGTCGTGGATGAGGGTCTTGCCCTGCGCGGTGGCCGCGATGGCCGCGAAGAACGGGACGTTGTCGATGTTCAGGCCGGGGAACGGCATCGGGTGGATCTTGTCGATCGGCGCCTCCAGCTTGGAGGGGCGCACCGTCAGGTCCACCAGGCGGGTACGGCCGTTGTCGGCGAAGTACTCGGGCGTGCGGTCGTGGTCGAGGCCCATCTCCTCCAGGACCGCCAGCTCGATCTCCAGGAACTCGATCGGCACCCGGCGCACCGTCAGCTCCGACTCCGTCACCACCGCCGCGGCCAGCAGGCTCATCGCCTCGACCGGGTCCTCGGAGGGGGAGTAGTCGACGTCGACGTCGATCTCCGGCACGCCGTGCACGGTGAGCGTGGTGGTGCCGATGCCCTCCACCCGCACGCCCAGCGCCTCCAGGAAGAAGCACAGGTCCTGCACCATGTAGTTGGAGGAGGCGTTGCGGATGACGGTCACGCCGTCGTGGCGGGCGGCCGCGAGCAGCGCGTTCTCGGTCACCGTGTCGCCGCGCTCGGTCAGCACGATCGGGCGGTCCGGCTGCACCGAACGGTCCACCTGCGCGTGGTACTGACCCTCCGTCGCCGCGATGTCCAGACCGAACCGGCGCAGCGCGATCATGTGCGGCTCGATGGTGCGGGTGCCCAGGTCGCAGCCGCCCGCGTAGGGCAGCTTGAAGCGGTCCATGCGGTGCAGCAGCGGGCCGAAGAACATGATGATGGAGCGGGTGCGGACGGCGGCGTCCGCGTCGATGGCGCCCATGTCCAGCTCGGCCGGCGGCACGATCTCCAGGTCCACGCCGTCGTTGATCCAGCGGGTGCGCACGCCGATGGAGCCCAGCACCTCCAGCAGGCGGTACACCTCCTCGATGCGCGCCACCCTGCGCAGCACCGTACGGCCCTTGTTGAGCAGGGACGCGCACAGCAGGGCGACACAGGCGTTCTTGCTCGTCTTGACGTCGATGGCTCCCGACAGCCGACGGCCGCCGACGACCCGCAGATGCATCGGGCCGGCGTAGCCCAGCGACACGATCTCGCTGTCCAACGCCTCACCGATGCGAGCGATCATCTCAAGGCTGATGTTCTGGTTGCCGCGCTCGATGCGGTTGACGGCGCTCTGGCTGGTTCCGAGCGCCTCGGCCAGCTGCGCCTGCGTCCAGCCACGGTGTTGCCGGGCGTCGCGGATGAGCTTGCCGATGCGTACGAGGTAGTCGTCTGCCATGGGGTTGAGGTTATCTCAGATATGAGATGGTGCCCGTTGGGGGGTCCATTCGGGTGAAGCCGGTGACGGGACGTCAAGGCCCTTGGCCGGCGCGGATGACGGACGGGTACCCCGTCAGTCGAAAGATACGGGCAAATCGCCTGATGTGTGGACAGCTCCCGTGGTGCGGCTTGGAACGCCGTTCCGTGTGTCTCCCTCTCACCCTCCGAAAGGGGGACACATGAAGACCCAGATACGGCGACTCGCCGTCACCGCGGCGCTCGTCTGCTGCTGCACGCTGACCTCGTGCGGCACGGAGCGGGCGGGCGCCCCGGCGACGGCCGCCTCGCCGGCGTCGCCGCACCCGTCCGCGACCGGCGGCACCTGCGCGCCCGCGGGCCCGGAGGGGCCGACCGACGAGGACACCGGCGAACCGCCGGACACGACGTCCGACGATCAGGGGGGCCAGGAGCTGCCCGACACCACGTCCGACGACCAGGGCGGCCAGGAGCTCCCGGACACCACGTCCGACGACCAGGGGGACCCCGGGCTTCCGGATACGACGTCCGACGACCAGGAGCTGCCCGACACCACCTCCGACGACCAGGGTGGCGCGGAGCTCCCCGACACCGCCTCCGACGACCAGGGCCCGCCCCCGGTGGACACCGAGGAGGACGCCGACCTCTCGGACCGCTGGTTCTCCATGACCCGCGAGTTCGTCGAGTACCTGCGCACCGGCGCCCCCAAGGCGGACGCCGCCCTCGCCGTCCATGTGCACAGCGTCAGTGTCTGCACGGCCGACGGCGGCGCCCGCACCCTGGCCAGGGTGCGGGTCGACTACGGCGTGGAGGATGACGGGCCCCTGCGCCGCACCGCACAGGTGTTCGCCCATTGGCGGCAGTCCCTCTACGGCGACCACGGCCATGTGGAGGTCCTGGCCCCGGCCAAGATGACCGCCGAGCAGGACTGGTAGGCATGTGATGCCCGACGCCGGGCCGGGTCGGGCATGACCATCCAGCGCCCATGTACTACTGTTATCTCGACATCGAGATATCTGCCGAGGCGCACCGTAGCCGCCACTCCAGTAAGGCAACCCTAACTTAGCCTGACCTTACCGGACGGCCAAGCCGGCGTGGCGGCACGATTGACGGTGGTACGCGCACATCAATGAAGGAGACTGTCGTGTCGGCGAACAGCTTCGACGCCCGCAGCACGCTGCAGGTGGGCGACGAGTCGTACGAGATCTTCCGGCTGGACAAGGTCGAGGGCTCCGCGCGCCTTCCCTACAGCCTGAAGGTGCTGCTGGAGAACCTCCTCCGCACCGAGGACGGCGCGAACATCACCGCCGACCACATCCGCGCGCTCGGCAACTGGGACTCCCAGGCCCAGCCGTCGCAGGAGATCCAGTTCACGCCGGCCCGCGTGATCATGCAGGACTTCACCGGCGTGCCCTGTGTCGTGGACCTCGCCACCATGCGTGAGGCCGTCAAGGAGCTCGGCGGCGACCCCGCGAAGATCAACCCGCTCGCCCCGGCCGAGCTGGTCATCGACCACTCCGTCATCGCCGACAAGTTCGGCACCAACGACGCCTTCAAGCAGAACGTCGAGCTGGAGTACGGCCGCAACAAGGAGCGCTACCAGTTCCTGCGCTGGGGCCAGACCGCCTTCGACGAGTTCAAGGTCGTCCCGCCCGGCACCGGCATCGTCCACCAGGTGAACATCGAGCACCTGGCCCGCACGGTCATGGTCCGGGGCGGCCAGGCCTACCCCGACACCCTGGTCGGCACCGACTCGCACACCACGATGGTCAACGGCCTCGGCGTCCTCGGCTGGGGCGTCGGCGGCATCGAGGCCGAGGCCGCCATGCTCGGCCAGCCGGTCTCCATGCTGATCCCGCGCGTCGTCGGCTTCAAGCTCACCGGTGAGCTGCAGCCCGGCACCACCGCCACCGACCTCGTGCTCACCATCACCGAGATGCTCCGCAAGCACGGTGTGGTCGGCAAGTTCGTCGAGTTCTACGGCGAGGGCGTGGCCGCCACCTCCCTGGCCAACCGCGCCACCATCGGCAACATGTCGCCGGAGTTCGGCTCCACCGCCGCGATCTTCCCGATCGACGACGAGACCCTGAACTACCTGCGTCTGACCGGCCGCTCCGAGCAGCAGGTCGCGCTCGTCGAGGCGTACGCCAAGGAGCAGGGCCTGTGGCTCGACCCGAAGGCCGAGCCGGACTTCTCCGAGAAGCTGGAGCTCGACCTCTCCACGGTCGTCCCGTCGATCGCCGGCCCGAAGCGCCCGCAGGACCGCATCGTCCTCGCCGAGGCCGCCCAGCAGTTCGCCAAGGACGTCCTCAACTACGTCGAGGCCCCCGTCGCGCAGACGCCGGCCGCCGCCACCTCGGTGGTCGACGAGGCGAGCGCCGAGTCCTTCCCGGCCTCCGACGCCCCGGCCTACGGCCACGAGGAGAACGGCGCGGGCGCCCCGCAGCACGGCCAGGGCACCGGTGCCGTACCGTCCAACCCGGTCACGGTGACCGCCCCCGACGGCTCGACGTACGAGATCGACCACGGTGCGGTGACGGTCGCGGCCATCACCTCCTGCACCAACACCTCCAACCCGTACGTCATGGTCGCCGCCGCCCTGGTGGCCAAGAAGGCGGTCGAGAAGGGCCTGACCCGCAAGCCGTGGGTGAAGTCCACCCTGGCCCCGGGCTCGAAGGTCGTCACCGACTACTTCGACAAGGCCGGCCTGACCCCGTACCTGGACAAGCTGGGCTTCAACCTGGTCGGCTACGGCTGCACCACCTGCATCGGCAACTCCGGCCCGCTGCCGGACGAGGTCTCCAAGGCCGTCAACGACAACGACCTCGCCGTCACCTCGGTCCTGTCCGGCAACCGGAACTTCGAGGGCCGGATCAACCCCGACGTCAAGATGAACTACCTGGCGTCCCCGCCGCTGGTCGTCGCGTACGCCATCGCGGGCTCCATGAAGGTGGACATCACCCGTGAGGCCCTGGGCACCGACAAGGACGGCAACCCGGTCTACCTGAAGGACATCTGGCCCTCCGAGGCCGAGGTGAACGACGTCGTCGCCAACGCCATCGGCGAGGACATGTTCTCCAAGTCCTACCAGGACGTCTTCGCCGGCGACGCCCAGTGGCAGTCGCTGCCCGTCCCGACCGGCAACACCTTCGAGTGGGACCCGCAGTCCACCTACGTGCGCAAGCCCCCGTACTTCGAGGGCATGACCATGGACCCGGCCCCGGTCGAGGACATCACCGGCGCCCGCGTCCTGGCCAAGCTGGGCGACTCGGTCACCACCGACCACATCTCCCCGGCCGGCGCCATCAAGGCCGACACCCCGGCCGGCAAGTACCTCACCGAGCACGGTGTGGAGCGTCGTGACTTCAACTCCTACGGCTCGCGCCGAGGCAACCACGAGGTCATGATCCGCGGTACGTTCGCCAACATCCGCCTGCGCAACCAGATCGCGCCGGGCACCGAGGGCGGCTACACCCGCGACTTCACCCAGGACGGCGGCCCGGTCTCCTTCATCTACGACGCCTCGCAGAACTACCAGGCCGCCGGCATCCCGCTGGTCGTCCTGGCCGGCAAGGAGTACGGCTCCGGCTCGTCCCGCGACTGGGCGGCCAAGGGCACCGCGCTCCTCGGCGTCAAGGCCGTCATCGCCGAGAGCTACGAGCGCATCCACCGCTCGAACCTCATCGGCATGGGCGTCCTGCCGCTGCAGTTCCCGGAGGGCCAGTCGGCGGAGTCCCTCGGCCTGACCGGTGAGGAGACCTTCTCCATCGCCGGCGTCACCGAGCTGAACGACGGCACCACGCCGCGCACCGTGAAGGTCACCACCGACACCGGTGTCGAGTTCGACGCGGTCGTCCGCATCGACACCCCCGGCGAGGCCGACTACTACCGCAACGGCGGCATCATGCAGTACGTGCTGCGCAGCCTGATCCGCAAGTAAGCGGCGACGGCAGGACGGTAGAGGGCCGCGCCCCCTGGTCGGGGTGCGGCCCTTCGCCGTGTCAACGGTCAGTTGGCGCAGCCCGGGACGGCTCCCACCGGACGGCAGTTGTTCGGCGTGTTGTTGGTGACGCCGGTGAAGGCGAGCGTGACCTGGCTGTTCGTGCCCTCGTAGATGCCGCCGCCGTCCGTGGCGCTGTTGGCGGTGACCTGGCTGGCGGACAGTGTCGCGGTGGCCGGCGGGGCGGCGACGGGGCCGTGGGTGTGCAGGCCGCCGCCCCGCAGGTCGGCGCTGTTGCCGGTGATCCTGGTGTTGTTGACCTGCAGGGTGGTCCCGTCGTGGCTGACGCCGCCGCCGAGTCCGCTCGCGTGGTTGTCGCTGATCAGGGTGCTGTTCAACCGGGCGGACGCGAGGTCGCGGACGGCGATGCCGCCGCCGTTGCCCGCGTTGTTGTTCCGGACGCTGCCGCCCTGCACGACGAGCGTGCTGCCCGGGCCGGACACCTGGATGCCGCCGCCTTCGCCGGCCGGCAGGTTTCCGCCCCGTACGTGGATGGAGTTCAGGGTCAGGTCGCCGCCCGAGGCGACGCTGAAGACGCGGAAGTTGGCTGTGCCGGCGTCGCGTGCGACGGTGGTGTTGAACCCGCTGACGCTGTACGAACCCGTCACGGTCGGCAGCGCCGTGCCCGTGACGGTGTAGGTGCAGAACGGCGCCAGCGTGATGTTCTCGTTGGTCGTATTGGACGTGTTGATCGCGTTGCGTAGCGCCGTGACGTTGCCGCAGGGCACGAAGGTCTGTGCGTGGGCGGGGGCGATCGGCAGGACGCTCAGGGCCAGGCCGAGGCCCGCCACGGTTCCCAGGGCGGACGTGCGGTGGAAGCTCTTCCTCTTCATCGGGGCTCCTCGGTTCGTGCGCGGTGCGCGGAAAGAGGCTCCGCCTCGCGGCGCCGGGTCACAGCCGGGCACATCGCGTTCGAAGGCGGCGCTCCCAGCGAAAGCCCCGGGTCAAGCGACACGCCACACGGGCTGCGCCGACCGGGCGCCGGTTCCACCCGTCCGGCCGCTCCGCGGTCCTTCCGGCGGCGCGGGGACCGGGGGTCGGTGACGCGGTGAGCGAACCCGGTGAGGGCAGGAGCGGATCCGGCGGCGCGGGGAGCGGACCCGGTGGCGGTGAGCCGACCGCCACCGGGTCCGCGAGGGGGCCGGCTGGGGGGAGGGGCCGGGCCCAGGGGATGGCCTGTGCGACGCCGCAACGCGTCGACAACGTTGTCTCGATTGGTCTGTACATGACTCTAGCGCCTCAAGGGACAACGATGTCAAGCGACTTGGCGGCTCATCCACCGGGGTGAGCCCACCGTGCGCCTCCCCGCTCGCACGCCCTCTTCCGTGCTACCGCTGGCACACGGTACTGTCCCCGCGGCTTGTGCGACCCGTGGCGCGCGACCCGTCCGTAAGGAGGAGGGGCCGCGTCATGCGCTTCCGTCCCGTGTCCCTGCTGCTGGCCGCCGTGCTCGCGGCCACCGGCGCCACCCCCGCCCTCGCGGCGACCGCCGCGCCACCCACCGACCTGGTCAAGGACCCGACCCCGTACGTCGATCCGCTGATCGGCACCAAGAACGGCGGCAACGTCTTCCCGGGCGCCGTCGTCCCCTTCGGCATGTTCTCCTTCAGCCCCGAGAACACCCGCGGCGACGCCACCCGGACCGCCGCGCCCGGCGGCTACCACCACGACGCCACCCGCATCCGGGGCTTCAGCCTCACCCACATGTCCGGCACCGGCTGCGCCGGCGGCAGCGGCGACATCCCCCTCTTCCCCCACGCCGGTGAGGTCACCTCCTCCCCGGCGAGCGACACCAAGGACGCGGTGTACGCCGCGGACTTCCGGCACGCCGACGAGAAGGCCGAGCCCGGCCACTACCAGGTCGCCCTGTCCTCCGGTGTCACCGCCGACCTCACCGCGACCGCCCGCACCGGCTCCGCCCGCTTCACCTTCCCCAGCGGCAAGCCCGCCTCGCTGCTGGTGCGTACCGCCAACTCCGAGGTGGGCTCGACGGACTCCACGGTCGAGATCGACCCCGAGGCCCGCACCGTCTCCGGATCCGTCACCTCCGGCAACTTCTGCGGCTTCCTCGATCCGGAGGGACAGCGGTCGTACTACACCCTGTACTTCACCGCCCGCTTCGACCGCCCCTTCCAGGCCACCGGCACCTGGCAGGACGACAAGCTGAACCCGGGGTCCCGCACGGCCTCCGGCGGCGCCGGCGGCTTCACGCACGGCGGCCGGCCCGTCGCCGGCAAGGGGGCCGGGGGATACGTGCGGTTCGCGCCCGGCACCGGCGAGGTGAACGTCAAGGTCGGCATCTCCTACGTCAGCCGCGCCGGCGCCGAGGCCAACCTCGCCGCCGAGAACCCGCCCGGCCGCTCCTTCGACACCGTCCGCGAAGCCGCCCGCAGGGCCTGGCGCGAGCGGCTCGGTGCCGTGCGGGTCGGCGGCGGCACCGACGCCGAGCGCACCACCTTCTACACCGCGCTCTACCACGCCCTGCTGCACCCGAACGTCATCGACGACGTCGACCGCAGATACCGGGGCCCCGACGGCCGTGTGCACGAGGTCGGCTTCGGCCACCGCGCCCAGTACGGCACCTTCTCCGGCTGGGACGTCTACCGCGACCAGGTCCAGCTGCTGACCCTGCTGGACCCGCGGATCGGCTCCGACATCGCCCAGTCCCTGTACGAACTGGCCCGGCAGAACGGCGGCGTCTGGGACCGCTGGCTGCACGGCGGCGCCGGCACCCACGTCATGAACGGCGACCCCTCGGCCGCCGCCCTCGCCGCCATCCACGCCTTCGGCGGCACCCGCTTCGACCTGCACGGCGCCCTCGCCTCCCTGGTCCAGGCCGCCACGGAGCCGACCGAGCAGGACCTGTCCGCCGCCGGGAAACCCGTGCTGTCCGTCGGCCAGCGCCCCTCCCTCGACAAGTACCTCAAGCTGCACTACATGCCGTCGGTCTCCAACGCCTGGGGCGGCGCCGCCGAGACGCTGGAGATGTCCACCGCCGACTTCGCGCTCTCCCAACTCGCGGACGCGGCGGGGGAGAAGGACACCGCGGCCGCGTTCGCCCGCCGCGCCCAGTGGTGGCAGAACACCTTCGACATCGCCGCCGACCCGGCCGGCGGCTACATCGCCAGCCGCAAGGCGGACGGCAGCTGGGTCACCGGCTTCACCCCGGCCACCGGCAACGGCTTCGTCGAGGGCACGGCCGCCCAGTACACCTGGATGGTCCCGCACAACCCGGCCGGCCTCTTCGCCGCGATGGGCGGCCGGGAGCGGGCCGTGCAGCGCCTGGACGCCTTCTTCCACACCGCCGACGGCGGCTGGGCGTTCACCGGCGAGGGCGGCGAGAAGTCCGAACTGGACAACGAGCCGTCGATCAACGTCCCCTACCTGTACGCCTACGCGGGCGCCCCCTACAAGACACAGCAGACCGTGCGGGCCGCGATGCGGCAGCTGTGGTCCACCGAGCCCGGCGGCATCCCCGGCAACGACGACCTCGGCGCGATGTCGTCCTGGTACGTCTTCTCCGCGCTCGGCATGTACCCGCAGGTGCCGTCCCGCGCCGAACTGGTCCTCGCCTCACCGCTGTTCCCGAGGATCGAGATCCGTCGCCCGTACGGCAACGACATCTCGGTGCGCGCCCCGGGCGCCGCGGCCGACACGCCGTACGTGCACGCCCTGCGCGTCAACGGCCGTAGCAGCGACCGCGCCTGGCTGCCCGCGTCCTTCGTCCGCAACGGCGGCCGCCTCGACTACACCCTGGCCGGCACCCCGGACCGCACCTGGGGCAGCGACCCGGCCGACGCGCCGCCGTCGTTCCGGGAGGGCGAGCAGCCGTACCAGATCGGCGTCGGACCGACCGCGGCGACGATCCCGCCCGGCGGCAGCACGAAGACGGTGGTGCGGGCCCTGTCGCTGAACGGCGGCACCGGACCCGAGGTGCGCTTCCGCGTCGAGACACCCGACGGCATCACCGCCGCCCCGGCCGAGGGCACCGTCACCTCGGGCGCCCGGGAGATCACCCTCACCGCGGCCCCGGGCACCGCACAGGGCTTCTACGACGCGCAGGTCACCGTGACCTCCGGCGACACGGCGTACCGGCAGCCGGTCACGCTGAAGGTGGCCGCGCCCGGCAGCCTGCTCGCCGCCTACGACAACACCGGCGTCTCCGACGACGCGGGCGACCACGACGAGGCCGACTACGACGGCGGCGGCTGGAGCTACTCCCGCCAGGCCCTGGCCGCGGCGGGCCTCACCCCCGGCGCCCAGGGGACCGTCGACGGGCTCACCTTCACCTGGCCCGGCTCCCCGGCCGGCCGCCCCGACAACGCCTCCGCGGCCGGTCAGACGCTCCAGCTGACGTCCCCCGCCACCCGGTTGTCCTTCGTCGGCAGCGCGGTCAACGGCAACCAGCGGCAGACGGCGACCGTCACCTACACCGACGGCACCACCGGCACGGCCGACCTGTCGTTCACGGACTGGACCGTCGGCGGCGGGGGCGGCACCGTCCAGTACGGCAACGAGGTCGTCGCCCGGACCGCGTACCGCAACGTCGCGGGCGCGGACCGCGACCCGGTGGCGACGTACGTCTTCGCCACCAAGCCGTTCACAGCCCCCGACGGCAAGCGGATCGCCTCGGTGCGGCTCCCGCGCAACGCCGACCTGCACGTGTTCACGCTGGCCGTCGGCTGACGGCATGCGTACGGCCCGGGGCAGCTCCCGGGCCGTACGCGTCCGGTGGGGCCAAGCCGGTCAGGCGAGCAGTTCCACCTCCGACAACGTCGCCTCACCGGTCAGCACCAGGCGGTACTTCGCGAACGCGCCCGGGTGGCCGACCGTGAACGCCCGGGTCTGCCGGTCCCAGGTGAAGGACTGCCCGGAGCGCTCGTCCACGGTCTGCCAGGTCGTGCCGTCGGCGGAGCCCTCCAGGCGCCAGCCGGCCGGTGCCCTCGTGTGGTCCTTCGGCGAGGTCAGCGTGTACTGGACGGCCTCGGTGCGGCCGGTGACCGGCAGGTCGACCGTCGTCACCGCGGCCTCGGTCGCCGACGTGTCGTCGAACAGGGCGCCCTCGCCCTTCAGCACGTCCGCGCGCGGAGCGGGCACCTTGTCGTCGGTCGTGATCGACACCGGGGCGGCGTCCTTCCCGGTGCCCCAGGCCGACGGCCGCGGGCCCATGTCGAACTCCAGGACCCCGCCGCGGGCGAGCAGCGAGTGCGGCAGCGAGGTGGTGTCCCAGCTGCGGCCGTTGACCTTCAGGCCCTGCACGTAGATGTTGCGGGAGCTGTTGCGCGGCGCCTTGACCACCAGGTCCCGGCCGTTCTCCAGGTGCACGGTGGCCTTGGTGAACAGCGGGGAGCCGATGGCGTACTCGCCGCTGCCCATGACCAGCGGGTAGAAGCCGAGCGCGGAGAACAGGTACCAGGCCGACTGCTCGCCGTTGTCCTCGTCGCCGTGGTAGCCCTGCCCGATCTCGCTGCCGACGTACAGCCGGGAGAGCACCTCGCGGACCTTCTCCTGTGCCTTCCACGGCTGCCCGGCCGCGTCGTACATGTAGATCACGTGGTGGGCGACCTGGTTGGAGTGGCCGTACATGCCCATGCGCACGTCCCGGGCCTCCGTCATCTCGTGGATGACGCCGCCGTAGGAGCCGACGACCTCGGGGGAGGCGGTCTCCGGGGTGGCGAAGTACGTGTCGAGCTTGTCGCCGAGGCCCGACCGGCCGCCGTAGAGGTTGGCCAGGCCCCGGCTGTCCTGCGGGGCGGTGAAGGCGTAGCCCCAGCCGTTGGTCTCGGTGTAGTCGTAGCCCCACACCCGCGGGTCGTACTTCTCCGACGCGACCCGCCAGTTCCCCTCGGCGTCCCGGCCCTGGAAGAAGCCGGCCTTGGTGTCGAAGAGGTTGACGTAGTCGCGGGCGCGGTTGAGGAAGTACTCCGACTCCTCCTGGTAGCGCTGCTCACCGGTCTGCGCGTACAGCTTCTGGCCCATCCGCGCGATGCCGTAGTCGTTGAGGTAGCCCTCCAGTGCCCAGGACAGGCCCTCGTGCGTGTCGGTGCTCGTGTAACCGAGGAACGGCGAGGTCGCCATGCCCTTGCGGCCCACACCCGAGGCCGGGGGCACGACCGTGGCGTTCTTCACGGCCGCGTCGTACGCCGCCTTCGCGTCGAAGTCGACGCCCTTGACGTAGGCGTCGGCGAACGCCACGTCGGAGGAGGTGCCGGTCATCAGGTCGGCGTAGCCGGGGGAGGACCAGCGGGAGGTCCAGCCGCCGTCCTTGTACTGCTGCACGAAGCCGTCCACCAGGTCGCCCGCCTGTGTGGGGGTCAGGAAGGAGTACGCCGGCCAGGTGGTGCGGTAGGTGTCCCAGAAGCCGTTGTTGACGTACACCCTGCCGTCGACGATCTTCGCGCCGGTGTGCGTCGGGGTGTCCTGGGCCGGCATCGGGGAGAAGGGCGAGGCGTACCGGTCCTTCCCGTCGACCTTCTCGAAGCCGGAGTTCGGGTACAGGTACAGCCGGTAGAGGCTGGAGTACAGGGTGGTCAGCTGGTCCGGGGTCGCCCCCTCGACCTCCACCTTGCCCAGCAGGCCGTCCCAGGCCTCGCGGGCGCGGTTCTTGACCGCGTCGAAGGACATGCCGTCGGGGATCTCCTGGCGGAGGTTGTCCTCGGCCTGGTCGACGCTGATGAGGGAGGTCGCCAGGCGCAGGGTGACCGTGCGGTCGTCCCCCGCGTCGAAGCGCAGCCAGCCCTGCACACCGCTCGACGAGCCGTCCGTCACCGGCCGGTCGAAGACGCCGTAGACGAACAGCCGGGTCGCGCCGGTGGACAGGCCGGACTTCACGTCCGAGTAGCCGGTGACGATCCCGTGCTCCTTGTCGAGCGTGAGGCCCGCCTGCTCGGTGACGTTGTCGAACAGCACGCTCGCGTCGTCACCGGGGAAGGTGAAGCGCAGCGCGGCCGCGTGGTCGGTGGGCGCCATCTCGGCCTTCAGGCCGTTGTCGAACCGCACACCGTAGTAGTACGGCCGCGCGGTCTCGTTCTCGTGCCGGAAGGGCAGCGCGCGCCCGGCGCGTGAGGTGTCCGGGGTGCCGGGCGTGACCGAGGGCATCACCTGGAAGGTCTGCCGGTCGCCCATCCACGGGCTCGGCTCATGGCTCGCGCTGAACGCCTGGATCGTCGGCAGATTGTCCGCGTTGTTCATCCGGGCGTAGTCGTACAGCCAGCTCAGCGAGCCGGCGTTGGTGACCGGGGTCCAGAAGTTGAAGCCGTGCGGCATCGCGGTCGCGGGGAAGTTGTTGCCGCGGGAGAAGCCGCCGCTGGAGTTGGTGCCGCGCGTGGTCACCGCGTAGTCCGCCAGGTGCGCCTTGGGGCGCTCCGGCGGGGCGGGCTTGAGGGCGATGTCGTCCAGCCAGCCCCGGAAGCGCGCCGGGCCCTTCGGCGAGTCGTACGCCACCAGGATGCGGTCGACGGTCTTGCCGGCCGCGACCGACCCGATCCGCGACACCACGTTGTTCCACTGGTTGACGTAGAGCACCTTGGCGGCGCCCTGCCCCTGCGGGGTGAGCGCGAACCCGTGCTGGTCGGTCGCGCCGAGGCCGCTCAGATGCGTGCCGTCGGTGAAGGCGAGGTCCACGGAGACGTTCGTGGCGTCGTAGTCGCGGTCGCCGTCGGCCATCGACGGGAAGATCCGGTAGGACAGCTGGGTGGCCCTGGTGACCCGGACGTCGACGTCGAAGACCTTGTTGTACGAGTACGCCCGGCCGTCGGCGGTGTGGCGTCCGGCGTAACGCAGGGCGCGCTTTCCGGTGAATCCGGCGCCCGCCTTCGCCGTCGGCGATCCGCTCGGCCCGCGGTCGACGAGCGAGAGCATGTCCCGGGGCACCGGCCCGTCCGCGGCGCCGGTGGAGAACTGCACGTCGGCCAGTTGCAGGATGTCCGAGGCGCCGTTGTTCCGGGTCACCTCCAGCCGGAAGTGCGCGTACTCGGCGGGCTCGGCCAGGTCGTAGGTCTTCGTCTGGAAACGCTCGCCGAAGGATTCCCCGGCGCGGGTGTCGAGCGTCTTCCAGTCCTTGCCGTCGGTGGAGCCCTTCAGGGTCCAGTCCTTGGGGTCGCGCGAGGCGAAGTCATTGGCCGACGTGAGTGCATAAGTCACAATCTTCTGCGGTTTGTCCAGGTCGAATTCGACCCATCCGGTCGGTTCGAAGGCCAGCCATTTGGTGCTCGGCTCTCCGTCGACGAGGTTCTCCTTCACCTCGCCGCCGCCCGTGTTCTCCGCGCTCGCCCGTACGTCCGTGACGTGGTCGGTGACATTGCCCGGTATGCCGCTCGCGTAACCGCCGTCCACCCCCGAGGCGCGTCCGCCGCCGTCCGGGCCGGTGTCGACGGTGCTGAGCCAGTCGGGTGCCGGATCCCCCGCCTCGAAGGACGACGCGAACGACCGGTCGGCGGCCGGGGCCTCGTGGGGCAGCGCCACCGCCGCGCCCTGGGCGCTCGCCGCCATGACAAAGGCGGCCGTGAGAACGACCGCCGGACCATATCTGTGCCGTGTTCTGCGCTGCATCGACGAGCACACCCTCCCTGCGCATTGGACAACGTTGTCACTTCATCGCGCAGGAACCAGTAGGGGGTGAAGTGGTCAGCGGTGTCAAGGGTGTTGGCTGCGCCGTTCGGGGGCTATGTCGGTAATTCTTCCGTCACGCCACCCACAGGCAGTTCATATTTCCGCGAGGTCTCAACTCGGAAAAGACCCATGGCCAACCTTGCATTCGATCTTGCTCAGGCGGCCGGAAGTGGACTATACCTGTCGGCGATTCACACGATCTGCACGACGTTCGGCACGACCTCCAGCACCACCTTCAGCACCACCTTGCGTCATCCTGCTTCACCCTGCTTGACCCGACCGCGGTGCCGGGGAGGATCCGGTTCACCGCCTGAGTCCTGTGAGAAGGCGAGGACTTGAGCATGGGATCCACTTCCGCAGCAAACAACGGTACCGAGGGCGTCGGCCGCCGCGATCTGATCAAGCGGTCAGCCGCGCTGGGACTGGTCTCCGTTCCCGCGATGGGCTTTTTGTCCGCGTGTGCCAGCGGTGGCGGCAGCGACAACAACGAGAAGGCCAAGGCGGGGCAGAAGACCGCCAAGAACCCGCTGGGCGTCAACGACACCGCGCAGATGGAGTTCGTCCTCTTCGACGGCGGTTTCGGCAAGGAGTACGCCGAGGACGCCACCAAGATCTACGAGAAGAACTTCCCCAAGACGCACGTCAAGTTCTCCGCCACCCAGAAGATCCAGTCCACCCTGCAGCCCCGCTTCAACCAGGGCAACCCGCCGGACCTCATCGACAACTCCGGCGCCGAGCAGATGGACATGGGCGTCCTGGTCGGCAAGAACCAGCTCGCCGACCTCACCCCGCTGCTGGACGCCCCGTCCTACGACGACCCGAACAAGAAGGTCCGCGACACGCTGCGGCCCGGCATCGTCGAGATGGGCCAGTTCGACGGCCGGCAGGTCTGGATTCTGTACTACGCCTACACCGTCTACGGCGTCTGGTACTCGCAGAAGGCGCTGGACTCGCTCGACGAGCAGTACCCCGAGACCTGGGACCAGATGCTCGCGGTGTGCGAGAAGGCCAAGAAGAAGGGCATGGCCGGCTGGACGTACGCCGGAAAGTACCCGTACTACCTGCCCTTCTCGCTCTACCCGATGATCGGCAAGGTCGGCGGCCGCGAGGTGCTCGACGCCATCGACAACCTGGAGCCGAACGCCTGGAAGCACCCGGCCGTCAAGGCCTGCTTCGAGGCGTACTACGAGCTGTACAAGAAGGGCTACGTCCTCAAGGGCACGCCCGGCCTGGACCACATCCAGTCGCAGACCGCGTGGGCCAAGGGCAAGGCGCTGTTCATCCCGAACGGCTCCTGGGTGGAGAACGAGTCGGCGAACGTCATCCCCGCCGACTTCAACCTCGCCGTCTCCGCGCCGACCGGCCTGGACGCCTCCGACAAGATGCCCTTCGGCACCATCTGGGCCTCCGGCGGCGAGCCCTTCATCGTCCCGGCCAAGGCCAAGAACGGCACCGGCGGCATGGAGCAGCTGCGCATCATGCTCAGCGAGGCGTCCTCGAAGAACTTCACCGCCAAGGTGAAGTCGCTGACCGCCTACAACGGCGGCACCGACGGCATCACCCTCACCCCCGGCCTCAAGTCCGGTGTGGCGGCCCTGGACAAGGCGGGCCAGAACGTGGTGAACCCGCGGCTGCAGGACTGGTACGTGCAGCTGCAGAAGGAGAAGATCGGTGTGGCCGGTCTCGGCGAGATGATGGCCGGCCGCCTCACCCCGGCGGAGGCCATCAAGAAGATCCAGGGCTTCGCCGACGAGGCCGCCAAGGACAGCTCGATCAAGCACTACAAGCACCAGTGACGAACCGTCACCAGGGCCCGCCCGGCGCGCTGACCGGCCCGGGCGGCCCTGGCGGCAGTGCCCGCCCAGAGATCGGGGTCGGTAGTAATGCAGCACGGTAAATACCGGTTCATCGTGGGGTTCCTGGCAGCCCCCCTGGGGCTGTACGCCCTGTTCGTGATCTGGCCCTTCATCCAGTCCATCTATTACTCGTTCACGGACTGGACGGGCCTGAGCCCCGAATTCAAGATGGTCGGCTTCGACAACTACAAGAGGATGCTCGACGACGAGATCTTCTGGAAGTCGTTGCAGCACAGCCTGTTGTTCGCACTGGTGCTGCCGCTGGTGACGCTCAGCCTGGCGCTGTTCTTCGCCTTCATGATCAATGTCGGGGGACGGCGGAGAAGGGGCGGACCGGTCATCTCCGGTGTCCGGGGTTCGTCCTTCTACAAAATCGTGTACTTCTTCCCGCAGGTGCTCTCGATCGCGATCGTCGCCCTGCTCTTCGCCTTCGCCTACAACCCCGAGAGCGGCGCCATCAACTCGGTCCTGCGGGGAATCGGGCTGGACGGCGTGCAGCCCCTGTGGCTGGGCGACCCGGACCTGGCCCTGTGGTGTGTGATGGCCGTCCTGGTCTGGTCGACGGTCGGCTTCTTCGTGGTCCTGTTCTCGGCGGGCATGGCGTCCATCCCGGCGGACCTCTACGAGGCGGCCCTGCTGGACGGCGCGAACCGCTTCACCACGTTCTTCCGGATCACGCTGCCGCTGCTGTGGGACACCGTGCAGTCCGGCTGGGTGTACATGGGCATCCTGGCCCTGGGCGCCGAGTCGTTCGCGGTCGTGCAGATCATGACGACCGGACCGGGCGGCCCCGACTACTCGACCACCGTCATGGTCCTGTACGTGTACCAGAAGGCGTTCCGTGACGGTCAGGCCGCCTACGCCACCACCATCGGCGTCGCCCTGCTCGTCGTCACGCTGGCCTTCGCGGCCGTCGTCATGCGGCTGGGCCGGCGCGAGCGGCTGGAGTTCTGATGAAGACGACCGAATCCCCCGCCCCGATCCCGGCCGAGTCGGGCCCGCCGGTCACCAAGGTGGACGTACCGGCGCGAAAGCCGTCCGCGGCGAAGAAGGACGGCAACGTCCTCAACGTCTTCTCGCACGGCATGCTGATCCTCTGGGCGGTCATGGTGGTCATGCCGCTGCTGTGGGCCGTGATGACGTCCTTCAAGGACGACAGCTCCATCTTCGGCTCGCCGTGGTCGCTGCCGGACAAGCTGCACTTCGACAACTGGTCGCGGGCCTGGACCGACGCCCACATGAGCGACTACTTCCTCAACACGGTCCTGGTGGTCGGGGGCTCGCTCGTCGGCACGCTGGTGCTCGGCTCGATGGCGGCGTACGTCCTGGCGCGCTTCGACTTCCCCGGGAACCGCTTCATCTACTACCTCTTCGTCGGCGGCATGAGCTTCCCGATCATGCTGGCGCTGGTCCCGCTGTTCTACGTGGTGAACAACATGGGGCTGCTCAACACCATCCACGGGCTGATCCTGGTGTACATCGCGTACTCCCTCCCCTTCACGGTGTTCTTCCTGACCGCGTTCTTCCGCTCGCTGCCGACGTCCGTGGCGGAGGCGGCGTTCGTGGACGGTGCCTCGCACAGCCGGACGTTCTTCCAGATCATGCTCCCGATGGCCAAGCCGGGTCTGATCAGCGTGGGCATCTTCAACTTCCTGGGCCAGTGGAACCAGTACATGCTGCCCACGGTCCTCAACACCGACCCCGACAAGCGGGTCCTCACCCAGGGCCTGGTCCAGCTGGCCGTCAGCCAGGGCTACAAGGGCGACTGGTCGGGCCTGTTCGCGGGCCTGGTGATGGCGATGCTCCCGGTCCTGGCGGCGTACATCATCTTCCAACGCCAGGTGGTCCAGGGCCTGACAGCAGGCGCCCTGAAGTAACCCACCAACACGTACGCCGCTCCTTTAGGGGGCGGCGTACGTGTGCCCGGCCCGGCGTTCCAAGACACCGCCGCTGTGGCGGGCCGGGGGTGGGTGGCGCAGCCCGGCGCAACGGGGTGCCGCTGCGCCCACCCGTGCCGCCCCAGCGGCACGACTGCCCGCAGCTACGCAGGCATAGGAACCGCCCCGCCCGGCTGCGGGCCGCCGGTAGGCCGGGCATAGGTGCCGCTCCCGCGCGGCGGGCCGCAGCGGAACGGGAGCGGCGACGGCCCGCAGTCGCCGACGGCGGGGAGGGGGCGGGGTGGGGGGTGTCCGCCCGCAGCGGCCGGCACCGCCGACCCTCACCGTGTCGGGGGCAGTGGGCCGGACCGAGGACGGATACCCCCCGACCCCGGCCCCGACCCACCCACCGGACCGAAGGCGCTACGCACGCCACGACGCGACAGCGACGGGCCGCCGCAGGCATTCAAGGGGCGCGGGGAACTGCGCGACCAGCCACGGCGCAACCC
>NZ_PQSS01000097.1 GCF_002920535.1 Streptomyces sp. Ru71 | reverse complement strand
GAGATCTCACTCTTTTTCTGGTTTGCCCGTTACCTCCGTAGTCTCGGTCCGCTTGGGCCGGCGCCGGGTCGTCGCCAGTGCGAGCATGAGGACGCTGAGCGCGGTCACGGCGATGACTCCGCCGCGCACCGACCAGCGGTGCACGGCGAGCATGCCCTGGGTCACCAGCATGTTGAGAACGATCGCGCCCGCAACGGCACACACCAGGCGACCGAGCGGATCCAGCCCGCGCAGAGCCGCGCCGATGGCGACGGCCGGGGCGGCGAACAGGAAGAAGACGGCGCACGGACCGCGCAGCGGTGTGTCCGTGTCCATGAGCGCGAGCGTCAGGCCGACGGCTCCCACGGCCGTCGCGGCGCCCGCGAGCAGCGGCGACAGGTCCCTCCCCGGTCCTGTCCGTGCTCTGTCCGCGTCGTCGCCCGAAGCCGTTGAAGCTGTCTTGATACGGATGGTCTGCATTGGCGACTTTGCCCCCCGAAGCGCCGGATGCCGGGCTTCAGAGTCGCGCAGCCGCAAGGGGGGCGTCAAGACACCGCAGGACCGCACGCCTTGATTCGTTCGGAGTTGAACGACGCATGGCCGTACGGGGAGCAGTGGCGCCCGGTTGTGAAGGCTTGCGGAAATTCTTGACATGGACACTTCCCGTCAACACGCGTAGTTGGTACCACGGTTACGGCAGAGATCCTGCTAAAGGGAGGTTCCATGAGACGTTCCCGACTTGTCGTATTCGTCAGCTCACTCCTCCTCGCCGCCGGCGCCGCCCTCACCGGAGCCGGCGCGGCACAGGCCTCCGAAACCGCCGCGGCCACCGGCTATGTGGCCCTCGGCGACTCCTACTCCTCCGGTGTCGGCGCCGGCAGCTACATCAGCTCAAGCGGTGACTGCGACCGCAGCACGAAGGCGTACCCGTACCTGTGGAACGCCGCGCACGCCCCCTCGTCGTTCGCGTTCGTCGCCTGTTCGGGCGCCCGGACGGATGAAGTGATGGCGAACCAGATCGGCTCGCTCAGCACCTCCACCGGACTGGTCTCCATCACCATCGGCGGCAACGACGCCGGATTCGCCGACGTCATGACGACGTGTGTGCTCCAGTCCGACAGCGACTGCATCGCCCGCATCAACACCGCCAAGGCGTACGTCGACTCCACGCTCCCCGGCAAGCTCGACACCGTCTACTCGGCGATCAGCTCCAAGGCCCCCAACGCCCACGTGGTCGTCCTCGGCTACCCCCGCTTCTACAAGCTCGGCACCAGCTGCCTCGGCCTGTCCGAGACCAAGCGCTCCGCCATCAACGGCGCCTCCGACTACCTCAACGCCGCCGTCGCCCGCCGCGCCGCCGCGCACGGCTTCACCTTCGGCGACGTCCGCACCACGTTCACCGGCCACGAGATCTGCTCCGGCAGCTCCTGGCTGCACAGCGTCAACTGGCTCAGCATCGGCGAGTCCTACCACCCCACCGCCGCCGGCCAGTCGGGCGGCTACCTGCCGGTCCTGAACAACTCCTGAGACCGGCCGCCCGGGTCCTCACTCCTCACGGGGATCCGGAAGCCGAAGGCGTGGGGGAGGTCCCGCCCGACGGGGTCTCCTCCACGCACGTCACCGAGAACGGCACCTGGTTCGAGGTGGTCCGCACCGGAGAGCGCACCTCCACGCCGAGCGCGTTGCGGTACGTGCCGCTCGCGTCGTACGTCGTCACGCTCACCCGGTCCTGCCGCGTCCGCTCCCCGCCGTCGGGGAACGACAGCGTCTTCCAGCCGGTGTCCGTCACCTCGCCGTCCCGGGCCACCCAGCGGTACTCCACCAGCGCGGGCAGCCGGCCCACCGTGAACGTCGCCGTGAACGACGGCGCCTCGGCGCCCGGCGGCGGGCAGCTGCCGGTGTAGTCCGTGTGCCGGCCCGTCACCGTCACCGTGACGGACTGCGGCGGCGCCGAGGACGTCGGCGGGCTGCTGCTGTGGCTCGGCGTGGGCGTCGGCGTGTCCTGACGGTGCGTGGGCTCGTGGCTCGGCGTCGGGGCAGGGGTCTGCCGGGCCGTGGTGGCCGCCGCCTTCCCGCCCCCGTTGTCGCCGTTTCCGTGCAGCAGCGCGTACGTCAGCCCGCCGGCCGCCAGCGCGAGCGCGGCCAGGCCCGCGAGGAACACGGCGGCGCCACGGCGGCGACGGCCCGGCTCCGGTGCGTCCATGGGCGCGTCGGAGGGCACGGGCACGGGCAGCGGCGGCGTCGGCGCCGGTTCACCGTGCTGCAGGACCGCCGTCGGGGCGTACGGCCCGAGCGGCGCCGTGTCCGCGCGCGGTGCGCCCCCGGCGCCGATCACCCGCAGATCCCGCTCGGCGACGTCCGCCGGCACCCGCTCGGCCGGGTCCTTGCGCAGCAGCCCGGCGATCACCGGGGCCAGCGGGCCGGCCCGGCGCGGCGGCGGCAGCTCCTCGTCGACGATCGCGCGCAGCGTGCTGATCGGGGTGTCGTGGCGGAACGGGGAGTGGCCCTCGACCGCCGCGTACAGCAGCACGCCCAGCGACCACAGGTCCGACTCGGGTCCCGGTCTGCGGCCCAGCGCCCGCTCGGGGGCGAGGAACTCCGGTGAGCCGATGACCTCCCCGGTCATCGTCAGCGCCGAACTGCCCTCCACCAGCGCGATCCCGAAGTCGGTCAGCACCGCCCGGCCGTCGTTGGCCAGCAGCACGTTCGCCGGCTTCACGTCCCGGTGCAGCACCCCGACCTCGTGCGCGGCCCGCAGCGCGGCCAGCACCTCGGCGCCGATGTGCGCGGCCCGGCGCGGGGTCAGCGGCCCCTCGGCGTCCAGCAGCTCGGCCAGCGAGATGCCCCGCACCAGCTCCATCACGATCCAGGGGCGGCCGTCCTCGGTCGCCACGTCGTACACCGTGACCACGTTGCGGCTGGTCACCCGGGCCGCCGCCCAGGCCTCGCGCTCCAGACGGGCGTACATCCGCTCCACGTCGGAGGCCGGCAACCCGGCCGGGGCGCGCACCTCCTTGACGGCGACCTCGCGGTGCAGCACCTCGTCGCGCGCCCGCCACACCGTGCCCATGCCGCCCTGACCGAGCGGGGACAGCAGTCGGTAGCGGCCCGCGATCAGCCGTTCACGGCCCGGCTCTCCGGACACGGGCGCCCCCAATCCCATCCGGGCGGACATCCCTGCTCCTCCACGAAAGTAACTCACCCGAGGGCCGTTGCCGCCCCTTTGAGCACCAATCCGGCGCCCAGCACCACCACGACGGACGCCGAGCCCAGCGGAGCCGCCCGCCGCACCAGCGCGGCCGCCGCACCGTCCGCCCAGTGCGGACGCCGGCCCAGCGCCCGCGCCGCCGTGCCGCCCAGCCGGACCACGGCCACCCCGGCCGCGGTCAGCGTCAGCGCCAGCCCGGCGCCGTACGCCACGACCAGCAGCAGCCCGAACCACGCCCGGCCCAGGGCCGCCGCACCGACCAGGACGACCACGGCCGACGGGCTGGGCACCAGCCCCCCGGCGAAGCCGAGCAGCAGCGTGCCGCGGAGGGTGGGGTGCGGGTGATCGTGCTCACCGTGCGCGTGGTGATCGTGATCGTGACTGTGACCGTGATCGTGCTCGTGTACGTGGTGATGGTGGTGATGGTGACCGTCGCGGTGCCCGCGGTCGTGCCAGGCCCGTCGTACGAGCGTCACGCCCGCCGCGGTCACCAGGGCGCCGCTAGCGACACCCAGCCAGGCGATCACCGAGGGCGCCGCGGCGGAGCCCGCCGTGACCAGCAGGCCCAGGACGACCACGCCCAGCGTGTGGGTCACGGTCACGGACGCGGCGAGCGGCAGGACGTCCCGCAGCCGGGCCCGGCCGCCGCGGGCGGTCGCCGTGGCCGCCATCACGGTCTTGCCGTGGCCCGGGGCCAGCGCGTGCAGCGCGCCCAGACCGACCGCGACGAGCAGGGCGAGCGCGGCGAAGCCCACGGTCAGGTCGTGCCGGGCGACCAGGCCGTCCAGCGCGCGCGTGAAGCGGTCGGCGCCCCGCGGCAGCACGGAGGCGGCGGGCGCGTCCCCTCGCTCCGGGGCCTCGGTGAGCGCGGGACCGCCCGGCCGCACCCGCAGGGCCGCCGTCGTGGTGTCGGCCGGAGAGGAGAGCAACTCCCGCGGATAGCTCGTCAGTTCGTGCGAGGAGGACTCCTGCGGTACGTCGGATGCGGTGAGCGTCATCCGGTCGCCCCGCGCGGTGATCTCCCGCCAGCCGGGGCCGGAGGTGGCACCGGCACTGTGGAACGCGACGGTCACGGCCCGGTCCCGGGGCAGGGGAGCCGTGAACCGGCACTCCACCCGCAGGGTCCGCAGTCCGGCCTGCCCGGGCCGCTCGCGCACGGCATGGCGGCCGACGGTGAGGGCGAGCCGGCGGCCGTCCACGGTGACGCCGCTGCCGTGCCCCGCCGCGGCGCACCGGGCCCTGGCCCAGCCGCTCAGCCCCAGCCGTTCGATCTCCGGCCGGGCCTGTGCCGCCGGGATCTCGGCCAGGTCCTCGACGTGGTCGACGCGCAGCTCGCCCGGGGCGGCGACCAGGCCGTCGTAGCGGTTGACGGTGAAGTTGCCCAGGGGGTGCGCGGCGGCACCCGGCGCGGACGCCAGGGTGAGGGCGCCGGCGGCGAGCAGCACACCGGCACCGGACACGAGAAGGCGCCTCACCGGGTACGGCACGAGCGGGCGCCTCACCGGGTACGGCACGGGGCGCCTCACCGCGCCGGGAACGAGACGCCTCACCGGGCCACCTCCGCACGCGCCGCGCGGGCACCCAGCGGCGAGAAGCCGGAGTTCAGGTCCAGGGCCGCCCGCAGGTGGGCGTCCGCCTCGGACCGGTGCCCGGTGGCGCGCTCGATCATGCCGAGGTGATACAGGAACGGGGCGTTGCGGTATCCCGTCGCCAGGGCCCGCCGCGCGTGCGGCAGTGCCTCGGTGTCCCGCCCGTTGACGTGCAGCGCCCAGGCGAGCGCGTCCTCGGTGTGCACCGTGCGGCGGCGGGACCACTCGGCACGGGCGGCGCGCAGGGCCGCCGCCTTGTCGCCGTGGTCGGCGGCCGCGAGCGCGGTGTCGAGGTCGGCGTCGACCCCGTTGGCGCGGGCCAGCGCGATCCAGGCGTCGACCAGCGCGTACTGCGCGCGCGCCCGTGCCCGGTCCCCGCGGTCCTCGTACAGCTCGCCGAGCGCCACGAGCGGACCCGGCAGCGGAGCCCGGGCGACGACCTGCTCCAGACCTCGGATCGCGGCGGCGCGGTCGCCGAGGGCGGCCTGGGCGCGGGCCCGGCCCTCCAGGGCCGGCAGATAGCCGTCGTCGGCGGCCAGTGCGCGGGCGTAGTGCCGCAGCGCGCCGGCGTGGTCGCCCTGGCTGAAGGCCAGTTGGCCGAGCTGGGTGGCGACGTAGGCGACGTCACCGGGCGTGGTCGCGGCGGCCAGGGCCTGCTCCAGGACCCGCCGGGCCGTGATCACGTCGCCCCGCAGCTCCCGCACGTACGCGTACCGGGTGAACACCGGCACGCCCGGCCGCCGCTCGTCCGCCGTGTCCGCCGCCCGCGCCGCCTCCTCGTACCGGCCGAGTTCGACGAGGGCGTCGACGCGGCTGCACAGGGCGCGCTCGCTGTACGGGTTCAGCGCGAGGGCGCGGTCGGCGTCGGCGAGCGCGCCGGCGAAGTCGTGCCGGGCCGCGGCGAGGGCGGCGCGGCCCGCGAGCGCGGCGTCGTTGCCCGGGCGCAGGCTCAGGGAGCGGCGCAGCGCCTGGGCCGCCTCCGGGTAGCGGGAGGGATCGGCCGTGGTCCGCGCCTGCTCGACGTACGCCAGGCCCAGGGTGGCCCAGCCGGCGAAGTCCCGCGGCTGGGCGCGCAGCCCGGCCTGCAGCGCCCGGACGCCCGCGTCAAGGTCGCCGCCGCGCAGCAGGGCGGGCGAGGACACGGCGCCGGGCGCGGCGGCGACGTTCACCCCCGTGCCGTCCCGCGCCCCGCCCAGCGCGACGCTCCCTCCGGTCAGCGCCACGGCCAGCAGCGCGGCACACCCGGCGATCCGCCAGAACCCGGGCCGTGCACTCCTGTTGTCGTCCATCAGCGGCGACGTCCCCTCCGTTTCGTGTCCCGGGTTCAGTACGGCCGCCGCACGCGCCGGCGCCACCACGCCAGCCCGGTGCCGATCAGCAGGACGCCGGCGGCGCCCGAGGCGGCGGACGCGGCGATCAGGGTGGTGTTCCGGGAGCTCCCGGCGGGCTGCAGCGCGTCACCCAGCTGGCTGCGCACGTCCGTGCCGCCGCTCGTGCCCTTGGCGACCGGTCCGCGCGACCCCTCGGTCGGCTCGGCCAGGTACGGGAAGGAGTGGCCGAACTCCTTGTCGTTGGCGTCGACCGCGTCGCCCAGGTCGTTCTTGGAGCCCACCAGCTCGCCCTCGACGACCTGGAGCGCGGCGTCGATCACGTCGTCGGTCAGCCGGCGGCCGTTGGGGAAGCCCGCGTTGTCCCCGTCGAGGACACCGAGCCGCTTGGGGTGCATCGTGGGCTTGACGGAGGTGTTCAGGCGCAGCTCCTCGGCGGGCGTGACGTGCGGCGGCTGGTTGAGGCCCTTGACGCCCTTGAGGAACACGTCGACCAGGTCGTTGCGCGGCTCGGCCGGTGCCTTGATCTTGTAGATGCCCTCGATGAGCTTGGGCAGCTCGGGGTTGGTGACGTTCTTCAGGAACCGCGCGTCCTCCCAGGGGGCGGAGGCGTTGAAGACGTCCTTGTCCTTCTGCGGGTTGACCACCTCGTTGACCAGCGGGTTGCCCAGCCGGGAGACCTGCGTGTAGTGGCCGTGCGCGTTCTTGCGCTGCGTGGTGGACCAGATGCCGACGACCGGCTGGTGGGCCGACTCGGTGATCATGTCGGTGGGGACCTGCAGGGCGATGGAGTTGACGTTGTAGCCCTTGAGCGTGTCGTTGCCGACCTCGGACAGGTTCCCGCCGTACAGCAGGTCGAAGACCCGCAGGTCCAGGAAGAACGGGTCGTCGGCCTGCCCGGCGAAGGTCACCGCTCCGCCCGGCAGCTTGTGCACGGCCTGGTCGCGCAGCATGCCGTAGTGGGGCATGGACGCCTTGCCGACGTTGGACGGTGCCACCGGCACGTCGTCGGCGATCTTCGTCTTCGACGCCATGTGCTGGTGCTTGAGCCGTATCAGATCGATGTCGTACGTCTGCGTCACGTTCAGGTCCGGATCGTCGAGGCTGTCGACCGGACCGGTGTTGTAGAGGAACGTGTCCTTGTTCTTGGTGTGCGTGGTGAACGTGTAGCGGAAGAGCAGATCCCCCTGTGCGTCACCGTCGTTGTCGATGTGCAGGTCGTACTGTGCGTCCTCGGCGAAGGGGTAGAAGTTCGGGCCGCCCGCCGGTTCCTCGAAGGGGATCCAGTTCGCCACGATCGTCGTCGTGTCCGGCCGGTCCGGGCTGACGAACGCGTACAGGTCCGTGTTGTCGTACTGCGGGGTGCCCGAGATCAGCGGGGCCTCGCGGTGGCTGGACGCGTGCGCCGCGCTCGGTGTCAACGCGGTGGTGGCGGCGGCCGCGAGACCGGCGGCCGCGAGCGCCCCGCACATCAGGGCCGCGAGAGGGCCGCGCGCCCGGCCACTGCTGGAGATGGGTGTCATACCGTCCGTCCTGTGTGCCGACTTGCCTGACGTCCTCCATTCGCAGCGCGGGTGGCGGCGGATTGGTCCAGCGGCGGATTTGTTTCGGTACCCGCCAGACCCGCGTTTTCGGCCTCGCCATCCGTACCTCCGTCCGGAGGTGTGTGGGGTGCGGATGCCTGGGGTGCGGGGACGGGGCCGGTGCGGCCGGGAGGGGGACCGGGTGGTGGCGGACGAGCTGCTGGTCCGGGTCGGCGGGGGTGACCAGCGGGCCTTCGAGGAGTTGTACGGCCTGGTGTCCGGGCCGGTGTTCGGGCTGGTGCGGCGCGTGGTGCGGGACGCCGCGCAGGCGGAGGAGGTGGCGCAGGAGGTGCTGCTGGAACTGTGGCGGTCCGCCGCCCGCTTCGATCCCCGGCGCGGCAGCGCGCTGGCGTGGGTCCTCACCCTCGCCCACCGCCGGGCCGTGGACCGGGTGCGCAGCGCCCGCGCGGCCGGCGAACGTGAGCAGCGCGAGGCCGCGCGGGCCGCCACGCCCGCCTTCGACCAGGTCGCCGAGGAGGTCGAGGCCGGTCTGGAGCGGGAGTGGGTGCGCCGCTGCCTGGACCGGCTGACGGTCCTTCAGCGCCAGTCCGTCACCCTCGCCTACTACGACGGCTACACCTACCGTGAGGTGGCCGAACGGCTGTCGCTGCCGCTCGGCACGGTCAAGACCCGGATGCGCGACGGTCTGACCCGGCTGCGCGAGTGCCTCGGGGGTGCGGCATGAACCTGCCTGTCCGGTTGCGGGCGTTCCGGGAGGGTGCCGTATGACGCTGTTCGGCCGTCTCCTGGGCCGCGAGGCCCCGCACTCGCTCGCCGCCCCCTACGCGCTCGACGCCCTCGACCCCGCCGAGCGGGCCCGCTTCGAGCGGCACCTGGCCCGCTGCGACCGCTGTGCCGCCGAGGTGCGCGACCTCGCCGAGGACGCCGTACGGCTGGCCTGGTCCGCCGCCGCCCCGGCGCCGGCCGCGCTGCGCGACCGGGTGCTGGCCGCCGTACGCGACACCCCGCAGGAAGCCGGTCCCGACCGGGCGCACACCCCCCGGCTGCCCCCGCACGTCTGGGGCATGCGGCCGCCCCCGGCTCGCTCCCGTGCGCGGGGCCCGCGCCCCCTGCTGGTGCCGCTCGCCACGGCGACGGCCGCCGCGGCGCTGGTCGTCGCCTCGCTGTTCGCCGTCCAGGCGGACCGCACTCAGGACCGGCTCGACGCCGAGCGGGACCGGGCACGTGAGATCGCCCACGTTCTGGCCGCCGAGGACGCGCGGGCGGCGACCGGGCGGGACGGGCGCGGCGGCACGATCGGAGTGATCGCTTCCGTATCGCAGCGGCGGGCGGTGATCACCCTGCGCGGATACGACGCCCCGCCCGCCGGGCGCGTCCGCCAGCTCTGGCTCATGCGCCCCGGCGCACAGCCCCGTTCCCTCGGGCTCCTGCGCGACGACACGCCCTTGGTCGCGTCCGGTCTCACCCCGACGTCGACATCACTCGCTGTGACCGTCGAGCCTGACGGTGGCTCGGCTCAGCCCACCAGCAGGCCGGTTGTCCAACTCGCCCTGGATTCGGTCGGATTCGGAGAGTAACCATGGAGGAGTCGTCAACCCCCTTACGGGGAAGGTGAATCCTGTGGCCTCGATACACGGGTGCCCCACCGGGGCGATAGGGTTACCCTGCCCGGGCCGGGTGGACTCGTACGGGTGGGGAGTGACATGGATCAGATAACGATGCGCAGCAGGGCCAGGGTCCCTGCGATCACCTGCGGGAGCAGCGCGACCAGTTCGCGCCTCGACCGCCATCTCTCGGTGCTGGCGGGTCCCGCCATACCGCAACGCGAGACGGTCGAGGCGACCTCGCTGATGCGCGAACTGACGACGCGTGACAGCGCGCACGGCGCCACCTCCCGGCGGGCCCGGGTCAGCAAGGTCTCGCTGTTCGCGCCGCTGCGCCGGCTGCGCCGTTCGCTGTTCGGCGGCCACCGGCACTGACGGTCCGCGCTCAGGCGGCCACACCGTCCCGGCGCAGCGCTGCGATCTCGTCGTCCGTCATCCCCACGGCGCGCAGCACCGCCCCGGTGTGCTCGCCGAGCGCGGGTACGTCCCCCATCCGCGGCTCCGCCCCGCCCGGCAGCGTGATCGGGGGCAGCAGCGCCCGCAGCGGCCCGACCGGCGACCCCACCTCCCGCCACCGCTGACGGGCCGCCAGTTGCGGATGCTCCGCCAGTTCCGTCACGTCCCGCAGCCGCGCGCAGGCGATGCCCGCGCCCTCCAGGCGCCGCAGCGCCTCGTCGGTGTCCAGCTTCGCCAGCGCCGCGGCGACCAGCTCGTCCGTCCGCTCCCGATGGGCGACCCGCGCCGCGTTCGTCGCGAACGCCGCGTCCGTGCCCGCCCGCGGGTCCTCCAGCACCTGCTCGGCCAGCCGCCGCCACTCCCGGTCGTTCTGCACCGACAGCAGCACCCGCCCGCCGTCCGCCGTCGGATAGGCGTCGTACGGCGCGATGACGGCGTGCGCGAGACCCGTGCGCGCCGGGGGAGTCCCGCCGTGCAGCACATGGTGCAGCGGGTGGCCCATCCACTCCGCGAGCGCTTCCAGCATCGACACCTCCACCGGACCGCCCCGCCCGGTCGTCCCGCGCCGCACCAGCGCCGCCAGCACGCCCGAGAAGGCGTACATGCCGGCCGCGATGTCGGCGGCCGGGACGCCCGCCTTCACCGGCTGCTCGGGCGTGCCGGTCACCGACACCAGACCCGCCTCGCACTGCACGAGCATGTCGTAGGCCCGCTTGTCCGCGTACGGGCCGCTCGCGCCGTACCCGGAGATGTCCACGGCGATCAACCGCGGGTCGCTCGCGCACAGCGTGGCCGCGTCCAGGCCGAGCCGGGCCGCCGCACCCTGGGCCAGGTTCTGCACGAAGACGTCCGCCCCGGCGATCAGCCGCCGGACGACGGCGAGACCGCGCGGGTCCTTCAGGTCCAGCGCGATCGACTCCTTGCCGCGGTTGCACCACACGAAGTGCGAGGCCAGACCGCGCGCGGCGGTGTCGTAGCCACGGGCGAAGTCACCGCCGTCGATCCGCTCGACCTTGATCACCCGCGCGCCCAGATCGGCGAGCTGGCGGGTGGCGAACGGGGCCGCGACGGCCTGTTCGACGGCGACGACGGTGATGCCCTCCAGGGGCAGCGGGAGCTGGTCCATGGACCGGATCATGACCCGCGGCCCCTGCTTTGTCAGCAGTGATTCAGCTCTCCCCGCGCGCGTACCGGCGCACGGCCAACGGTGCGCAGAGCGCGATCAGCACCGCGCACCAGGCCAGCGATCCGGCCACCGGGTGGGCCACCGGCCAGGCGGCCCCCTCGGGCACGGGCGCGTTGCCGAACAGGTCCCGCAGGGCCGTCGTCACCGCGCTGATCGGGTTCCACTCGGCGATCACGCGCAGCCAGGCGGGCATGCCGTCGACCGGGATGTAGGCGTTGGACAGCAGCGGCAGCATGAAGGTCGCGCTGCCCAGCTGCCCGGCCGCCTCCTCGCTCTGCGAGGCGAGGCCCAGCAGGATGCCCATCCATGTGGCCGCACACCGGAAGAGCAGCAGCAGCCCGAACGCACCCGCCGTGCGCAGCCAGCCGCCCTCGGCACGCCAGCCCATCGCCAGCCCCACCAGCAGCAGCGGCACCAGGCCGGCGGCGGTGGTGAGCAGATCGGCGGCCGACTGGCCGAGCGGGACCGCCGAGCGGCTCACCGGCAGCGTGCGGAAGCGGTCCATCACCCCGCGGTGGGAGTCCTGGGCGGCGGTGAACATGCCGGTCATGATCCCGTTCGCGGCGGTCGCCACCAGCATCCCCGGCACCAGGAAGGCCCGGTACTCGGCGCCGGGCATGGCCAGGGCGCTGCCGAAGACGTAGCCGAAGAAGAGCAGGAAGACGATCGGCATCGTCTGCGTCATGACCGTGATCGCGGGCGCGTGCCGGATGCGCCGCAGATGGCGGCCGAGCATCGCCGTGCCGTCGTGCAGGACCGCGCTCACGCGGCCACCTCCTGTCGTCCGGTGAGGCGCAGGAAAACCTCGTCGAGGGTGGGCGGGCGCAGAGCGGCGTCGATCACCGGCACTCCGGCCGCGTCGAGGGCGCGCACGAGCGAGGGGAGGGTGAGAGCGGGATCGAGGACCAGCGCGCCGGCGGTGGCCCGCTCGGAGTCGAGCACCGGCTGGGCGCCGGTGAGCTGGTCCAGCACCACCGCGGCGGCGTGCAGGGCGGGGGAGCCGCCGTCCTCGGCGACCACCACCTCGGCGTACCGTCCGATCCGCGCCTTGAGCTCGGCCGGGCTGCCCCGGTGCGCGGCGCGACCCTCGTCGATCAGCACGACGTCGTCGGCCAGCTGGTCGGCCTCCTCCAGGTACTGCGTGGTCAGCAGCACGGTGGTGCCCTCGCGCACCAGGTCCCGTACCGCGTCCCAGATGGCGCCCCGGCTGCGCGGGTCCAGGCCGGTCGTCGGCTCGTCCAGGAACAGCACCGCCGGCCGGGCCACCAGGCTCGCGGCGAGGTCCAGGCGGCGGCGCATCCCGCCGGAGTAGGTGCGTGCGGGCCGGTCCGCGGCTCCGGTCAGCCCGAACCGCTCCAGCAGTTCGTCGGCCCGCTGCCGCGGCACGCGCAGCAGCCGCGCGAACAGACGCAGGTTCTCGGCGCCGGTGAGGTCGCCGTCCACCGAGGCGTACTGCCCGGTGACCGCGATCCGCCGCCTGACCTCCGCCGCGTCGCGCACCACGTCGTGCCCGGCGACCCGCGCGGTCCCCGCGTCCGGCGTCAGCAGCGTGGTCAGGATGCGCACGGCGGTCGTCTTGCCCGCGCCGTTCGGCCCGAGCAGCCCGCAGACCGTCCCCTCGGCCACCGCGAGGTCCAGTCCGCGCAGCGCCCGGACGTCACGGAAGCTCTTCTCCAGCCCTTCACTAAGTACAGCGTACGTAGTCTCCATGCCGTTACCATACCCCACTACGTACGCCGTACGTAACTACGATGGTGGGAGAGGTGATGATCGATGGCGGGCCGAGCGGCCGAACCCGAGGTGATCTGGACGCGCCCCGAGCGCGCGGGCCGCGGCCCGAAACCCGCGTACAGCCGCGCGGACATCGCGGCGGCGGCCGTGCGCATCGCCGACGCGGACGGCCTGGACGCGGTCTCCATGCGGCGCGTCGCGGCCGAGATCGGCTGCGGCACGATGTCGCTGTACAACTACGTGCCGCGCAAGGAGGACCTGTACGAGCTGATGGTCGACCTGGTCAGCGGCGAGTACGAGCTGTCCGGCGAGCCGAGCGGCGACTGGCGCGCGGACATGCTGGGCATGGCCCGGCAGACCCGCGACATCATGCGGCGCCATCCCTGGGTGGTGCGCGTGATGACGACCGCCTACAGCATCAGCCCCAACGCCCTGCGCTACCTCGACTGGTGCCTGGCCTGTCTGCGGCCGCTGGACGTGCCGCCGGGCACCAAGCTGGAGCTCATCGGCATGGTCAACGGCTCGGTCATGATCTTCGTCGCCAACGAGCAGGCCATCGCCGAACGGACCCGGTCCGTTCCCTGGACCGAGGAGCAGGAGCAGGCCGTGCGGGGCGCGTACATGATGGGGCAGGTGATGACGGGGGACTACCCGCACCTGGCGGCGCTGTTCGCGCAGGGGGTGGCGCCGCCGGACGACCCGGAGCAGGCCTTCGACCGGCTGCTGGGCAGGCTGCTGGACTCCTACGCGCCCCGGAGCTAGAGCAGCGCCAACTGCCCCTCCGGGCCCTCCTCCTGGGTGTCCAGGACCGACGCCGGCCGGCGTGCCGCGTCCGGCACCGGCAGGACGCCCGCCGCGCGCAGCTCGGAGGCGGTGACGGGGGAGGCGGTCTCCCACTCGTCCCGCCGGGCTCGGACGTCCGCCAGCAGCGCCAGGACGGTGATCAGCTCCAGCAGCTCCGACGTCCACGCCTGCGGCCAGGCGGCCGGGCGGATCGCGGCCAGGGTGCCCGGCTCGCCCTCGGCGACGCGCGCCGCGAACCACTGCTCCAGCACCCGCGCTCCGTCCACCTCGTAGTCCCACGCGGCGGCCGGCACCGGCGCGATACGGCCCTCCTCCAGGAGCAGGGCCTCCTCCTCGCGGTCGTAGTCCAGCGACAGCGGGCGGGCCGGCAGCGGGGCGCGGACATACGGGCGCCGGCCGCCGGGCAGCTTGGGCCGCTCCCCGTCACGCCGCATCAGCCACAGCGCCCGCCGGCCCAGCTCCACACCGCGCGCCCACAGCTCGGGGTCCTCGGTGAGCGGCACCGTCCGGTCCGGGCGGACGGCCGTGAACGTCCACGCCAGGACGTCCGGCGCGGTGACCGGGTGGCCGAGGCGGGCGGCGAGGTGGCCGAGCAGGCCGGGGGCCAGATTGGGCTCCGCGCCTCCCGGGCGGCGGTACAGCGGGCGGACGCGGGCGCCGCGCAGCAGTGGGAAGCGGGAGGTGGCCAGCAGTGTGTCCGCCGGCTCCACCACGAACACCTGCCGCTCGTCCGCCACCCGCCACAGCTCCGGCCGGGCCGCGTCGATCAGCCGGTGGTCGGGGATCAGCCACTGCTCGTCGAACGGCGCGACGAGCGCCCGTACCGGCTCCGGGCACGGCCCCGACGCCCGCGCGAGTCTCTCCGTGCCGGCCCGCTGACCCGGCAGCTGCGCGACCGCAGAGTCCAGGGTGCGGGCCCGGGTCGGCTCGAACAGGGCCAGGCGGTCGGCGGGTTCGGCCCTCAGCAGCGCGTCCCAGCGGGCCTTCAAGGACGCCGCGTCGGGGCCCGTGGGCCAGCTGCGACCGAGCCGCGGCGGTGCGACGGACCACGGCATGAGGTCCGCCAGCAACGGAGCGTCGTCGTACGTCACGCCGGGCATCGTACGACGGGCCCGGGCCCGGTCGTCGGGGTCAGTGGGCGTCGAGGGTGACCGTGAAGGAGAAGCGGTCGCCGCGGTAGTGGATGACGACCACGTCCAGCACCCGTCCCCGCTGGTCGTAGGTGACGCCCGTGTAGTGCAGGATCGGGCTCAGCAGCGGCACCTGCAGCAGCCGGGACGTCTCCGGGTCGGCCAGCCGGGCCTCCACGGTGTCCGTGATGCGGCTGATGTCCACGCCCACCACGTCCCGCAGCACCTTCGTCATCGGCCAGCGGGTCAGGTCCTCGGCGTCGATGCGGTCGGCCAGTTCGGGCCGCACCCAGTTGCGGGCGTGGTTGGTCGGCTCACCCGTCTTCTCGTCGCAGCGCAGCCGGTGGTACGTCGCCGCCTGCTCCAGATCCGGGAAGAACCCGGCGAGTTCGGCCGGGACGGGACCGCTGCCGTGCTCCAGCAGCTCGGTGACCATGCCCGACTGCTGGGCCACGATCGCGTCCACCGAGCCCAGCAGCCGCACCGGGGCGCCCCGCTGGGCGTCGGGCTCGATGAACGTGCCGCGCCGCCGGTGCCGGGTGATCAGCCCCTCCTCCTCCAGCTCCTTCAGCGCCTGCCGCATGGTCAGCACGCTCACGCCGTAGTGCCCGGCCAGCTGCTCCTCGGTGGGCAGGCGCAGCGGGTCCTGGGGCGACCGGCCGAGTATCGAGGCGCGCAGCGACTGCGACACCTGGTACCACAGCGGCAGCTTGCGGTTCAGGACGATCGAATCCGGGGCGAAGGAGGTCACGGGGCCATCCGTACCGGTCGGCGAGGGGTCAGTGCAAGGGACGGAAGTGACGCTCCAGCCCCTGCCAGACGTCGTCGTAACGCTGCTGGAGGTGGTCCGCGCGGGCCGCGTGCGGGGTGAGGGTCACCGGCCAGCGGGTCTCGAACATGAACGCCAGCCCGTCGTCGATCTTCTGCGGCTTCAGCTCCGCGCTGCTCGCCCTGTCGAACGTCTCCCGGTCCGGGCCGTGCGCCGACATCATGTTGTGCAGCGAGCCGCCGCCCGGCACGAAACCCCCCTCCCCGGCCGTCTTGGCGTCGTAGGCGCCCTCGATCAGGCCCATGTACTCGCTCATCACGTTCCGGTGGAAGTACGGCGGCCGGAAGGTGTCCTCGCCGACCAGCCAGCGCGGCGCGAACACGACGAAGTCGACGCCGGCCAGGCCAGGCGTGTCGCTCGGCGAGGTCAGCACCGTGAAGATCGACGGGTCCGGGTGGTCGTAGGAGATCGTCCCGATCACATTGAAGCGGCGCAGGTCGTAGACGTACGGCAGATAGTTGCCGTGCCAGGCGACGACGTCCAGCGGCGAGTGGTCGTAGGTCGCCTGCCACAGGTTGCCGCAGAACTTGTTCACCACCTCCACCGGGCCCTCCACGTCCTCGTACGCGGCGACCGGCGCCTGGAAGTCACGGGCGTTGGCCAGGCCGTTGGCGCCGATCGGGCCGAGGTCGGGCAGCCGGAAGGCGGCGCCGTAGTTCTCGCAGACGTACCCCCGGGCGCTCCCGTCGAGCAGCTCCACCCGGAAGCGCACCCCGCGCGGGATCAGCGCCACATGGCCGGGCTCGGCGTGCAGGAGGCCGAACTCCGTGCGCAGCAGCAGCCCGCCGCGCTCGGGCACGATCAGCAGCTCGCCGTCCGCGTCGCTGAAGACCCGGTCCATGGAGGCGTTGGCGTGGTACAGGTGCACGGCCATGCCGGTGCGCTGGGTGGCGTCGCCGTTGCCGCCGAGCGTCCACAGCCCGGCCAGGAAGTCCGTCTCGGGCCCCGGCGCGGGCAGCGGGTTCCAGCGCAGCCGGTTCGGGTCCGGCGCGGTCTGGGTGAAGGGGGCCGTGCGGATCGCGCCGTTGCCGGCGCGGGTGAAGGCCGGGTGGGCGGCCGAGGGGCGGATGCGGTACAGCCACGAGCGGCGGTTGTGCGCCCTCGGCTCGGTGAACGCCGTACCGCTCAGCTGCTCCGCGTACAGCCCGAGGGGGGCGCGCTGGGGTGAGTTGCGGCCGACGGGCAGGGCGCCCGGGACGGCCTCCGAGCTGTGCTCATTGCCGAATCCGGACAGATAGGTCAGCCCCTCGGCCGTCTTGCGCGCGTCCCCGCTCATGCACATCGCTCCCTTGCGCTGTTCAGGTGCCGGATTCCCTCGTCCCGCATTCCTATGCAACACCGTAGGATTGCGGTTTCGCGGGCGCAAGGGGTACCGGCCCTACTCCAGGACTACGGCCGGAACCCGACCTCAGGAGGATCCGGGAGATCGCGACGGTGTCCTACGCTCCGCGACATGGCGTGGACGCGCGGATCCCTCGCCGTGTCCGCGGTCGCCGGCCTGCTGCTTCTGGGGCCGGCGGGCTGCGGCCGGGGCGAGGGGCGGGGACCGGACGTACAGGGCACGGGGGACACCACCGCACCGGTGGGCAAGGTCCTCGACGACACGGACGAGGAAGGGCGGCACTATCGCGAGATCGGCGCGAAACACGCCCCCGAGGTGGGCGTCCAGGTGCAGCCCGCCGCCGGCGGCGCCTGGGACGTACGGCTGGTCCTGCGCCGCTTCCGGTTGTCGCCGGCCGGGGTGAGGGCCGAGGCGGTGGCCGGGCGCGGCACGGCACGCCTGTCCGTGGACGGCCGCCCGGTCGCCCAGCTGCGCACCCCCGCCCACCGGCTGCCGGCCCGGCTCGTCCCGCAGGGCCTGCACCACGTCACCGTCCGCCTCTACGCCGACGACGGCACCGTCTGGGCGGTCGACGGCAAGCCCGTCGAGAGCACGGCGGACATCACGGCGTCCGGGGTCGGAGCCACCGGGGTGGCGGCCGGCGGGCCCCCGTGATGAGTGGCACGGGCGCTCGTACGCGTACCGGGGGGTGAGGTTCACCGGACCCCGGCGGAAAGGCATCATGATGCCCGTGCCCCACGCGACATCCCTACGCCGTGCGCCCGTGCAGCGGCGCAGTGCCGAACGGCTGACCAGGATCCTCGACGCGTGCGCCGAGCTGCTGGACGAGGTCGGCTACGACGCCCTGAGCACCCGTGCGGTCGCGCTGCGCGCCGGTGTGCCCATCGGCTCCGTCTACCGGTTCTTCGGCAACAAGCGGCAGATGGCCGACGCGCTGGCACAGCGCAACCTCGACCGCTACACCGAGCGCGTCACCGAGCGGCTCAAGAAGGTCGCCCGGGGCGACTGGCGCGCGGCGATGGACGCCGTGCTGGACGAGTACCTGGCGATGAAGCGCACGGCGCCCGGATTCTCCCTCGTCGACTTCGGCAACCAGATCCCGGTCGGCACCCCGCACGCCGAGCCCAACCTGCGGGTCACCGGGCGGCTGACCGACCTGCTGGCGGGCTTCCTGCGGCGCGAACCGGACGAGGCACTGCGCCGCACGTTCCTGGTCGCGGTGGAGACGGCCGACACCCTGGTCCAGCTGGCCTTCCGGATGGACGCCCAGGGGGACGAGGGGATCATCGCGGAGACCCGGGAGCTGCTGCGGGCGTATCTGGGCCGGGTGCTGGACTGAGCGCCGGCGGGGGTGACGGGGTGCGGCGCGGGGGAGGCCTGCGCCGCGCCGGGTCCCGGCACCCCGTGTCGCGACGGGTCCCGGCGCAGGGCTCCCCTTTGGCCATACCGGTCGGTATGCTCGGCCGCGTCCGTGCGTCACCGACCGACGCCGCGCCGCACCCCGGGAGGACCCGTGTCCCGCACCGCCCTGCGAATCTGCCCCCTGTGCGAGGCCACCTGCGGGCTGACCCTGACCATCGAGGGCACCCGCGTCACCAGCGCCCGCGGTGACCGCGACGACGTCTTCAGCCAGGGCTTCATCTGCCCCAAGGGCGCCTCCTTCGGCGCCGTCGACGCCGACCCCGACCGGCTGCGCGTCCCCCTGGTCCGCCGGGACGGCGAACTGCGCGAGGCCACCTGGCAGGAGGCCTTCGACGCGGTCGCCGCCGGCCTGCGCCCGGTCGTCGAACGGCACGGACCGCATGCCGTCGGCGTCGTCCTCGGCAACCCCAACGTGCACACCATGGCGGGCGGCCTGTACCCGCCGGTGCTGGTCGGCGCCCTCGGCACCCGCAGCCTGTTCACCGCGTCCACCGTCGACCAGATGCCCAAGCACGTCTCCAGCGGCCTGCTGTACGGCGACGCCAACCTCATCCCGGTCCCCGACCTCGACCGCACCGATCATCTGCTGCTCCTGGGCGCCAACCCCCTGGAGTCCAACGGCAGTCTGTGCACCGCGCCCGACTTCCCCGGCAGGCTGAAGGCGCTCAAGGCCCGCGGCGGGACGCTCACGGTGATCGACCCGCGCCGCACCCGTACCGCGAAACTCGCCGACCGGCACCTCGCGATCCGCCCCGGCACGGACGCCCTGCTCCTCGCGGCGATGGCGAACGTCCTCTTCGCGGAAGACCTCGTGCGGCTGGGCGACCTGGCCCCGCACGTCCAGGGCGTCGACGAACTCCGCGAAGCCCTGCGGGACTTCACCCCCGAAGCCGTGGCCCCGGCGTGCGACCTGGAAGCCGGCGTCGTCCGCACCCTCGCCCGCGAGCTGGCCGCCGCCGAGTCCGCCGCCGTCTACGGCCGCATCGGCAGCTGCACCGTCCCGCACGGCACCCTCGCCAGCTGGCTCGTCGATGTCCTCAACATCCTCACCGGCAACCTCGACCGCCCCGGCGGCGCGCTCTTCCCGCAGGCCGCCACCGACAAGGCGCCCCGCCCCGCCGGCCCCGGGCACGGCTTCCGGCTGGGCCGCTGGCACTCCCGGGTCGCCAAGCACCCCGAGGCCAAGGGCGAGTTGCCGCTGTCCGCGCTCGCCGAGGAGATCGACACCGTCACCGAGGACGGCGAGCCGGTCCGCGCGCTCATCGCGATCGCCGCCAACCCCGTGCTGTCCGCCCCCGACGGTGACCGCCTCGACAAGGCCCTGGCCTCGCTGGACTTCATGGTCAGCGTCGACCCGTACCTCAACGAGACCTCGCGCCACGCCGACGTCGTCCTGCCGCCGCCCCCGCCCGCGCAGAGCCCGCACCACGACTTCGCCTTCAACACCCTCGCCGTGCGCAACCAGGTCCGCTACTCCCGCCCCGCCGTCCCGTTGGAGCCGGACCGGATGGCCGAGACGGAGATCCTCGCCCGGCTCATCCTCGCCGTGACGGGCATGCACGGCGCCGATCCGTCCGCCGTGGATGCCATGGTGATCGAGCAGACGCTGAACAAGGCGGTCCGCGACCCGCACTCGCCCGTGCACGGCCGGGACACCGCAGAGCTGACGGCACAGCTCACCGGGGACACCGGCCCCGAGCGCCGGCTCGACCTGATGCTGCGCCTCGGCCCCTACGGCGACGGCTTCGGCGCCCGCCCCGACGGGCTGACGCTGGAGAAACTGCTCGCCCACCCGCACGGCATCGACCTCGGCCCGCTGCGGCCCCGCCTGCCGCAGCCGCTGAAGACGGTGAGCGGCAAGGTGGAGCTGCTGCCGGCGCCGATCGCCGGGGACCTGCCCCGGCTGCGCGCGGCCCTGCGCGAACGCCCGGACGGCCTGGTCCTGGTCGGCCGGCGCCATCTGCGCTCCAACAACAGCTGGATGCACAACATCCCGGCCCTCACCGGCGGCTCCAACCGCTGCACCCTGCACCTCAACCCGGCCGACGCCGAGCGGCTCGGCGTGCGCGACGGGGCCGTGGTGCGCGTCAAGGGCGCCGGGGGAGAGGTCACCGCCCCCGCCGAGGTCACCGACGCGGTCCGCCCCGGCGTCGTCAGCCTCCCGCACGGCTGGGGCCACGACCGTCCCGGGACCCGGCTGAACCATGCCGCCGGCGACCCGGGCGCCAACGTCAACCAGCTCCTCGACGGCAGCCTGCTCGACCCGCTGTCGGGCAACGCGGTCCTCAACGGCGTCCCCGTCGAGGTGGCCCCAGTGACCGAAATCGAGGGTGCGCTGACCTGAGCAAAGCTGTGACCTGGAGTTTTGCGCTTATTGCTCGCGCGTCAACGTCTTGTTAACGCCGTTTGACGCGACCTAACGTCATCGCACCGCCGGCCCCTGGTGGGATGTTCAAGGGCGAACGTTAGGTATCCACTCATGCTGACCATCCTCGGCTTCGCCATGATCGCGACCTTCCTGGTCCTGATCATGCTGAAGAAGATGTCGCCGATCGCGGCGCTCGTGCTGATTCCCGCGCTCTTCTGCGTGTTCGTCGGCAAGGGCGCCAAGCTCGGCGACTACGTCATCGACGGAGTCACCGGCCTCGCCCCCACCGCGGCGATGCTGATGTTCGCGATCGTCTACTTCGGTGTGATGATCGACGTCGGGCTCTTCGACCCGATCGTGCGCGGAATCCTCAAGTTCTGCAAAGCCGATCCGCTGCGCATCGTCGTCGGCACCGCCGTGCTCGCCGCCATCGTCTCGCTGGACGGCGACGGCTCGACCACCTTCATGATCACGGTGTCGGCGATGTACCCGCTGTACAAGCGCCTGAAGATGAGCCTGGTCGTGATGACCGGCGTCGCCGCCATGGCCAACGGCGTGATGAACACGCTGCCGTGGGGCGGCCCGACCGCCCGCGCGGCCACCGCGCTCAAGCTCGACGCCAGCGACATCTTCGTGCCGATGATCCCGGCCCTGGCCATGGGCCTGGTGTTCGTCATCGCCCTCGCCTACGTCCTCGGCCGCCGCGAGCGCAAGCGGCTCGGCGTGCTGACGCTGGACGAGGTGCTGGTGGAGGAGCCCGCCGAGCAGGAGACCGTCCTCGTGGGCGCGGGCACCGGCAAGGGCGGGCAGGGCGCCGGCCAGGGCGTCACCGGCGGTTCCGGCGGCGGCGCCGGCCTGAACGACGCGTCCGAGGACGAGGAGTTCCAGGGCCTGGACCCGCACCGCGCCACCCTGCGCCCCAAGCTGTACTGGTTCAACGCGCTGCTCACGGTGACCCTGCTCACCGCCATGATCATGGAGTGGCTGCCGATCCCGGTGCTGTTCCTGCTCGGTGCCGCGCTGGCGCTCACCGTCAACTTCCCGCACATGCCGGACCAGAAGGCCCGTATCGCCGCCCACGCCGAGAACGTCCTCAACGTCTCCGGCATGGTCTTCGCCGCCGCCGTCTTCACCGGAGTCCTCCAGGGCACCGGCATGGTCGACCACATGGCCAAGTGGCTGGTGCACAACATCCCCGACGGCATGGGCCCGCACATGGGCCTCGTCACCGGCCTGCTGAGCATCCCGCTGACCTACTTCATGTCCAACGACGGCTTCTACTTCGGCATCCTGCCGGTCCTCGCCGAGGCCGGGCACGCGCACGGAGTCTCCTCCCTGGAGATCGCCCGCGCCTCGCTCGTCGGCCAGCCGCTGCACATGTCCAGCCCGCTCGTCCCGGCCGTGTACGTCCTGGTCGGCATGGCCAAGGTCGAGTTCGGCGACCACACCCGGTTCGTCGTGAAGTGGGCCGCGCTCACCTCCCTCGTGGTACTCGGCGCGGGCATCCTGTTCGGCATCATCTGAGCACCCGGAGGTCCGTGTCATGAGGCCCGGTGGGAACCGCGGCTGGCTGCTCCGCCTCGTCATCGCCTTCGGCTTCGCGCAGGGGGCGGTGTCGATGGCCCGGCCCGCCGTCTCCTACCGGGCCCTCGCGCTGGGCGCCGACGAGCGGGCGGTCGGCGTCATCGCCGGTGTCTACGCGCTGCTGCCGCTCTTCGCCGCGGTACCGCTTGGCCGCCGCACCGACCACGGCCGCTGCGCACCCCTGCTGCCGGTCGGCGTGGTGCTCATCGCCGGGGGCTGCGCGCTGAGCGGCCTCGCCGGGTCACTGTGGGCGATGGCGGTCTGGAGCGGGGTGATGGGCCTCGGCCACCTGTGCTTCGTGATCGGCGCCCAGTCGCTCGTCGCGCGCCAGTCCGCCCCGCACGAACAGGACCGCAACTTCGGGCACTTCACCATCGGCGCCTCCCTCGGCCAGCTCGTCGGTCCGATCGCCGCGGGCGCCCTCGTCGGCGGCGCGGACCGGGCCGGCAGCAGCGCGCTCGCCCTGCTGGTGGCGGGCGCGGGCGCGGCGGCCGCGTTCACCTCGCTGTGGCGCATCGAGCACCGGGGCCCGGCGCCCGCGTCCCGTGCCGGGCAGGACGACCCGGTGCCGGTGGGGCGCATCCTGCGCACACGCGGTGTGCCGGCCGGCATCCTCGTCAGCCTCGCGGTGCTGTCCGCGACCGACATCCTCACCGCCTACCTCCCGGTGGTCGGCGAGCACCGCGGCATCGCGCCGTCCGTGATCGGCGTCCTGCTCTCGCTGCGAGCGGCGGCCACCATCGCCTGCCGGCTGGTGCTCACACCGCTGCTGCGGCTGCTCGGCCGCACGCTGCTGCTCACGGTGACCTGCCTGCTGGCCGCCGTGCTGTGCGCCGGTGTCGCGCTGCCGGTGCCGGTGTGGGGGCTCGGCGCGATGCTCGTCGGTCTGGGCTTCTGCCTCGGCGTGGGGCAGCCGCTGTCCATGACGACGGTCGTGCAGGCGGCCCCCGACGGCGCCCGCTCCACCGCGCTCGCCCTGCGGCTGACGGGCAACCGGCTGGGGCAGGTGGCCGCACCCGCGGCGGCGGGCCTGGTCGCCGGGCTCGCGGGGGTGGCCGCGCCGTTCGTGATGCTCGGGGTGCTGTTGCTGCTGTCGTCGGGGGTCGCGCTGCGCGCGCCGGGCGAAGCGGGCCGGGCCGCCGGGGGCGGGGAGGGCCCGGTGAGGACGGGCAAGCGGTCCGGGCTGCGCCGCACGAGCGATATCTGACGGCGTGCCGGGTGTCGCTGCCATGAGGCGTCGGGTGCGTGTCGCAGAGTCCAGGGCGAAAGAGCGATTTGTATGAAAATCGTCCTAGCTCGGAGGAACCTGCATGCCCACCCTGACTCGTCCACGTCCCTTCGGCGCTCGCGCAGGCGCCGCCGTCGTCCTCACCGCCCTCGCGGCCTCCGGCGCCTCCTGGGTCGTGGCGCCGGCCGCGGTGGCTCAGGGCGAGAACGGTGACATCCGGATCCACGGAGAGCACGTGCCCTACGGCGTGTCCAAGGAAGACTCCGTGGTCTGCAAGTTCTACCTCGACGCGGTCAACTTCGACCGGCTGACGACCGTCGCCTACACGATCGAGGCGCAGCCCCCGCTGCCCACCGCCGCCACCACCCAGGGCGCCATCCCGCTGGCCGGCGGCGCCGGGCACACCGACCCCCTCGGGCTGGCCGACGGTCAGTACAAGCTGACCTGGATCATCGGGGGCACGCCCAAGGAGAAGGTGTTCCGCGTCAGGTGCCCCGAGAAGGAGGGCCGGGCGCACGGCCCCGGGCAGATCGAGGACCGCGAGCAGCACGGTGACGCGGCCTGGGGCCGCGACCAGAACGGGCCGCGCGGCGGGGTGCACGCGGGCGGCGGCGGCCTCATCGACACGGCGGCCGCCTACACGCCGGTGACCGCGGCGGCGGGGGTCGGTGTGGTCGCCGTCGGCGCCGCCGTGTACTTCCGGATGATGCGCCGGCGCAACCATGGTGCCGCCTAGGCGCAGGCGCAGGCCCTGGCACCGGACGCGTGCCTACCGGCTCACCAGGACGGCCGTGCTGACGGTCGTCCTGGTGACGGTGGGGGTCAGGTGCTCGGGACACGACCAGTCGGCCGCCCCACAGCGGGCGGGCGGGCCGGACGTGGCGGCGGTCGCCGGCGTGCCGCCCGCCCGCGCCGACGCACCGGACGGGGACCGGGACGACGCCGCCCCCACCCGCCCCGGCGGCAGCCCCACGCCGGCCCGCCCCGGCGGCCCCACGGCGACCCGCCCTGGTGGCAGCGTCACGTCGGCCGGCCCGGGGAGCAGCGCCACGCCGGCCCGCCCGGGCGGCACCCCCGCGGCGACCGGCCCAGGGGGCACCCCCACGGCGGCCGCCCCCGGCGTCGGCCCCACGGCGGCCCGGCCCAGTCCCAAGGTGGCCCGCGTCAGGGCCCGTCCGACACCCCCGAACGGTCCGCTGCCGCGGTCCCGTCCCACGACCTTCCGCATCCCGTCCCTCGGCATCGACGCCCCGGTCGTCGGACTGCGGCTGAACAAGGACCGGGAGCTGCGGACGCCTCCGGTGGACCGGCCCCGGCTGGTCGGCTGGTACCAGGGCGGGGCCACCCCCGGCGAGCCGGGCACCGCGATCGCCGTCGGCCACCGCGACACCACCAAGGGCCCCGCCGTCTTCGCCGGACTCGCCCTGGTCAAGCCGGGCAAGACCATCGAGGTCGAGCGCGCGGACGGCCGCACGGCCGTCTACACGGTGGACCGGGTGCGCGTGTTCGACAAGTCCGGCTTCCCGGACAAGGAGGTGTACGGCCCGTCCCGGCGCCCGGAGCTGCGCGTGATCACCTGCGGAGGCCTGTTCAGCCGGCGCACGGGATACACCAGCAACGTGGTCGTCTTCGCCCACCTGACCGGCGTCAGATGAACACCTGAATCCTCCCGTCCGCTTTCTCACCAGCTGGACGGGAGCGTCAGGTGCCGCCCGATGTCTTCCCCAGGCCGTGTGCGTTCCGTTAACTTCCGTGACCCAAACGCCCCGTACAACCCGCACGGGGCGTCCGACCGCGGAGCAGCAGCGCCCCCCTCCGGCCCCAGGGACGACACTCATGACACGCGCCATCTCCCTGCACGACATCAGCAAGGTCTACGCCAAGGGCGCCCGCGTGGTGGACCGGCTCACGCTGGACATCGCGCCCGGCGAGTTCCTCGTCCTGCTCGGCCCCTCCGGGTGCGGCAAGTCGACCGTGCTGCGCATGATCGCCGGTCTGGAGGAGATCACCGACGGCACCCTGATGCTGGACGGCGAGTGGGCCAACGACCTGCCGCCCTCCGCCCGGGACATGGCGATGGTGTTCCAGAACTTCGCCCTCTACCCGAGCATGACCACCCGCGACAACATCGGCTTCCCGCTGCGCATCGAGTCCCCGGGTGCCGACCCGCGCCCCCGCGTGGACGCCACCGCCCGCATGCTCGGCATCGAGGACCTCCTGGACCGCTTCCCCGCCCAGCTCTCCGGCGGTGAACGGCAGCGCGTCGCCATGGGCCGGGCCATCGCCCGCCATCCGTCGGCCTTCCTCATGGACGAACCGCTGTCCAACCTGGACGCCAAGCTGCGCAACCACCTGCGCGCCGAGATCTCCACGCTCACCCGGGACCTGGGCGTGACCACCGTCTACGTCACCCACGACCAGGGCGAGGCCATGTCGCTGGGCGACCGGGTGGCCGTCATGCGCGGCGGGGTGCTCCAGCAGGTCGGCACCCCGCGCGAGGTCTACGCCCTGCCGCGCAACGTCTTCGTCGCCGCGTTCATCGGCACCCCGCGTATCAACCTGCTGCGCGGCCTGGTGCGCGCCCCGCTCGACGGCGCGATGTCCATCAGCCTGGG
>NZ_PQSS01000096.1 GCF_002920535.1 Streptomyces sp. Ru71 | reverse complement strand
TCGGCGGTGCCGGCCGCTGCGGGCGGACACCCCCACCCCGCCCCCTTCTCGCCGTCGGCGGCTATCCCACTCCGTAGCTGCGGGCAGTCGTGCCGCTGGGGCGGCACGGGTGGGCGCTGGGGGTCCCCCCTGCTCGAACCGGCAGCTGCACCGGGTGCCCTGTGGGTCGGGGTCAGTGAGCTGTCGCCGAGACCCGTTCCGCTTCGATTCGCTTGGCCAGGGCTTCCTCCGGGAGCTGAGAAAGGTTTCGGCACAGGACCACCGAGCCCCCGCTGGCCAAGGGCGCGAAGAGGCCCGCGCTCAGGCCCTCCCACGTGTCGTAGGGGAGCCCGGACAGCAACCGCGACCCCGGCCCCGTGAGCCCCAGCCCCGCCGCATCCCCGACCGCCCGCTCCACGATCTCCGCACCCGTCAGCTCCGCCCCCGCCACGATCAGCGCGGGCTCCTCCGGGTCCACCGGCGCGTACGGCGCGAAGCGGTCGGGGAAGGTCGGCACGTCGACGGCGTAGTCGGCGTATCCGTCCGGGGGCGCCGGGACGAACCGCCGGCCCAGCGGCGCGAGCGACAGCGCGTAGCGGTCCCCACGGCACGCGAGCCCCCGCTCGAACTCCCCCGGCCCCGCCACCACGAAGTCCGCCCGCGCCGGATCCCCGGCGACGTCCGCGATGGCCCCGACCGAGGAGCACGCCAGCAGCCACACCGCCGTCTGCCAGTGGGCGGGCAGCAGGAGGGCGACCCGGTCGCCCGGCTCGGCCGACCACCCGTCCTGGATCAGGTTCGCGGTCTTGGCCACCCAATTGGCGAAGGTGGCCACGGACAATTCGACGCGTTCACCCGTGGCGTCGTCGTAGAAGGTCACCAGCGGGCGCGAGGGATCCGCGGCGAGCGCGGAACTCAGCAGGTCGGCAGGGGTGCGATCGGTGGTGTTCACCCGCGTTAGCGTACGCGCGCCCCGGCCCCGGCACCCGTCGCCGCCCCCATCGCGAGGCGCCCCGTACGCCACCGGTTTGGCGCAACCTCAGCCGACGGCCCGTCAATTCCCCGATGGACAGATATGTCTGACTATGTCCAGGATCGTGGGCATGCGTGGATTGATTGCTTCCTCGATCGGCGTCACGTGCGCAGCCGCCCTCGCCCTTCCGCTGACCCAGCCCGCCGCGGCGACCCCGGACCGGTCCGTGCCCCCGGCAGCCGCCGAGATCCCCGGCAGCACCGCCTCGCTGCCCCTCGTCCCCCTCGGCGGCGACCGGGCCGCCGGCTCGGCCGTGCAGGGCGTGCCCCGTCGTGACACCGGGCACTTCTCCCTCGTCGGCGTCGTCTGGGACGACCCGGACACCGAGCTCCACGGCCGCGTCCAGGTCCGCACCCGTCTCACCGCCACCCACACCTGGTCCGGCTGGCAGGACCTCGACATCCACAACGCCGACCACGGCGCCGACCCCGGCACCTCGGAACGCACCTCCGGCCACGTCCGCGGCGCCACCGCCCCGCTGTGGGTGGGCGACTCCGACGGCGTTGAGGTCCGGGTGCGCGCGGAGACCGTCTCCAGCAGCCACGTGGAGGAGACCGGACGCGGAGTCAGAGACGTCACCGTCGCCTCCTCACCGCTCCCCTCCGGGCTGCGGCTGGAACTGGTCGACCCCGGCAACGACGCCCCCGCGCACCGGCACGCCCCGGTGACCGTCCCGCGCACCGGGTCCCTCGACGAGCCCGACGAGGAGAGCGAGGACACCACCGAGGTGCGAGAGGTCGCCGACGCCAACGCCGGGCTGACCGGCGTCACCGCCGGCGCCGCGGAGATCCCCGCCCTCGACCGCGCGCAGACCGAGCGGGAACTGTCCGCCCTGGACCCGGCGCAGCGCGCGAAGCCGTACATCGGGCCGCGCCCGCGTATCGTCACCCGGGCCGGCTGGGGCGCGGACGAGAAGCTGCGCGAGAAGGGGTTCGTGTACACGAAGTCGGTCAAGGCGGCCTTCGTGCACCACACCGCCACCGGCAACAACTACACCTGCGGGCAGGCCCCGTCGGTCATCCGCGGTATCTACCGCTACCACGTCAAGAGCATGGGCTGGCGGGACATCGGCTACAACTTCCTCGTCGACAAGTGCGGAAACATCTACGAGGGCCGGGCCGGAGGCGTGGCGAAGGCGGTCCTCGGCGCCCACACCCTCGGCTTCAACTCCAACAGCATGGGGATCGCCGTCATCGGCACCTACGGCTCCGCCAAACCCGCGTCCGCCGCGGTGACGGCCGTCGCCAAGCTGACGGCCTGGAAGCTCGGTCTGTACGGGATGAACCCGACCGCCAAGACATACCTCAAGTCCGGTGGTGGGAATCTTTACGCCAAGGGGGCGAGCGTTCGCTTGAACGTGATCTCCGGTCACCGCGACGGCTTCGCCACCGACTGCCCGGGCAAGCAGCTCTACGGCAAGCTCGGCACGGCGCGTTCCAAGGCGGCGGGCTACCAGGGGCGCTGAGGCCGGCACATACACTGGCCGGCCGAAAGACAGTTCGGCCGGTCCCGGCAGGAAGCAGAGACGACAGGTGACGGAAGCGATCCTTCTGGTCGGCGGCAAGGGAACCCGGCTGCGCCCGCTCACGGTGAACACGCCCAAGCCGATGGTCCCCGCCGCCGGTGTGCCGTTCCTCACCCATCAGCTGGCGCGGGCGCGGGCGGCGGGTGTGGAGCACATCGTCCTCGCCACGTCGTATCTCGCGGAGGTGTTCGAGCCGTACTTCGGTGACGGCTCGTCGCTGGGACTGCATCTGGAGTACGTCACGGAGGAGGAGCCCCTCGGCACGGGCGGCGCGATCCGCAACGTGGCCTCCCGGCTGCACTCCGGGCCCGACGAGCCCGTCCTGATCTTCAACGGCGACATCCTGACGGGGCTGGACATCCGGGCCCTGGTGGCCACCCATGAGACGACGGGCGCGGACGTCTCCCTGCACCTGACGAAGGTCACGGACCCGCGTGCCTACGGTCTCGTCCCCACGGACGCGACCGGCCGGGTGCTGGCCTTCCTGGAGAAGCCCCAGACGCCCGAGGAGATCGTCACCGACCAGATCAACGCGGGCGCGTACGTCTTCCGGCGGTCGGTGATCGACACGATCCCGGCGGGCCGGCCGGTGTCGGTGGAGCGCGAGACGTTCCCCGGCCTGCTGTCGGCGGGCGCGCATCTCCAGGGCATGGTCGACTCCACGTACTGGCTCGACCTGGGTACCCCGGCCGCGTTCGTCCGCGGCTCGGCGGACCTGGTACTGGGGCGGGCCCCGTCCCCCGCCGTCCCGGGGCGCTGCGGCGACCGTCTCGTCCTCCCTACGGCCACGGTCGCGCCCGACGCCAAGCTGACCGGCGGCACGGTGGTCGGCGAGGGCGCCTTCGTCGCCGAAGGCGCCCGGATCTTCGGCTCCGCGATCCTCCCGGGCGCCGTGGTCGAACCCGGCGCCGTCATCACCGACTCCCTCGTCGGCACCCGGGCCCGGGTGGGCTCGCGGACGGTGCTGACGGGCACGGTGGTCGGCGACGGCGCGGTGATCGGCGCCGACAACGAACTCCGCGAGGGCGTACGGGTGTGGTGCGACGCCCACATCCCCCCGGCCTCACTCCGCTTCTCATCCGACCAGTAGCCGCCTGAGGGTCGCGTCGTGGCGTGCGCCCGCCATCCCCACGTAGCTGCGGGCAGTCGTGCCGCTGGGGCGGCACGGGTGGGCGCAGCGGCACCCCGTCGCGCCGGGCTGCGCACCCACCCCCCGCTCGCCACAGCGCCGGGTACCACAGAACGCCGGGCCGTGTATCCCACCCCCCGGCCGGCAACAACGCCGGTCAGATGAACAGCCGGCCCCGTCCACGCAGGCCGCCTACAAACCCCTGATGTCCCCGACAGGGAAACGGGGGGCGCGTCGAGCCGGTACGCGTCCGCTCAGGAGGATCAGCCGCGCCGCCCGATGCCGCTGCCCGGCGTACGGCGACAGCAAGCGCAGCATCTCCGTGTCGTCGGCATGCCGGTCCCCCGCCAGCGCCCACCCCACGATTCCCGGCAGATGCAGGTCCCCCACGGTCACCGCATCCGCCGCACCATGACTGCGCTGCACGGTCTCCGCCGACGTCCACGGCCCGATCCCCGGCACCAGCTCAAGCCGGGCCCGCGCCGCCGCCGGAGGCATCCGCATCGCCTCCTCCAGCCGCGCCGCGACCCGCACCGCCCGCAGGATCGTGGACGCCCGCTTGTCGTCCACCCCGGCCCGGTGCCACTCCCAGGAGGGGATCAGAGCCCAGTCCCGGGCGGAGGGCATGACGTACATATGAGCGGGAGCCGGCCCCGGCGCCGGCTCCCCGAAGCGCCGCACCAGCAGCCGCCACGCCCGGTACGCCTCGACCGTCGTGACCTTCTGCTCCAGCACCGACGGAATCAAAGACTCCAGCACCAGCCCGGTGCGTCCGAGCCGCAGCCCCGGCCGATTGCGCCAGGTCAAGGCGACGATCTTGTGCCGGGGCGTGAAGGCCGACGGATCGTCCTCCGCGCCGCACAGCTGTGGCAGGGCGTCCAGGAGCCACTCGGCCCCGGGACCCCATGCCTGACCGCACACGATCCCGCCCCGCATCGTCACCCGCAGCGTCCCGGGCCCGGCCGGTGTCCGGCTGGCCCGCCACACCGACCCGTCGGGCAGGGCCCGGAAGGTCGGGTCGCCGGGGCCGCGCCGCAGCGGGCCGAGCACCAGGCCGAGGTCGAGGGGGCCGTCCGGTTCCCAGGTCCGCACCAGGCCGGGCGCCGGCGCCGGCCGCGGCACCGCACCCAAGGGCACGGTGACCTCGCCGCCGCGCACGCTCGTACGCGTCGGCCGGGGAGCGAAGCGTCCAGCCACGGATGGGGTCCCTGGGGTCGGAAGGGAAGGGAGACGATACGAGCGTAAGGTCAGCGCACCTCGATGAACGCCCCCGCGTCTCGTTCCGGCCGCGGTCTCGGGTCCTCAGCCGGGTGGCCGACGGCCACCGCGCCCATCGGGTCCCAGTCCTGCGGGAGGGCCAGCACCTCCCGGACGACGTCCCGGCAGAACATCGTCGAGGACACCCACGCCGACCCGAGCCGCTCCCCGGCCAGCGCGACGAGCAGGTTCTGCACGCCCGCCCCGGCCGCGACGACGAACATCTCCCGCTCGGCCGCGTCCCGCCGGGCGTCGCCGTAGGTGTGGGAGCCGTCCATCACCAGGCAGGGCACGACCAGGTACGGCGCGTTGCGCAGGACGTCGCCGCGCCGGACCCGCTTGGCGATGGACTCCTCGCTCTTGCCGTCCCGCCGCAGGTCCGCGATCCACGCGTCGCGCATCGCGTCCAGCAGGCGGGTGCGGGACTCCTGCGACTCCAGCAGGACGAAGCGCCACGGCGTGGTGTGGTGCGGCGCGGGGGCCGTCACGGCCGCGGCCACCGCTCTGCGTACCGCGCCGGGGTCGACGGGGCCGTCCGTGAACGCCCGCACGGTGCGGCGCTGGGTGACCGCGAGGCGGATGGCCTCGGAGGTGCCGAGGCGGAACATGTCGTCGCGGGCGCCGCGCACCAACGCGCGCGTGCCCTCCGTCTCGTCGCCGGTCACGACGTGCGGCAGTCCGCGGACGACGGCCACGGGGCGACCGGCGGCCTTGCCCTTGACCAGGTCGCCGGCGGCGGCCAGCTCGTCGGCGGTGGCCACGACCGTCGCGCTGAGCGGGTTGCCGTACGCGTCCGTGCCCCCGCGCAGGTCGTCCAGCACGCGCACCCCGGCGGCGCCGATCGCGACGTCCGTGAGCCCGGAGCGCCAGGGCCGCCCGAAGGTGTCGGTGACGACGACGCCGACGGTGACGCCGAGCGTGTCGCGCAGGCCGTCGCGGATCGCGCGGGCGGAGGCGTCCGGGTCCTCGGGCAGCAGCAGCACGGTCCCGGCGGGGGTGTTGGAGGCGTCGACGCCGGCCGCGGCCATGACCAGGCCCTGCCGGTTCTCGACGATGCGCAGGGTGCCGCGCCGGGCCACCACGCGGACCGTCTCGGCGTCGATCGCGGCCTCGCGGTCGGCCGCCTCGACGATCCGGCCCTCCGCCTTGGAGACGATCTTGGAGGTGACCAGGACCACGTCCCCGTCGGCCAGGCCGGGCTCGCCGGCGGCGATCAGCTTGGCGAGGTCGTCCCCGGGGCGGACCTCGGGGATGCCGGGCACGGCCCACACCCGGTAGCCCTCGGGCGGCACGCTCACTGCCCCCGCACCTCCTCGGCCAGCGCCAGCGCCTCGCGGGCCATCTGCGCGGCGGCCTCGGTGTCGGTCATCATCAGTGGCACCGCCCTGCAGCGGATGCCGGCCGCCTCGACCCGCTCGACCGCGCCCTCGTCGACGGTGTCGACCAGCCAGCCGTCCAGCAGCCCGGAGCCGTAGTGCTCGGCGACCGCCGCGGCCGTGGACTCCACGCCGACCGCCGCGAGCACCTTGTCCGCCATGCCGCGCACGGGCGCGTCCCCGACGATGGGGGACAGGCCCACCACCGGCACGCCCGCGTCGGCGATCGCCTCCCGGATGCCGGGCACCGCGAGGATGGTGCCGACGGAGACGACCGGGTTGGACGGCGGGAAGAGGATCACGTCGGCCTCGGCGATGGCCTCCAGCACGCCCGGCGCCGGCTTGGCCTGCTCGGCGCCGACGGGGACCACCGCCTCGGCGGGGACCGAGGCGCGCAGCCTCACCCAGTACTCCTGGAAGTGGACCGCCTTGCGTTCGCCGTCCAGCTCGACGGCCACATGGGTCTCCACGCGGTCGTCCGTCATGGGGATCAGCTTCACGCCCGGCTTCCAGCGGTCGCACAGGGCCTCGGTGACCGCGCTGAGCGGATACCCGGCGCCGATCATCTGCGTCCGCACGATGTGGGTGGCGAAGTCCCGGTCGCCCAGACCGAACCACTCCGGCCCGACGCCGTACGCGCCGAGCTCCTCCTTCAGGTGGAAGGTCTCGTCGGCCCTTCCCCAGCCCTGCTCCTCGTTGATGCCGCCGCCGAGCGTGTACATCACCGTGTCGAGGTCCGGGCAGACCTTGAGACCGAAGAGGTGGATGTCGTCGCCGGTGTTGCCGATGACCGTGATGTCCCCGTCCGGCACGGCCCGCTTCAGACCGCGCAGGAACCGGGCACCGCCGATGCCGCCTGCCAGAACCACAATGCGCATGCGCCAAGTCTGGCAGGCGGGTACGACAACGCGTCAGACGGTCAGGGACCGGGGGCGTTCCTGAGCCTCGCAGTGCGGGGCCGTGTGCATCGGCATCTCGGTCAGGCCCGGGAAGTACACGTGCAGGCTGACCGCCGGTTCGAGGGTGTCGTTGACGACCTCGTGGGCGTAGCCCGGGGCGAACACCCGCTGGGCGCCGGCCGTCAACGCGCGCGTGCCGCGTTCCGTGTGCTCGGTGAGGGTGCCGTCCAGCACGGTCAGCACGCCGGAGGAGGGGCCGTGGTCGTGCCGCCCGCTGCCCTGGCCGGGCACCCAGGACAGCAGCCAGACCTCGTAGCCGGGGCCGGTGCGCAGCCGGTGGTACCAGCGGGTCGTCGCGTCGTAGCGCACCAGGTGCTCCCACTGGGTGCGGTCGGCCGCGATGGAGCGGGCCAGGCCCACGAAGTCGGCGACGGTGGCCGGGTGCTCACGCGGGGGCTGCAGGAGGTGCGGGACTTCGAGGAGGTCGCCCGCGATCTGGAGGTCGCTGTCGCTGTTCATGCGGTGGGGGGTTCCTTGGCGGAGAGTGCGGAACGGGTGCCCCGTGGGAGAGGGCGGGGGAGGGAACGACGGCCCCGGGACGGTGTCCCGACGGCAGCTGGAGCTTCGGTCGGCTCAACAGCTGGGACAGCAACAGCTACAGCGAACGCACGCAGCACCGAGGGACCCGGCGGCGCGGGTCGTCAGGGGTGCCAAGTTCGCGAGCATGCCCACTAGCACAGCGGTTCACACCTGCTGTGTCAACTCGACAGCCGGTATGTGGGACAGGGTTCACCTCATCCGGTGCATCTGAGTGGCGAAAGGTTTGCTCACCCGCTCACCGGGACACATGCGGCACATCCGGGTGCGCAAGCAGCGTTGCGATCTCGTGATCCGACTGTGATCTTGTTCGCTTCGCCGCGTACGCAGGAACGGGATCGAACGCTTGGGCGTCCTTCTCCGTACAGGCTCCGTGAGGGGTCCTCAAGGTGGAGGGGCACCCTCCGGACCCCGTCTGTGTGTCAAGGTTTATGGCGATTTGAACACTTTCCGCATGGCCTTGGTTCCGCAGAGTGAATAAGGGGCCCAATAGCAGATCTCGGCTTGACTCGCCCGGAGCAGCACACTTGTAATTTCACTCGTGTCGTTCAGCCGAAATCGGTAACGGCAACATCACGGGGACGCGGAAAGACAGACGAGGGGCGCACATGACCGAGCTGGTGCAGCAACTGCTGGTCGACGACGCGGGCGAGGAACTCGGCTGGCAGGAGCGCGCACTGTGCGCCCAGACCGACCCCGAGTCCTTCTTCCCCGAGAAGGGCGGCTCCACGAGAGAGGCCAAGAAGGTCTGCCTCGCGTGTGAAGTCCGCTCCGAGTGCCTGGAGTACGCCCTCGCCAACGACGAACGGTTCGGTATCTGGGGTGGCCTGTCCGAGCGTGAGCGCCGGCGACTGAAGAAGGCCGCCGTCTGACCGCTGTCCAGCCGAACAACCGCGGACTGTTCCGTACAAATGTCTCGAACGGCCCGTCGCGCGTGGGTTATCCACAGGCGGCGGGCCGCGGTCATGCCCAGCCGATAGTGTGGTCGCTCGTCCGAGACGCCCCGCCACCCGCAGGTGGCACAGGCGTCCACCGCAGTCCACCGAACCGGGGCCCGTACCTCGATGACCGTGCACAGCCACACCGCAGCCCACCAAAGCGGGGCCGCGACACCTGAGTTCCCGCGTCACGTGGTGACCGCGGTCCTCGTCTGCCACGACGGCGCCCGCTGGCTGCCCGAGGCGCTCGCCGGGCTGCTCGGCCAGGAGCGCCCCGTGCAGTACGCCGTCGCCGCCGACACCGGCAGCGCCGACGACTCCGCCCAGCTCGTCACGGCCGCCCTCGGCGCCGACCGCGTGCTCCACCTCGCCCGCCGCACCGGCTTCGGCCAGGCCGTCGAGGAGGCCGCCCGCACCGCCCCCCACCTCACCCCCGAGGAACTGCCGTACCTGAAGCGGCCCAGCGGCTGGGACCCCGTCACGCGCACCTGGCGCGACGACGCCTACGACCTGCCCGAACTGCCGCACGGCGAGCCGATCGAGTGGCTGTGGCTGCTGCACGACGACTGCGCACCCGAACCCGACGCCCTCGCCGAGCTGCTGCGCGTCGTCGACCGCGAACTGGAGCTCGGCCGCGACGACGTGGCCGTCGTCGGCCCCAAGCTGCGCGGCTGGTACGACCGCCGCCAGCTGCTGGAGGTCGGCGTCTCCATCGCCAACTCCGGCCGCCGCTGGACCGGCCTGGACCGCCGCGAACAGGACCAGGGCCAGCACGACCACGTGCGCGACGTCCTGTCGGTCTCCAGCGCCGGCATGCTCATCCGCCGCGACGTCTTCGAACAGCTCGGCGGCTTCGACCGCCGGCTGCCCCTGATGCGCGACGACGTCGACCTGTGCTGGCGCGCGCACGCCGCCGGCCACCGCGTCCTGATCGCCCCCGAGGCCGTCGTACGGCACGCCGAGGCCGCCTCCCGCGAGCGCCGCACCGTCGACTGCGCCGGCCGCACCGCCGCCTCCCCGCACAAGGTGGACAAGGCCGGCGCCGTGTACACCCTCCTCGTCAACGCCCGCAGCGCCGTGCTGCCCTGGGTCGTCGTGCGCGTCGTCCTCGGCACGCTGCTGCGCACCCTCGCCTACCTCGTCGGCAAGGTCCCCGGACAGGCCCTCGACGAGATCCGCGGCCTGCTCGGCACCCTGCTGCGGCCCGAGCGGATCATCGCCGGCCGGCGCCGCCGCGGCCGGCCCGCGGTCGACAAGGGCGAGCTGCGGCCGCTCTTCCCGCCGCCCGGCGCGACCGTGCGGGCCACCGTCGAACAGGTCGCCGGCAACTTCTTCGGCGGCTCCGACCCCGAGACCTCCTCGGCCGGCCGGCACGGCGGCGCCGTCGAGTCCGGACCCGGCGGCGACGACGCCGAATTCCTGGAGGTCGAGCAGTTCGCGCGGCTCAAGCGCATCGCCCGCAAACCGGGCCCGGTGCTCTTCCTGATGCTGCTGCTCGTCTCCCTGATCGCCTGCCGCAACCTCCTCGGCGGCGGCGCCCTCGCCGGCGGCGCGCTGCTGCCCGCCCCGGCCGACGCCTCCGCGCTGTGGTCCCGCTACCTCGACGCCTGGCATCCCGTCGGCGCCGGCGGCGACCCGTCCGCGCCGCCCTACCTCGCGATCGTCGCCCTGCTGGCCTCGGTGCTGTTCGGCTCCACCGGCCTCGCCGTCACCGTCCTGCTGGTCTGCTCCGTCCCGCTGGCCGGCCTCAGCGCCTACTTCGCCTCCCGCCCGCTGGTGGAGTCCCGCCTGCTGCGCGCGTGGGCGGCCATCGTCTACGCCTTCCTGCCCGCCGCCACCGGCGCCCTCGCCGGCGGCCGCATCGGCACCGCCGTCCTCGCCGTCCTGCTGCCGCTCATCGCCCGCGCCGCCATCGCCGCCGGCGGCCTGGCGAACCCCACCGGCGCACACGGCAGTTGGCGAGCCACCTGGGCCTACGCCCTGCTGCTCACCCTCACCACCGCGTTCACGCCGATCGTGTGGCCCATCGCCCTCGTCCTCGGCGTCGCGGTGCTGGTGCTGCGCCGCGCCGACATCACCGCCCAGGGCCTGCGCTTCCTCGCCCAGCTGGGCACCCCGCTGCTGGTCCTCGCGCCCTGGTCGCTGTCCCTGCTGCCGCTGGGCTTCTTCACCGAGGCCGGACTGGACTACGGCCCGTCCTCCGCCTCCGCGCTCGACCTGCTGGGCGCCAGCCCCGGCGGCCCCGGCACGGTCGACGGGCTGATGCTCATCGGGATCGTGCTCGCCGCGCTGGCCGCCCTGATGCGCACCGAGCGGCAGCGGGGCATCCTGACGGCCTGGGCCGTCGCCCTGCTCGGCCTCCTCTTCGCCGCCCTGTCCAACAGCTCCACCTGGGCCGGCCCCGCCACCCTCGTCTACGGCCTCGCCCTGCTCGCCGCCGCCGTCCTCGGCGCCGACGGCGCACGCGCACGCGTGGCCGAGCAGAGCTTCGGCTGGCGCCAGCCGGTCGCCGCGCTGATCGCCTTCGCCTCCGCCGCCGGCCCCCTGCTCGTCGCCGCCGGCTGGATGATCGGCGGCGCCGACGGCCCGCTGGAGCGCCGCGACCCGGTACAGGTGCCGGCCTTCGTCGCCGAGGAGGCCGGCACCCGCGACCAGGCCCGCACCCTCGTCCTGGACAGCACCTCCGCCGCCCACGTCAGCTACATGCTGGTCCGCGGCTCCGGCGCCCGCCTCGGCGACGCCGAACTCGCCGCCGCCGACGGCGAGAACGAGCGGCTCGACAAGACCGTCGCCAACCTCGTCGCCGGCTCCGGCGCCGACCAGGCCGACCAGCTCGGCGCGTTCGCCGTCCGCTACGTCCTCGTGCACAAGGGCGCCCCCCGCGAGATCACCCGCGTCCTGGACGCCACCCCCGGCCTGAGCCGGCTCAGCGAGCAGAACGGCAGCGCGCTGTGGAGGGTGGACCGCGAGGTCTCCCGCGCCGCCGTCGTGCCCGCCTCCGGCGCCGGCACCCCGCAGCCCGTCGCGGCCGGCCCCGTGGAGATCCACACCACCGTCCCGGCCGGCCAGGGCGCGCGCGTGCTGCGCCTGGCCGACACCGCCGCCGACGGCTGGAGCGCCACCCTGGACGGCAAGCCGCTCAAGGCCACCACCGTCGACGGCTGGGCCCAGGGCTTCGAGCTGCCCGCCTCGGGCGGAAAGCTCGACGTCGTCTACGACGACCCGTTCGGCCACACCGCCTGGCTGTGGGCGCAGGGCACCCTCGCCGTCGTCCTCGTCGTCCTGGCCCTGCCCGGCCGGCGCCGCGACATCGACGACGACCTCCCCGAGGAGCCGGTTGTACCGGCCCAGCCCGTCGCCGGCGAGGGCCGCCGCGCCCGCCGGCTGCGCGCCCAGGCCGAGGCGGAGGCCGCGCAGGCCGCGGGGACCGACCCGGAGGGGCAGCCCGCGCCCGCCGAGCCGGCCCCGGTGCCGGTCCCGCAGCAGCCCTCCTACGACCAGTGGGACACGCCCGCGCCCGCGTCCACCGACTACGGCGGCTACGACCCGTACCAGGCGAGCCCCCAGCCCTACCCGGCGGGCGGCTACCAGCAGGCGTACCAGTCCGACCCGTACCAGGCCGGCGGCTACGACCCCTACGCCTACGGCGGCCAGATGCCGGCCGGCGCCTACGACCAGGCGGCCCAGCAGCAGCCGTACGGCCAGGGCTACGACACGACGGCGTACGACCCGGCGCAGCCGCAACCGCACGACGCCGGCCATGAGCGCCCCGACGGGAGCCAGCAGTGAACCGCACGACCCTGTCCCTGATCGCCGGCGTGACCGCGCTGGCCGCCGTGACCGGCTTCGCCGCGCTCAGCTCGCCGGACGCCTCGGGCGCGGACACCGCCGAGGCGGCCGCCCTGCGGCCCGTGGAGCGCACCACACTGCTGTGCCCGGCTCCCAGCCTGTCCGACCTCGCCGACACGGCGTACACGTCCTTCACGCCCGTCACCCAGGGCGCGGCGGGCGGCGGCTCGGCGCAACTGCGGGCCGCGGCCGTGCAGTCGGCGGACGGCAAGGGCAAGGCGGACGGCAAGAAGGCGCCCGCGAAGGGCGACAAGCCGGTCCTGACGTCCAAGCAGCCCGGCACGCCCGCCACCGGCGAGGCGGCCGGGGCCGACGCGCCCGCCCTGATCGGCACCGCCGACGGCGGGTTCGCGCCGGGCTGGACGGTCCAGCAGACCACCGAGGTCGCCGCCGGCAACGGGCGCGGCCTGCAGGGCGTCAACTGTTCCGCGCCCGACACCGAGTTCTGGTTCCCGGGCGCCAGCACCGCCGCCGACCGCACCGACTACGTGCACCTGACCAACCCCGACGACTCCGCCGCCGTCGCCGACATCGAGCTGTACGGCAAGGACGGCGCGGTGAAGTCGACGGTCGGAGAGGGCATCACGGTCCCGCCGCACTCCAGCGAGCCGATCCTGCTGTCCACGCTCACCGACGACAAGCAGGACGACGTCACCGTCCACGTCACCGTCCGCAGCGGCCGGGTCGGTGCCGCCGTCCAGGCCCTCGACGAGAAGCTGGGCGGCGACTGGCTGCCCGCGGCCGCCGATCCGGCGGCGAGCCTGGTGCTGCCGGGCATCCCCAAGGACGCGGCGTCCGTCCGCCTGGTGGCCTTCACCCCCGGCGGCTCCGACGCCGACCTGAAGGTGCGCCTCGCCTCGCCCTCCGGGCTGATCACCCCGGCCGGCAACGAGACGCTGCACGTGAAGTCCGGCATGACCACCGTCCTCGACCTCGGTGACGTCACCCGTGGCGAGGCCGGCTCGCTCGTGCTGACGGCGACGGACCGCGCGGTGCCGGTGGTGGCCGCGCTGCGGGTCGTGCGCGGCAAGGGCGACAAGCAGGAGACGGCGTTCATCCCGGCGACCGCCGCCGTCGGCACGCGCGCGACGGTCGCCGACAACAGCGCCAAGGGCACCACCCTGTCCCTCACCGCGCCGACGGCCACCGCGCAGGTCAAGGTCACGGCGTCGGCGGGCAGTGAGGGCGGCGCCGCGGCGACCCGGACGTACACGGTCAAGGCGGGCACCACCCAGGACGTGCAGATCCCGGTGCCCAGCGGCCTGAAGGGCACGTACGCGCTGACGGTCGAGCAGGTCTCGGGCGGCCCGGTGTACGCCGCGCGCATGCTGGCGGCCGCGGAGGACGGCGTTCCGGCGTTCACGGTCCAGACGCTGCCCAACGACCGGGGCACGGTCGCGGTGCCCCGGGCGGTCGAGGACCTCGCGGTGCTGCAGAAGTAGCGCGGTGGCGGGGCCGGGCGCTCGTGCGGCGTCCGGCTCAGTCCTCCCCGTACCGGGGGTCCACCGTCTCCGGGGTCAGTCCCAGCAGCTCGGCGACCTGCTCGACCACGACCTCGTGCACCAGCGCGGCCCGCTCGTCCCGCCCCTTGGTGCGGATCTCCACGGGCCGCCGGTACACCACCACGTGCGCGCGCCGGCCGTCCCGCGCCGGGATGATCCCGCCGAGCGGCACCGCCTCGTCGTTCCACGGCTGACCGGGGCCGTCCAGCCGCGGCACCTCCAGCACGAGGAAGTCGATGTCGGCCAGCTGGGGCCAGCGCCGCTCCAGGCGGTCCACGGAGTCCTGCACCAGGTCCGCGAACACCTCGGCGCGGCTCGCCGCGAGCGGCACCTGCGGCGGCGCGATCGGCCCGCGCATCCCCCTGCCGTGGCGATCACGGCGGCGGGGCCCGGGGCCCGTGGCACGGGGCGGTACGGCGTTGTCCATCACTGGTGCAGCGTAGTCCCCGGCGCCGTCGTCCGCCCGGCCCTCGGGTGACGGTTCGGCCACCGGGAGGCGTCGGCGTGCCGCATGTCGGGGGATGACCATTCCGGCCAAGGTTGGGCTCGTTTCCGTATCTCTCCGGGGCCGGGGTGCTCAAGCCAATTGGCGTTGTTTGTACCGAGAAATGACCGGAGAGCGATCCGCCGAACACCACCCGAATCGGGCGTCTTCGCAGGTCAGTGGGGTGCTCCCGGAGGGGTGTGTGGGCCGTTTCACAGCACGACACGGTGGAGTGACCTGGGGGAGAGTCGTCGCGGCCCGCTCAAGAGTGCGGTACCGTCCAACATCGTGAGCCCTGTACGTCGCTGTTCGCGCACCGCCTGCGGCCGACCCGCCGTCGCGACGCTGACGTACGTCTACGCCGACTCGACCGCGGTCCTCGGCCCGCTCGCCACCTACGCCGAACCCCACTGCTACGACCTGTGCGCCGAGCACTCCGAGCGGCTGACCGCTCCGCGCGGCTGGGAGGTCGTACGCCTGCTGGACGGCTCCGCCCCCGCGCGGCCCAGCGGAGACGATCTGGAAGCGCTTGCCAACGCGGTGCGTGAGGCGGCCCGCCCCCAGGAGCGCGCGGCCGAGGCCGGCGGCGGGGGGCGCTCGGCGGACCCCATGGAGGTCGCCCGCCGGGGTCATCTGCGGGTGCTGCGCTCGCCCGACAACTGACGCCTGCCGCTGCGTCCGTGCGCTGTCCCGGCACCGTCGGCGCGTCTTCTTGACCTGAGGTTACGGGTGAACGTCCACTCGGTGTCCGTTCCTTCCGCCGCCGCTACGGGCGGGTAGGTTGGGGCGACCGACGGGGACGTTCAGGAGGAAGTGACCGTGGCTGGTGATCTGTCGCAGCTCGTGAAGGCGTACGACGTGCGCGGGGTGGTTCCGGACCAGTGGGACGAGACACTGGCCGAACTGTTCGGCATGGCCTTCGCCCAGGTGACGGACGCGGACGCGATCGTCGTCGGCCACGACATGCGCCCCTCCTCGCCCGGCCTGTCCCGCGCCTTCGCGCGCGGCGCGGCGGCACGCGGCGTGGACGTCACCGAGATCGGGCTGTGCTCGACGGACCAGCTGTACTTCGCCTCGGGCGCGCTGAACCTGCCCGGCGCCATGTTCACCGCCTCGCACAACCCGGCCCGGTACAACGGCATCAAGATGTGCCGCGCGGGCGCCGCGCCCGTCGGGCAGGACACCGGCCTGGCCGAGATCCGCGCGCTGGTCGAGCGGTGGAGCGACTCCGGTGCCCCGGAGGCGGTCGGGAGGCCGGGAACCGTCGGGGCGCGCGAGACGTTGCAGGAATACGCGGCGTATCTGAAGTCGCTCGTCGACCTGACCTCCATCCGGCCCCTGAAGGTCGTCGTCGACGCGGCCAACGGCATGGGCGGCCACACCGTGCCCACGGTGCTGGCCGGGCTGCCCGTCGACCTCGTCCCGATGTACTTCGAGCTGGACGGCACCTTCCCCAACCACGAGGCCAACCCGCTGGACCCGGCCAACCTGGTCGACCTGCAGCGGCGGGTGCGGGAGGAGGGCGCCGACCTCGGCCTCGCCTTCGACGGCGACGCCGACCGCTGCTTCGTCGTCGACGAGCGGGGGGAGCCGGTGTCCCCGTCGGCGATCACCGCGCTGGTCGCGGAGCGGGAACTGGCCCGCAATGGCGGCGAGGGTGTGATCATCCACAACCTCATCACCTCCTGGTCGGTCCCGGAGGTCGTCGAGGAGCACGGCGGGACGCCGGTGCGGACGCGGGTCGGGCACTCCTTCATCAAGGCGGAGATGGCGCGTACCGGGGCGATCTTCGGTGGCGAGCACTCCGCGCACTACTACTTCAAGGACTTCTGGAACGCCGACACGGGCATGCTGGCCGCCCTGCACGTCCTCGCGGCGCTCGGCGGCCAGGAGGGGCCGCTGTCGAAGCTGGTGGCCCAGTACGAGCGGTACGTCGGCTCGGGTGAGATCAACTCCGCGGTGGACGACCAGGCGGGCCGCGTCGCCGCGATCCGCTCCGCGTACGAGGGGCGTGACGGGGTCACCCTGGACACGCTCGACGGGCTGACGGTCAGCGGCGCGGACTGGTGGTTCAACGTCCGCCCCTCCAACACGGAACCGCTGCTGCGGCTGAACGCGGAGGCGCGGGATGCGGGGGTCATGGCGGCGATCCGGGACGAGGTGCTGGCGATCATCCGGGGCTGAGGTCGTCGCACGTCTGCGGGTGCCGTCGTGGTTGCTCGCGCAGTTCCCCGCGCCCCTGAAATGCCTGCGGCGGCCCCTCGCTGTCCGGTGGTTGGCTGATGTAGCGCCTACGGCCGGTTCGTGGGTCGGGGACGGGGTGGGGGGTGTCCGTCCTCGGTCCGGCCCACTGTCCCCGACACACTGACTGTCGGCGGTGCCGGCCGCTGCGGGCGGACACCCCCCACCCCGTCCCCTCCCCGCCGCGGGCGGCTATCCCGCCGTCGTGGCCGGTCACCTCCATCCGCCGCCGCTGCGGGCAGTCGTGCCTCCCCCAGTGCCTTAAGGGCCTGGGAGGTGCCCCCAGGGCGGCACGGGTGGGCGCTGGGGGTTCCCCCTGCTCGAAGAGCTTGGGGGAGGCACCTCGTCGCGCCGAGCTGCGCCACCCACCCCCGGGTCGGCCGTGGCGCCGGGTGCGCAGCACCAGCGGACCCCGTTCATCCACAGCCCCCGGCGCGTCGGTTCTCTCGGCGGTAACCTGACCAGGCACAACCCCATACCCTGCCGTACCGAAGGGACACCCCATGCCGCTCGAAGCCGGCCTTCTGGAGATCCTCGCCTGCCCGGCCTGCCAGCCCCCCCTCAAGGAGCAGGACGCCGAGCTGATCTGCACCGGTCAGGACTGCGGCCTGGCGTACCCGGTCCGCGACGGCATCCCCGTCCTGCTCGTCGACGAGGCCCGCCGCCCGGCGTAGACACCGCCGCCACAGCCCGCGTACCGACGACACGGCGATCGGAGACTGCCGCCATGCTCGACGAATCGCTGCTCGACACGCCGGAGGCGTTGGCCGAGGCGGACCGCCGCGCCCTGTTGCGCGGCGCAGCCGAGGCCGGCGCCCGCGTCCGGACCGCCGTCCGGCACGCCGCCGAGGCCGGCATCAACGGGCTCAAACCCGACGGCCGCCCCCGCGCCGTGCTCATCGCCGGCCCCGGCGCCGCCGCCACCCACGCCTCCGACCTGCTGGGCACCCTCGCCGGCGCCGGCAGCCCCGTCATCCGGCTCGCCCCCACCGGCGTCGCCCCTGCCGCGGGCGCCCTGCGCTGGGAGCTGCCGGGCTGGGCCGGCTCCGTCGACCTGCTGCTGATCGCCACCCCGGACGGCACCGAGCCCTCCCTGTCGCACCTCGCCGACCAGGCCTACCGCCGCGGCTGCACCGTCGTCGCCGTCGCCCCCACCCGCACCCCCCTCGCCGAGGCCGTCGCGGGTGCCCACGGCCTGTTCCTGCCCATGGCGACCGCCCCGTACGACCAGGACGAACCCCTCGCCGCCTCCGCGCCGGGCGTCCTGTGGGCGCTGCTCACCCCGCTGCTCGCCCTCCTCGACCGCGTCGGCCTGCTGTCTGCGCCGCCCGAGGCGCTGGAGAAGGTCGCCGACCGCCTCGACCACATCGCCGAACGCTGCGGCCCCGCCATCGCGACGTACAGCAACCCGGCCAAGACCCTCGCCGCCGAACTCGCCGACGCCCTGCCCCTCGTCTGGACCGAGGGCACCTCCGCCGGCCCGGCCGGCCGCCGCTTCGCCGCCGCGCTCGCGGAGCTGGCCGGCGTCCCCGCGGTCGTCGCCGAACTGCCCGAGGCGCTCGCCGCGCACAGCGCCCTGCTCGCCGGCCCGCTGGCCGCCGGCGCCGACCCGGAGGACTTCTTCCGCGACCGCGTCGAGGAGCCGCCCGCGCTGCACGCGCGCGTGGTGCTGCTGCGCGACCGCCCGATCAGCAGCCTCACCGCCGCCCCGGCCGCCCGCGACCTGGCCCTCAGCCACGACACGCCGATCAGCGAGCTGGAACCGGAGGAGGGCGACGAACTGGAGACCCTCGCCGAGCTGATCGCCATCACCGATTTCGCCGCCGTTTACCTGGCGGTCGCGTCAAGAAGCTGATCCTTGCCCTGGCACGCGCCGCCACCGCATCCGTCGCCGCACGCAGGAAGAACCCATGGACCGCCTCGACAACACCGTCCGCCCCTACGCCTGGGGTTCCACGACCGCGATCCCGCACCTGCTCGGCGTCGAGCCGACCGGCGAACCGCAGGCGGAGATGTGGATGGGCGCGCACCCGGGCGCTCCCTCGCGCACCGCGCGCGGCACCCTCGCCGACGTCATCGCGGCCGCCCCCGAGCGCGAACTCGGCGCCGAGGCCGTGGCGAAGTTCGGCCCGCGCCTGCCCTTCCTGCTCAAGCTGCTCGCCGCCGGCGCCCCGCTCTCCCTGCAGGTCCACCCGGACCTGGAGCAGGCCCGGCAGGGGTACGCCGACGAGGAGCAGCGCGGCATCCCGGTCGACGCCCCGCACCGCAACTACAAGGACGCCAACCACAAGCCCGAACTGATCTGCGCGCTCACCGAGTTCGACGGGCTGTGCGGATTCCGCGAACCGGTCCACGCCGCCGACCTGCTGGCCGGTCTCGGCGTCGACTCCCTCAAGCCGTACGTCGACCTGCTGCACGCCCACCCCGAGGACGCGGCCCTGCGCGAGGTGCTCACCGCGATCCTCACCGCCGACCGCGAGGAGATGGCCCACACCGTCGCCGAGGCCGCGGCCGCCTGCGACCGCCTCGGCGGGGACTACGCCCCCTACGCCGGCATCGCTCACCACTACCCGGGCGACCCCGGCGTCATCGCGGCGATGCTGCTCAACCACGTCCGGCTCCAGCCCGGCGAGGCGCTCTACCTCGGCGCCGGCATCCCGCACGCCTACCTCGACGGCCTCGGCGTGGAGATCATGGCCAACTCCGACAACGTCCTGCGCTGCGGCCTGACCCCCAAGCACGTCGACGTCCCCGAACTGCTGCGGATCGTCCGCTTCGAGGCGAGCGACCCCGGCGTGCTGCGCCCGGAGGCCTCCCCCGACGGCGAGGAGGTCTACGACACCCCGATCGACGAGTTCCGTCTCTCCCGCTACGTCCTGCCCGCCGGCGGCGCCGCCCACGACCTCACCCGGTCCACCCCGCAGATCCTGCTCTGCACGGCCGGTTCCGTCCGCGCCGGGGAACACGAGCTGACCTCCGGTCAGTCCGTCTTCGTGCCGGCGGGGGAGAAGGCCGAGGTGTCCGGCACCGGCACGCTCTTCCGGGCCACCGTGATCGCCTGAACGCCGACGCCGCACGCGGCTGCGGTGTGTTCGTATGACCGCCCCTGTGGACACCCGGGACACCGGAGCCCCACGGGCTGCAAGAATGGCCCACCGGCAAAGGGCGGGCAAAGGCCCGGGTCGGCGACAACACACGCAGGCGAAGGGACACGCGGACAGATGAGCGCGTCAGGCGGCACCAAGGCGATCGTGGCGGCACTCGGCGCCAACCTCGCGATCGCGGCATCGAAGTTCGTGGCGTTCGCGTTCAGCGGCTCGTCGTCGATGCTCGCCGAGGGCGTGCACTCGGTCGCCGACTCCGGCAACCAGTTCCTGCTGCTGGTCGGCGGCAAGCGCGCCCAGCGCGAGGCCACCCCGCAGCACCCCTTCGGCTACGGCCGCGAGCGCTACATCTACGCCTTCCTCGTCTCCATCGTGCTGTTCTCGGTCGGCGGCATGTTCGCCATCTACGAGGGCTACGAGAAGATCAGCCACCCGCACGAAATCGACCACTGGTACTGGCCGGTGGGCGTCCTCGTCTTCGCGATCATCGCCGAGGGCTTCTCCTTCCGCACGGCCATCAAGGAGTCCAACGAGCTGCGCGGCACGCTCTCCTGGACGGCGTTCATCCGCCGCGCCAAGGCACCCGAGCTGCCCGTCGTCCTGCTGGAGGACTTCGGCGCCCTGATCGGTCTGGTCCTCGCCCTCGGCGGCGTCGGCCTGTCCCTGCTCACCGGCGACGGCGTCTGGGACGGCATCGGCACCGTCTGCATCGGTGTCCTGCTCGTCCTCATCGCGCTCGTCCTGGCCGCCGAGACCAAGTCGCTGCTGCTCGGCGAGGCCGCCGGTGCCGAGGAGGTCAAGAAGATCGAGGCCGCGATCGTCGACGGCGACACCGTCCCCCGCATCATCCACATGCGCACGCTCCACCTGGGCCCCGAGGAACTGCTCATCGCCGCCAAGATCGCCGTCCGGCACGACGACACCGCCACCGAGGTCGCCACCGCCATCGACGCCGCCGAGGCCCGCGTCCGCGCCGCCGTGCCCATCGCCCGCGTGATCTACCTGGAGCCCGACATCTACAGCGAGGCAGAGGCCGCCAAGGGACCCGACCCCGAGGCCACCCCGGGCGGCCCGACCCCGCAGAGCGCCGGGCACTGAGCCGCTACCGCTGCAGCACCCACGGCGGCGCGGGCGGCACCGACGCCCGCGCCCTGCGCCGTACGGTGACGGCGGCGATGCCCAGCCCGGCACCGGTCAGCACCAGGACCACGGCAAGGATCAGCGCCGTACCGAGCAGCGCCGGCACGGTGTAGTCGTCGATGACCCGCCCGCGCACCGCGGACAGCGGCACCGTCCCGCCCCGGTCGTCCAGGAAGGCCCGCGAGTCCCGGGAGTTCCCCCGGTTGTCACCGAGCAGGAACATCCGGCCCTCGGGCACCCGCACGTCGTACTTCTGCCCGGTGAACCCGCCGTCGGCCTCCCCGTCGTGCACATACGGCTCCCGCAGCGGCGTGCCGTTCACGGTGACGCGCGAGCCCGCCCCGCTCCCCGCGCAGCACGCGACGCGATCGCCGCCGACGCCGATGACCCGCTTGACCAACAGCACACCGGGGCCGTAGCGGTCCGGCTCGGAGACGAGCACCACATCCCCGCGCCGCACCTGACCGCCGTCGATCCGCTCGAAGACGATCCGGTCACCGGGCCGGTACGTCGGCTCCATGCTCTCGCTGCGCACCACGGATCCGCCGTACGCGCCCCGCGCATAGGCCGCACCCCCGATTCCCAGCAGTACTCCCACCAGCCCCACCACGACGGCTGCGATCGTCAGCCCCCGCCCCTTGCCGGACATCGCGTCCCCTCCCTTGAGCCTTTGCGGGCGCAGAGCGTAGCGGGCGCCTGTCCCCGGCCCGGTCAGCACCACCCGAGCTCGCGCGGCACGTCGAGGACCGCCGGTCCAGGATGGCGTGATCTGTTCCGAGGCGGACTGGGGACGGCCGTGCCCACCGTGTAGCTTGGAGGGGAGCCAGACGTCGCTGCTGATGGCGGTCGGGCGGTCCCGCCGGGACCGACCGAGGGAGAGAGGGCCTCCGACGGACTGCGCTGCGCGCACGCGGGCATGCCTGTGTCCCCCTTCGGGCACCCCTGTGTCCGCCGCCGCGCAGATCAGCCGTACCCACACCTCGACCCAACCCGAGGAGCAGCTCGCATGACGACTGTCGACTTCAAGGTCGCCGACCTGTCCCTGGCCGAGTTCGGCCGCAAGGAGATCACCCTCGCCGAGCACGAGATGCCGGGCCTGATGGCGATCCGCAAGGAGTACGCCGAGGCGCAGCCGCTGGCGGGCGCCCGGATCACCGGCTCGCTGCACATGACGGTGCAGACCGCCGTGCTGATCGAGACGCTGGTCGCGCTCGGCGCCGAGGTGCGCTGGGCGTCCTGCAACATCTTCTCCACCCAGGACCACGCCGCCGCCGCCATCGCCGTCGGCCCCAACGGCACGCCCGAGAACCCGCAGGGCGTCCCGGTCTTCGCCTGGAAGGGCGAGACGCTGGAGGAGTACTGGTGGTGCACCGAGCAGGCCCTGACGTGGCCGGGCACCCCCACCGGCGGCCCGAACATGATCCTCGACGACGGTGGTGACGCCACCCTCCTCGTCCACAAGGGCGTCGAGTACGAGAAGGACGGCAAGGTCCCCTCGCCCGACACCGCCGAGTCCGACGAGCACCGCGTCATCCTCGAACTGCTCACCCGCACGGTCGCCGAGACCCCGCAGAAGTGGACCCAGCTGGCGTCCGAGATCCGCGGCGTCACCGAGGAGACCACCACGGGCGTGCACCGCCTGTACGAGATGATGCGCGACGGCACGCTGCTGTTCCCCGCCATCAACGTCAACGACGCCGTCACCAAGTCGAAGTTCGACAACAAGTACGGCTGCCGTCACTCGCTGGTCGACGGCATCAACCGCGCCACCGACGTCCTGATCGGCGGCAAGACCGCCGTCGTGTGCGGCTACGGCGACGTGGGCAAGGGCTGCGCGGAGTCCCTGCGCGGCCAGGGCGCCCGGGTGATCATCACCGAGATCGACCCCATCTGCGCCCTGCAGGCCGCGATGGACGGCTACCAGGTCACCACCCTGGACGAGGTCGTCGAGACGGCCGACATCTTCATCACCACGACCGGCAACAAGGACATCATCATGGCCTCGGACATGGCCAAGATGAAGCACCAGGCCATCGTCGGCAACATCGGCCACTTCGACAACGAGATCGACATGGCCGGCCTCGCCAAGATCCCCGGCATTGTCAAGGACGAGATCAAGCCGCAGGTCCACACCTGGACCTTCCCGGACGGCAAGAAGATCATCGTGCTGTCCGAGGGCCGCCTGCTCAACCTGGGCAATGCCACCGGTCACCCCTCGTTCGTGATGTCCAACTCCTTCGCGAACCAGACCATCGCGCAGATCGAGCTGTTCACCAAGCAGTCGGAGTACCCGACCGGCGTGTACACGCTGCCCAAGCACCTCGACGAGAAGGTCGCCCGCCTCCACCTCGACGCCCTCGGCGTCAAGCTCACCAAGCTGCGCCCGGAGCAGGCCGCCTACATCGGCGTCGACGTCGACGGCCCGTACAAGCCCGACCACTACCGCTACTGATCACCAGCGGTACCGGTCAAGGTTCCGAGGCAGGCCCCCGCACCCCCGTGCCGGGGGCCTGCCCCATTTCCCGGACCAGCCCGTCACGACCTGCCGGAAACCCACGTCACGAGCCAGGACCCCCATGCCCCGCGGCCGCTATTCGCTCCACGATCCGCACGATCACACCCCCCTCGCCGAAGAACACTTCCACTGCGCCCCCGGCCCCTCCGGCTGGCGCTACGTCTCGCGGCTGACCACCCCGTCCGGCGATCACCACGGCTCCGTCGACCTCGCCCTCGACGAGCTGGGCCGCCCCATCCGCCTCGAACTTCACGCGGGCGACTGGCAGGTGCGCGGCGCCGCTCTGGACGGTGTCACCTGGGTGCGCACCGACCCCACCGGCACCCATGCCACCGAAGGCAATGTGCGCGCCCACGCCTTCACCGGCACTTCCCCCGCGTTCCTCATCGCCACGACCCGCTTGCTGCGCCTCACCCCCTCCGCTCCCGCCACCCGGGTGCGCCTCGTCGCCTTCACGGACCCCGTGCTCGCCCCGCTCACCGTGGACCAGTCCTGGACCTTGCTGAAAAGCGAAGCACACCCCACTGACAACGGCCCCCTGACCGTGGACGAATACCAGGTCACAGCCCTGGACACCGGCGAGCAGCACACCGTGCACATCGCCGGCGACGTCGTCCTCGCAGCCCCCGGCATCGAGCTGGAAGACCTCGACTCACCGCCGTCGGTCTTCCCCTGAACCCCGGCCTCCCTCAGGCCCCGACCTGCCTCCAGGAAGGGATCAGGCAGGCGGTGCGAAACCCGTCCGGGAACCCTCCTGCGGCACCTCGGCCGGGGTGGGCCGGACAGCCGGGGCCGCCGGAGCCGGCGAGTGGGGGACCGGAGAGGAGAACCCCGGGCCGCCGTTCGGGCTCGCGACCGGTGACGGCGTAAGCGGTGCGGCGGCGAACGTGCGCCGGGCCTCCCTGGCCTGCCGTTCCTGGACGACCGCGGCGAGGAACGCGGCCGCGGGAACGCCGGGCGGCACCGGAGCCCCCGTACGGGCCGCGAGATCGGCGGCCAGACGCTGGGCCATGTCCGAGCCGACCCGCGGATCCAGCTGGTGCATCCGGGTCAGGTACTGCCGGATCGCAAGCCACAGCCCGTCCGGCACCGCGGACAGATCCAGCTGCCCGAACCGGCCGGCCAGCCACGGCGGCGGAGGCGGCAGGAAGCCCGACCGCGCCTGCGGCACCCGCTCCCGCACGACCAGCGTGCCCGCGAACACATCCCCCAGCCGCCGGCCGCGCGCCGACACGAGCGAGGCGATACAGGCGACGACCCCGAACGTCAGCAAGATCTCGACGACACCGATCGCCCCACGCACGAGCGCATGACGGAACCGGATCGGCCCCCCGTCGTCCCGCACCACCCGCAGCCCGCACGCCAGCTTCCCCAGCGACCGCCCATGGCTGAGCGTCTCGACGGCGATCGGCCCCCCGACCAGCACCAGCACGAACGTCGCGATCGACACCGCCGTCTGCGCCGCCTCGTCCAGCGAAGCCGTCGCCACCAGCAGGACCAGGGTCACGATCGTGTACGCCGCCATGGCGACGGCCAGATCGATCAGCACGGCGAGCGCCCTGCTGGGCAGCCTCGCGGGGCGTAGCTCCAACGCCACCGCCTCGCCCGTCACCAGCTCACTCACGCCCGACGCCCCTTCCCCTGACCTGCCTTGAGAACCGCCAGTCTGCCAAGCTGAGGGCGCATCGCGCCGCAGTACGACAAGCTGACCCTTGGCCGAGCCGCCGACGAACCGCGCAGGAGCAGGCACACCGATGGACCTCGACGTCTTCGTCTCCGCCCACCGAGCCGAGTGGGAACGCCTCGACACCCTGCTCGGGCGCCGACGCCGCCTCACCGGCGCCGAGGCCGACGAACTCGTCACGCTCTACCAGCGCACCGCGACCCATCTCTCCCTGATCCAGTCCAGCGCGCCCGACCCGCAGCTGACCGGCCGGCTCAGCCAGCTCGTCGCACGCGCGCGTAGCGCGGTTACAGGAGCCCGTCGTGCCTCCTGGCGCGACGTCACCCGTTTCCTGACCCGCGGCTTCCCCGCGGCGGTCTACCGTTCCCGCCACTGGTGGGTACCCACCGCCTTGCTGTCCATCGTGGTCGCAGCCCTGCTCGGCTGGTGGATCGGCAGCCACCCCGACGTCCAGTCCGCCATCGCGGCCCCCAGCGAGCTGCGCGAGCTCACCCGCCCGGGCGGCGAGTACGAGACGTACTACTCCAGCCACCCGGCGGCCTCGTTCGCCGCCCAGGTGTGGACGAACAACGCGGAGGCCGCCGCTATCTGCCTGGTCATGGGCGTCTTCCTGGGCCTGCCGGTCCTGTGGATCCTCCTGCTGAACATGCTCAACCTGGGCGTCGGCATCGGCCTGATGTCCTCCGCCGGCCGCCTCGACACCTTCCTCGGCCTAGTCCTCCCGCACGGCCTGCTCGAACTGACCGCGGTGTTCGTCGCCGCCGGCACGGGCCTGCGCCTGGGCTGGACGCTCATCGACCCGGGACCGCGCACCCGCCGCACCGCCCTCGCGGAGGAGGGCCGGGCGGCCATCGGCATGGCCATAGGCCTCGCCCTGGTCCTCTTCGTCTCCGGCGCCATCGAAGGCTTCGTCACCCCGTCGGGCCTGCCCACCTGGGGCCGCATCGCCATCGGGATCGCAGCCGAGGCGGCCTTCCTGACCTACGTCTACGTACTGGGCGGACGGGCCGTCCGAGAGGGCGAGAGCGGCGACGTCGAGGCGGCCGAACGCAGCGCCACGCTGCCCACGGCCGCCTGATGTGCATCCACCCCTCCCGAGCTGTTAATCTCTCCTTCGCCCCGGAAACCCCGTTGACACGGAGTGGACAGGGAGGTAGATTCGAACAGTTGCCTGGAACTGGACCTGGTCCGGTCGGTGACAGTGAGTATCTACAGGCTCCGCCGGAACATCGAGTCCCGAGAGCCACCCCCGATGAAATCGGAAACGGACGGCTGATCAAACAGCCTGAAACA
>NZ_PQSS01000095.1 GCF_002920535.1 Streptomyces sp. Ru71 | reverse complement strand
GAAGGTGCACGCGGTGCTGGACAAGATGGCCGCCTTCGCCGAGCGGGTCCGCTCCGGGGAGTGGACCGGGCACACCGGCAAGCGCATCCGCAACGTCGTCAACATCGGCATCGGCGGCTCCGACCTCGGCCCGGCGATGGCGTACGAGGCACTGCGGGCCTACACGGCACGCGAGTTGACGTTCCGCTTCGTCTCCAACGTCGACGGCGCCGACCTGCACGAGGCGCTGCACGGCCTGGACCCGGCGGAGACGCTGTTCATCGTCGCGTCCAAGACCTTCACCACGATCGAGACGATCACCAACGCCACCTCGGCCCGCGCCTGGCTCCTGGAGGGGCTCGGCGGCGAGGACAAGGCGGTCGCGAAGCACTTCGTCGCGCTGTCGACGAACGCGGAGAAGGTCACCGGGTTCGGCATCGACGTCGACAACATGTTCGAGTTCTGGGACTGGGTCGGCGGCCGCTACTCCTACGACTCCGCCATCGGCCTGTCGCTGATGATCGCCATCGGCCCGGACCGCTTCCGGGAGATGCTCGACGGCTTCCACACCGTCGACGAGCACTTCCGCACCGCGCCCGCCGAGGCCAACGCGCCGCTGCTGCTGGGCCTGCTGGGCATCTGGTACGGCGACTTCTTCGACGCCCAGTCGCACGCCGTGCTGCCCTACAGCCACTACCTGTCGAAGTTCACCGCGTATCTGCAGCAGCTGGACATGGAGTCCAACGGCAAGTCGGTGCAGCGCGACGGGCGGCCGGTGGAATGGCAGACCGGCCCCGTCGTGTGGGGCACGCCGGGCACCAACGGCCAGCACGCCTACTACCAGCTGATCCACCAGGGCACCAAGCTCATCCCCGCCGACTTCATCGGCTTCGCCCGCCCGGTCGCCGAACTGAGCGACCGGCTCAAGGCCCAGCACGACCTGCTGATGGCCAACTTCTTCGCCCAGACCCAGGCCCTCGCCTTCGGCAAGACCGCCGACGAGGTGCGCGCCGAGGGCGTGCCCGAGGAGCAGGTCACGGCCCGCACCTTCCAGGGCAACCACCCGACCACCACGATCCTGGCCCCCGAGCTGACCCCGTCCGTACTGGGCCAGCTGGTCGCCCTCTACGAGCACAAGGTGTTCGTGCAGGGCGCGATCTGGAACATCGACTCCTTCGACCAGTGGGGCGTGGAACTGGGCAAGGTCCTCGCCAAGCGGGTCGAACCCGCCCTCACCGAAGGCGCGGACGTCCCCGGTCTCGACCCGTCCACCGCAGCGCTCGTCGCGGCCTACCGCGACCTCAAGGAAGTGAAGTAACCATGCAGATCGGTCTTGTTGGTCTCGGCAAGATGGGCGGCAACATGCGCGAGCGCCTGCGCAACGCCGGCCACGAGGTCATCGGGTACGACACCAACCCCGAGCTCTCCGACGTCGACAACCTGGTGGAACTCGCCGACCGGCTCGAAGCGCCGCGCGCGGTGTGGGTCATGGTCCCGGCCGGCCGGGTCACGCAGAGCGTCATCGACCAGCTGGGCGGCATCCTCAAGCCCGGCGACACCGTCATCGACGGCGGCAACTCCCGCTGGACCGACGACGAGAAGCACGCCGAGGAGCTCGGCAAGCGCGGCATCGGCTTCGTCGACGCGGGCGTCTCGGGTGGTGTGTGGGGCCTGCAGAACGGCTACGCGCTGATGGTCGGCGGCGACAAGGAGCACGTCGAGCGCCTCAAGCCCATCTTCGACGCGCTCAAGCCGGAAGGCCCCTACGGCTACGTCCACGCGGGCAGGGTCGGCGCCGGGCACTTCGCGAAGATGGTCCACAACGGCATCGAGTACGCGATGATGCAGGCGTACGCCGAGGGCTGGGAGCTGCTGGAGAAGGTCGACTCCGTGGACAACGTCCGCGAGGTCTTCCGCTCCTGGCAGGAGGGCACGGTCATCCGCTCCTGGCTGCTCGACCTCGCGGTCAACGCCCTCGACGAGGACGAGCACCTGAACAAGCTGCGCGGCTACGCCGAGGACTCCGGCGAGGGGCGCTGGACGGTCGAGGCGGCCATCGACAACGCGGTGCCGCTGCCCGCGATCACGGCCTCCCTCTTCGCCCGGTTCGCCTCCCGCCAGGACGACTCGCCGCAGATGAAGATGATCGCGGCACTGCGCAACCAGTTCGGCGGCCACGCCGTCGAGTCCGCCAAGAAGGACTGACGTGGGCGATCTGCTCCTGGTCCGCCACGGTGAGACCGAGTGGAGCCTGACCGGACAGCACACCAGCGTCACCGACCTGCCCCTCACCACCCACGGTGAGGAGCAGGCCAAGTCCCTGGCTCCGCTGCTGTCCGGACGGCCCTTCGCCCTGGCTCTCACGAGCCCCCTGCGGCGGGCCGTCCGCACGGCGGAACTCGCGGGCGTCGTGGGCGCGGTGCCGGACCCGGACCTCCAGGAGTGGGACTACGGGGCGTACGAGGGTGTCACCACCGTCGACATCCACCGCACCCGCCCCGACTGGGACCTGTGGACCGACGGCGTGCCGCCGGGCTCCGGCAGCCCCGGGGAGTCGCCGCAACAGGTGGGGGCACGGGCGGACCGGGTGCTGTCCCGGGTGGTACCGGCCCTCGCCTCCGGCGACGTGGTCCTGGTGGCCCACGCCCACTTCCTGCGCGTCCTGACAGCCCGCCGCCTGGGACTGCCGGCGTCGGAGGGGCGGCTGTTCCAGCTGGCGACGGGCACGTTGAGCCGGTTGTCGACGGAGCACGGGCGACCGGTGGTCGCGGAGTGGAACGTGCGGCCGTAAAGGCGTAGTTGACACCCGCTCCGCGGTCGGGTCAGATTCCCCGCGATGGAGATCACCGATCTGACGCCGGCCGAGGAGCGGGTGTGGCGTGCGTTTCCCCGGGGCGAGAACGTGGACTTCCGGACCGCGCCCGACGAGGACGCGGCCACGGGAGGGGACTGGGGCCCGCAGCGGACACTGCGGGCCTCCGTCCTGCGGGCGCTGCTGGTCAGCGCGCCCGCCGAGGACGGTGAGATATCCGCGCTGCGGGTCACCGGCGCCCGGATCACCGGGGCGCTCGACATGACCTACGCGGTGCTCGACCGGCCGTTCCGCATGAGCCACTGCCACTTCGACGAGCACCTGGAGTTCTACGGCACCCGGTTGCCGCGCCTCAACCTGCGCGGCTCCGTGCTGCCCGGGCTCCGTCTCGCGAGCGCCCACGTCGACGGCACGGTGCAGATGAGCGGCTGCCGGGCCGGCCGGCTGATGTTCGCCGGGACCGAGATCGGGGGCGCCCTGTTCCTGGAGGGAGCCGAACTCACGGCGGTGGACGACTCGCCGGTGCTCCAGCTCAACCAGACCGCCATCGGCGACGACCTGTGGGCCCCCGGCCTGCGGACCCGCGGTCGGATACGGGCCACCGGCGCGTCCGTCGCCGGGACGGTCAACCTCAACGAGGCCCGGCTCGACCACCCCGGGCAGACGGCGCTCGACGCCGAGACCCTCGTCGTCGAGGGCGACTTCCAGCTCCGGCACGCCGAGGTGCGCGGCTGGGTGGGCCTGCGCGGCGCCCGGATCGCCGGCCGGCTCGACCTGTCGTACAGCCTCCTGTCCCACCCGGGCGGTACGGCGCTGCAGGCGAGCAGCTGCTCGCTGGGCGAGCTGTGGCTGCGCCGCGGTCCCGCCATGGAGGGCACCCTCAACCTGCGCCGCAGTCAGATGGAGGCACTGTTCCTGGATCCGGAAGTGGTGCCGGACAGTGTGCTCCTCAGTGACCTGACCTACACCGCCCTCACTCCGCACGTGTCCGCCGAACTGCGCCTGCCCATGCTGGAACGCGACCGCAACGGCTATGTCCCGCACGCCTACGAGCAACTCACCGCCGCCTACCGGCGCACCGGCGACGACCACGCGGCCCGGCTGGTCCAGCTCGCCAAGCAGCGCCGCCACCGCCGCACCCTCCCCTGGTACGGCAGGCTGTGGGGCCTGGTCCAGGACGTCACCGTCGGCTACGGGTTCCGGCCGCTGCGGGCCGCCGGCTGGCTGCTGTCGCTGCTCGCCATCGGTTCGGTCGCTTTCGCCCTGCACCACCCGCAACCGCTGAAGGCGGGCGAGGCGCCGCAGTTCAACCCGGTGTTCTACACCCTCGACCTGCTGCTGCCGGTGCTCTCCTTCGGGCAGGAGTCCGCGTTCGCGCCGCGCGGTGGCTACCAGGCCCTCGCCTACGCCCTCGTCCTCACCGGCTGGATCCTGGCGTCCACGGTGATCGCCGGCGTCACCCGCGCCGTCAGCCGTCAGTGAGGCCACCCGCCGTGTGCTGCGCGGCGAGCCGGACCGGTGCGTTCGCCGCGCCGTAGCCGGTGTAGCCGCCGTCGCGTTGGACGAGTTCGAAGAAGACGTGGCCGACCGTGCGCGTGTAGCAGTGCCGGAACTCGCCGCCGTGCGGGTCGCGGTCGTAGAGGATGCCGAGGTCGCGGTAGGCCGCCAGGTCCTCCTCCGGCAGGTCGAAGCGGGCGGCCAGGTCGTCGTGGTAGTTGGCCGGCACCGGGAGCAGCCGGCCGCCCGCGGCACAAAAGCGGCGGGTCGCGGCGATCACGTCGTCGCAGGCCAGCGCGATGTGCCGGGCGTGCACGGTGGCGTCGCCGGGCGCCGCGCCCACGGTCAGGGCGAGGCGGACGCCGCCGTCGGGGGTGGCGACTGCGCGGCTGCGCATCAGGCCGTAGGGGTCGGCGAGGTCCACGCTCTCCTGGGCGTCCAGGCCGAGGACGGCGCGGTGGAAGAGCGCGGCCTCGTCGAAGTGGTGCCAGGGCTGGGTGAGCGCGAGGTGGTCGATGCCGTGGATACCGGTGTCCCGTGGGGCGGGGCCGATGTCCGTGAAGTCGCCGCGCCAGTCGGGGAGTTCGGGGGCCCGGCCGGTCGCGCAGAAGAACAGTTCCGTGCCGTCGGGCGCGGCCACCGCCTCCAGCGGCGCGTCCTCGGGGGCGCGGCGGCGCGGCAGTACCGGTGCGAGCAGGGCCTCGGCTCGGCGGGCGGCGCCGGCCGGGTCGGGCGACTCCAGGCCGATCGCGGCGAGCCGGGTGCCGTCGCGGCGCGCGGCCGGTCCGGTGTTGAGCAGGATGCGGGCGTCGCCCTGCTCCCACAGGTCGACCGGCTTGCCGCGGTGCCGTGCGGTGCGGGTGAAGCCGAGGGCGCCGAGTACGGCCGCGGCGGGGGCGGGGTCCGGGGTGACGAGTTCGGCGAAGGCGAGGCCGGTGGGCACGACGGGGGCGGGCGGGGCCACCGCGCCGGTCTCCTCCTGGAGGATCAGCAGGGAGCGCCGGCCGTCGACGGCGGTGGGTCCGGGGTCGGCCTGCCGGAAGACGTCGTTGAAGACCTCCAGGGACAGCGGGCCGGTGTAGCCGGTGTTCAGCACGTGCCGGACCAGGCCGGCGACGTCGAAGCCGCCCTGGCCGGGGAAGCAGCGGTGGTGGCGGCTCCATTGCAGGACGTCCATGGCCAGGCGGGGCGCGTCGGCGAGCTGGAGGAAGAAGATCTTCTCCCCGGGGATGTCCTCGATGCCCTTGGGGTCGGAGCCCCGCGAGAGGATGTGGAAGCTGTCCAGGCAGGTGCCGAGCGCGGGATGACCGGCGGCCTGGACGATGCGCCAGGCGTGGTCGTACGTCGACACGTGCCGCCCCCAGGCCAGCGCCTCGTAGGCGACGCGGATGCCGTGGTCCTGGGCGAGGCCGGCGAGCCGGGCGAGCTGCCCGGCGGCGAGGGCGTCGTCGTCGACGGCGCGGGGGTGGACGCTGGAGCAGACGAGGACCGTGTCGGCGCCGAGCCGGCGCATCAGCTCGAACTTGTGCCGGGCGCGGCGCAGCGCGCGGGCGAACTCCTCCTCGGGCAGCGCCTCGACGTCCCGCATCGGCTGGTAGAGGTCGATGGTGAGGCCGACGTCGGCGCAGCGGGCGCGGATCTCCTCGGGGGTGAGGGGGCTGGCGAGCAGGTCGTTCTCGAAGATCTCGACGCCGTCGAAGCCGGCCCGGGCGGCGGCGGTGAGCTTCTCGGTGAGGGAGCCGCTCAGGCAGACGGTGGCGATACAGGTGCGCATCGGTGGCCTCACGGGGTGGTGGTCGCGGCGGCGCCGGTCAGTGCGGCGAGGTCGGCGAGCATCGCCGCGCTGTCGGGTTCCCGCCCGGTGAACAGGCGGAACGCGTCGGCGGCCTGGAAGGCGGCCATGCCGCCGCCGTCGAGGGTGGCGCAGCCGATCGCGCGCGCGGTGCGCAGCAGCTCGGTCTCCAGCGGGCGGTAGACGACCTCGGCGACCCACAGGCCGGGGTGCAGCAGCTCGGCGGCGAGCGGCAGGCCGGGGTGGGCGGCCATGCCGGTGGGGGTGGCGTGGATGACGCCGTCGGCGCCGGTGAGGAGTGCCGGCAGCCGGTCGGGGCCCGCGGCGGCGGCCCGGCCGGGGCCGAAGTGCGCGGCGAGGGACGCGGCGAGGGCGGCGGCCCGCTCGGGCTGGGCGTCGACGAGGGTGATCCGCTCGGCGCCGAGGGTGAGCGCGGCGTGCGCGACGGCCGCGCCGGCGCCGCCCGCGCCGAGCTGCACGACGCGTTCCAGCGGGGCGTCGGGCAGGCCGCGTGCGAAGGAGGCCGCGAAGCCGGTGACGTCGGTGTTGTGGCCGACGGCCCGGCCGCCGTCGAAGACGACGGTGTTGACCGCGCCGAGCGCCTCGGCCTGCGGATCGAGCGCGTCCAGGTGCTCGATCACCAGCTGCTTGCAGGGGTGCGTGATGTTGAGCCCGTCGTAGCCGAGGTCGCGGGCGGAGCGCACCAGGTCGCCGACGGCCTCGGGGGGCAGCCCGAGCGGGTCGATGTCGAGGAGCCGGTACAGATAGCGCAGGCCCTGGCGGTCGGCCTCCCGCTGGTGCAGCGCCGGGCTGAGCGACGGGCCGATGCCGGAACCGATGAGTCCGACGAGAAACGAGTCATCGGGCACTGCTGACCTCCGGAGCTAATGTACGAACCAGTACGTTAGCTATATCAGCCGGACGGCCCCGCGAAAAGACCGGAGCGGATCCGGCGGGGCCGCCTTCTACAATCACGGCACTGGCCCAACGCACCGGGGGAAGCCCATGACCAGCGTCGACGAACCGGCACGCACCGGCGCGCGCACCCGTGACGCCGCCCGCACCAAGGCCGAGATCCTCGACGTGGCCACGAAGGAGTTCGCCCGGGCCGGCTACGACGGCGCCCGCGTCGACGAGATCGCCGCCCGCACCCGCACCACGAAGCGGATGATCTACTACTACTTCGGCGGCAAGGAACAGCTGTTCACGGCCGTGCTGGAGCGGGCGTACGCGGTGATCCGGGAGGCCGAGCAGCAACTCGACGTCGAGCACCTGGACCCGGTGGCGGCCATCCGCCGCCTGGCCGAGCTGACCTTCGACCACCACGAGCAGCACCCGGACTTCATCCGGCTGGTCAGCATCGAGAACATCCACGAGGCCGCGCACATCGCGGCCTCGGAGAAGCTCGGCCGGATCGGCTCGCCCGCGCTCGACGTGATCCGCCGCATCCTGGCCGTGGGCCGGCGCTCCGGCCTGTTCACGGCCGACGTCGACGCCGTCGACCTGCACGCGATGATCAGCTCGTTCTGCTTCTTCCGGGTCGCCAACCGGCACACCTTCGGCGCCCTGTTCGACCGCGACCTGCTCGCCCCGGCGGAGCGGGAGCGCTACCGCACCATGCTGGGCGACATGGTGATCGCGTACCTGACGGCGGAGCGCGCAGCGGACTGAGGCCGCACCGCCGGCACTCACTCCCGACCCGGCACCACCGGTCGACGCCTCCTCTCGGCATCACCTCTTGACAGCGGGGAAACACGGGCGCAACATCGCTTGCCATCGCGACTAACTACCCAGTGGGTTAATTAGCCGAAGATCCGGCCCCCTCCCCACGCCGTCCGCGTTCGCTCGCGGTTCCCCCGCCTACTCCGTTCCGCCTACGGTGGAGTCCCCCGAAGGAGCACGCCGTGTCCGTCCCCGCCGCACCGCACGACGCCACCGCCCCGCCCGGCCAGGCCCGCAAGGCGGCCGCCGCCGCCTGGGTCGGCAGTGCGCTGGAGTACTTCGATTTCTTCATCTACGGCAGCGCGGCCGCCCTGATCTTCCCGAAGGTCTTCTTCGACTCCTCCGACCCGGCCACCGCGACCCTGCTGTCGCTCGCCACGTTCGGCGTCGCCTACGCCGCCCGCCCGATCGGCGCGCTCTTCCTCGGCCACGTCGGGGACCGGCTCGGCCGCAAGAAGATCATGGTGTTCACGCTGATCCTGATGGGCGTCTCGACGTTCCTGATCGGCTGTCTGCCCACCCGGGCGCAGGTCGGCGGGCTGGCACCCGTACTGCTGGTGGCCTGCCGCGTCCTGCAGGGCATCTCGGCGGCCGGCGAGCAGGCCAGCGCCAGTTCGATGACGCTGGAGCACGCGCCGCCGGGCCGGCGCGGCTTCTTCACCAGCTTCACCCTCAGCGGCACCCAGGGCGGCCAGCTCATCGCCACGCTCGTGTTCCTGCCGATCGCCGCGCTGCCCGAGGACCAGCTGCTGTCCTGGGGCTGGCGGGTGCCGTTCTGGATGAGCGTCGCGGTCGCCGTGGTCGGCTACCTGGTGCGCCGCCGGCTCGCCGAGACCCCGGCCTTCACCCGGCAGGCGGCGACCGAGGGCGTGGTGAAGCTGCCGCTGGCGGTGCTGATGCGCGAGCACTGGGCCGATGTGCTGCGCGTGATCGCGGGCGCGCTGGTCGCGTCGGTCTCCACCATCTTCACGGTGTGGGCGCTGGCGTACGCCACGAGCGACGCGGTGGGGATGGACCGGTCCGCGATGCTGTGGGTGGGCGCCGTCGCCAACCTGGTCGCGCTCGCCGCGATCCCGCTGTGGGCACGGCTGTCGGACCGGATCGGCCGCCGGCCGGTGTACCTGGCCGGCGCGGTGGGCAGCGCGGTGACGATGGCGCTGTACCTGTGGGCGATCTCCACCGGCTCCTACCCGCTGACCCTGGTCTGCGGCGTCCTCGCCTTCGGGGTCGTCTACAGCGCCGCGAACGGTGTGTGGCCCGCGTTCTACGGCGAGATGTTCTCCACCCGGGTCCGGCTGTCGGGCATGGCCGTCGGCACCCAGATCGGGTTCGCGATCTCCGGTTTCGCGGTGACGTTCGCGGCGGAGATCGCCGGGCCGGGCGGTGACGACTGGGCCGCGGTGGCGCTGTTCACGGCCGCGCTGTGCGTGCCGCCGGTGATCGCCGCGCTGTCGGCGCGGGAGACCCACCGGGTGCCGACGGAGCTGCTCGGGGAGCGTCCCCGGCGCGAGGCGGCGGCACAGGAGACGGTGACGGCCTGATCCGTCCGCCCGCGGTGGGCCCCGGGTGAGCCGTCGTCGCACGGCTCACCCGGGGCCACGGGCACTGCGCTTGCTCTACGGCCGCGGATGCCGGGGCTCGTACAGGCCCATCTCGCCGCCGCCCGGCAGCCGGAAGCCGGTCAGCCGGCCCCAGGGGGCCTCGACGACGGGGCTGAAGTCCACTCCCTTGTCGCCGAGTTCGGCGATGGTCGCGGTCAGGTCGTCGCACATCAGCATCAGCTCGTGCGCCGGCTCACCGTCCGCGGGATGGCAGGCCACCTCGGCGGGCGGCATCCGGAAGATCAGCCAGCCCCGGCCGGCGTCGACGTGCGGCCAGCCCAGCACGTCCCTGAGAAAGGCCCGGTCGGCCTCGGCGTCCCGGCTGTACAGCACCACGTGCGCGCCATTGATCACCCCGGGGAGGCTAGGACCGGTACGCTCCGGCGGCAAGCACCGCCGCCACGCGTCGCTTCACGTGGTGCGAGCGCCCCCTTGAATCTGACACTGGTGTCAGGCTCGACCCTGCGGTCATGACGACCGACACAGCCGCACCCGCCGCGCGGGTGCGCACTCCCAAGCTGCCCCTGTCCGCCCTGCTCGCACTGGCCACCGCCGTCTTCGTCACCAGCCTGACCGAGACCCTGCCCGCCGGGCTGCTGCCCGCGATGAGCGCCGGGCTCGGCGTCGGCGAGTCGGCGGCGGGACAGGCGGTGACCGTCTACGCCGTCGGTACGGCGCTCACCGCGATCCCGCTGGCGGCGGCCACCTCGGCGTGGCGCCGCAAGCGGCTGCTGCTGACCGCGATGGCCGGCTTCGCCGTCGCCAACACGGTGACCGCCGCCTCCGCGAACTACCCGCTGACCATGGCGGCGCGGTTCGTCGCCGGGGTGGCGGCCGGGCTCGCCTGGGCGCTGCTCGCCGGGTACGCCCGTGCCCTGGCCCCCGCCGAACTGCGCGGCCGGGCGGTCGCGGTGGTGATGACCGGCATCCCGGTGGCCCTGTCGCTCGGCGTGCCCGCGGGCACCTACCTGGGCGGGCTGCTGGGCTGGCGGTGGGCGTTCGCGCTGATGACCGCGGTGACCGTGGGACTGCTCGGCTGGATCGCGCTGCTGGTGCCGGACCGGCCCGGGCAGGAGCGGGGCGCGCGTGAGCCGGTGCTGCGGGCGCTGACGGTCCCCGGGGTGGCTCCGGTCCTCTTCGTCACCCTGGTCTTCGTGCTGGCGCACACCGTGCTGTACGCCTACATCGCCACCTTCCTCGACCACGCCGGCATGGGCGGCTCGGCCGACGCGGTGCTGCTGGTGTTCGGCGGGGCGTCGCTGGTGAGCATCTGGTACGTCGGCGCCCGCATCGACCGCCGGCTGCGCGCGCTCAGCGTGACGGCGACGCTGCTGGTGGCGGGTGCGGCGGCCCTGCTGGGCGTCTTCGCCGACGTGCCGGCCCTGGTGTACGCCGCCGCTGCGCTGTGGGGGCTCGGCTGGGGCGGGGTGCCCACGCTGCTGCAGACCGCCGCGGCCGAGGCGGGCGGCGCGCGCGCCGAGGCCGCGCAGGCGATGCTGGTCACGCTGTGGAACGCGGCGATGGCCGCGGGCGGGGTGCTCGGCGGACTGCTGCTGGACCTGCTCGACGCGAGCGCCTTCCCGTGGACGGTCCTGGCCCTGCTGATACCGGTACTCGCGGTGGTGGTGGGTGCACGGCGGCACGGCTTCCGTGCCAAGTGAGGCCTCACGCGGGCGGGTTGGCACGGCTTCCCGCCCGGGTGAAGTGTCACGCGCCGCAGGTCGACCCAGCTGGGCGCCCGAAGGACAGGTGACCGGGCGGACGAGCCCTGGGGGAAGGCGCGACCCCCGGCGGATGGGGTGCACCGGAGAGCAGGTGCCCCGGCGGACGAGCCGCACCGAAGGCCGCGTCACCGGCGGACCAAGCTGCCTGGGCCCCACGCCCCGGGTCGACTGCACAGAAGCCACGCCCCCCGCGGGACACGGCCAGTACCAGGGGCCAGGCCCCCAGTGGAGCGTCCACACCAGACACCACGCACTCGGCGGGACGGCCAAACCGGAAGGCGCGAACCCCCGGCAAAGCCATACCGAATGCCCCGCCCCCGGCGGACGCGCCCCCTGGGCGCCGCCCCCGGTCAGCCACCCCAAAACCCCCGACGGGACCGCCGCCCCCGAAGCCACACCCCCGGCGGGACCGCCGCGCCGGAAGCCCCACGCCCCCGGCATGGAAGGCGCACCGCCGGCAGGTGACCCCTACCGCCGTCCCGCCGCCGCGTCCAGCACCGGGCCCAGCTCCTCGACCACCGTCCGCAGCGCGCGGGTGTTGCGTTCGCTGCGGGCGATGAGGATGGCCCCCTCCAGCGCGCTGATCATCAGCGTGGCGAGGGGGCGGGCGCGGTCGGCGGGAACCCGCATTCCGGTCAGCGCCTCGGCCACCGCGTCCGTCCACGTGGCGAACGCGCCGGCCGTCGCCTCGCGGGTGCTCTCGCCGGAGGCCGAGCAGTCGACGGTGGCCGCCGCGACCGGGCAGCCGGTGACGAAGCCCCCCGCCTCGTACTCGTCGGTCCACTGGCGGGCCATCGCCGCGAACAGCGCGCCCGGCGTGGGCTCGTCCAGCTGCGCGAGGAAGCGCGGGACGCGCCCGGCGGCGTACCGGCCGGCCCACTCCACGGCCTCGTTGACGAGCTGTTCCTTGCCGCCGGGGAAGTAGTGCTGGAGGGAGCCGCGCGGCGCATCGGCGTGCGCGGCGACGTCGCGCATCCCGGTGGCGGTCACACCGTCGCGCCGGATGAGCTGGGCCGCGCTGAAGACCATCCGCTCCCGCGGTCCCCGTACCGACCCCGCCATCGCCGACCTCCCGCGCCGTTCATCGCACCTGCGCCCAGGGTAGGGCCGCCCGGCCGTCTATGACAGCGGTCATAAGCGGGGCTACTATGACCGCTGTCATAGACGGGGCGCGGCTCGGAGGAGGGCGGACGCATGCACGTCGGCTTCATCGGACTCGGGGTCATGGGACAGCCCATGGCGCTGCGCCTGGCCACCGCCGGAACCCCGCTGACGGTGTGGAACCGCACGCCCGCCCGCGCGGAGCCGCTGCGCGCGGCCGGCGCCGAGGTGGCCGCCGACGCCGCCGAGGTGTTCGCCAAGAGCGACACCGTGCTGCTGATGCTGGCCGACGAGACGGCCGTCGACGCCGTCCTCGCCCGGCACACCCCGGACTTCGCCGCACGCGTGGCCGGGCGGACCGTCGTCCACATGGGCACCACCTCCGCGGAGTACTCCCGCGCCTTGGAGAGTGAGGTGCGCGCCGCGGGCGGCCACTATGTGGAGGCCCCCGTCTCCGGCTCCCGGGTTCCGGCCGAGCAGGGGCTGCTGGTGGCGCTGCTGGCCGGCGAGGAGGCGGCCGTGTCCGCCGTACGACCGCTGCTGGCGCCGATGTGCCGGCAGGCGTTCGTCTGCGGGGCGGCGCCGAACGCGCTGCTGATGAAGCTCGCGGTGAACCTGTTCCTGATCACCCAGGTGACCGGACTGACCGAGGCGTTCCACTTCGCCGGCCGGCACGGCCTGGACCCCGCACTGTTCCTGGACGTGCTGGACGCCGGGCCCATGGCCAGCGCGGTGTCCCGGATGAAGGCACCCAAGCTGCTGGCGGGGGACTTCTCGGTGCAGGCGGCGGCGCTGGACGTACTGAAGAACAACCGGCTGATCGCCGAGGCCGCCCGCGCGAGGGGGCTCGCCTCACCGCTGCTCGACGCCTGCCACGCGCTGTTCGAGGAGACCGTGGCGCTCGGGCACGGCGGCGCGGACATGGTCGCCGTGCTCCGGGCGATCGAGGAGCGGACCGAGGCACGGACGCTGAAGGCACGGACCGCCGGGGCGCAGGCCGAGGGCTGATCAGCGGCCGAGGACGCCCTGGGGAATGCCGTACGCCCGCTCCACGGGCAGCCGCAGAACCAGGCGGCGGTCGCGGACCATCGCGGCGCGGTAGTCGTCCCAGTCGGGGTGCTCGCCCTGGAGGTCGCGGTAGAGGCGGACCAGCTCCTCCACGGTCTCGTCGTGCGGGTCCTCGGCCACCGGCGAGAGATCGGCGGTCGCCTCGACGACCGTGTAGGCCCATCCGTCGGCCGTGGAGACGTGGTACGACGCCCGTGGATCACGGCGCAGGTTGCGGGTCTTGGCGCGGTCCTCGGTCAGCGAGATCCGGATGACGCGCCGGTCGGGATCGTAGTGGTGGAGGACGTTCGACAGCTGCGGGCGCCCGTCGCGTTTGAGGGTGACCAGCGCCCCGCCCGGCCGCTCCGACAGCAGGGCGAGCAGCGCGTCCTGGTTCGTGTCCTGAGTCATATCCCGCTCAACTCCGGAACGCCGCCCGGAATTCCCCTCAGTAGACACTGTCTACTGCCTCCTGGTAGACAGTGTCTATGACCACTGATCCAGAAACGGCGGACCTGCGCGGCCGCCTGGTCGACGTCGGCGTCGACCTGGTGGCCCGCGAGGGCGCCCAGGCCCTGACCCTGCGGGAGATCGCCCGGCGGGCCGGGGTCTCGCACGGGGCGCCCCGCCGCTACTTCCCCACCCATCTGGAGCTGCTGTCGGCCATCGCCCGGCGCGGTTTCACCGACCTGGGGGCGCGGGTGGCCGTGACGGACACCGACGGCTCACCCCGCGCCCGAGTCGAGGAACTCGCCCGCGTGTACCTGGAGTTCGCGCGGGACAACGCCGGCATGTACGAGCTGATGTTCCGTCACGACCTGCTGGCCAGCGGACATCTGGGGCTGCGGGAGACCAGCCTGCCGCTGTTCGGCGTCCTTGTGGACCTGGTCGGCCGGGTACGCCCGGACGCCGACGCCCGCACGGTCGCGGCGGCGCTGTGGGCGAACCTGCACGGCATCGCCCAGCTGTGGCGCTGGGGCAGCCTCCAACTCGCCACCGCCAGCGAGGACTTCACCCCGCTGCTGCGGGCCGCGCTGGACGCCCACCTCGGCTCCGGGGCGGGCCGGTGAAGCGGCGGGCGGCCCTGGCGAGCAGCGTCGCCGGCGCGGTGATCGTCGCCCTGGACGGCACGGTCCTCACCGTCGCCCAGCCCGCGCTCGGCGCCGACCTGCACGCCTCGGTCGGTCAGGTGCAGTGGACCAGCACGGGGTATCTGATCGCGGTGGCGGGCCTGCTGGTGCTCGCCGGGCGCCTCGCCGACCTGTACGGGCATCGCCGTACGTTCGCCGTCGGCATGCTCGGCTTCGGCGCCGCCTCGGCCGGTATCGCCGTCGCCCCGGGCATCGGCTGGGTCGTCGGGCTGCGCGTCGTCCAGGGCGTCTTCGGGGCGCTGCTCCAGCCGGCCACGCTCGGCATGCTGCGCACCGCCTACCCGGCGGACCGCCTGCGCGGGCCGCTCGCGGTGCGCACCGCCGCCATCGGCCTGGCCGCCGCCGCGGGACCCCTGGTGGGCGGCGCGCTGACGACGGCGGTGGGCTGGCGGGCGGTGTTCCTGGTGAACGTCGTCCCGGCGGCGCTGTTCGGGCTCATGGCACTGGCGGACCGCGACCCGCGCGCCCGCGAGGTGAAGGGCGAGGCGGACGGCCTCGACCTCCCCGGTGCCCTGCTGCTCGCGCTGTGCCTGGCCGGGCTGGTGCACGGCCTGGTCGCGCTCCCGGCGTCCGGATGGACACCGGCGCGCGGGTGCGAGCTGACGGCGGCCGCGGGGGCGGCGGTGCTCTTCGTGCGCCATGAGCGTCGTACCGCGGCACCGCTGGTGCCCGCCGACGCGGTCGGGTCGGCAGGGGCCGGCGCCGCGCTCGGCATCCTGGTGGCGGCGTCGGCGGCCCTCCACGGTGCCCTGTTCACCTGCGTGTACCTCCTTCAGCGCGATCTGGGCCTGGACCCGCTGCACTGCGCGCTGACCGCCCTGCCGCTGGCCGCGCTCATGATCGCGGCCGCGCCCGGATGTGCCGTCGCGCTGCGCCGGGCCGGTGCCCGTCGTACGACGGCGGCCGCGCTGGCGGCGCTCGCGCTGGGCCTGCTGGTCCTCGCCCGCGCCACCGGCCCGCTCGCCTTCGGTGCCGGATTCGCGCTGCTCGGCGCGGGGTTCGGCACGGTGATGGTGGCGGCCACCCACGTCGTCGTACGGCAGGCGGCGGCCCGGTCGGCCGGGGTGGCGGGCGGGCTGCAGCAGACGGCCTTGAACATCGGCCCGGTGCTGGGCGTGGCCGGCGCGACCACCCTGTGGGGCCTGGCCGGGCCGCGCCTGCCGCTGTTCGCGCTGGCCGCGGTGACCGCCGTGGCGGCGACGGCGGCCCGTGCCCTGCCGGGCCGGAACGTCGAGCCCACGGCCGTACGGGCGGACAATCGTCCTGCGGCTTCCGCGCGCCGGTGACGTCTGGCGGGCCGGCGGTGGGGTATGCCACGTGAGGGACTGCGGCGACAGGGGACGCGCGATGGCACTGCTGCGACAAGAGGTCGAGCCGGGTGAGGCCGGGCTGGACGCGAAGGCGCTGGACCGGCTCGACCAGCACGTCGTCCGTCTCGTCGACGAGGGCCGACTGCCCGGCTTCCTGATCAGCGTCGCGCGCGGCGGGCGCGTCGCGCACCTCACCTGCCACGGCCGGCGGGACCTCGCCGCCGGGCTGCCGGTCGAGGCCGACACGCTGTGGCGGGTCTACTCGATGACCAAGCCGGTCACGGCGGTCGCCGCGCTGATGCTCGTCGAGGAGGGCCGGCTGGCGCTGGACGACCCGCTGGAGCGGTATCTGCCGGCCTTCGCCGAGCCGCGCGTGTACGTCGCCGGGTCCGGGGACGACGTACGCACCCGGCCGGCCGCCGGACCCATCCTGATCCGGCATCTGATGACTCACACCGCCGGCCTGACCTTCGGCTTCTACCACACCCACCCGGTCGACGCCCTCTACCGCGCGGCCGGCCTGGAGTCGTCGGTGCGGCCCGGCTCCGACCTCGCCGAGACGATGGAGGTGTACGCCGCTCTGCCACTGCAGTTCGACCCGGGCACGCAGTGGAACTACTCGGTCGCCTCCAATGTGCTCGGCCGGGTGATCGAGGTGGTCTCCGGGCAGCCGCTCGACACGTTCTTCGGCGAGCGGATCCTCCGCCCGCTCGGCATGACCGACACCGGGTTCCATGTCGACGACGAACAGGCCGGCCGACTGGCCGAGTTGTACGGCGACGCCGACGACGGCACGATCACACCGATCCCGGGGCTGCCGGTGCGCGGACGGCCCCGGTTCCTGTCCGGCAGCGGCGGCCTGGTGTCGTCCGCGCCCGACTGGCACCGCTTCATGGAGATGCTGCGCCGCCGCGGCGAACTGGACGGCGTACGCCTGCTGGCGCCCGAAACGGTCGAGACGATGACCCGCAACCACCTGCCGGGCGGCGCCGACCTGAGATCCTTCGGCAGCCGCCCGGCCCATGACGAGCCCGGCAACGACGGCGTCGGCTTCGGCCTCGGCGTCTCGGTCGTCGTCGACCCCGCCCGCACCCAGGCCCCGGCCGGGCCCGGCACCTACGGCTGGAGCGGGGTGGCGACCACGACCTTCTGGGTGGACCCGAGCCGGGACCTGACCGTGCAGTTCATGTCCCAGCTGCGGCCCAAGCGGTCACTGCGCCTGTTCCCGGAGCTGCGACGGCTCGTCCACGAGGCCGTCACCGGCTGAGCCGGAGCAGGACCAGTGGGCCTCACGACCAGTGGGCCACCGCGTCCAGATGCGGCAGATGGTGGTCCATCCGCTCGCGCTTGGTCCGCAGGTAGGTGATGTTGTTCTCGCACGGCGGGATCAGCAGCGGCACCTGCTCGGCCACACCGACGCCGTGCCGCAGCAACGCCTCCCGCTTGAGCGGGTTGTTGGACATCAGCCGTACCGAGTCCACGCCCAGGTCGCGCAGCATCGCGGCGGCGACCCCGTAGTCGCGGGCGTCCACCGGCAGCCCCAGCGCCAGGTTCGCCTCGACGGTGTCCAGGCCCTCCGCCTGCAGCGCCATCGCCCGCAGCTTGGCCAGCAGCCCGATGCCCCGGCCCTCGTGGCCGCGCAGATACAGCACGACGCCGCTGCCCTCGGCGACCACCGCGCGCAGCGCGGCGGCCAGCTGGTCACCGCACTCGCAGTGCCGGGAGCCGAACGCGTCACCGGTGAGGCACTCCGAGTGCAGCCGGGTCAGGACGTTCTCGGTGCCGAGGTCGCCGTGCACGAGCGCGACCTGCTCCTCGCCGCGGTCGTGGTCCAGGAAGCCGATCGCCTGGAACATCCCGTACACGGTGGGCAGCGGGGCGGTCACGACGCGCTCCACATCCGTGCGCCGGGCCGGGCTCTTGCCGAGGACGCCGAGGGGCGCCGTGCTGTTCTCTGTCATGATCTGTTTCCTCAGCTCCGTACGAAAGGCCGTGAAGAAGTGAGTGGTTCGGGCTCGGTGACGGCGGGACAGGGCGGGTCGGTGGCGGCGGGACACGGTCTGGTGCCCGGGGACACCACGGAAGACGTACGGGCGCGGGCGGCGGACGGTTCAGCACAGGTGGCCGTCCTTCCCGTCGGCAGTCTCGAACAGCACGGCCCGTACCTGCCGCTGGCGACGGACACGCTCGTCGCCTGTGCCATCGCGCGGGAGATCGCGGCCGCCCACCCGGTGCGCCTCCTGCCGCCGGTGACGATCTCCTGCTCGCACGAGCACGCCGGCTGGCCGGGGACCGTCAGCATCTCCGCCCCGACCCTGCACGCCGTGGTCCGCGACATCGCCGACTCGCTGCGCCGCTCGGGCGTTCACGCGCTGGCCGTCGTCAACGGCCACGGGGGCAACTACGTGCTCGGCAACGTCGTCCAGGAGGCCTCCGCGCGCGGCGAGCGGATGGCGCTGTTCCCCGCCCCGGAGGACTGGGAGGAGGCGCGCGTGCGGGCGGGAGTGGTGACCTCGCTGCTCACCGACATGCACGCGGGCGAGATCGAGACGTCCGTTCTGCTGCACGCTCACCCCGAAGTGGTCCGGCCCGGATACGAGTCCGCCGACGTCGTCGCCGACGACCGCCGTCATCTGCTCACCGTGGGCATGTCCGCCTATACGGATTCCGGTGTCATCGGCCGTCCTTCCCTGGGCTCGGCGGAGAAGGGGAAGGCGCTGCTGGCGAGCCTCGCGGACTCCTTCGGGGCGTGCCTGTCGCTGCTGACGGGGCCCGCGCAGGGATAGCGGCGGGCCAAGAGCACCAGCGCGCCCGGCAGGGCCGCCGCGAAACACAGCACCCCGTAGACGACCGCGACCGCCAGGCCGCTGTCCGCGCCGAGTCCGGCGGCGCCGAACGCCCACGCGGTGACGCCCTCGCGCGGCCCGAACCCGCCGATGTTCAGCGGCAGTCCCATGGCGAGCAGGGCGAGCACGGCGAGCGGCAGCAGGGCGGCCACGGAGGCGCCGGGCGCGGCGACGCGGGCGGCGAGGACGAACGTCGCCAGGTGCCCGGCCAGGACGACGACCGACGCGGCGAGCACGCCGGGCCCGTTGCGCCGGGACAGCAGCCCCTCACGGGCCTCCGCCAGCGCCGAGCGCAGCGCCCGCCGGGACGGCCGGCCCGGCGCCCGGTTCATGCGGACGGCGAGGACGACGGCCAGCGCGCCGAGTGCGGCGAGTGCGGCGAGCGGGACGGCGTGCCGTACGTCGTCGCGGACCGGGGACGGTGCGGCGAGCAGCACGAGGAGCGCGCCCACGGCCAGGACCGCCTGCCCCGCGGTGCGTTCCAGGACCACCGCCCGCACACCCCGGCCCATGTCGCCGGCGCTGCGACCGTGCCGCACCGCGCGGTGCACGTCGCCGAGGACGCCGCCGGGCAGGGCGGCGTTGAGGAACAGGGCGCGGTAGTAGCCGGCGAGGGCACTGCTCAGCGGCAGCCGGATGCCCAGCCCGCGGGCCACCAGCGACCAGCGCCAGGCGCTGCACGCCGTGGTGACCGCGCCGATGCCGACCGCGGCGAGCAGCGTCGGTACGTCGATCCGGCGCAGGCCGTCGAGGAAGGCGCCGGTGCCCAGGCGCCACAGCAGCAGCCCCAGGATGAGCACCCCGGCGAGCGTGCCGAGGTGCCTGCGGGCGCCGCCCGAGCGCGGTGTGCCCGGGCTCATGACGTGCCGCCGCTCGGACGGGGCAGGGCCAGCAGGTCGCTGTGGTGGACGACGACGCGCAGCTCACCCGCCGCGAGGGAGGCGAGCCGGGCCGCGAGGTAGGTCTGGGCGCGCTCGGCCAGTTCGGGGCGCTGCTCGACCGCCGCGCCGACCCAGCCGCGCAGCCACTGCGCCGTCAGGTCGGGCTGGACGGGGCCCAGCCGCCAGGGGCTGGGGCGGACCTGGACGGTGACGCCGTGCGCGGCGAACGCCTCGCAGGCCGCGGTGACCGCGTCGGGGCCGAGCAGGCCGGTGCGCCGCTGGTGGTCGTTGAAGGCGGCCGTGATCTCCGCGTCCAGCGGGTGTGCCGGGGTGGCTTCCACACGTCCGGCCACGGAGAGGGTGAGCAGTGCCGGGCAGCCCGCGCCGGCGCAGGCGGCGGCGAGGGCGTCGACCTCGTCGCGGGTGAGGACGTCGAGCAGGGCGGACGCGGTCACCAGGCCGGCGCCGGTGAGGGCGTCCGGGGTGAGCCGGGCGACGTCGCCGCGCCGGGTCTCGACGGTGACGCGGCTGCCGTCGGCCGCCGCGCGCGGGGCGCCGACCGCGGCGAAGTGCAGCAGATAGGGGTCGCGGTCGTGCAGCACCCAGTGCTGGGGGCCGTCCAGCCGGTGGGCCAGCCAGCGGCCCATCGAGCCGGTGCCGCAGCCCAGGTCGTGCACGACCAGCCCGCCGCCGCGACCGGGCCGGTTGGCGAGCCGGATGCGCAACGGGTCCAGCAGCTCCACCGACCGCGCGCCGGCATCGGCCGCCTCCCGCAGCCGCAGCCACTCGGGCGCGTACCGGGCCGGCTCCTCACCCCCACCCGGCCGCAGCCGCACGGTACCCCGCTCCCCCACCCGCCTCACAGGGCCGGCACCGGGGATGACGGCCACCTCGACGCGGCCGGAGCCGGCACCGGAGATCACGGCGGATTCGGCCGCAACGGGCCCGGCACCGGGGAGGACGGCAGGTTCGGCCCCGCCGGACGAGGCACCGGGAACCACGGCAGGCTCGACCCCATCGGACCCGGCACCCTGGCCCACCTCGGCCCCCGCCTGCCCGGACCCGGCACCCTGGCCCACCTCGGCCCCCGCCTGCCCGGTCCCCGCACCCGGCACAACCGCGCCCCGCGTCTCCCCCGCCCCGGATATCGCCGCGCCCGCTGCCCCCTCAGCCCCGGCACCGGGGCTGAGCACGGTTGCCGCCTCCCGAGCCCCCGCGCCGGACACGACCGCACTCCTCGCCTGCCCGGCACCAGTCCCGCCGGGCGCAACCATGCTTCGCGCCTGCCCGGTCCCCGTGTCGGCTGTCTCCGTCCCCGGCCCGTGCTCCCGGCCCGGCCGGGTCGATATCCGGCCCGGCTGGATCGGTGTCCGTTCCGGTTGGGCCGGTATCCGACCCGGCTGGCTCGGTATCCGGCCCGGTCGCGGTGGTGTCGGCTTGTTCATGCCGCCCTCCCCGTCTCGTGCGGAAGCGTGCCCAGGACTGCCGCCAGGCGTTGGGCCGTCGTCGCCCAGCCGCTCAGGGCGGACCGCCGGGCACGCGCGGCGGTCTTGAGGCGGCGCCGCAGCTCCGGGTCGCCGAACCAGCCGCGCAGGGCGGCGGCGAGCGCCGCGGGGTCGTCCGGCGGGACGAGGACACCGGGCCGGGTGCCGTCGGGGGCGTGGCCGAGAGCCTCGGGCAGCCCGCCGACGTCCGTGGCCAGCACCGGCACACCGCGGGCGAGCGCCTCCGTGACCGCCATGCCATAGGTCTCGCCGCCGGAGGCGAGGACCGTCAGGTCGGCGGCGGCGTAGCTGGCGTCGAGGGCGGCGCCGGTGCGCGGCCCGGTGAGCTCGACACGGTCGTCGAGGCCGTGGTGCCGGATCGCCGCCCGCACCCGCGAGACGTAGGCCGGGTCCTGGGTGACCCCGCCGACCAGATGGCACCGGTAGGGCAGGTCGGCGAGCGCGGCCAGGGCCTCCACCAGCCGGTGCTGGCCCTTGCGCGGGGTGACGGCGGCGACGCACAGCAGGCGGGAGACGCCGTCGGTGCCCGGCGCGAGGGGGGCGATGTCGGCGCCCGGTGTGGCGACGTGCACCGCGTCCGGCGCCAGCCCGTGGTGGGTGACGAGGCGCCGTCCGGCCCACGCGCTGGTGGCGATCACCGCGGGGACGGCCCGCAGTACCGCCCGCTCCCGTGCGTCCAGGTCGGCGGCGACGGCCGGATCGAGGCCGGTCTCGTCGCCGAGCGGGAGGTGCACGAGGACGGCGAGGGACAGCCGCCGTGCCGCCGGGACGACGATCTCCGGCACGCCGCAGGCGACCAGCCCGTCCAGCAGGACGACCGAGCCGTCGGGGATCTCCCGCAGGGCGCGGTCCAGTGCCGCGCGGGCGTCGGCGTCCGGCCGGGGCCAGGAGCCCGCGACCAGGTGGGCCCGGGTCTGCCAGCCGAAGCCGGGCAGGTCCAGGCCCACGCGCCGGTCGTAGGCGTTGCCGCCGCTCGGCGCGGCCGGGTCGTCGACACCGGCCGGCATCACGAAGTGCGCGGTGCGCAGGGACATGGGGATGATCCCGCCGTCGGTCGGGGACGCCGGCTGCGCGGGGATGTGGGCGAGCCGCCGGGTCCGTGTCGTCGTGCCGCTCACAGCGCACGCTCGTAACTCGCCCACGCCACATGCGACTCGTGCAGCGTGACGGAGATCTGGGCGATGCCCTTGGCGCCCTCGCCCAGCGCGCCCTTGTGGACGCGTTCGGCGAGGCGGTCCGCGATGACCTTGGCCAGGAACTCCGTGGAGGTGTTGATCCCGGCGAAATCGGGCTCGTTGTCGAGATTGCGGTAGTTCAACTCGCCGACGACGGCCCCCAGTTCCCGGGTGGCCAGGCCGATGTCGACGACGATGTTGTCGTCGTCCAGCTGCTCGCGCCGGAAGGTGGCGTCCACCAGGAACGTCGCCCCGTGCAGTCGCTGTGCGGGCCCGAAGACCTCGCCGCGGAAACTGTGGGCGATCATGATGTGATCGCGGACGGTGACACTGAACAACGGACGACCCTCCAGGTGCGGCGCGTCGGTCCCCGGCCGATGGCCGCCGGGGATGCCGTCTAGTACGGCTCTCCTCTCCCCCGCGTTCAGCCTCCTCACCCTTTTCGCGGAGGTCAGGCGCTCGCACCGGGGTACCGGACGCGATGGCACAGCGCCGGGACCTCGCCCGACGCGAGCTTCGGCAGCACCTCGGGCAGCTCCTCGAAGGCGGACTCGCCGGTGACGAGGGCGTCGAGGGCGGGGTCGGCGAGCAGGTCGAGGGCGAGGGCGAGCCGGTCGGCGTAGGAGCGGGAGGCGCGGGCCGGGGAGACGGTGCCGACCTGGCTGCTGCGGATCGTCAGGCGCCGCGAGTGGAAGTCCTCGCCCAGCGGGAGACGCACGGCGCGGTCGCCGTACCAGCTCAGTTCGACGACCGTGCCCTCGGCGGCGAGAAGCCGCAGCGAGTGGGCGAGGCCCTGCTCGGTGGCGCTGGCGTGCACGACCAGGTCGCAGCCGCCGAGGGCGTCCTCGGGCGCGGCGAAGCCCACGCCGAGCGCCTCGGCGGTGCGGGCGCGCTCCGGGTCGGTGTCCACCAACTGGACGCGGACGCCGGGGAAGCGGGCGAGCAGCGCGGCCACGGAGCAGCCGACCATGCCTCCGCCGACCACCGCGATCCGGTCCCCGACCAGTGGCGCCGCGTCCCACAGGGCGTTCACGGCCGTCTCCACGGTTCCGGCCAGCACGGCGCGTTCGGCGGGCACGGACGGCGGTACGACGGTGAGGGCGCTCGCCGGCACGACGTACCGCGTCTGGTGCGGGTACAGGCAGAAGACGGTGCGGCCGGTCAGCGTCTTCGGCCCCTCCTCGACGATCCCGACGTTGAGGTAGCCGTACTTCACCGGGCCGGGGAAGTCGCCCTCCTGGAACGGCGCGCGCATCGCCGCGCGCTGGCTCTCGGGCACCCCGCCGCGGAAGACGAGGGTCTCGGTGCCCCGGCTGACCCCGCTGTAGAGGGTGCGTACCACCGCCTCCCCCTCGGCGGGCTCCGGCAGGGCGACGTCACGGATCTCGCCGTGCCCCGGCGAGCGGAGCCAGAACGCGTGTGCGGTACGGCTCATCGGCATCCTCCTGAACGATCGGACAGTGGTTCACGTACGGGGATATGCACTGGCCGCGCACAGTACGCGGCGTTGATCGACTCTGTCACTCGGCCGGAGGATTGTGCGGTGGCCCTGAACAACATGTACGCGAGCAGGCCCGTCCAGCAGGAGCCCGCTGTGGGAGCGGGCGTCCAGCTGGTGCTGCTGGCGCTGCTCGGCACGGCGATCCGCCTGGGCCCGGCGGGCTGGCTGACCGGGCTGGTCTTCGCGGTGGCGAGCTGGGCGGCGCTGTCACGGGCGCTGCACCGCTCCGGCCTGGACTCCTTCGGACCCGCGAACCGGGTCACCCTCGGCCGCGCCACCCTGGTCGGCGGGGTGACCGCGCTGGTCGCGGACTCCTTCGAGAGCGCGCCGCCGGCGACGCTGTTCGTGGCGCTGACGGCGGTGGCGCTGCTGCTGGACGGCGTGGACGGCAAGGTGGCCCGCCGCACCGGGACGAGCACGGCCCTGGGCGCCCGCTTCGACATGGAGGTCGACGCGTTCCTGATCCTGGTGCTGAGTGTCTACGTGGCCATGGACATGGGTGCGTGGGTGCTGCTGATCGGCGGCATGCGGTACGCGTTCGTCGCCGCGGCCCGGGTGTGGCCGTGGCTGACCGCCCCGCTGCCGCCGAGCACCGCCCGCAAGACGGTGGCCGCGCTCCAGGGCGTCCTGCTGTTGCTGGCCGCCTCGGGCCTGCTGCCGGCGACGGCCGCGGTCGGGGTGGTGCTGCTGGCGCTGGCGCTGCTGACCTGGTCCTTCGGCCGGGACGTGGTGGGGCTGTGGCGCCGTGCGCACGGCGTGCCGGAGCCGGTCCTGACACCGGCGGAGGAGGACTCGGTCCTGATATCGGCACAGGAGAACTCGGTCGTGATACCGGCGCAGGAGAACTCGGTCCCGATACCGGCGGAGGAGCTGGACCTCGCCGCGCGCTGACGCTCATCCCCGGCGCGGCAGCAGGGCGATCGCGGCCGGCGGTACGGCGGCCGGCGCGAGCCAGGGCACGGCCGCCGGAAGCCCGGAGTCGAGCAGGGTGCCCGTCGCGGCGCTGCCGGCCAGCACGATCAGGCCGGACACCGACGACAGCGCGCCGGTGTACAGGCCCGAGGCGGCCGTCCTCGGCGAGGTCGGGCACGAGGGCGCGGGCGGCGGGCGCGACCAGCATCTGACCGAGGGTCAGCAGCACGACGAATCCGGTGGCCGGCAGCAGCCCCCGCGTGCCGGTCCACCCGGCCGGGCGGAAGGCCGCGACGACGGCGAACCCGGCCGCGATCAACGTCAGCCCCGCCGCCATCGCCGGGCGCGGGGTGAGCCGTTCGCCGACCAGCCGGGTGACGGGCAGCTGGGCGGTGACGACCAGCAGCGACGACAGCGCGAACAGCCAGGCCAGCGGCGCCTGGGAGCCGGCCGCGCGCTCCACCTCGGCGGGCAGCGCCAGGTAGAGCTGGTTGTAGGCGAGCAGGTAGGCGCCGTAGGCGCAGCACAGGGCGAGGAAGCGGCCGTTGCGCAGCAGCGGGCCGAGGCCGCCGCGCACCCGCACCGCCACCGCCCGTCCCGGCACGTGCCGCGGCAGCAGCCAGGCGTGCCCGGCGAGGACGAGAACGAAGATCGCGGCGCCGGTCAGGCACACCGTGCGGAAGTCGGCGTCGAGCAGCAGCGCGCCGAGCAGCGGCCCGAGGAACGCGCCCGCCTGTCCGGCGACCGTGAACAGCGCCAGCACCCGGGTGCGCGGTCCGCCGCCGGCCTCTTCCCGGGCGACGGCCTGCCGGGCCACCTCGGACTCGACGGCGGGTGAGAACAGCACGGCGGCGAACCCGATGAGCAGCACCGCGCCGATCACCGCCCAGGTGCGCTGGGCGTATCCGAGCCAGGCGAATCCGGCGATGCGGAGGGCGCATCCGGTCAGGGCGACGGGCCGGATGCCGTAGCGGTCGGTGAGCGCGCCGCCGACCACGAACAGGCCCTGCTGGCTGAAGGTGCGCAGCCCCAGCACGAACCCGACCAGCCAGCCCGCCATGCCCACGGACCGCCCGAGGTGGCCGGCGAGGAAGGGCAGCACGGCGAAGAAGCCGAGGTTGAAGGCGAGTTGGGTGAGGATCAGCAGCCGCAGCAGCGGGCTCAGCGGCGTCATGCCGCCGGCTCGGTCCGGAGCGGGCCGCGTCGGCCGCGGCGCGGCAGCCTCACTCCGCCCGCCGCGCCGGCCGCCAGCGCGCCGAGCAGGGCGAGGGCGGCGGCGGGGGCGAGGACGGCCCAGGGGGCGCGTTCGGCGTACGGCTGGTTCTCGGCGAGCAGCAGTCCCCACTCGGGGGACGGCGGCTGCGCGCCGAGGCCGAGGAAGCTCAGCGAGGCGAGCGCGAGGGCGGTGCCGGGCAGCCGCAGCAGGGCGTGCCGGGTGACGGGTGGCAGGACGGCGGGCAGCAGGGCGCGGCGCATCAGGTGCGCGCGGCCGGCGCCGAGCGCGCGGGTGGCCGTCAGATGGAGGGTGGCGCGTTCCTGGCGCAGCAGCGCGGAGGTGTGCGCGGCGAGCGGGGCCCAGGCGACGGCGAGCACGGCGAGCGCGGGCGTGGCGGCTCCGCCGCCCTGCACGGCGGTGACCAGCAGGGCGACGAGGACGGGCGGGAGGGCGTTGACGGTGTCGACGAGCGGCCCGGACAGCCGGGGCAGCAGCCCGAGCAGGACGCCGACGGCGAGCGCGGCGGCGCTGATGCCGAGGGCGAGCAGCAGGGTGTCCAGGGCGCCGTGCGCGACGCGGGCGAGCATGTCCCGGCCGAGCGCGTCGGTGCCCAGCGGGTGCTGCGGGGAGGGGGGCCGCAGTCGGGCCGTGGTGTCGAGGGCGAGCGGGTCGCGCGGCAGGCCGAGGGCGACGACGGCGGCCAGGACGGCGCCGTACACGAGGGGGACGGCGGTCCGGGCGGGCGGGATCGGCCGGTGCAGGGTGGGCAGGGCGCCGTCGCGCAGGGCGGGGCCGGTGAGCAGCCGGGTCGCGAGGTGGGCGAGGGCGGTGGCGGTGGCTGCCAGGAGCAGCAGCGCGAGGGTGCCGGCCTGGAGCACGGGCAGGTCCTGGGCGAGGGCGGCCTGGAGGGTCGTACGTCCCAGGCCGGGGATGTCGAAGACCTGCTCGACGGCGACGGCGCCGCCGGTGATGCCGACGACGAACAGGCTGGTGTTCGGC
>NZ_PQSS01000094.1 GCF_002920535.1 Streptomyces sp. Ru71 | reverse complement strand
GCCCCCGGCGGCTTCCCGGACCTGGAGCGCCTGGCACGCGTCGCCGAGCGGGGGCTGTTCGACTTCGTCCTGGTGGGGGGCGGCCGCGGGCCGGAGCCGGTGACGGTGCTCGACGCGCTGGCGGCCGTCACCGCGCACATCGGGCTGGCCGCCACGGTCGACGCGGCCGTCGCCGACCCCTTCGAGCTGGTCCGCCGCCTCGCCACCCTGGACGGGCTCAGCGCGGGGCGGGCCGGCTGGCACGTGGGGTCCGGCGCTGCGGCCTGCGTGGACACGGTGCGGGAGGTGTGGGAGGCCGACTTCACGGTGCCGCCCTCGCCGCAGGGGCAGCCGGTGGTGATCGTGGCGGGCGACTCCGAGGAGGAGCGGGAGTTCGCCGCCGCCCATGCCGACGTGCTGCTCACCCGGTACGGCCCGGTGGAGGCGGGGCGGTCCGTGTGCGCCGACCTCCGGCGCAGGCTGGCCCGGTACGGGCGGGAGCCGGATGCGGTGAGAGTGCTGGCCGATGTCGGCGGCGGATTCGGCGGGGTGGCCGCGGAGCTCGACGCCCATGTGGGCCAGGGGGCCGCCGACGGTTTCCTCGTCAGGGCCGGCGGTCTCGAAGAGTTCGTGGAGCGGGTCGTGCCGTCGCTGCAGGAGCGCGGCGCGTTCCGTACGGAATACCAGGGCGCGACGCTGCGCTCGCATCTGGGCCTCGGGGCCCTGGTGGGAAAGGGATGAGCTGATGACGGATCAGGCAGTGCCGGACGCGGTGGACGAGTGGAAGCGGTGGCACGAACGCCGTGTCGAGGCGGTGTCGGCGCCGTACGGGCCGCTGGCGCTCGTCGGCACGCACTGGCTGGAGGACTATCCGGAGGGGCGACTTCCGGCCATCCCCGGCTCCTGGGCCGCGAAGGACGACGGGGTCGTGCTCACCGCCGACGCCGAGGACGGGCTGACGCTGGACGGGGAGCCGTTCAGCGGGGAGGTACGGCTCGGTCCCGACGCGGGGGCGGTCGCCGACGCGCGGGTCGGGCACGGGGAGCGGCGGCTGGTCGTGCTGGTGCGCGAAGGCGTGTGGGGGGTGCGGGACTTCGATCCCGGCGCCGCGGCGCGTCGGTGGTTCGCCGGAATCGACGCCACGCCCCACGATCCGCGCTTCGTCGTGCCGGGGCGCTTCACGGCATACGGCGAGAGCCGCACCGTGCGCGTCGAGAACGCCGACGGGCGCGAGCGGGGGCTCGGACTCGGGGGTGAGCTGGCCTTCGTCCTCGACGGGCGGGAGCTGACGCTGAAGGTGTCGGTGCAGGGCGACGGCACGCTGTGGGCGGTGTTCGCCGACGCCACCAGCGGGGTGAGCAGCTTCCGCTTCCGGTTCCTGTACGCGGCGGCGCCCGACGCCGAGGGGCGCGCGGTCGTGGACCTCAACCGGGCGCAGCTGCCGCCGTGCGCCTTCGCGGACCACTTCCTGTGCCCCTTCCCGCCGCCGGGCAACACGCTCGGCGCCGCCGTCGAGGCGGGGGAGCGGAACCTGCTCTGAGCAGGGCGGCGCGCGCCGACGGGCCCGCCGGCGGCGCGCGTTGCCGCCGCCGGGCCGTTCGGTGCGCCTCGTGGTGCGCTCTTGTGCGCGGGGCGGGCGGGGGTCATCCTCACTGCCGTACCTGTCCGAGTGTCAGGAACACGCCACCCCCCGCTGCTGTCTCACGGGCCCATCACCCCAGCTGGGCCTTCCGCTTCCCAAGAGGAGGAACAGTGAGAACCAAGCGCATCCGGCTGCTCGCCGTCGCCGCGGGTCTCGTCGCCGCCACCCTGGCCGGCCTGCCCAGCGCGGGCGCGGCCCAGGCCCCCGCGCGCGGCGCGGCCCGGCTCGCACAGGTCTCGGACGCGGTGGCCGGTGCCGCCGTCGACGGCACCGCCTGGTACGTGGACCAGCGCTCCGGGCAGGTCGTCGTGACCGCGGACTCCACGGTCTCGCCGGCTCAGATCGCCCGGCTCAGGAAGGCCGCCGGCAAGGACCCGGGCGCCGTGCGCGTCGAGCGCAGCCCGGGCGTCTTCACACCGCTGGTGTCCGCCGGGGACGCCATCTACGGCGGCCAGTACCGCTGTTCGCTCGGCTTCAACGTGGTCAGCGGGAGCACCTACTACTTCCTCACCGCCGGGCACTGCGGAAAGTCGGCCAAGACCTGGTACACCGACCAGGCCCACCGCACCCTCATCGGCCCGACCGTCGGCTACAGCTTTCCCGGTGACGACTACGCCCTCGTCCGCTACGACAACACCGCGCTCAGCCACCCGGGCGGATACACCGCGGCCAACGCCTACGTGGGCGAGAACGTCAAGCGCACCGGCTCCACGACGGGCACCCACAGCGGCACCGTGACGGCGCTCAACGCCACCGTGCGCTACCAGGGCGGCGGCACGGTCAGTGGCCTGATCCAGACGACCGTGTGCGCCGAACCGGGGGACAGCGGTGGGCCGCTGTACGACGGGACCAAGGCGCTGGGGCTCACCTCGGGCGGCAGCGGTGACTGCTCGTCCGGCGGTACGACGTTCTTCCAGCCGGTGACCGAGGCGCTCAGTGCGTACGGGGTCAGCCTGTACTGACCGACGACGGTCACACGAGGGGAAGTTGAAGGCTGCACGGCCGAAAGGTGCTCTTGCGCCGACCGGCCGTTCGGCCGAATACTCCCCCTCAGCGCTTGTCAGGGGCATGCGGACTCTGTGAATCCGGGCGTCCCGGTCCCTGGCTGCGCCTCACGGGCCCCGACCCCACGCGGGCCCCCGAATTCCCATGGAGGGAACGACACGTGAGGATCAAGCGCACCACTCCCCGCGGCGGCCTTTCGAGACGGACCCGGCTGATCGCCGTCTCCACCGGACTCGTGGCCGCCGCCGCGATCGCGATCCCCAGCGCGAACGCGTCCGACGCCCCCACCACCTTCAGCGCCGCACAGCTGACCAAGGCGAGCGACTCGGTGCTGAAGGCCGACGTCCCGGGCACCGCCTGGGCCGTCGACAGCAAGAGCGGCCGCGTGGTCGTCACCGCCGACAGCACGGTGACGCAGGCCGAGATCTCCAAGATCAAGCAGCAGGCCGGGGCCAACGCCGGCGCGCTCACCATCAAGCGCACCCCGGGCAAGTTCAACAAGCTGATCTCCGGAGGCGACGCCATCTATGCGAGTAGCTGGCGCTGCTCGCTGGGCTTCAACGTGCAGGACTCCAGCGGCAACTACTACTTCCTGACCGCCGGTCACTGCACCGACGGCGCGGGCACCTGGTGGTCGAACTCCTCCCACTCGACCACGCTCGGCTCCACCGCCGGATCGTCGTTCCCCGGCAACGACTACGGCATCGTGCGCTACACCAACTCCTCGGTGACCAAGTCGGGCGCCGTGGGCAGCGTGGACATCAAGAGCGCGGCCACGCCGTCGGTCGGCACGACCGTCTACCGGCGCGGCTCGACCACCGGCATCCACAGCGGGCGGGTCACCGCGCTCAACGCGACCGTCAACTACGGCGGCGGCGACATCGTCTACGGCCTGATCCAGACCACGGTCTGCGCCGAGCCGGGTGACTCCGGCGGCCCGCTGTACTCCAACAGCGGTGTGGCGTACGGCCTGACCTCCGGCGGCAGCGGCGACTGCACCTCCGGCGGCACCACGTTCTTCCAGCCGGTGACCGAGGCGCTGAGCGCCTACGGGGTGCATGTCTACTGACGTGAGTCGGCAAGGCGGCACGGGCCCCCGCACGCGCGTCGCGTGCGGGGGCTTCTTCTTGCACGCGAGGGGCGGGATTTGGACAGGCGTAGACCTCACGGAGGGGTGAGGGGTTACTCGCTCGTAGTGTTTGCGATGGGAACCCACGTGCGAGGAGAGGGGGCGCGCTGGATGAATGTGCGTACGCCGGTCGGCGTATGCGCGTCCAGAAGTCGACCTTGTGTGCGCCCTGCGGGGTTCGGAAGAGTGGCGGGCGTCTACCGGCCTTCCGGCCCGTCCCGGTCCCCACGACCTCGGCGGGCCGTCCCCCCACAGGAGGACGAGAGTTGAAGCACCGACGCATACCCAAGCGGCGGGCAGCCGTGGCGGGTGCGGGCATCGCCGCACTGGTCGCCGCGGGAGTTACCTTCCAGAGTGCGAACGCGAGCGAGTCGGCGGACGCCGTCGCGCCGAGGACCCTCTCCGTCGCGGCGGCCGGAAAGCTCGCCTCGGCGCTCGGCGAGGACCTCGGCACCGACGCGGCGGGCACGTACTACGACGCGCGGGCGCGAAGGCTCGTCGTGAACGTGCTCGACGGCGATGCCGCGAAGACCGTCGAGCGGGCCGGCGCGCAGGCCAGAATCGTCGAGCACTCACTGGCGGAGCTGAAGAGCGCGCGGGCCTCGCTGAAGAGTGACGCGACCGTCCCGGGGACGTCGTGGGTGACCGACCCGCGCACGAACAAGGTGGTCGTGACCGCGGACCGGACCGTGTCCGCGGGGGAGTGGTCGAAGCTGAAGTCCGTCGTGGACGGGCTCGGTGACGTGGCCGAACTGCGGCGCTCGCCGGGCGAGTTCAAGCCCTTCATCGCCGGCGGTGACGCCATCACCGGCTCCGGGGGGCGCTGCTCGCTGGGGTTCAACGTGGTCAAGGACGGCCAGCCGTACTTCCTGACCGCCGGGCACTGCACCCAGGCGATCTCGACGTGGTCCGACGCCGGGGGCAAGGAGATCGGGACGAACGAGGTCTCCCGCTTCCCGGGTGACGACTACGGGCTGGTGAAGTACACGGCGCAGGTCGAGCACCCGAGTGCGGTGGATCTGTACAACGGGTCGACCCAGGCGATCACGGGGGCGGCCGAGGCCACGGTCGGGATGAAGGTCACGCGCAGCGGGTCCACGACGCAGGTGCACGAGGGCACGGTGACCGGGCTGGACGCGACCGTGAACTACGGCAACGGCGACGTCGTCAACGGGCTGATCCAGACCGACGTGTGCGCGGAGCCGGGGGACAGTGGGGGGTCGCTGTTCTCGGGGGACAAGGCGGTTGGGCTGACGTCGGGGGGCAGTGGGGACTGCGCCTCCGGTGGGGAGACGTTCTTCCAGCCGGTGACTGAGGCTTTGTCGGCTACCGGTGCGCGGATCGGCTAGCGCCGGTCTTGCCGTTGCTCAAGTCCCGCCCGCCTTTGTTGGGGGCGGGACTTGCGTGTGCGGTGCCTGTGGGGGTGGGTGCGGGATCGTTGCCGGGTGCGGGTGGATGGGTGGCTGGTCGCGCAGTTCCCCGCGCCCCTAGGGGGTTGCAGTCCCGTCGGCCTTCCCGTTCCCCTGGGGGGTTGCCGTCCCGTGGGCCTCGGCTGTGCGGGTCCGTTTGCGTCGCAGCGTCGCTGCCAGCAGCGTGACCACGATTCCGCACAGGGCCCACGCCCCCAGGGTCAGTAGGGCTGAGGTCATGGCGTTGCCGTTGAAGTACGCGATCGAGCGGGCCGACCAGGTGCCCGCCCCCGGGGGCAGGGCGGGGCCGATCGTTGCCCAGAACGGGGGCAGCAGCGGCCAGGGGAAGGCGCCGCCCGCGCTCGGGTTGCCGGCGATGACGACCAGCAGGATCGCCAGGCCGATGCCCACGACGCCGAAGAGGCCCTGGAGGGCGAGCGTCGCGGCGCCCACCGCGAAGGTGATCAGGGTGCCGAGGCCCCACAGGGCCGCCACGCTGCCCGGGAGGGCGCCCAGGATCGGGCCGACGATGACCGCGCCGCCCAGGCCGCCGATGACCGCGACCCCGGCCATCGTGGCCAGGCGGATCGTCGCCCGGCGCGGGTTCGCGGGGCGGGCCCCGGCGCTGATCGCCAGGATCGAGGCGCACAGATAGCCGCCCACGCACCAGCCGACGACCAGGTAGAAGGACGTCAGGCCGTTGAAGTCCGACGCTGAGGCCGGAGCCACGTCGACCGTGCGGACCGCGCGCTGCTGCGGAGCCTCCAGGGCCGTCGTCAGGTTCTCCAGGAACGTGGCGAGGACCCGGCCGCCGCCGGACGCGACCAGCAGGGTGTCCGTGGTGCGGGCCGGGTTGATCACCAGGGCGCCGTCGATGTCCCGGTTCGCGATCTGCCGGCGGGCCGTCGCCTCGTCGGACACCGCCCGGGCGTCCAGGGGCGAGCCGGGGAGCTGGTCGAGGCGGCCGACCGCCTGGCCCGACACCGCCGCGGGCGCGACCACGCCGAAGGGGATGTCGCGGGGCTTGGGGTGGTGCAGCGCCCCGACATAGGAGGCGATGAAGAGCAGCTGGAGGGCGATCACGCCGATCACCAGCACGGTGGCCCGGGGGGTGACGGCGTCCTTGATCTCCGCGAGGAAGGACGCTTCGGAGGGGCTACGGGGAGTGTCGGCGCCGGTGGTCTGCGTCATGTCCCCACCGTCCGGTGCGCGAGGGCGTTTGCGCAGGTGGGACGCGGCCGAACGGATGTCGTACAAGTGTTCGGCAATGGGGGTATGGTGGTGCTGTTGGAACTGATGTTCGAGGAGGTGTGTGTGCCGGGCTTTGCGCATCTGCACACCGTCTCCGGGTTCTCCCTGCGGTACGGGGCCTCGCACCCGGAGCGCCTGGCCGAGCGCGCCTCCGAACGGGACATGGACGCTCTGGCGCTCACCGACCGGGACACCGTCGCCGGGGCCGTGCGCTTCGCCAAGGCCTGCGCCAGGGCCGGGGTGCGGCCCCTGTTCGGGGTGGAGCTCGCGGTGTCCCCGCCGGAAGGGCCGGTGCGAGGGGGCAGGCGCCGTACTCCGGTGCGGGGCGGCGCGTTCGTGGACGAGTCGGCCGCACGGGTCACCTTTCTGGGGCGGGACGGTGCCGCGGGATGGGCCGATCTGTGCCGGCTGGTCACCGCGGCGCACCGGGCGGAGGGGGACACCCCGCTGCTGGGCTGGGACGACAACCGGGGCGACGGGGTCCTGGTGCTGCTCGGCCCCGACTCCGACGTCGGGCGGGCGCTCGCCGCGGGCCGCCCCGACCGGGCCGCGGCGCTGCTGGCCCCCTGGCGTGAGGTCTACGGGGACTCCCTGCGCCTGGAGGCCGTCTGGCACAGGCGGGAGGGCACGGGCCCGGGCTCGCTGCGGCTCGCCGCGCGCACCGTCGGGTTCGCAGCGCAGCAGGGCGTGCGGCCGGTGCTCAGCAACGCCGTCCGGTACGCCGACCCCGGGATGGGGCCGGTCGCCGATGTGCTGGACGCCGCCCGGCGGCTGGTGCCCATCGCCGGGGAGCTGGACTCCGGTGAGGCCTGGCTCAAGGACGCGGGGGACATGCTGCGGATCGCCGAGCGGATCGTGGAGGCCGCCGGGTACCGGCGCGACGCCGCCCACCGGCTGCTGGAGCAGACCCTGGCCACCGCCGCCGAGTGCCGGATCGACCCCGAGGACGACCTGGGCATCGGGACGGTGCGGTTTCCCGAGGCCCACCTGGTGGGCGCCGGGCGGCGCGGCGCGCAGCGGGCGCTCGCCTCGCGGGCGGTCGCGGGGATGCTGCGGCTGGGGTACGCGGGGCGGCGGGACTACTGGGAGCGGATGCACGACGAGCTCGACATCATCGGCCACCACGGCTTCGCCTCCTACTTCCTGACGGTCGCCCAGGTCGTCGACGACGTACGGGCCATGGGCATCCGGGTGGCAGCCCGGGGGTCGGGGGCCGGCTCCCTCGTCAACCACCTGCTGGGCATCGCGCACGCCGATCCCGTCGAGCACCGGCTGCTGATGGAGCGCTTCCTGTCCAGGGAGCGGGTCGTCCTGCCCGACATCGACATCGACGTGGAGTCCGCGCGCCGGCTGGAGGTCTACCGCGCGATCATCGACCGGTTCGGCACCGAGCGGGTCGCCACGGTCGCCATGCCGGAGACGTACCGGGTGCGGCACGCGATCCGGGACGTGGGGGCCGCGCTGTCCATGGACCCCGCCGAGATCGACCGGGTCGCCAAGTCCTTCCCGCACATCCGGGCGCGGGACGCGCGGGCGGCCCTGGAGGAGCTGCCCGAGCTGCGGCAACTCGCCGCCGAGCGGGAGAAGTACGGCAAGCTGTGGGAGCTGGTCGAGGCGCTCGACGCGCTGCCGCGCGGGGTGGCCATGCACCCGTGCGGGGTGCTGCTGTCGGATGCCTCCCTGCTCGCTCGGACGCCGGTGATGCCCACCAGCGGCGAGGGCTTTCCGATGTCCCAGTTCGACAAGGACGACGTGGAGGACCTCGGGCTGCTCAAGCTGGACGTGCTCGGGGTGCGGATGCAGTCGGCGATGGCGCACGCGGTCGCCGAGGTGGAGCGGGTGAGCGGGGAGCGGGTCGACCTGGACGCGCTGCCCGAGGGGGACCCGGACACGTACCGGCTCATCCGGTCCACCGAGACGCTGGGGTGCTTCCAGATCGAGTCGCCGGGGCAGCGGGACCTGGTGGGACGGCTGCAGCCCGCGAACTTCCACGACCTGGTCGTCGACATCTCGCTGTTCCGGCCGGGGCCCGTCGCCGCCGACATGGTGCGGCCGTTCATCGAGGCGCGGCACGGGCGGGCGCCGGTGCGCTTTCCGCACCCCGATCTGGAAGGGCCGTTGAAGGAGACGTACGGGGTCGTCGTCTTCCACGAGCAGATCATCGACATCGTCGACATCATGACCCGGTGCGGGCGCGGCGAGGCCGACCGGGTGCGGCGCGGGCTGTCCGACCCGGAGTCGCAGGGGCGGATCAAGGTGTGGTTCGCGCAGCACGCGGCGGCCAACGGGTACGACGCGGAGACGATCCGGCGCACCTGGGAGATCGTCGAGGCGTTCGGGTCGTACGGCTTCTGCAAGGCGCACGCGGTCGCCTTCGCCGTGCCGACGTACCAGTCGGCCTGGCTGAAGGCCCATCACCCGGCCGCCTTCTACGCCGGGCTGCTCACCCACGATCCCGGGATGTACCCCAAGCGGCTGCTGCTGGCGGACGCGCGGCGGCGCGGGGTGCCGGTCCTGCCGCTGGATGTGAACGTGTCGGGGGTCGCCCACCGTATCGAACTGGTGTCCGACAAAGGGGTGTGGGGACTGCGGCTCGCGCTGTCCGACGTGCACGGCATCAGCGAGGCCGAGGCGGCGCGGATCGCCGAGGGGCAGCCGTACGCCTCCCTGCTGGACTTCTGGGAGCGGGCCCGGCCCAGCAGGCCGATCGCCGCGCGGCTCGCCCAGGTCGGCGCACTGGACGCGTTCGGCGCCAACCGGCGTGACCTCCAGCTCCACCTGACCGAGCTGCACCGGGGTTCCCGGGGCGGTGGCGGCGGCCAGCTCCCCCTGGCGGGCGGGCGCAGGACCGCCCCGGCCGGCCTGCCCGACCTGTCCGACGCCGAGCGGCTCAGCGCCGAGCTGGGCGTGCTGTCGATGGACGCCTCGCGCAATCTGATGGACGACCACCGGGAGTTCCTCACCGAGCTGGGCGTGGTCTCCGCGCGGCGGCTGCGCGAGGCACGGCACGGGGAGACCGTGCTGGTCGCGGGGGCCAAGGCGGCCACCCAGACGCCGCCGATCCGGTCCGGCAAGCGGGTCATCTTCACCACGCTGGACGACGGCACGGGACTCGTCGACCTCGCCTTCTTCGACGACTCGCACGACGCCTGCGCGCACACGGTCTTCCACTCGTGGCTGCTGCTGGTGCGCGGCGTGGTGCAGCGGCGCGGACCGCGCAGCCTCAGTGTCGTGGGGTCCGCCGCCTGGAACCTCGCCGAGCTGGTCGAACTGCGGGCCGAGGGCGGCCTGGAGGAGGTCGCGGCACGGCTGGCGGCTCCGCCCACGGCGGCGGAGGACGGCGCAGACGGCGATCCGACCGGTGGGCGGCGCATCCGGCTGTCCACCGGATACGAGATGCATCCGTGGGCCGACCTGCGGCCCGCGGGGCAGGAGGCCTCACAAGGGCCCTCTGCCGTACGGAAGTTGTGGCATCAGAGTCCGGGGAGTGCGGGATGACCATCCTCTGCGTACGTTTCCAGCTGCCGCCCATGTACGAGGCGGCGCTGCCGTCTCTGCTCGGGTTGCTGGAGGAGTTCACCCCGGTCGTGGAGGCGCTGCCGCCGGACGGAGCGCTCGCCGATCTGCGGGGCGCCGAGCGGTACTTCGGGCGCGACGCCGTGGAACTGGCCTCGGTGATCCGGGTGCGCGCCCTCGCCCTGTACGGCGTCGACTGCCTGATCGGCGCCGGTCCCGGGCCGATGCTCGCCCGTATGGCGCTGCGGGACGCCCGTCCGGGGCTGACCTGCTCGGTCCCCGAGGGGGAGGCACCGGCGTTCCTCGCCGGGAAGCCGGTCGGCGCGTTGCCGGGGGTGGGCGCGGCCACCGCCCGCGTGCTGTGCGAGTACGGTCTGGACACCCTGGGCCGAGTCGCGGACGCGCCGCTGTCCACGCTCCAGCGGCTGGTCGGCGCCAGGGCCGGGCGCGAGCTGCACGAGAAGGCCAACGGCATCGACCGGGGCCGGGTGGTGCCCAACGCCGTCTCGCGGTCGCTGGCGACGGAACGGTCTTTCACCTGCGACGAGTTGGACCCCGACCGGCACCGCGGCGCCCTGCTGTCGGCGGCCGGGGAGATCGGCGCCCGGCTGCGCGCCGTGGAGAAGGTGTGCCGCACCCTGACCCTCACCGTGCGCTACGCCGACCGGTCCTCCACCACCCGCAGCCGCACTCTGAAGGAGCCCACCGCGCACTCACCGGCGCTCACCCGGGCCGCCTACGGGATGTACGAGGCTCTGGGCCTGCAGCGCGCCCGGGTGCGCGCCGTCGCCCTGCGCGCCGAGGGGCTCACCCCGGCCGAACAGGCCTCCCACCAGCTCACCTTCGACCCCGTGGACGAGCGGGTCCGCCGTATCGAGGAGGTCGCGGACCGCGCGCGAGCGAGGTTCGGGCCGCGCGCGGTGATGCCGGGGACGCTGGCGGCCTAGCGCGCAACTCGCCGGTGGCGGCCGGCGGCCTGGAGCACAGCTTTTCCACGGGCGGCGGTTAGCGCTGGAAGTTTTTACTGACGCGTAACTTCACACTTGCACTACTCGTTCGTAACTTGACGAATGAACAGCATCTTGTGATCCGGATCACGGGGCGTCCTGTCGTCGTACTCCCTTGAGCCGCAAGGAGATCACTCGATGCTGCCCTTCAAACGCCTGCTCAGACCGCTGGCCGCGCTCCTGCTGACCGCCGCCGCCGTCACCGGCCCCGCCACCGCCGCCCACGCCGCCGACGCACCCAGCACCGGCTGGAACGACTACTCCTGCAAGCCGTCCGCCGCCCATCCGCGGCCCGTCGTCCTGGTGCACGGCACCTTCGGCAACTCCCTCGACAACTGGCTCGGCCTCGCCCCCTACCTGGAGCACCGCGGTTACTGCGTCTACTCCCTGGACTACGGCCAGCTGCCGGGCGTGCCCCTCTTCAACGGCCTCGGCTCCATCGACCGGTCGGCGCAGCAGCTCAAGGAGTTCGTGGACCGCGTCCTCACCGCCACCGGCGCCCCCGAGGCCGACCTCGTCGGTCACTCCCAGGGCGGCATGATGCCCCGCTACTACCTCAAGTTCCTCGGCGGCGCCGACAAGGTGAACGCGCTCGTCGGCATCGCGCCCAGCAACCACGGCACCACGCTGAGCGGCCTGACCCACCTGCTGCCGTTCTTCCCGGGCGCCGAGGACCTGCTCAACGCGGCCACCCCCGCGCTCGCCCAGCAGGTCGTCGGATCCGACCTGCTGACCAAGCTCAACGCCGGCGGCGACACCGTGCCCGGCGTCCACTACACGGTCCTCGCCACCCAGTACGACGAGGTCGTCACGCCCTACCGCAGCCAGTTCCTCACCGGGCCCGATGTGCGGAACGTCCTGCTTCAGGACCTGTGCCCGCTCGACCTGTCCGAGCACGTGTTCGTCGGACTGACCGACCGGATCGCCTTCCACGAGGTGGCCAACGCCCTCGACCCGGCCCACGCCACCCCGACCACCTGCGCCTCCGTCATCTCCTGACGACGGCCCCGCACGAAGGGCCCGACCGGCCTGAGCCGCCGGTCGGGCCCTTCCGCCTCACCTGCGGACCGTCGCCCTGCGGCGCACCGACGCGAACAGGGCCGCCGCGCCGATCGCCAGCGCCGCCGCACCGCCCAGGGCGAGGTACGGGGTGCTGCCGTCGCCGCCGGTCTCGGCCAGACGCTCGCCGGCCCCGGCCGCCCTCACCCGGTTGCCCTGCGCCGTGCGTGCCGCGTCCGGCCGGCCGGCGCTCCTGGGCTCCGCCGAGGTGCTCGCGTCGGCGTCCCCGTGACCGTGGTGCTCGATCGTCGACCTGCCCGCACCGGCCTCGATCTGCTCCTCGGAGGGCGCGGACGCACTCGGCGCACTCGGCGCCGGAGAAGTCCCCGCGGAGTGCGTCGCGGAGTCGCCGAAACTGACGTCCGAACAGGAGTAGAACGCCTCCGGGCTGTCCGAACGCTGCCAGACCGCGTACAGCAGGTGCCTGCCGGAGCGCTCGGGCAGGGTGCCGGTGAAGGTGTAGAAGCCGCCCGCCGCGACCGGGTCGAGGGCCGTCGCGACCGGGTGCGCCAGGTCCAGGTCGGACCAGGCCAGGGGGCGTGCGGGGTCGTAGCCGGGCTTGGTCGCATAGACCGTGAACGTGCCCTTGTGCGGGGCCGTCACCCGGTACCGGAAGGTGTACGAGCCGCTGTGCACGTCCGTCGTGGGCCAGTCGGCGCGCGCCAGGTCCAGCCCCTTGAACTCCTCGTTGTTCGCGCTGCACAGCTTGCCGTCCGGGATCAGCTGCCGGTGGCGCCCGGCGGCGTCGCCGATGCGGATGCCGTTCCAGTCGTACAGCGCCTGCGTGCCGCCGGCCGCCACCGCCGCCTTGCACGCGGCCGACTTCGGGCTCTCCGGGCCCTCCGCGTAGCACTGCGACACCCGGCTGACCGGGTCGCCCATCGTGCCGTGCGCGGCGGCGGGCGCGGCGGCCAGCGCGGTCAGGGCGAGGGGGGCCAGGCCGAGGACGGCGGCGGTTGCGGCCGTGCGGCGAGCAGGCATGGAGGAACTCCTCGAAAGAGCCGGTGACTTGATCGGGAACCCGTGGGGGGTGATCCGAAGCTAGCCCCGGCGCAACGCGAAATCGCCTGCTGAGAGCGGCTGGAGGAGATCCTTATGGTCGCGTTAAGGGAGTGTTCGGTCTGCGATCAGGTAGCTACCGTGCTCCCATGATCGACAACGAGATCCGGCCCGCCGTCGCGGCCGACGTTCCCGCGGTGAAGGCCGTGACCGACGCCGCCTACCACCCCTACATCGAGCGCATCGGCGTGGTGCCGCAGCCCATGGAGGCCGACCACGCGGCCGACGTGGCCGCGGGCAGGGTGTTCGTGACAGGTGATCCGGTGGTCGGCCTGGTCGTGGTCGAGCCACAGGCGGACCATCTCTTCCTCGACAGCATCGCCGTCCACCCCGACGCACACGGAACGGGCGTGGGGCGGCGGCTGCTGCACTTCGTCGACGCACACGCGCGTGCGCTCGGCCTGCCCGAGGTCAGGCTCTACACCAACGCGATGATGTGGGAGAACCAGGAGATCTATCCGAAGTACGGCTACCAGGTCGTCGAACGGCGCGTGGACGGGCCCTACGACCGCGTCCACTACCGCAAGCGACTGGGCTGACACGCCGGTTGTCTCACCCGTCCGGCCACCAGGTGCGCGCGATGTCCTTTCGCACCTCCGGACGGCCGGCGGGGCGCTCGTCGACTTCCTCGCGGACGCGGCGGGAGTCCGTCTTCTTCAGGGGCTTCTGCACGGTCACACGGCGCATGGCTGCCTCCTTCGAGGGTCCACCGAGTTCCGCGTTCTCACGGAGGTAGACCCTTTCGGTGAGAGTTCCTCATCGGCGCCGCCCTGTCAGTGGCGGCCGTCACGATCCGGGATGTCAGTGGCGGGTGTCATCGTCGGCGGTATGGCAAACACAAGTGATGGAGTGATTCCCCAGCGTGTCGACTGGGACGCACAGGCGGCCGGATTCGATGAGGAACCCGACCACGGGCTGCGCGCCCCCGAGGTGCGCCGGGCCTGGGCGGACCGGTTGCGCGCCTGGCTGCCGGAGCGCGCGTCCGACGTGCTGGACCTCGGCTGCGGCACCGGCAGCCTGTCGCTCCTCGCCGCCGAGCAGGGACACCGCGTGACCGGCGTGGACAGTGCGCCCGCCATGCTGGACCGGGCCCGCGCCAAGCTCGCCGGGCGTGACGCGCGGTTCCTGCTCGGTGACGCGGCGGCACCGCCGGTCGGCGAGCGGCGCTACGACGTGGTCCTGGTCCGGCATGTGCTGTGGACGCTGCCCGAGCCGGCGCGCGTGCTGCGGCACTGGCGGGACCTGCTGCGGCCGGGCGGCCGCCTGGTGCTGGTGGAAGGCGTGTGGGGCACCGTCAGCCCGGTCGGCATACCCGCCGGCCGGCTCACCGCCCTGCTCGCCCCGCTCGCCGCCGAGGTCCGCCTGGAGCGGCTCTCGGACGAGCCGCTGCTGTGGGGGAAGGCCGTCGACGACGAGCGGTACGCGGTGGTCGCGCTGCTCCCACCTCTCCCCGGACACCGGGCAAAGGCTGATCCGGACGCCCCCTAGGCCAGCAGGTCCGTGAAGCGGTCGCCGCGCGCCCGTTCCTCCAGTTCGTCGAGGGCGGCCACCGCGGCGGCCGCCGCCCGGGGGTCGGACTCGGTCAGGCCGCTCGCCGCGAACTCGTCCTCGTCGAGCCGGCGTACGTCGCCGCCGTCGGCGGACCGCCACAGGTCCAGGTCGAGGTCCTCCACGACGAGTTCCGAGCCGGTCAGGACCGCCGGACGGGTGATGTCGCAGTACCAGCCCTTCAACCCGCCCGCCTTGTCCCGGACCTCCTTCACCGAGTACCAGCGGTCCCGCCAGTAGTACTCGGTGAAGACGTCCCCCGCCTCGAACCGCACGAAGCCGAAGTCGCGCACGGTGTCGCCCGCCCACGGCGCCCGTACGGCGATCCGGGTGCCGTCGTCGGCGAGCAGCCCGGCCGGGTAACGGATCTTCGTGCGCCCCGCCTTGACCAGGACGACCTCCACCGTGCCGGTGGCGTCAGCCGAGTTCGCGGACATACCTGACCTCCGTTCCACAGACCTCGTACCCGAACCACTTGTTGATCGCGAGCATCGGCTCGTTGCCGGTGTCGTTGCCGGTGAACGCCTCGCGGTAGCCGGCGGCGCGGGCGCGGTGCAGCGAGTCGTTCTTGGCGAGCTTGGCCAGCCCCCGGCCGCGGTGGGCGCGTGCGGTGCCCGTCATGCCGGTGGCGTAGCGGGTGGCGCCGTCGGTGCGGGCCGCCGTGAACGCGACGGGACGGCCGTCGGCCACCGCGACCGTGGTCAGCTCGGCGTCGAACAGCGGGTGCCGCCAGGTCTCCTCGACCCAGGTGTCGAAGTCGGTGAACTCGACGTCGATGTCGCTGGGTTCGTCGGCCGTGGTCTCCGCGTCGAGCGCGAACAGCGGACGCAGGTCGCCGGCGAAGTCGGAGCCCTTGCGCAGCTCCACGCCGGGCGGCGGGTCCTGGAGGGGCGGCAGCGTGCCGTCGGCCAGGTCCAGGCGCAGGAAGTGCGCGGACCGGCTCGCGCGGTAGCCGTGCCGCTCGGCGAAGGCGCGGTTGCGGGGCCCGTCCAGCACCCAGGACAGCAGCTTCCTCGCCCCGTGGGCGGCCAGGTGCTCCTCGGCGGCCCGCAGCAGCAGCGTGCCGACGCCGTGTCCGGTGTGGTCCGGGTGCACATAGATATTGACGTTGCCCTGGCCGGGCTCGGTGCTGTCGTGCGCGAGGAACACCTGCGCCGTGCCGATCACCTCGCCGTCGCGCACGGCGACCAGCGGCCGGTAGTGGGCGTCCGGATGCATGCGGGTCAGGTCGTGGGTGAGCGACTGGGGGGTGATCAGGATGAACGGCAGCGCCAGGTGCCGTACGAGGGCGAAGCCCTCCAGGTCACCGGCGGCGTCGGGGCGCAGTTCGCGGACGGTCACTGTCATGGAGGCGCACGCTACGGGGCGGGGCGGGACGGCTGCCTCTCATTTTCCGGCGGGTACGGGACAATCGGCCCGTGAGCCTGAAGATCCGTATCGATGACAGCGCGCCGCCGTACGAGCAGGTGCGGGCGCAGATCTCCGAACAGGCGCGGTCGGGTGCGCTGCCGGTCGGGTACCGGCTGCCGACCGTGCGCGGTCTCGCCGAGTCGCTGGGGCTGGCCGTGAACACGGTGGCCAAGGCGTACCGGGCGCTGGAGGCCGACGGGGTGATCGAGACGCGGGGCCGGCACGGCACGTACGTGGCCGCCGCCGGCTCGGCCGCGGAGCGGGAGCTGGCCGCCGCCGCGCAGGCGTACGCGGAACGGGCCCGGCGGCTGGGGCTCACCGAGGACGCGGCGCTGGCCGCCGTACGGGACGCGCTGCGGGCGGTCCACGGCGGGTGACCGCCCGGCAGGCAGCGGTGGCCGACCGGCTGCGGCGTCCGCTTCCCTGACAGGGGACCGGCTCAGGCGTGCGGGTCACCGGTGGTGGGCCGGCTCCGGTGTCCGGGTCACCGTCAGTCCCGCCCGGCGGGCCGCCCTCGCGAACACCTGCGCGTCCCCCACCGCCGCCCCGTTCGGGTCGTTGTTGAAGTAGGCGTACACGTCGTGGTCGTCGGCCCAGGTCGTCGCGATGCGGTCCACCCAGGTCTCCAGCGAGCGGCGGCCGTAGTGCGGCCAGGCCGCCGCGCGGCCCTGGTGGAAGCGGACGTAGCCCCAGCCGGTGGTGCGCCACAGCGGGGTGACCGGGCGGGCCAGCACGTCCGCCCAGCACAGCGCCGCGCCCCGCAGCTCCAGGACCCGCCGCACCTCGGGCGTCCACCACGACTCGTGCCGCGGCTCCACCGCGACCCGGGTGCCGGCCGGGAAGCAGGCCAGGCAGGCGTCCAGCAGACCGGCGTCCGCGCGCAGCGTCGGCGGAAGCTGGAGCAGGACCGGGCCGAGCCGGTCGCCGAGGCCCGCCGCGCGGTCCATCAGCCGGTGCACCGGCTCCTCGGGCTCCTTCAGCCGCTTGATGTGGGTCAGGTACCGGCTCGCCTTGACCGCGACCACGAAGCCCGCCGGCACCCGCGCCGCCCAGGACTCGAAGGTCTCCCGGGCCGGCAGCCGGTAGAAGGCGTTGTTGACCTCGACGGTGGCGAAGGCCGCCGCGTACTCCTCCAGCCACAGCCGCATCGGCAGCTCGGGCGGGTACAGCACACCCCGCCAGTCCCGGTACTGCCACCCCGACGTCCCGACGAAGAGGGTCATACCCCCATCAAAGCACCCGCGAGGGACATGCCCCCGGTCAAGAGCGCTACAGATACAGCCCGGCGTCCGCGCCTTCCCGCGGCTCCGGCACCGCTGTCGGGGAGGAGCCCCGCCGCAGCGCGTACAGCTCCGCCAGCGTCGCCCCGTCCCGGCCGACCCCCTCCTCGGTGCCGAGCCAGGCCACCGACTCCGCCCGGGTGAGCCTCCCGACCTCGATCCGGGCCAGACAGCGGCCGGGGCGGACCACGGCCGGGTGCAGCCGCTCCAGGTCCTCGTTGGTGGTCACGCCGACCAGGACGTTGCGGCCCTGGCCGAGCAACCCGTCCGTCAGGTTCAGCAGCCTGGACAGCGCCTGGCCCGCCGTGTGCTTGGCCTCGCCGCGGATCAGCTCGTCGCAGTCCTCCAGGAGCAGCAGCCGCCAGCGGCCCTTGCCCGCCGCGTCCTCCTCGCCGATCGCGATGTCCATCAGATAGCCGACGTCGGAGAACAGCCGCTCCGGGTCCAGCACGCAGTCCACCTGGCACCAGTCCCGCCAGGACCGGGCCAGCGTGCGCAGCGCCGACGTCTTGCCGGTGCCGGGCGGGCCGTGCAGCAACAGCAGCCGCCCCGCGATGTCCTGCGGGGTCGTCTTCATCAGGCGGTCCATCGCCTCGGCGACCGGGGCGGTGTAGTTGGGCCGGACCTCCTCCCACGTCCCGGCGGAGATCTGCCGGGTGGTGCGGTACGGGCCGCGCCGCGGGGAGACGTACCAGAAGCCCATCGTCACGTTCTCCGGCTGCGGTTCCGGCTCGTCCGCCGCGCCGTCCGTGGCCTGGTCGAGGACCTTCCGCGCCAGTTCGGCGGTGGTCGCGGTCACCGTCACGTCGGCGCCCCGGCTCCAGCGGGAGACCAGCAGCGTCCAGCCGTCGCCCTCGGCGAGGGTGGCGCTGCGGTCGTCGTCGCGGGCCACGCGCAGCACCCGCGCACCCGGCGGCAGCAGGGTCGCGCCCGAGCGCACCCGGTCGATGTTCGCGGCGTGCGCGTACGGCTGCTCGCCCGTCGCGAAGCGGCCGAGGAACAGCGCGTCGACGACGTCGGAGGGGGAGTCGGAGTCGTCGACGGTGAGCCGGATCGGCAGGGCGTCGTGCGGGTGTGCAGGCATGGCGCCCATGATCCGGCACCGGGACCCGGCCTGCACCCGGTTTCCTCCCGGATTCTGTGCAGGAGACCGGCTGCGCGTGGTTTCCACCCGCTGGTGCCGCCGTTACTGTTGCCCTCGTGGGGGGACGACATGGGTGGAATTCGGGGGAACTGCGGTGGCGGATCACCGCACTGCTCGGCGTGGGCGCGGCGGCGCTCGCCCTGATCCTGACGCTGATCGGCACCCTCCCCGGCGATGACGGCACGGCCGGCACCACACCCGACGGCGACAAGGTGCACGGCACGCCCGCGACCCCGGCCGGGCGCCCGGCGCCGGACGTCGGCTGGGGCTTCACCCACACCCAGTTCAGCGCCGACGAGGGCGGCCCGGCCGCCGTGGCCCGGGTGCGGGACCGGCTCAAGGGGAGCCGGCCGGCGCAGAACCAGGCGCTCATGGGCTGGGGCGCCGACAACCCCGAACCGGTCCAGGGCCGCTACGACTTCACCGCCCTCGACCGCCGCGTCGACTTCATGCGCGCCTCCGGCTCCACCCCCGTCATCACCCTGTGCTGCGCCCCGGACTGGATGAAGGGCGGCAGGCCGGGCACCACCGACTGGAGCCGGACCTCCCTGGAGCGAGCGCCCCGGCCCGAGCACTACGCCGACTTCGCCGCGCTCGCCGCGACCGTCGCCAAGCGCTACCCGGACGTCAGGCACTTCCTCGTCTGGAACGAGTTCAAGGGCTTCTGGAACGACGGCCGCGCCCGCTGGGACCACGAGGGCTACACACGCATGTACAACCTCGTGTACGCGGCGCTGAAGAAGGTCGACCCGGACATCATGGTCGGCGGCCCCTACCTGGTGATGGACAGCCTCGACCCGCGCGCGCCGGAGGCCTCGAAGACCTTCACGGGCCCGTGGGGCGCCATGGACCAGCGCGTGCTGGACTCCTTCACGTACTGGAACCGGCACAAGGCGGGCGCCGACTTCGTCGTCGTGGACGGCTCCAGCTACACCAACGACGACGAGCTGCTGCCCGACGAGTTCGCCGCCACCGACAAGTTCACGGCGGTGAGCCGCTGGGTGCGCGAGCAGAGCGGGAACCTGCCGCTGTGGTGGGCCGAGTACTACGTCGAGCCGGCCGACGGCGACGACGAACGCAAGGGCTGGTCCGAACAGCGCCGCGTCGCCGTCCAGGCCGCCGGGATGATCGCCCTGGCCAAGGGCGGGGTGTCGTCCGCCTTCTACTGGAACCCGGAGAAGGAGCAGGGCGCCGACTGCCCCGGCTGTCTGTGGACGCCCACCGGCAGCGCGGGCGGCGGCGCCCCGCTGCCCATGTACGACCTGCTCTCCCGGTTCGCCGCCGCCTTCCCGCCGGGCACCCGCCAGGCCACGGTGCCCGTCGCCGCCGACGACGTGCCCAACGTGCGGGTGCTGGCGAGCGAGCGGACCGTCCTGGTGGTCAACACCCTGGACCGGCCCATCAGCGCACAGGTCGACGGCAAGCGGTTCGACCTGCAGGCGTACGGGGTGAAGTGGCTCACCCGCTGAGCCACTTCACGCCTCACTTCATCGTCAGGAACCGCTGCACCAGCGACGCGAAGACCACCGCGAGCAGCGGCAGCGCGAACCAGAACATGCTCTGCAGCCGGCGCACCTGCCGCACGCTCGGCCGTGTCGCCACCCGGATCACCTCGCGTGCGGCGAGCAGCAGGATCAGCGCGACGGCGGCCAGCGCACCGACCACCGACCACGGCGTCCAGGTGATCTGCGGCCCGATCGGGCCCGGATCGGCCCGGGGCACCTCGTCGGCGGGCTGCTCCCGCAACGCGTACATCGTCACGTCCGCGTTGCTGTACACCCTGGCCAGCTCGGGCCGCTTGTCGAGGTTCTGCAGCAGCCGGGGCTGCCAGGTCGCCGAGTAGCCGACGTCCAGCTGCAGATAGGTGACCTGGCTGCGGTTGATCATCAGATACGAGTTCGGACCCGCGTCCTTGAGCGCCTTCACCAGCCCGGACACCAGCACCGGGTCCCCGGGCGCGAGCGTCGGGACGTAGTTCACCTTCTCCATGTCTTTCGCGCCCCACGGCAGCGCCGGAGTCACATCGTTGACGGGGTCGCTGCTCAGCCACAGCAGCCGCACCGTCGGATCGTCGTGGGCGTACACGAAGTCCATGGCGGCGACCTCGCCGAGCCGGGTGCGCTCGAACGGCTCGTTGCCCCACCGCGCCACCAGGAAGCCGCCCATCAGCAGCAGGCCCGCCAGCAGCGCGGCCAGCGGAGCGAGGCTCACCCGGTCCCTCTCCCGCTCCTTGGCGGTGACGCCGGTGCGCGGGAAGAGGGCGAGACCGCCCAGCAGGGCGGCGCCGGGCAACGCGAACAGGAAGACGCGCAGCGCCATCTCACCGCCGTAGGACTGCATGCCGAAGCCCAGGAACGGTACGAAGGTCAGCACCAGCAGCGACCGCTCGCGGTACCGGTGCTCGCGCCGGCGCCACCAGCCCCAGCAGGCGAACGCCAGCACGCCGCCGGCCAGCGCCACGCGCGTGTACAGCACCAGTCTGTGCGCGGAGCTGCCGCCCCCGATCCGGCCGGAGACGGACGAGGAGACGTTGCCGCCGACCCCGCCGACCCCGCCGAACAGGTCGTCGAAGTGGCCCGACCAGTACGGCTCGGCCAGATAGCCGACCCACACCGCGACCAGGACGGCGAACAGCAGCGGCAGCCCGCGCAGTTCGGACCTGCCGATGAGCACGAGGGCCGCGAGCACACCGAGCATCATGAACGGGGTGAGCTGGTGGGCCGGCACGCTCGCCGCGTACAGGCCGATCAGCACGCCCAGCAGGACGGCCCGCTGACGGCGGTTGGTGGGCTCCACCTCGGCCTCCCCGGGGCGGTACCTGGTCCACAGCACGCGCGGTGCGCGGAACCACACCAGCAGGATCGCCACGAACACCAGGTACAGCAGATAGGTGAAGCCCTGCGGGGAGAAGTAGTCCTGGCCGACCCAGCCGCCCAGCACGAAGATCCAGACGCCGGTCCACTTGGCTCGCCAGCTCGCCCGCATCGAGCGCACCAGCAGGAACATCGGCGCCAGGTAGAGCAGCTGGATCGCGGTCGGCCACCAGCGGATCACCTCGGTGAGGTCGTCGACCCCGCACGCCCTGAGCACGAACGCCGCCGCCGCGAAGAAGCCCGGCCAGCTCCAGCGGGCGTCCAGGTCGGGGACGGCGGAACCGGTGCGGTCGAGGTAGTCCAGGAAGCCAAGGTGCTGCCAGGCGGTGGGGAAGCGCGGCTCGGTCTCGATCACGGCCGGCAGCGCGTGCAGGGAGACGACCGTCGCCAGCAGCGTGACCAGCAGCAGGCCCTTGTGCTCCCGGCCCAGCCACAGCAGCGAGGCGAACACGGTCACCAGCAGCGCCGCCCCGACCAGCGTCGGCGCCGGCAGCACCGAGACCAGACCGAGCCCGCCCATGCGGTCCAGGTCGGCCTCGCCGAGCCGGAGCGCGGGCACCCAGTACAGCAGCAGCGCGGCGGTGAGCAGACAGCCGAGGACCAGGCCGGGGCGGGTGGGCGTCAGGCGCCCGCGCGACGGAGGCGGCTCCGCGGGCGGCGGCTCCTCCGCCGGCACGGGGGCCTCCCGCCGTACGGCGGCCGCCTCTTCCGCCACGACCGCCTCCTGCTCGCCGAACCCCGCGTCGAAGGCCTCCTCGAACGGCGCGTCGATCTCGGCGGGCCCGAGCGAGGCGTCCGACCCGGGCTCCCGCGCCTCCACCGGCAGACCGAGCGCCCACTCGGGGACCGTCGGCGTACCCGCCGGGGGAGTGCCGGGGCCGGGGCGGACGTCGGGCCGTCGCTCCTGGTGGTCGAAGTCGACCTGCACGCCCAGGGCGAGGGTGTCCTTGTCCAGCGCCCAGGCGGGCCGGTGCGCCCGCACGGGGACGCTGTCCTCGGGGGCGCCCAGGTCGGCGAGGTCGCCGTCGGGGGCGACCTGGTCGCAGACCGCCGGTCCGGCCGTGACCGTCCGGTACAGCCTGGGCGCGGCGATGGCGACGATCACCGCGAGTGAGGTGATCTCGGCGACGCCCGCACCGGTCAGGCCCATGCGCGGGAGCAGCAGCAGCGTCAGCCCGAGCACCAGCACGCACAGCAGGCCCTGCAGCCAGGCCAGTCCGGCGGTGCGGCTCTGTGCGCGCAGCACCGCGAAGTACGTCTCCATCACCACCCGCAGCACCGCCCCGACGGCGAACCAGCGCAGCAGCGGGGTCGCCGCGTCCGCGTAGCCGGGGCCGAACACGCCGAGGATCCAGGGTGCCCCGACGAACAGCACCCCGGCGACCGGCAGCATGATCCTGGCCATGCGCCTCAGCGCGGCCCGGGTGTTGGCCGCGAGCCGGCCCGGGTCGTGGGAGCCCTCCACGGTGAGGGAGGCGCCCATGTTGATGGCGAGCAGGTTGCAGGTGCCGCCGATGGTGGTGGTGATGTAGAAGTACGCGTTGTCCTCCGCGCTGACCTGCGCGGCGATGATCACCGGGACCAGGTAGACCACCGCCAGGGAGAACAGCGAGCCGGTGTAGTCGCCCGCCAGGAACCGTCCGATCTCCCTCAGCGCCGGCGGTTTCGCGTGATCCTCGGTGGCCTCCATGTGCCGGGGCACCAGCCGGCGGAAGACCAGCCAGCCCAGCGGCAGCACCGAGAAGGCGATCGCGGCCACCCAGGAGACGAACACGCCGGTCGTCGGGATCGCCACCGCGAACGCCACCAGCAGGGCCAGTTTGACGGCGGAGAACGCGGTGTTGCCGACCGGCACCCACGGCGCGCTGCGCAGCCCGGTCAGCACCCCGTCCTGCAGGGTGAGCACGTTCCAGGCGACGACGGCCGCGATGAAGCCCAGGCCGTTGAGGGGGCCGTGCAGGAAGCGGTACGACGGCCCCCACACGTCCAGCGTGAGCAGAAACACCGCGGCGGCAAGCGCCACCACCACCGAACTGCCCGCGTAGGTGCGGAAGATCAGCCGCCCGGTGGTGCGGCCCGCGACCGGGATGAAGCGGGCCAGGGCCCCGGTGAGCGTCACCGCGGTCAGGCCCGCGAGGAGCTTCATCGCGGCGATGGCGGCGGAGCCCTGCCCGACGGCCGACTCGTCGTACCAGCGGGCGGCGGCCAGCCAGAAGCCGAGTCCGAGCACCGCGGAGATGCCGGTGTTCAGCATCAGCGCGTACGCGTTGCGGAACAGCTGGCTGCCGCCGCCGGGGGACCGGCCCCGCCCGGGCAGCCGCAACCGCCGTGCCGGCGCTTCGGACCCGTCCGGCCCGCCGGCCGTCTCCTGTGCTGTGGTCGTCGTGTCAGACACGGGATCTGCTGGCCTTCCGGCGGATCTGGCGGGCTCTGCGGACCATCGCGTACCCCTTGGTCAGGGCCCGGTCGCGGAGAAAGGAGCGAGTGATCGCGCGGCCCTGGAGCAGCCGCTCGAACTCGTCGGCGCCGGTGGAGCGGCGCACGGTCACGCGGTGCAGGGCGTACGGCCCCTGGCGGCGCCGGGCGAGCGCGTTGCCGACGGCGAGCGCCTGGTCGTAGCCGGCCCCGCGCACCGCCTGCCGCACCCGGCGGCTGGAATAGCCGTAGGGGTAGGCGAACGACACCGGCAGCGCGCCGAGTTCCCCGGCGACGACGTCCCGGCAGCGGGTCAGCTCGCGTTCCAGGTCCTGGTCGCCGAGCTGGTCGAGCTGCGGGTGGGTGTGGCTGTGCCCGCCGATCTCCACTCCGGCGCCGGCCAGGTCGCGGACCTGGTCCCAGTCGAGCATGGTGTCCAGGCCGCCGCCCGTGTCGTGCTCGCCGCGCAGCCAGCCGGTGGTGACGAACAGGGTGGCCGGGAAGCCGTGCCGGGCCAGCACGGGCAGGGCGTGCCGGTGCACGCCCTCGTAGCCGTCGTCGAAGGTGATGAGCACCGGCCGCGCGGGCAGCGGCGCACCGCGGCGCCAGTGCGCGGCCAGCGCCGCCGTGGTGAGCGGGGTCAGGCCCAGGTCGCCGACGATCGCCATCTGCTCGGCGAACGCCTCCGGCGCCACGGACAGGACACGGGTGGCGTCGTTGGGAGCGGCGGCGACGGAGTGGTACATCAGGATCGGCACGCTGCCGTCAGACATCGGCACCTCCCTCGCCCCGGCCGGCCGGAACCGGACCGTCCCTGTGTGCCGGTGCGGGTTCGTCGCGGTCCGTCGCAGCGCGAGCGTCCCGGTGTGCCGGTGCCCGTTCGGGCCCGTTCACCGGCGGTCCCTCGTTCCGGCTCGACCCCGCGTCCTCGATCCGGCCCACCGAGAACGTCACGTCACCGCGCCGTGCCCGCACGCTCCCCACCAGGTAGCCGGCGCTCGCCGTGAGGACCCCGGTGGCGATGGCGCCCGCCCGACCCGCGCCGCCGGGTCGGCCCAGCAGGGCGTCGCGCAGGCCGCGGGCCACTGCGGCCGGCAGCACCCGGGTGGTGTACCGGCGTTCGGACTCCAGCCCCTTGTCCGCACCGACGCTGCGGGCCACGAGTGCCTTGGACAGGCCCTCCGCGTAGGTGCGGGTGCGGAAGTACGCGAAGTGCTCGCGCGCCGCCGGCACCCGGTGGTGGATGACGGCGCGGTCGTCGAGGAGCAGCACCGCGTCGGGCAGGGCCCGGCTGAGCCGGATGCACAGCTCGGTCTCCTCGCAGCCCAGCGGCCGCCGGTCGCCGTCGCGGCCGATGCCGGTGGCGAAGGCGCCGGCCGCGTCGAAGGCCGTACGCCGGAAGGAGGCGTTCCCGCCGAGCACGTTGCGCACCCGGGCGCGTCCGCGCGGCAGGCCCCGGTAGGCGCAGCCGACGACCCAGTCGAACTCCTCCGGGAACCAGGCCGGCCGCCGCCCTGACGCCCACACGGGCACGGTGCGGCCGCCGACCGCCATCACCCGCGGGTCGGCGTACCCTTCCGCGAAGTACCCCAGCCAGTCGCGTTCGGCGACGGCGTCGTCGTCGAGGAAGGCGATCACCTCCCCGCGGGCCGCGGCGATGCCGGTGTTGCGCCCGGCGGACAGGCCGCGCGGCCCGGCGTTGGCCAGGACACGGACCCCGGCCGTCTCCTTGTACTCGCGGGTGAGCCGGTCGTGCAGCGCCGGGTTGTGGTCGACGACCAGCAGCGTCTCCAGGGCCGGGCGGGACTGGGCGCGCACCGAGGCGACCGCCGCGAGGATGTCCTCCCAGCGGTCCTCGGTGTACACGCAGATGACGACCGAGATGCCGGGAGCGCTCAAGACACCTCCCCCCGAGCCGTGTCGACCGTGTCCAGCAGCGGCGACTGCCGCTCCTGGCGGCGCAGCTCACGCCGGTTGGAGCGCTCCTTGAGGATCACCTTCAGCACCCGCAGCCCGTCTCTGACGGCCCGCAGGTTGCTGGTGCCGTGGATGCGCAGGTACTCGTGGCTCGGTATCTCCTGCACCTTCAGCCCGGCCTTGACGACCCGGATGTTCATCAGCGTCTCGACCTCGAAGCCGGTGCAGTCGAGCTCGATCTTGTCCAGGCAGTGCCGCCAGAAGGCGTTGTAGCCGTAGCACAGGTCGGTGTAGCGCGCGCCGAACTTGCGGTTGACGGCCGTGCACAGCGCCCAGTTGCCGAGCTTGCGGATGAACGTCATGTCGTCGGTGCCGCCGCCGTTGGCGAAGCGCGAGCCCTTGGCGAAGTCGGCGCCGGAGACGAGCGCGGAGACGTAGGAGACGATCTCGTTGCCGTCGGCGGAGCCGTCCGCGTCGACCATCACGATGATGTCGCCGGTGGCCGCCTCGAACCCGGTGATGAGGGCGTCCCCCTTGCCCCTGCCGTGCTGCCGCACCACCTTGACGCCGGGCCGGAGATCGCGGGCGACCTCGACGGTGCCGTCGGTGGAGTTGCCGTCGACCAGGACCACCTCGTGTATCCAGTCCGGCAGCGTCTTGAAGACGTAGGGCAGGTTCTCCGCCTCGTTCATGGCCGGTATCACCACGCTCACCGGCGGCGTGATGGCCAGATGCGAGGAGATCGGCCGGTACTTGCCCTCGGTGTGCTCACCGAGGCCGTGCTCACCGAGCGAGGTCTTGTCGGCTTCGCTGGGCGAAGGCAGAACTGAGCTCATGGGTCATGTCCCTCTCGTCCGGCGGACCGCCCGCCCCTGGGCGGCCGCTGAGTGTCCGGTTCGAAAGGGGGGTCCTCACGCACGGAAACGCGGGTGCGGCACCCCGTCTTCGTGGGTGAGCTGGCAAAGCTGGCCGGGCCGCCGGATGGCGACGGCAGCCGGTCGCGCGGCACGACTCGGTCACATGAGCGGTCACCGAGCACCCCCCTACCGCGCCCCGCCCGGAACGTCGCGGTTCCTGAGCCCTCCCCATGAGCCGCGTGATGACGCACCGATGCGAGTGAGATGTACGACGGTATTGACGATTGAACCGTTATGGCAAGACCCGGTC
>NZ_PQSS01000093.1 GCF_002920535.1 Streptomyces sp. Ru71 | reverse complement strand
GGAGGCGTACACCGCCATCAGCCGGCTCAGCCCGCCCTCGACCTGCTCGACGTAGACGATGTCCGCCGAGTCGAGACCGGTCTGCGGCCGGGCCGCCCGGGAGTTGTCGATCTTCACGGCGAGTACGCCGTGCTCGGCCGGGGTTGCCGTCGGCGGGTGGGTGGGCGTGGGGACCGTCGCCTGGACCGTGGCCGTCGGGTGCTTCGTGCTCGGCCGGCCGCGTCCGTCCGAGGGCGGGTCCTGCGCTGTCGTGCAGCCCGCCGCGAGCGTGGCCGTCACCGAGACCGCCAGGAGCGCCGCCGCCGTCGCCGTGCGCCGCGAGCGCGCACCTCGTGCTGTGCCCACCGTTGCCACCTGTCCAGTGTTGTCGATGATTGTCCGTTTATCAGCTCGGCGGTGGGTCTACCCTCTCGCTCCCGCCCGGTTGCGCACACTGGGCCGATCGGCTCAGCGGAACGGCCCCTGCGGTTCGGGGGAGGCCGTTCGGGTACCCGGGCGCAGTTCCGGACGCGTACCCACGGCGGAGGGAGCCGGCGCGATGAAGGCAGTGACGTGGCAGGGCAAGCGGGACGTACGGGTGGAGACGGTGCCCGACCCGAAGATCGAGGAACCCACGGACGCCGTCATCCGCGTCACCTCGTCCGGGCTGTGCGGCTCCGACCTGCACCTGTACGAGGTGCTCACCGCGTTCATGACGCCCGGCGACATCCTCGGGCACGAGCCGATCGGCATCGTCGAGGAGGTCGGCGCCGGGGTGATGGACCTGGCGGCCGGCGACCGGGTCGTGGTGCCGTTCCAGATCGCCTGCGGCGACTGCTGGATGTGCCTGAACGGGCTGCCCACCCAGTGCGAGACCACCCAGGTCTCCGGCGAGGGCATGGGCGCCGCCCTGTTCGGCTACACGCGCCTGTACGGCTCGGTGCCCGGCGCCCAGGCCGAGTATCTGCGCGTGCCGCAGGCCCAGTACGGGCCCATCAAGATCCCCGAGGGACCGCCCGACGACCGCTTCGTCTACCTCTCCGACGTGCTGCCGACCGCGTGGCAGGCCGTCGCCTACGCGGACGTCCCGCAGGGCGGCAGCGTCGCCGTGCTCGGACTCGGCCCGATCGGGGACATGGCCTGCCGGGTCGCCCAGGTGCGCGGCGCCGGGCGGGTGTTCGGGGTGGACCTCGTCCCGGACCGGCTGCGCCGGGCCAGGGAACGGGGCGTGGAGACGTTCGACCTGAGCAGCTTCGACAACGAGAAGGAGCTGGTCGCGGCCATCCGCGACCAGACCGACGGACGCGGGCCCGACGCCGTGATCGACGCGGTGGGCACCGAGGCGCACGGCAGCGCGGTCGCCAAGATGGCCCAGCAGGCCACCTCCTGGATGCCGCGCAAGCTGGTCAGCCCGCTCATGGAGCGCTTCAGCGTCGACCGGCTCGCCGCCCTGCACACGGCCATCGAACTGGTCCGGCGCGGCGGCACGCTCTCCCTGGTCGGCGTCTACGGCGGCATGGCCGACCCGATGCCGATGCTCACCCTGTTCGACAAGCAGATCCAGATGCGCATGGGCCAGGCCAACGTGCGCCGGTGGGCCGACGAGATCCTGCCCTACCTCACCGACGACGACCCGCTCGGCGTCGACGACTTCGCCACCCACCGGCTGCCGCTGGACGAGGCGCCGCACGCCTACGAGATGTTCCAGAAGAAGCAGGACGGCGCGGTGAAGATCCTGATGAAGCCGTGAGGCCGGCTCCGCGGGACGGTCGGCGGCCCGGCGGGAAGCCTGGCGGGGCCGGTCAGCCGCCCAGCGAGAAGCCAGCCAGCCTGACGGGGCCGGTCAGCCGCCCAGCGAGAAGACAGCCAGCCTGACGGGGCCGGTCAGCCGCCCAGCACCTCCGCCAGGTCGTAGCGCACCGGCTCCTGCAACTGTGCGTAGGTGCAGCTCTCCGGTGACCGGTCCGGGCGCCAGCGGCGGAAGCGGGCCGTGTGCCGGAAGCGCGCCCCGTGCTCCATGTGGTCGTACGCCACCTCCGCCACCCGCTCGGGCCGCAGCGGCACCCACGACAGGTCCTTCTTGCCGGACCACCGGCTCGGCGCCCCCGGCAGCCGCGCCGTCTCGTGGGCGGCCTCCTGTGACCAGGCCGCCCACGGATGCCCCGAGACGTCGTCCATGCGCAGCGGCTCCAGCTCCTCCACCAGCTCAGCCCGCTTCTTCATCGCGAACGCCGCCGACACGCCCACGTGCTGCAGGGCGCCCTTGTCGTCGTAGAGCCCGAGCAGCAGCGATCCCACGACGGGGCCGGACTTGTGGAAGCGGTAGCCGGCGACGACGACGTCGGCCGTGCGCTCGTGCTTGATCTTGAACATGGCGCGCTCGTCCTGGAGGTAGCGCAGGGTGAGCGGCTTGGCGATCACCCCGTCCAGTCCGGCGCCCTCGAACTCCTCGAACCACCGCTCGGCCACCTCGACGTCCGTGGTCGCCGGCGCCACATGGACCGGGGGAGTCGCCTCGGCGAGCGCTCTGGCCAGCAGTTCCCGGCGGTCGGTCAGCGGTACGTCGGTCAGCGACTCGTCGTCCAGGGCCAGCACGTCGAAGGCCACGAAGGAGGCCGGGGTCCGCTCCGCCAGCATCCGTACCCGGGAGTCGGCGGGGTGGATGCGCTCGGTGAGCGCGTCGAAGTCCAGCCGCCCCTCCAGCGCGATCACGATCTCCCCGTCCAGCACACAGCGCTCGGGCACCCGCTCCTTCAGCGCCGCCACCAGCTCGGGGAAGTACCTGGTGAGCGGCTTGCCGGTGCGGCTGCCCAGCTCGACCTCGTCGCCGTCGCGGAACACGATCGCCCGGAACCCGTCCCACTTGGCCTCGTACTGCATGCCGGGCGGGATCTTCGCGACGGACTTGGCGAGCATCGGCTTCACGGGCGGCATGACGGGCAGGTCCATGCACCGACTGTACGATTTGCCCGCGATGCCTGCCTGGTGCGTATCGCTCGATATGTGTGGCGGTGCGGAGAGCCGTCCCTGCGCGCCGCGTCCGGTATGCGATGTTTGCGGCCTGTGCCTACCGTGGCCGCATGGGTGACGCGGTGGAACTCGAAGCGGGCGGCAGAACCGTACGGCTGTCCAACCCCGACAAGGTCTTCTTCCCGGAGCGCGGCTACACCAAGCTGGACCTCGCCCGCTACTACCAGGCCGTCGGCCCCGGCATCCTGCGCGCCCTGCGCGACCGCCCCACCACGCTGGAGCGCTACCCGGACGGCGTCACCGGCGAGTGGTTCTACCAGAAGCGCGCCCCCAAGAGCATGCCCGACTGGATCCCCACCGCCCACATCACCTTCCCCAGCGGCCGCAGCGCCGACGAGATGTGCCCCACCGAGGAGGCCGCCGTCCTGTGGGCCGCGCAGTACGGCACCCTCACCTTCCACCCCTGGCCGGTGCGCCGCGACGACGTCGACCGCCCCGACGAACTGCGCATCGACCTCGACCCGCAGCCCGGCACCGACTACGACGACGCCGCGCGAGCCGCCGGCGAACTGCGCGCCGTGCTGGACGAGTTCGGCGGGCTGCGCGGCTTCCCCAAGACCTCCGGCGGCCGTGGCCTGCACGTCTTCGTGCCCATCGAACCGCGCTGGACCTTCACCCAGGTGCGCCGCGCCGCGATCGCCGTCGGCCGGGAGATGGAGCGCCGGATGCCGGAGCAGGTGACCATCAAGTGGTGGAAGGAGGAACGCGGCGAGCGGATCTTCATCGACTACAACCAGACCGCCCGCGACCGCACCATCGCCTCCGCCTACTCCGTACGGCCCCGCCCGCACGCCCCCGTCTCCGCGCCCCTGACCTGGGAGGAGGTCGGCGTCGCCCACCCGCGCGACTTCGACATCGTGACGATGCCGGCCCGGTTCGCCGAACTCGGCGACGTCCACGCCGGCATGGACGACCACCGCTTCTCCCTGGAAGCCCTGCTCGACCTGGCCGCCAAGGACGAACGCGACCACGGTCTCGGCGACCTGCCCTACCCGCCCGAGTACCCGAAGATGCCCGGGGAGCCGAAGCGGGTGCAACCGAGCCGCGCCCGCCGGCCCAAGCCCGCGGACGAGTCCGAGAAGCCGTCCTAGCCGCGCGGGCCGGGGATATCCTGGGCCGCACCCGCCGCCGAGGAGCCCCACGTGACCCAGACAGCCCCGCGTCCCACGCTGGAGGCCGTGGCCGCGCGGGCCGGTGTGTCCCGGGCGACGGTGTCCCGGGTCGTCAACGGCGGGGACGGGGTGCGGCCGCACCTCGTGGAGCGGGTCCGCCGCGCCGTCGACGAACTCGGCTACGTCCCCAACCAGGCCGCCCGCAGCCTGGTCACCCGGCGGCACGACGCCGTCGCCGTCGTCATCGCCGAACCCGAGACCCGGGTCTTCACCGACCCCTTCTTCGCCCTCCAGCTGCGCGGCATCAGCCGGGAGCTGACGGCCCACGACAATCAGCTCGTGCTGCTGCTCACCGAGGGCCGCGACGACCACGCCCGCGTCGCCCGGTACCTGGCCGGCGGCCACGTCGACGGCGCGCTCGTCTTCTCCCTGCACCTCGACGACCCGCTGCCCGGGCTGATCCACGACGCCGGTGTGCCGACGGTCTTCGGCGGCCGTCCGGGCTGGCGGGACGGCGACCGCAGCGCCTGCTACGTCGACAGCGACAACCGGGGCGGTGCCCGCGAGGCCGTACGCCACCTGATCGCCCTCGGCCGCGACCGCATCGCCCACATCACCGGCCCGCTCGACCAGACGTCGGCGGCGGACCGGCTGGAGGGCTACCGCGACGCCCTCGCCGAGCCCGACCCGCGCCTGGTCGCCGAGGGCGACTTCACCGCGGCCGGCGGGGAGCGCGCCATGCGTACCCTGCTGCGGCGCTGCCCCGACGTGGACGCCGTCTTCGCCGGCAACGACCTCACCGCGGCCGGCGCCCTGCGCGTGCTGCGCGAGCACGGGCGGCGCGTACCCGACGACGTCGCCGTGATCGGCTTCGACGACATGGTCACCGTCGCCGAGCAGACCGACCCACCGCTGACGACCGTCCGTCAGGACATCGAGGAGATGGGCCGGTTGATGGCCCGCCTGCTGCTGCGCCGCCTGGACCGCGGCGGCGCGCAGGCGTCCGGGGCGGCGACGGACGGTGACACGGTGGTGGACGGTGACGCGGAGGCGAAGGGCGGCACGGTGGACTTGCCGTCCGGCCTGGTGCTGCCCACGACGCTGGTGCGCCGCGCCTCCGCCTAGCCAGGTCTCCTACGGCCGCGCCACCGGCACCGTCACTCCTGCCGCGGCTCGCTCCTGATCACCGCGAACCGTGCCCCGTACGGGTCGGCCAGCCGGGCCATCCGGCCGACGCCCTCCATGTCCATGGCCGGCACCCGGACCGTGCCGCCCATCTCCTGCGTCGTGGTGACGACCGCGTCCACGTCGGGCACCTCGAAGTACGGCAGCCAGTACGGCTCCGTCTCCGACGGGTCGTTCGCCAGGGCGACGATCCCGCCGAACATGGCGTCCTCGCCGCCCTCGGCCGGATTGACGCAGGTGTACGACCCGCCGGGGAAGGGCACCGCCGAGGTCTCCAGGCCCAGGACCGAGTGGTAGAAGGCGGCCGCCGCGGCCTCGTCCGGCGTGTACAGCTCCACCCAGGTCAGCGACCTGCTGTCACCGGCCACGTCGACGCCCTTGGTCCGACCCGGCTGCCAGAGCCCGAACCGGGCGCCCGCCGGGTCGGTGAGGACCGCCATCGTGCCCTCGCCCATCACGTCCATGGGCCGGAACGGCACGCTGCCGTGCGCCTGCTCGGCGGCCTTGACGGTGGCCTCGGCGTCCGCGCACTGGAAGTACACCGTCCAGGCCGGCGGCCCCTGCTCCGGCAGGATCTGCATGCCGCCCGCCACGGTCTTCCCGTCCAGCTGGAAGAAGCCGTAGCCGCCGGCGTCCGGCCCCGCCGACTGGAAGCGCCAGCCGAAGAGGGCGCCGTAGAAGCGTGTGGCGCCCTCGATGTCGGCCGTGCCGACGTCGATCCAGTTCGGGGCGCCATTGACGAAACGGGTGGTGAGCATCGTCGCCCTCCTTCGAAGGTCCCGTTGTCTGCTTGGTCGAGTCTTGCACCGCCCACTGACAATCGCCGCCGCAGCACGCCCGGCCCGCGCGCCGCCGTGCGCCCGACCTGGCGGCGGGGGCATCATCGGGTGGCCGGAGGCCCTCGCCCACGGCGTTGATCCGGCGTTGATCGAACGTTTTCCGCCGCCCGGCACCCTTTCGGCCATGTACACAGACACCATCGACATGCCCGACCTCGCCTGGCAGCAGGAGGCGCTGTGCGCGCAGACCGGAGGCGACTTCTTCTTCCCCGAGCCGGGCAGCTCCGTCCGTGAGGCCAAGCTCATCTGCGGCCTGTGCCCGATCCGCTCCGCCTGCCTGGACTACGCCCTGGAACACGACGAGCGCTTCGGCGTCTGGGGCGGCCTGTCCGAGAAGGAACGGCAGGCCCTGCGCCGGACCGCTCCATGACCGGCCCGGCCGGTTCACCGCCTGTCACACCCCCGTCAGGGGAATCGAAAACCGGTACGGCTCGCGGGGGGCCGTACCGCTAAGATCCTCGGGCGCGTCCGGACGTAGCGCAGAGGCAGGCGCACGCCATGCACCGGCGTACACGCCGGTTCGAATCCGGTCGTCCGGACGCGTCCCAGGTCCCGTAGAGCAGAGGCAGACTCGCCGCCTTGTCAGGGCGGATACGCCGGTTCGAATCCGGCCGGGACCGCGGCGCGGCACGGACACGGGGCGGGAACATGAGCGAGGCGGCCGAGAGGGCCGGGACGGCCGGCACGGTCGAGGCGGCCGACACCGTCGAGGCGGCCGAGACGGTCACCGAGGCGGAGCTGGCGGCCTTCCACCAGGTGGTGGGCAAGCTGCGCGCCCTGCCCGTCGACGACCCGGTGCGGCTGCGGGCCGAGCAGGTCGCCGCCTCCTTCGCCCGCGACGGCCGGCTCCGGCGCCGCAAGGCACGCGGCGAGGAGAAGTCGGCCGCCGACGCCGCCGTCATGGCCGCCACCGCGACCGGCGCCCTGGACCGCCGCGAGGACGCGCCCCTGAGCGCGCCCGGCACCGGCGGCGTCTTCCGCAAGCCGCGCCACTGCTATGTCTGCAAGTCGGCCTATCGACAGGTCGACTCCTTCTACCACCGGCTGTGCCCGGACTGCGCCGCCGACCACACCCGGCGCCGCGCCCTGAGCACCGACCTCACCGGCCGCCGGGCGCTGATCACCGGCGGCCGCGTCAAGATCGGCTTCCAGCTGGCGCTGATGATGCTGCGCGACGGCGCCGAGGTGCTGGTCACCTCCCGCTTCCCGCACGACACCGTGCGCCGCTTCCACACCGCGCCGGGCAGCGAGACCTGGCGGGAGCGCCTGACCGTCCTCGCCGTCGACCTGCGCGACCCCCGGCAGGTCCTCGGGCTGTGCGAGGAGCTGCGGCGGGAGGGCCGGCCGCTGGACGTCCTCGTCAACAACGCCGCCCAGACCGTCCGCCGGCCCCCCGAGTCGTACGCCCTGCTGGCCGGTGCCGAGCACGACGCGCTGCCCGAGGGCGCCCGGCCGGCGCCCGGCTTCACCCCGATGCGCATGCTCACCGGGTCCACCGCCGCGCTGCCCGCCGCCCTGCGCGAGGCCGACGAGGCCGGGCTGCTGCCCGACCCGTCACCGGAGAACTCCTGGTCCGCCCGGCTCGGCGGCCTCGATCCGGCGGAGGTGCTGGAGACCCAGCTCGTCAACGCGCTCGCCCCGGCCCTGCTGTGCGACCGGCTGCTGCCGCTGCTGCTCGCCTCCCCGCACCCGCGCCGCTACATCGTCAACGTCACCGCCGTCGAGGGCCGCTTCGCCGTCCGCAACAAGACCGCCGGACACCCGCACACCAACATGGCCAAGGCCGCGCTCAACATGCTCACCCGCACCAGCGCCACCGAACTCGCCGACCAGGGCGTGCACATGTGCGCCGTCGACACCGGCTGGATCACCGACGAGAACCCCGCCCCCAAGAAGGCCCGCATGGCCGGTGCGGGCTTCCGCACCCCGCTCGACATCGTCGACGGCGCGGCCCGCGTCTACGACCCCATCGTGCGCGGCGAGGCCGGCGACCCGGTGTCGGGCGTCTTCCTCAAGGACTACCAGGAGGCGGCATGGTGACCGAAGACCCCGCGGAAGACGGCGGTTTCGCGGGCGTACCGCACGTCGTGCCGCGCCCCCTCGCCGACCTCGCCCCGCTGCTCGACTGGCTGCGCGCCGGCCGTCCGGCGGGGGAGCGGCTGGACTTCGCCGCGGGCACCGCGCTGCCCGACGGCCGGCTCGACCTGTGCAAGCAGGCGCTCGGCGCGCACGGTGCCGCCCTGGTCGCCGAGGCCCTGGCCGACGGGCCCTCCCCGGTACGGCACCTGCTGCTCGGCACGGACGCCCTCGGCGACGACGGCGCGGCGGCCGTGGCCGAGAAGAGCACCGGCGTCGAGACGCTCTACCTCGGCTGCAACGGCATCACCGCGGGCGGCGCCTGCCGGATCGCCGACAACCTGCGCGCCTCACCCCAGGCCGTCACCGGCGTCTGGCTCAAACGCAACCCGCTGGGCGGCGCCGGTGGCCGGGCTGCCGCCGAACTCCTCGAAGCCGCCCGCACCTTGCGCACCCTCGACCTCGTCCAGACCGGCCTCGACCCGGCCGGCGCCACCGTGCTCGCCGACGCGCTGCTCGCCGCCGCCGGCAACGGGCGCCGCATCGAGCGGCTGTTCGTCGGCGGCAACCCGCTCGGCGAGGCCGGCGCCGAACCGCTCGCCGCGCTGATCGCGGCCGGTGCGCTGGACGAACTGTACGTGTCCGCCGCCCGGTTGGGGGACGCGGGTGCACTGCGGCTGGCCGACGCGCTGGCGCGGGCACCGTACGGGCGGCTCACCCGGCTCTCCGTCGCCAGCAACGGCATCGGCCCGGACGCCGCCGCCCGGCTCGTCACCTCGGCCACCGCCGCCGGGGTCACCCTGCTGGATCTCGGCCGGGTGCGCGCGGCGGCCGTGCTCGGCGCGGCGGACAACCGGCTGGACCTGGCCGCCACCGAGACGATCGCCGCATCCCTCGCCGCCGCCGAGCACCGTCTGACCCGGCTCGTCCTCAGCCACACCGGACTGCGCAGCCGCGAGGCCCACCGCCTCCTCGACGCCGCGCCCCGCGCCGCCACCGCCACGCGTTTCGTCCTCGGCCGGGGCGTGGCCGCCAGCATCAAACGCCGCCTGGACGCCCTGAGCGCCCACGTGCCGCCCCCGGAGGTCCCGGCCGACGTGGCCGCCGTGCGCAGCGTCCACCGCACGGCCCCGCCCCCGGAGGGCGACCCGGGCGTCTAGCCTCTGCGCATCTCCATGAACACCTCCGTCCAGAACCGCTGCTGCTTCTGCGACGCCCCCACCAGATACGTCGCCCGCAGCTTCGCCGGGAGCAGCGCCACCAGGCGGGACACGGCCGCGCGGTGCTTCTTCAGCTGGGACAGCTCCGCGTTGGCGAGGATCTGGTGGACCACGTCGCTGTCGTTGCCGCCCTCCGCCGACTGCTCGGCGTCGCGGCGCAGCCGGGCCTCCCACGCCGCCACGTCACGGGCCAGCTCCCGCAGCCCGGTCACCGGCCGGCCGCCGAGCCGGTCGATCAGGCCGGTGAGCGGCACGGGCGCGTACTCGCCGTCGCCGAGGTAGACCGTCGCCATCTCCAATGGCAGCCCCCGCCGGTGCAGCTTGATCAGCCGCTCCAGCGTGCGCTTGGTGATCCAGGCGCGGCCCTCGTCGTCGATGTCGTGCTTCCACCACTCCAGCACCGTCTCGGCGTCCGCGCCGTACCGGGCGATCAGCCACTCGTTCGCCGGGATGTCCTCCGGGTCCACCTCCAGCGACGCGGTGAAGCGGGACGCCTGGGCGATGTTGTTGCGCGACACCAGCAGCTTGCGGCCCAGGTGGTACGGCGGGTTCTGCACGGCTATCTGCGCCCGCAGATGCTCGATCCGCCGCCCGGCCAGCGACCACTCCTGGGTGATCTCCATCAGCTTGGCGAACGCGGCCCGGTCCTTGGGCCGGTTGTACTCGTCCCACACGATCGCCTTGGGCTCCGGCCCGGTGAACGGCGCGGCCAGCAGGTTGTCCAGGGTGCCGTCCGCCGAGGGCACCGGCGCGCACAGGTCCTCCACGTTGGTCACCGGCAGGGAGAAGTACAGCGGCTCCCGGCCAAGACCCTCCCGCAGCGTCTGGCGCACCACCTCCGTCTTGCCGCAGCCGGGCGGCCCCTGCAGCAGCACCGTCCAGCGGTTGCGCAGCGCGGCCCGCACCACCTGCCGCACCGGGTCCGGGATCCGGGCCGGGTTGGGCACCCCGAGCGCCCCGGCGACGCGGTCGAGGATCTCCGCCGTGCGGTCCGGCCCCGGCCGGCCGTCCGGGCGGGGCTCGGCCAGCCGCAGCCGCGCACCGTCCACCAGCGGCAGACCCCAGCGCAGCGGGAACCCCTCGCGGGCGTTGGCCAGGATGTGGTCCAGCGTGCGCGGCGACAGCAGCTCACGCAGGGCCGGGGAGAGCGACGCCCACAGCGAGAACACCGGACGCAGGTCCCACGGCCGGTACTTGGCGGCCAGATGGCGCCGCCAGGAGGTGTCGTTCGCCGTGATCCGCATCGTCACCATGCGGTCCAGCAGCGCCAGATCCCCGCGCCGCGCCGAGGTCTCCGCGAGCGACTCGTTGTCGGTGAGGAACACGCCCACGCAGCCCAGCGCCCGCAGATCGTGCTCGCCCAGCGTCCAGTTGCAGGCGATCTGCATCAGCTGCGACTGGATGGTGTCACCCGCCTGCAGCGAGTCGTCGATCAGCAGCACGAACGGCCGGCCCGGTTTGAGCCGGCTCATCACCAGCTGGCGCAGCACCAGTTCACCGGTGCGCGGGTCACGCACGGGCGCGTTGACGAGCAGGTCGTCCGGCGTCAGGTTCGCCGCCGGCACGTACACCAGCGCCGTGTCCGGGTGGGCGCGGGCGAGATGCGAGAAGAACGTCGCCGTCTTGCCGATGCCGTGCTCACCGAAGATCTGTCCGGTCTGCCCCAGCTCGATCATCGCGTCGATGAACGTCTCCAGCCTCGACGGCTCATCGGGGCGCGTGCGGCCGGGCGCCGTGGCCGGTGTCCGTTGTCCTGTCCGCAGTGTCATCTAGCGCGATCCTGTCGTGACGCGATGGCAGGCCATCGGCGGGGTGTGCGTCTCGGGCCACTCGCTGCCGCCCTCGGTGATCAGCCAGATCCACCGGTCCGGCTCGGCGGGGGTGATCGGCGGCGCGTATCCGTCGGTGAGCACGACGACCGCGTCCGGGGAGACCTCGCACCGGCGGCCGTCCACCGCCGTCCGGCCCTCCACGTAGTCGGCGACCGCCTGGAAGCTGGTGCCGCCACCGCCGTAGACACGTTCGCCCGGCTTGAACGGCATCACCTCCGCGTCGAAGGACAGCCAGTGCGCCTCGACCCCGTCGATCCGGCCGACCAGTTCGGTCAGCCACCGGATCACGTGATCCGGCATCGAACCGGACGTGTCGTAGGCGATGACCAGCACCTTCTCGCGCACCGGGCCGCGCCGGGCGAGCATCGGGTCCTGGCCGAGCGCCGCGAGCAGGGCGCCCCGCTTCTTGGGGTACACCAGCCGCTCGCCCTCGCGCAGCTTCGAGCCGAGCACGTCGGCCAGCCAGCGCTGCCACCAGTGCACCGTGCCCGTGCGCGCGGTCTCGCCGCGCAGCGCGCCCGCGCCCAGCGTGCCCCAGATCCTCGCCGCCCGCGCCGAGCCGTCCTCGGTGCGGCAGGTCCAGCAGCTCCCGCTCCGCGCCCGGGTGCCCGCGCCGGGCCGCCAGCAGGGAGTTGAGCAGCGCGGAGGAGGTCACCTCGTCGACGGTCACCTGGTCGGCGGGCAGCAGCCCGTCCACCAGATGCGGGCACACCGGCTGCGGGACCGGCGGACGGCACATGCGCTTCAGCTCGCCGTACACCCGCATGTCCGTCTCGGTGAACTCCTCGTACGGCACCGGGTCCCGGCCGTGCTCGGTGAGGTCGGCGACGTACGAGTCGTAGACCTGCCGGGGATCGACCCCCGTCGGCCGGCCCTCGAACAGCGGCAGTTCGTCACGGCCGAGCCGGGCCAGCGCCACGTGGTTGATGGCCACCTCGGCGGCCAGCGTGAACACCGGGTCCGCGCGCAGCTCCGGGTCCGCGAACAGATGGCGGTGCACCAGATGGCGTGCCTCGTGGAACAGGACGAACTTCACGCCGTCCAGGCCGAGTCCGGCGAAGAAGTCCGGGTTGTACAGCAGCAGGCAGGTGCCGTCGCCGCAGGCCACCACGGCCGCCGTGTCGATGGCCGTCGTCGGGATCTGGTGCGGGCACTTCGCGTACAGCCACGACGCCACCGCCGACTGCGTCAGTCCGAAGTCCAGCAGCGCGGCCTCCTTCAGCCGCCGCGCCTCCTCGACCACGTCCGGGTCCGCCGGGCGGTACCGCTCCAGCGCCCGGCGGTCGGCCAGGTCGACGACGAGGGCACGCCCCCGCTCCCCATACGTTCCGTACGCCATGCCAAGCCCCCGTGCCGTGCTTCCCCCGTGCCCCTCCGTGCTTCATTGGTACCAGCCACCACTGACAACGGGCGAAGGCATTACGCTGCCTCGCAAGGCGGGGCCGTAGCGCAGAGGCAGGCGCGCTGGTCTCCAAAACCGGAACACGCTGGTTCGAATCCAGCCGCCCCGCCCCTTTTTGCGTACGCGTCAGGCGATGGCGCCCGCCGTCATCACCAGCTCGGGCGTGGTGCCGTGGAACGTCTCGACCAGCTGAGCCAGCACCGCCCAGGCCTCCTCGCGTCGGCCCAGATGGTCCCGGACGAGCGGACGCAGGGCGTCCTCGGCGGCACGGCTGCGGTTCGGGAAGGCGGCGTGGCCCAGGGACAGCAGGTCGAGGACGTGCACGGCGGGGCCTTCGGCCAGGGCGTAGTCGGCTGGTGAGTCGAACACCCCGGCCTGGCGCAGCCGGTGGGTGAACTTGGGGTGGCTGCCGAACCGGGCGCGCAGAGTGGGCGGGCAGTCCGGGCGCACGGACAGGGCCCAGCGGGCGTAACCGGGCAGCGCGCGTTCGGCGTCCGCCTCGGCGACGGTCCGCCAGTCGTCCCGGGTCAGCACCATCGACGCGGCCGCGCGCGCCGTGCCCATCGCGGTGGCGAGGCGCAGGGCGCCGACGAGGCCGTGGCGTACGTAGCTGTCGGGTACCTCGGGCTCCTGGCCGGCCAGGGACTCGGGCGCCGGCCTCGGCTCCGTGCGGCCGGGGCCGAACGGGACACCCCGGCAGACGGCCCGGCGCAGGCCGATGTCGGTGAGGTACCGCCACACCATGGAGGTCAGGCGCGGATCGTCCTCCTCCAGGATCCACAGCGCCACGGAGGCCGGCAGCCGCCCGGCCCACAGCCAGGGCCGGGCCAGCCGCTGGCGTATCGCCTCCGGGTGCTCGGCGCCGGGCAGGTCGATCCGGGCCCGGACCCGCTCGACGGTCTCCTCGTTGGCCAGCCCGAGAAGAAACCCGACCGCCCGCGCCGCTCTGCCGTTGTCCATCATGTCGCGCATGATGCCGCAGGCCAGGGCCGTTGCGCACGACCAATTCCCCACCCCGGCCGGCGCCCACCATCGACTCGGCAATCCCGAGGCGGGTCGGTGAGCGGGCCTGGCGGCCTTGCGACCGCCGAGCCCGCCTCGGGGTCCACGGCCACCGCGCCCACCGCCAGCGCTCAGCCCCGGCTCCCCTGACCGAACCCCCGGAACCGAAGCCCCGGTTCCGGCGCCCTCCGTCAGTGCTCAGCCCCGGCTGCCCGGGCCGAACCCCGGCACCAAAGCCCAGGCTCCGGTGCCCCGGCCCCGGCGCCCTTCGCAGCCCCGCTCCCCGGACCGAACCCCCGGAACCGAAGCCCCGGCCCCCTTCGTCAGCGCTCAGCCCCGGCTTCCCGGACCGAACCCCGGGAAACGAGGCCCCGGCCCCGGCCCCCCTCGTCAGCGCTCAGCCCCGGCTTCCCGGACCGAACCCCACAACCGCGCCCCGGCCCAGGCACGCATCGTCGCCCCCGTTCCGGCGCTGCCGTTCGCCTGGGCGGCGCGTTCGGGGCAGGGGCGACTGCCGTCCGCTCAGGCCCCCGCTCGCGCCGCCATCCGGGCGCGGCGGGCCGCCAGCTTCTCGTCGAACTTCGTGGCCTCGGCGTCCAGGCCGCCCATGTACAGGCCCAGCTCCTCCTGTGCCTGCCGGCCCTCGGGGCCGAGGCCGTCGATCTCCATGATCTTCAGGAAGCGCAGCACCGGCTGCAGCACGTCGTCGTGGTGGATGCGCACGTTGTACACGCCGCCGATCGCCATCTGCGCCGCGGCCCGCTCGAAGCCGGGGATGCCGTGGCCGGGCATGCGGAAGTTGACGACGACGTCCCGGACCGCCTGCATGGTCAGGTCGGGGGCGATCTCGAACGCGGCCTTCAGCAGGTTGCGGTAGAAGACCATGTGCAGGTTCTCGTCGGTCGCGATGCGCGCCAGCATGCGGTCGCACACCGGGTCACCGGACTGGTGGCCGGTGTTGCGGTGCGAGATGCGGGTGGCCAGCTCCTGGAAGGCGACGTAGGCGACCGAGTGCAGCATGGAGTGCCGGTTGTCGGACTCGAAGCCCTCGCTCATGTGCGCCATGCGGAACTGCTCCAGCTTGTCCGGGTCGACCGCGCGCGAGGCGAGCAGGTAGTCCCGCATCACGATGCCGTGCCGGCCCTCCTCGGCCGTCCAGCGGTGCACCCAGGTGCCCCACGCGCCGTCCCGGCCGAACAGCGTGGCGATCTCGTGGTGGTAGCTCGGCAGGTTGTCCTCGGTCAGGAGGTTCACCACGAGGGCGATCCGGCCGATCTCGGTGACCTTGGACTGCTCCTTGTCCCAGGCCTCGCCGTCCTCGAAGAAGCCGGGGAAGTTACGGCCGTCGCTCCACGGCACGTACTCGTGCGGCATCCAGTCCTTGGCTATCTTCAGGTGCCGGTTCAGCTCCTGCTCGACCACTTCCTCCAGTGCGTACAGCAGCCGGGCGTCGGTCCAGACGGCGGGACTGCCGAGGTGAGGAGAGGCGATCGTCACGAAAAACTCCAGGGGGGACGTCAACGGAGCGGAAGGGCCCGGCGGTGCGGCACCGGAACCCGGAACCTACGGGATCGTAGGCTACGAGTCCGTAGGTTACGAATCCGTAGGTTAAGAACTCCGTAAAGATCGCTGATCAGCACCCGTGGGCCAGACCGGCCGGGAAAACACCACGGCCCCGGAATCCGCAGATCCGGGGCCCAAAAGGGTGAGGCGGCCACCCGTCAGGCGTACAGCTCCCGCAGCCGCACCGAGAGGCACGTCACACATCCCTCCAGCTTCTCGAACTCGCTGATGTCCACCGCGACCACCTCGAAACCGAGGTCGGTGAGCAGCTCCGCGGTGCGCGGCGCGCTCGCCGCCATGAGCAGCTTGGCGCCGCCGAGCAGCACCACGTGCGCGCCCGACTCCTCCGGCACCGACAGGAACCGCGGGAACAGCGCGGGACGGTCCACCTTCGGGATGTGCCCGATCACCGTGCCGTCCGGCAGCGCGGTCACCGCCGACTTCAGATGCAGCACCTTGGTCACGGGAACGGCCACCACGCGCGCGCCCAGCGGCTCGAAGGCGGCCCGCAGCTGCTGCACCCCGGCCGCGTTGGTGCGCCCGCCCCGGCCGACGTAGATCGTGTCGTCGATCTTGAGCACATCGCCGCCGTCCAGGGTGCCCGGCGCCCAGATCCAGTTCACCGAGCAGCCCAGCGCCGCCACGGCCTCCTCGACCCCGGCGGTCTCCGCCCGCCGGGACTCCGCACCGGGGCGCGTGATCAGCGCGACGTTCTTGTACATGACCACCGTGTCCTCCACGAACACGGAGTCCGGGCAGTCGTCGGCCGGCTCCACCTCGATCGTCTCCCAGTCGTGCGCGCGCAGGGCGGCGACGTAGGCCTCCCACTGCTCGACGGCCAGGCCGACGTCGACCCGCTCCCGCGCGATGTGCGTCACCAGACCTTCGGCGAGGCGCGGGCTGGGGCGGCGGACGAGGGCCTTCTTGCTGGGCACGAGCGTGGTCTCCGTATCGGCGGGGTGGTTCTGCGGGGCCATGATGCGACACCGGTCCGCCATGATGCAGGGCGGGGCGACCTCGGCGAAACCCAGGGTGGGACGGGGTTACGAGGGCGTAACCCCGTCACCGGCGTTCCGCTCCGCCCGTCGCGTGTCGCAGGTGCCGCGCCGTGGCCGAGTCCGGGTGGGCGAGCAGCTGCCGCGGCGTGCCCTCGAACACCACCCGTCCACCGTCCCGGCCCCCGTCCGGCCCCAGGTCGATCACCCAGTCGGCGTGCGCCACCACGTCCAGGTGGTGCTCGACGACCACGACCGTGTTGCCGCCGTCCACCAGCCGGTCCAGCAGCGCCAGCAGGCCGTCGACGTCCGCCAGGTGCAGCCCGGTCGTGGGCTCGTCCAGCACGTACACCGCGCCCGTCCGGTGCAGCCGGGTGGCGAGCTTCAGCCGCTGCCGCTCGCCGCCGGACAGCGTGGACAGCGGCTGCCCGAGCGCCAGGTAGGTCAGGCCGACGTCCCGCAGGGCGCGCAGCCGCCGCCGCAGGGCGCCGTCGGTGAAGAAGCCGAGCGCCTGCTCGGCCGTCATCTCCAGCACGTCGGCGATCGAGCGCCCGTCCACCGTCAGCCGCAGCACCTCGTCGCGGAACCGCCGTCCCGCGCAGGCGTGGCAGGTGGTCGTCACCGGGTCCATGAACGCGAGGTCGGTGTACAGCACCCCGCGGCCCTCGCACGCCGGGCAGGCGCCCGCGGAGTTGAAGCTGAACAGCCCCGGCTCGCCGCCCGTCGCGCGCGCGAAGATCCGCCGTACCGTGTCCATGATCCCCAGGTAGGTCGCCGGCGTGGACCGCGCGGAGATCCCGATGGACGACTGGTCGACCACCACGGCCTCCGGGTGGGCGGCGGTGAACTCCGCGACCAGGGTCGACTTCCCCGACCCGGCGACCCCGGTGACCGCGGTGAGCACCCCGGCCGGGAACCGCACCGTCACCTCCCGCAGGTTGTGCCGGCGCGCGCCCTTCACCCACAGTCCGCCGCTCGCCCGCCGCACCTGACGCTTCAGCGCCGTACGGCGGCGCAGACAGCGCCCGGTCGCCGTGTCGGAGGCGGCCAGGGCCCGCGGCGGCCCCTCGAAGACGACCCGCCCGCCGTCGGCGCCGGCCCCGGGTCCCATGTCGACGACGTGGTCGGCCAGCGCGATGACGTCCCGGTCGTGCTCGACGACCAGCACGGTGTTGCCCTTGTCGCGCAGCCGCAGCAGCAGGTCGCCGAGGCGGTGGACGTCGCGCGGGTGCAGCCCGACGCTGGGCTCGTCGAAGATGTACGTCATCCCGGTGAGGCTGGAGCCCAGGTGCCGCACGGTCTTGAGCCGCTGGCCCTCGCCCCCGGACAGCGTGGAGGTCTCCCGGTCGAGGCTGAGATAGCCCAGGCCGATGGCCTCGATGCGCTCCAGCGCCGTCACGGCGGCCCGCGCGATGGGCGCGGCGAGGGGATCGTCGTCCAGCTCCTTCAGTACGGCGATGAGGTCGGTGACCTGCATCCGGGTGCAGTCGGCGATGGACCGGCCGCGGATCCGGGTGGCCAGCGCGGCCTCGTTCAGCCGGGCGCCCGCGCAGCGCGGGCAGGTGTCCTCGGTCAGGAAGCGCTCCACCGTCTCGCGGGTGCGCGCGCTGAGCGCGGACAGGTCCCGGTTGAGGTACAGCCGCTCGAACCGGTCGGCCAGCCCCTCGTAGTCGATGGCGCGCGATCCTCCGGTGTTGCCGACGTGCACGCGCGTGCCGCGCCCGCGCAGCAGGAACTCCCGCTCGGCGTCGGTGAACTCGCCGACCGGCTTGTGCACGTCGAGGTCCGGGGTGTTGGTGTAGGTCTGCCCCTGCCAGGTGCCCACGGCGAACGGCGGGAAGAGGATCGCGCCGCCCGCGAGGGAGCGGGCCGGGTCCAGGATGCGGTCCCAGTCGGGCCGTACCGTGCGGCCCAGCCCGTCGCACCCGGGGCACATGCCCGACGGGTCGTTGAAGGAGTACGCCGTCGCCTCGCCCGCGCTCGGGGTGCCGCACCGGGAGAACAGCACCCGGATCACCGAGTAGACGTCGGTCATCGTGCCGACGGTGGAGCGGGAGTGGCCGCCGACCGGCCGCTGGTCGACCACGATGGCGGGGGAGAGGTCCTCCATGGCGTCCGCGTGCGGGCGTTCGTACTTCGGCAGCCGGTTGCGCACGAACCATGTGTACGTCTCGTTCAGCTGGCGCTGCGACTCGACGGCGATCGTGTCGAAGACGACGGACGACTTCCCCGAGCCCGAGAGGCCGGTGAACACGGTCAGCCGGCCTTTCGGGATGCGGAGGGTGACGTCCTTGAGGTTGTTCTCCCTGGCTCCGGTGAGGGTGATGAACTCGCGCATACGCCCGACGCTAGGCGGGATACCCGACAGCTTCTGGCGTGATTTCCTTCAGCTCTCCGTCGAGCAGCAGCCAGCGCGTGATGCCGATCGACTCCAGGAACGGCAGGTCGTGGCTGGCCACGATCAGCGCGCCCTCGTACGACTCCAGCGCCGTGGTGAGCTGCTTCACGCTCGCCATGTCGAGGTTGTTCGTCGGCTCGTCCAGCATCAGCAGCTGCGGGGCGGGCTCGGCGAGCATCAGCGCGGCCAGGGCCGCCCGGAACCGCTCGCCGCCGGAGAGCGTGGCCGCCTTCTGGTCGGCGCGGGCGCCCCGGAACAGGAAGCGGGCGAGCCGGGCCCGGATCCGGTTGTTGGTGGCGCCCGGCGCGAACCGGGCCACGTTCTGCGCGACGGTCAGCTCGCCGTCCAGCACGTCGAGCCGCTGCGGCAGGAAGCGCAGCGGGACGTGCGCCGTCGCCTCGCCCGCCACCGGCGCCAGCTCGCCGGCGATCGTGCGCAGCAGCGTCGTCTTGCCCGCGCCGTTGCGCCCGATCAGCGCGATCCGCTCCGGACCGTACAGGTCGAAGCCGCCCTCGACGCGCGCGCCGTGGGCCAGCTCCAGCTCCCGCAGGGTGAGCACGCCGCGCCCGGCCGGGACGGCCGTGTGCGGCAGGTCGACGCGGATCTCGTCGTCGTCCCGAACCGCCTCCGCCGCCTCGTCGAGCCGCTCCCTGGCCTCGGCGAGCTTCTCCTCGTGCAGGATGCGGTGCTTGCCCGCGGACTCCTGCGCCGCGCGCTTGCGCGCCCCCATGACGATCTTCGGCTCGCGTTTCTGGTCCCACATCTTCTGCCCGTACCGCTTGCGGCGGGCCAGCTTGACCTGGGCGTCGGTCAGTTCGCGCTTCTGCCTGCGCAGATCGGCCTCCGCCACGCGCACCATGCGCTCGGCGGCCTCCTGCTCGACGGCGAGCGCCTCCTCGTAGGCGGAGAAGTTCCCGCCGTACCAGGTGATCTCCCCGCCGCGCAGGTCGGCGATCTGGTCGACCCGCTCCAGCAGTTCACGGTCGTGACTGACCACGACCAGCACGCCCGGCCAGGACTCCACCGCCTGGTACAGCCGCCGGCGCGCGTACAGGTCGAGGTTGTTGGTGGGCTCGTCCAGCAGCAGCACGTCCGGGCGGCGCAGCAGCAGCGCGGCCAGCCGCAGCAGCACCGACTCGCCGCCGGACACCTCGCCGACGGTGCGGTCCAACGACAGGTCACCGAGGCCGAGTTCGCCGAGCGTGGCCAGGGCGCGCTCCTCCACGTCCCAGTCGTCGCCGACGGTCTCGAAGTGTTCCTCGGAGGCGTCGCCGCCCTCGATGGCGTGCAGCGCGGCCCGCTGCGCGGCGATGCCGAGCGCCTCGTCGACGCGCAGCGCGGTGTCGAGCGTGACGTTCTGCGGCAGGTAGCCGATCTCGCCGGCCACCCGTACGACGCCGTCGGCGGGCTCCAGCTCCCCGGCGATCAGCTTCAACAGGGTTGATTTCCCGGACCCGTTGACGCCGACGAGTCCGGTGCGCCCGGGGCCGAAGGCGGCGTCGAAGCCGTCGAGGACGACCGTGCCGTCGGGCCAGGCGAAGGAAAGGGAGGTGCAGGTGAGGTTCACTGACATGGGGCCTCGCGGTTGCTCGTATACGAAGAAGCGGGGGCAAACGCGTATCGAGACACCGCGGGACGGCAACCGGTGAGGGTCCGCAAAGGCACCAACGGGAAAGGCCCCGTGCCGGGGGACGGCTCGTATGCCGAGGTCGCACGCTACGCACACCTCTGATGGGTGTGACGCGGTGTCTCAGGACCTCAGACGAGCAACGTCCTTCTCCAATCGACGGCAACAGGACCGCTGTACAGCGTAGGAAGGGCGTTCAGGGCTGTCAACGCATTAACGACGAGCCGACGGCCGACGAGCCGGCGCATCGACGGGCGGCCGGCGCCCACGCGTGCGTGCCGCCCTAGCAGGCGTCCCGCATCAGCTCCGCCAGGCCGTGGTCCAGGTCGAGCTGGAGATGCTCCAGGCCCACCGGCACCAGCTCGCTCGTGGCCCGCAGGAAGCGCTGTATCTCACCGGTGCGGACGTGCACGACGGCGGTGCCCTCGGGAGCGTGGAACTCCAGGACCGTCCGGTCGAACCCGTACGGCCGCACCCGGACGTCACCGTGGCCCTGCGGGCTCTCCAGACCGGCCGTGAGCAGCTCCCGGGCGAAGGTCCAGCAGACCTCCACGCCCTCCAGGGTGGCCGGCGCGGGGAAGGTCATACGGACCGCGAACGGGTCCCGGCGGTCGTAGTGCAGCGTGGCGGGGATGTTCGGCATCCGGGGCGCGGCGGCGACGAGACGCGCCTGAACGGGCTGCTCGATGACGTTGGACAACGCCTTGCTCCCTTGTGACGGCTGGACGGATGAGGAGTGGATGGGGCCGGTCACTTCTCAAGACGTCGGAACCGGCCGATCCGTGCACACACAAGTCGAGTGACCTCTGTCACCGCATTCATGCACGGCGGTCGCGCCGGGCTTCTGACGCGTCGTGGCCGGAACTTGGCGGCGTGCGGCCGTCTGGACGGCGCCTGGGCGGTGGGCTAGCTTCGCCCGCCATGAGGAGCATGGGGCGAGGGAGACGCAGGCGTCGCGCGATGGCGACGGGGATGCTGTGCGGGGCGCTGCTGGCCGCCTCGGCCGCCTTGGCCGCCGCACCGGCACAGGCGCACGACGTCGTACCGGCACAGGCGCACGAGGCCCCACCGGCACAGGCGCACGACAGCCGGTCGGCTCCGGCTCCCGCGCCCCGCCTCGGGCACTCCGCGCCGCACTGGGCCCTCAAGGACACCGGTGCGCCCGCCGTGCGCTTCCGCGGGCTGGCCGCCGTCGACCGGGACACCGCGTGGGTGGCGGGCACCCGGGGGACCGTGCTGCGCACCACCGACGGCGGTGCCCACTGGCACAGCGTCTCTCCTCCCGGCGCCGGCGAGCTGCAGTTCCGGGACGTCGAGGCGTTCGACACGCGCCGCGCCGTGGTGCTCGCCATCGGCGAGGGCGAGGCGTCCCGGGTCTACCGCACCGAGGACGGCGGGGCCACCTGGACGGAGTCCTTCCGCAACACCGACCCGAAGGCGTTCTACGACTGCCTGGCCTTCTTCGACCACCGGCACGGCCTGGCGATGAGCGACCCGGTCGACGGGCGGTTCCGCATCCTCTCGACGAGCGACGGCGGCCGCTCCTGGACGGTGCTGCCGGCCCGCGGCATGCCCGCCGCCCTCGACGGCGAGGCGGGCTTCGCGGCGAGCGGCCAGTGCCTGGTCACCGCCGGACCCAAGGACGTCTGGCTGGCCACCGGAGGCGGCGCCCACGCGCGCGTGCTGCACTCCGCCGACCGCGGCCTGACCTGGACGGCCGCCGAGGTGCCGATCCCGGCCGGCGACCCCGCCCGCGGCGTCTTCGCGCTCGCCTTCCGCGACCGCGCCCACGGCCTCGCCGTCGGCGGCGACTACCGCCCCGACCAGCCCTCGTCGCTCGCGGCCGCGGTGAGCGCCGACGGCGGCCGCACCTGGCGGCCGGCCGCCGAGCCGCCGCCGGCCTACCGCTCCGGTGCGGCCTGGCTCCCGCACAGCCGCACCGCCGCCCTCGCCGTCGGTCCCACGGGCACCGACCTGACCACGGACGGCGGGCGCACCTGGCGCACCCTCGACACCGGTTCCTACGACACCGTGGACTGCACGGCGGACCTGGCCTGTTGGGCCGCGGGCGAGCAGGGCCGTGTGGCCCGCATGGAGCCCTGAAACGGGCCACGGGGGGCGGATTCAGGTCCAATGGGGGTACTCGGGGACCGCATCCGGAAGGGAAGTGAACGAACATGCCACGCGGTTCCAGCCCCAAGCGGGAACGCCAGTACGAACACATCAAGGAGAGCGCCGAAGAGCGGGGCGCGAGCGCCGGGCGGGCCAAGGAGATGGCCGCACGGACCGTCAACAAGGAACGCGCCCGCTCCGGCGAGTCCAAGACCGCGAGCCGCAGCTCCACCAAGGGACCGTCGCCCTCCAAGCGGGGCGGCCAGCGGTCCGGCAAGGGCTCCCAGAGCCAGGGCTCCCAGGGGCAGACCTACGACCAGCTGTACGAGGAGGCCAAGCGCCGGGACATCCACGGCCGTTCGAACATGAACAAGAGCGAGCTGCAGCGCGCCCTCGGCAAGTGAGCGGGACCGACTAGCCGAGGGTCTCGCGGTGGCGCTCCAGCTCCGGCGCCGTCTTGGTGGCGATGAACTCGGTGATGCGGTACTCGCAGACGCCCGCGGCGACGAAGGGGTCGCTCGCGGCGATCGCCTCGATCCGCGCGCGATCCCCCGCGACGGCGATGATCACCCCGCCGTCGCGGGGTTCCTTGCGTCCGGAGGCCAGGAAGTGCCCCTGGGCGTACTGCTCGTCCAGCCAGACGACATGGTCCTTCAGCACGGCGTCGACGGCGTCGAGCGGGGCGGTGTAGATCAGCTCCATCACGAACATGATCGAGAGCCTACGCCGCGGTGCCGGGGCCCCGTTAGGCTCAAGGTCATCATGACGACCGTACGCGTTCCCGCGGGCTGGCCCGCGACCGAGGAAGAGGCCCTGGCCGTCCAGGACGAACTGCGGGCCCGCGTGGTGCTCGACGAGCCCGGCCCCGCCCCCGGCACCGGGCACGTGACCGGCGTCGACGTGGCCTACGACGACGAACGCGACGTCGTCGCGGCGGCGGCCGTCGTGCTGGACGCCGCGAGCCTCGACGTGGTCGCCGAGGCCACCGCCGTCGGCCAGGTCTCCTTCCCGTACGTGCCCGGGCTGCTCGCCTTCCGCGAGATACCGACCGTGCTGGCCGTCCTGGACGCCCTGCCCTGCCCGCCCGGCCTGGTCGTCTGCGACGGCTACGGCCTCGCCCATCCCCGCCGCTTCGGGCTCGCCAGCCACCTCGGCGTGCTCACCGGGCTGCCCACCATCGGCGTCGCCAAGAACCCGTTCACCTTCGCCTACGACGAGCCGGACGCCCCGCGCGGCTCCTCCTCCCCGCTCCTCGCGGGCGACGAGGAGGTCGGCAGGGCGCTGCGCACCAGGGACGGCGTCAAGCCGGTGTTCGTGTCCGTGGGCCACCGGGTGAGCCTGGCCGGCGCCTGCGCCCACACGCTGGCGCTGACGCCGGCCTACCGGCTGCCGGAGACCACCCGCCGGGCCGACGGGCTGTGCCGCCGCGCGCTTCAGGAGGCGACGACCCGCCAGGCGCCCACCTCCTTGTAGTCCGAGTCGTAGACCGCCGACCCGTCGCCGTCCCGCAGCGGGTAGTGGTGCAGGTTGCCGGCCCAGTACCGCAGGATCCGGCCCAGTTCACGGGCCTTGTCCTCGGCGCTCGCCGCCTCGTCCAGGGTGATGTCCAGAAGGAACTTCATGCCGTCCATCGTTTCATTGACGTCCCCTGTGAGACTTCCGCCGACGGTCCGGAGGTCAGGGCCGCCGTGTGGCCGGCAGAAGTCTCAAAGCACGGTCCATCCGAGCGCCCGCACTGAGTGTCCGTGCCGAGTGCCGACACTGAGTACCCGCACTGAGTACCCGCACTGAGTACCCGTACGGATGTGCCGCGGGCCGCCGGCCGGAAGGCTGTGCCGTATGACGACACACCGCGCACCCAAGCCCCTCGCCGACCCCGCCCGGCCCGTCGAGCGTGCCGTGAACGTCGCGCTCGTCCTCGCCGTGCTCGCCGGGCTGGCCTGGATCTGCGGGATGGTCTACACGCTGGTGGCCTGGCCGATGTAGGGCTCCGCAGGCGGCAGGGCGGTCCTCAGCGCCGCGCCGCGACCCGGAAGACGATCCCGGCGGCCCGCAGCCGCTCGGTCAGCGCCTCGCCCATCGCCACCGCCGTGGTGACCTGCCCGGACGTCGGCGGCAGGTCGTCGAAGGCCAGCGACAGGGCCGCCTCCGCGAAGATCTTCGCCGTCTCGCCGTAGCCGGGGTCGCCACCGGACACCTCGGTGAAGACGCGCCGGCCGCCGCCCTCGCCGACGAACCGCACCCGGAACCAGCTGCGCGCCCGCTTCTCGGCGCTCGGACCGTCGCCCGGCCGCAGCCGGTCCGACAACCAGCGCCGCACCGGCGGCACTTGGGCGGCCGCCGCCACCGCGCCCACGGCCGCCACACCGCCGGCCGCGACCGGCAGCCGGCGCACGGCCGCGAAGTGGCGGTAGCGGAAGTCGGGGCCGTAGCGGTCCAGGGTCCGCGCCGAGCGCTGCACGACCTGCGGGTCGATGGTGGGCAGCGGCAGCGCCCAGGCGCCGACCTCGGGCGCGTAGTGCGGCGTGCCGAGCGGGGCGGTGGCCCGGCGGCCCACCAGCCGCGGCTCGTGCCGCGCCCGGTCCCGGGCCGCGGCCAGCATCTGCCGCCCGCGCGCGAACTGGCCCAGCGCCGAGGCGAGCGTCCCGCCGGAGAAGGCCGCGTCGACGGACACGAAGCCGTCCACGGTCAGCGGGACGTCCGGCGGCAGCTGCCCCACCGTGAACAGCGCGCCCAGGTCGTGCGGCACCGAGTCGAATCCGCACGCGTGCACCAGGCGCGCGCCCGTCTCACGCGCGCGTGCGTCGTGCCGGACGTACATCAGGTCCACGAACTCCGGCTCGCCCGTGAGGTCGAGGTAGTCGGCGCCGGTGTCCGCGCAGGCGGCGACGAGCTGCTCGCCGTAGCGGATGTACGGGCCGACCGTCGTCGCCACGACCCGCGCGTGCTCGGCGAGTTCCCGCAGCGAGGCGGGCTCGGCCACGTCGGCCCGCAGCACGCCGATCCGCTCCCCGCCGGGCAGCCGCTCGCGCAGTCGCTCCAGACGCGCCGTGTCCCGTCCCGCCACGGCCCAGCGCAGGTCGTCGGGGGCGTGCGCGGCCAGGTACTCCGCGGTGAGCGTCCCGACGAAGCCGGTGGCTCCGAACAGCACGATGTCGTACGGACGGTCCGTCCTTTTCAGCCTGCTCATGACACCCCTCGGTTCGTTCGGCCGCGCCGCTGTCGGTGGCCGAGGCTAGCGTGAGGTGTGCGTGAGCCGACGACGAGGCCGGAGGTGGCGGATGGCGGTGGCCGAAACCGCTCTGCGGAAATGGGAGAGAGTGCGGGGATTCGCCCCCGCCCTGTCGCGCCGAGTGCGGGAATTCGCCCCAGCCCTGCAGCGCGGGGGATTCGCCCTCGCCCTGTCGTGCCACCGCGCCCAGGCGACTCGTGGCCGAGTCGGACGGCGGGTGAAGGCTGCCCCGCCCATAATTGGCTAAGCGCTTGCTCGCCCGGGTCTTGTGCCCGGTGGAACACGTTCTTAGCATCACTGGTGTTACATCGGTTGTGTCACAGCGAGGGGGCTGGATGACCACGGCACCGACGACGTCCGGGCACGGGCCGCTGACGGGCGTGCGCGTGGTGGAGCTGGCCGGCATCGGCCCCGGCCCGTTCGCCGCCATGCTGCTGGCCGACCTCGGTGCCGACGTGGTGCGCGTCGACCGCCCCGGCGGCCCGGGCCTCGCCGTCGACCCGGCGTACGACGTCACCAACCGCAACAAGCGCTCCGTGGTGATCGACCTGAAGTCCGCCGACGGCGCCGAGCGCGTCCTCGCCCTGGCCGCCCGCGCCGACGTCCTGATCGAGGGCTACCGCCCCGGCGTCGCCGAACGCCTCGGCGTCGGCCCCGACGCGTGCCACGCCCGCAACCCGAAGCTGGTCTACGGCCGTATGACCGGCTGGGGCCAGGAGGGCCCGCTCGCCCACCGCGCCGGTCACGACATCGGCTACATCGCCGTCACCGGCACCCTCGGCATGATCGGCAGCCCCGACCAGCCGCCCCCGCCCCCGGTCAACCTGCTCGGCGACTACGCCGGAGGCTCCCTCTACCTGGTCGTCGGCCTCCTCGCGGCACTGCACCACGCGCGCGCGTGCGGCACCGGGCAGGTCGTCGACGCCGCGATCGTCGACGGCACCGCCCATCTGTCGGCGATGATCCACGGCATGCTCGCGGCCGGCGGCTGGCAGGACCGGCGCGGCGCCAACCTCCTCGACGGGGGTTGCCCCTTCTACGGCACCTACGAGACCGCCGACGGACGGTACATGGCCGTCGGCGCGCTGGAGCCGCAGTTCTACGACACCTTCGTGGACCTGCTCGGCATCGACGGCGAGGTCCCGGCCCGGCACGACGTCGCCCGCTGGGGCGAGCTGCGCGAGGCGGTCGCCGCCCGCTTCAAGGCCCGTACCCGGGACGAGTGGACGGCCGTCTTCGAGGGCTCCGACGCCTGTGTGGCCCCCGTGCTCTCGCTCGGCGAGGCCCCGCGCCACCCCC
>NZ_PQSS01000092.1 GCF_002920535.1 Streptomyces sp. Ru71 | reverse complement strand
CGACGGCGGTACCGACGACGGACGCCTCGGGGAGCTGGCGTACCTCCACGCGCGCGTAGTCCTCGACCTCGGAGACGGCCGCGCGGACCACGTTGGTCAGCGGGACAGGCATCCGCCAGGCCCGGCCCGGTGCGGCGCCGGAGAGGATGATCAGGCTCTCGGCGTGGCGGCGCATCCGGGTGGTGAGGTGGTCGAGCCGGAACAGGTCACCGAGTTCGTTGGGGTCCTCGGCGCGGCGTTCCATGCTGTCGAGGAGGGCGAGCTGGCGGTGGACCAGGACCTGGCTGCGGCGGGCGAGGTTGACGAAGACACCGGAGATGCCGCTGGCGAGTTCGGCGCGTTCGACGGCGGCCCGCAGGGCTGCGCGGTGCACGGTGGCGAGGGCCTCGGCGACCTGGCCGACCTCGTCCTCGGCGGGTGGTCCCGGCGGGGCCTCGGCGCGGACGTCGATCTCCTCACCGGCCCGCAGCCGGCGCATGGCCTCGGGGAGTTTGCGGCGGGCGATCTCCAGTGCGCCGTTGCGCAGGCTGACCAGTTCGACGACGAGGCCCCGGCCGATGCGCACGGAGATGACCAGGGAGGCGGCCACGGCGAGCAGCCCGAGCAGGACGGCGGCCCCGGCCGGGGTGAGCAGGCCCCGGGTGAAGGGATCGGCCCGCTCGGCGACGCCCCGGCCCGCCCGGGTCTCGATGGCGCGCATGCCGTCCTGTACGCGCGTGTGCGCGCTCTCCCAGGTGGCGGCGGGCACCGAACTCGCCGTGCGGGCGCCCGGCTTGGCGGCCAGCACCCTCTCCTCGGCGGCGTTCAGGGCGGTGTAGCCTCCGCTGCCGGCGAGGGTGTGCCAGTCGGTGGCCTCGGGACCACGCAGATCGGCTGACGCGGACTCGGTGAGGGTACGGCGAGACGCTGCGGCCCCGGTGAACAGCCGCAGCCGCTCGCCGTCGAGCCGGCCGGTGACGCGCGCCGCTGCGAGGACGGCGTCCTCCTGGGCCAGTGCCTCGCCCGCGCGGGCGAACTCCAGCAGCACGCGCGCGTCGGAGCCGAGGTCGGCGTCCTGGATGCCGGTGAGAGCGCCGCCCACGCCGAAGGCCGCGGAGACGGCGTCGGTGTACCGCTGGAAGACGTCGGTCCAGCCGGCCCGTCCGCCGAGCACCTCGGTGCGCAGCGAGCGCAGTCCGTCCACGCTCCGCACGAACGCGTCCAGGCGGCGGGAGACACCGGCGGGCAGCTCCTGGCCGTCGGCGACGGTGTTGTGGTCGCCGAGCCGCAGTACCGCCACGGCCTCGTCGGTGCGTGCGGCCAGGTCCTTGAGGGCGGCGGCGTCGCCGGCGGCGGGGTTGGTGGCGTAGCGCACGGCCGTGGTGCGCTCGGCCTGCAGGGCGGCGACCGCCGCGGTGACGGGGGCGCGCACCTGGGCGTCGACGCGCTGCAGCTGCCGCAGCCGGGAGACGTCCTGGGCGGTGCTGACGGTGGCGTACGCCCACAGGGCGAGCAGGGAGACCACCGGCACCATCAGCAGACAGACGATCTTGGCGCGCACGGTCTGGGGCCGGATCCCCCGGCGCCCGCCACGCGCGCGTGCGTCGCCCGGCGTGCTGCCCGCGGCGGATGCGGGGCCCTCGTCGGCGGGTGGTCCGGCGTGTGCGCGGCGGCCGCGCACCGGGGGCGGCGTCTCGGCGCCGGCCGTGCGGGTCCTACGGGGTGTACGCATGGCCTCCTCGTTCGGGAGTGGTCGTCGGACGGGTGGCGCGGGCCGCGGCACTAGGGGGCGACGCTCCCGACCGGTCGCTGGGCGGAGGCGGAGGCCTCGCGCTCCCCCGCTGTCGGGGACAGCGCGACGAAGGCGGAGGTGATGAAGAGGTAGGACCCGAGGCCGACGGCGAGGGGGAAGATGAACTGCATCGCCGTGGCCCCGGGCAGCGCCTCGTCGGAGGGCGTGACGTGCACGCTCACCGCGAACATCGCGGTGTAGTGCATGCTGCTGACGGCCGCGCCCATGACGAGCGAGGCGACGGAGACCGCGAGGGGCGACTTGATGTTGAGCGCCGCCCACAGGGCCGCGGTCGCCGCGACGACGGCGATCGCCACGGACAGGGCGACGCGCAGCGGGTCGTAGTGCACCTCGCCGTGCAGCCGTACGGCGGCCATGCCCAGGTAGTGCATGCTCGCGACGCCCAGCCCGGTGGTGAGCCCGCCGATCAGCAGGGCCCGGGTGCGGTCGCGGCTGTGGCCGACGGCGAACACGCCGACGCAGACGACGACCATGGCGACGACGAGGCTGAGCACGGTCAGCGGCACGTCGTAGCGGATGTCGGTGCCGGTGACGGCGAAGCCGAGCATGGCCACGAAGTGCATGGTCCAGATGCCGGTGCCGATCGCCGAGGCGGCGGTGACGAGCCAGTTGCGGCGGGCGCGTCCGGTGGCGCCGAGCGCGCGGACGGTGCAGCGCAGCCCCAGGGCGGCGCCGATGCAGGCCATCGCGTACGACAGCACGGGGGTCAGCCAGCCGAAGGCGGCGTGGTCCAGGTGTCCCATGGCCCCGGGACGCTAGGGGACACGGGTGCACAAAGGGGGCGCATTTCGAAAGTGCTGGAATATGACACAGCAGTGTGACGGAACGATCGAGTCAGGCTCGAACATGCGCACAGCTGCGTCATCCGTGTCGGTGAACGGCGATGAGGAATCATGCGGTACATGAGCGACGACCACACGCATGTTCAAGAGTTCTTCACAGCCCGCGCGGCCGACTGGGACAGCCGCTTCCCCGACGACGGCCCCGCCTACGCCGCCGCGGTCGCCGATCTCGGGCTGCGCCCCGGCGACCGGGTGCTGGACGCGGGCTGCGGCACCGGGCGCGCGCTGACCCCGCTGCGGGCGGCCGTCGGCCCGGCCGGCGTGGTCGTCGGCGCCGACCTGACCCCGGCGATGCTGCAGGCCGCGGCACGGGCCGGGCGGGACCGGGACGGGCGGTTGCTGCTCGCGGATGTGTCGGCGCTGCCGCTGCGCTCGGCGTCCCTGGACGCGGTGTTCGCCGCAGGGCTCATCGCGCATCTGCCCCAGCCCGCCGAGAACCTGCGGGAGTTGGCCCGCGTGGTGCGTCCCGGCGGCACGCTGGCGCTGTTCCACCCGATCGGCAGGGCGGCGCTCGCGGCACGTCAGGGCCGGCAGATCACCCCGGACGACCTGCGCGCGGAGCCCAACCTGCGCCCCCTGCTGGCGGGCTCCGGCTGGCGTATGACGTCGTACGTCGACCAGGACGACCGCTTCCTGGCCCTCGCCGTCAAGGAGGCCTGAGCGGTCACAGCCGCCCGGCGACCACGGCGGCGAAGACGTCGGGGTTGTCGAACATGACGTTGTGGCCGGCGCCCGGCACGGTCACCACACGGACGCCCGCCGCCCGCAGTCCCGCGGCGTCGGCCAGGTCCCCGCTGAGCTCGCCCTGGAGGTAGACGCGCTCCATGGGCAGCTCCTCAAGGATCGTGCGCATCACCGGGTCGGAGCCGCGCCGCAGCCCGACCGCACTGCGGTGCAGGGCGCGCGGATCGGCCAGCCGCATCGTGGCGGCCCACACGGGCCCCACCTTCTCCAGCACGCGCGCGTGGCCGCCGTCGACGAACTCGTCCTCCTCGTAGGACGCGATGCCGCTGCTGCCCGCCGTGGACGGCGGGTCGCGGTCGAGGTTGGCCTCGGTGAGGACCAGCCGGGAGACCAGGTCCGGCCGGCGGTGGGCGAGCACGAGGGCGACCGAGCCGCCCATGCTGTGTGCGATCAGCTCGGCGCCGGTGGCGTCCGCCGCGTCCAGGGCCGCCGCGAGAGCGTCGGCGTGCTCCTCAAGCGTGTAGCCGAAGTGCCGGGGCCGGTCGCTGATGCCGTGCCCGGGCAGGTCGACGAACAGGCTGCGCCGGCCGGCCAGCTCGGGGCGCGCGGCGATGTGCGCGTGGTAGACGAACGAGGTCGCGCCCAGCCCGTGCAGGTACACGCGCGCGGGGTCCGCGCCCGGCGTCTCCGTCCACCGGATGTGAGCGCCCTTGCCGTCGAACTCCGCCTGCTGCATCAAGTCCTCCCTCGTAGGCCGGTGTCGGCACGCCGGCGACAATACATCGGAAGCGAGGTATAGAGAAGTCGAAGTACTACGCTGCCGATGTACAGCGTGGATGAGGGAGAATGCGGGCATGCTGGAGCTCGCCATCCTCGGTTTCCTGTACGACGCCCCGCTGCACGGCTATGAGCTGCGCAAACGCATCACGGCCCTGACCGGGCACGTCCGCCCCGTGGCCGAGAGCACGCTGTATCCGGCGATCAAGCGCCTGGAGAAGGCCGGCCTGCTCGCGCGCACCACGGAGCCCGGTGCGGTCGCCGCACCACGGCACGTCCTGACCCTGACCGACGAGGGCAGGCAAGAGCTGCGCCGGCGCCTGGCGGAGCCCGGGCAGCAGGACATCACCGACGAGAACCGCTGGTTCACGGTGCTCGCCTTCCTGCGGCACCTCGACGAACCCGCCGCCCAGGCCGCCGTGCTGCGGCGCAGGCTGGCCTTCCTGGAGGAACCGGCGAGCTTCTTCTACGACGGTGACCGGCCGGTGCGCGCGGAGGAACTGACCGACCCCTTCCGGCGCGGCCTGCTGACCATCGCCCGCGCCACGTCCGAGGCCGAACTCACCTGGCTGCGCGAGACACTGGCCTCACTCGGAGGCTGAACCGTTCAGGTGCCGCACCGGACAGCCGCGCACTCCGGGAACCGGGTGGGTGCCCAGTTCGTTCAACCGGTAGCCGTCGGGGTAGCTCTTGATCTCCCAGTTCTGGCGTGCGAAGTGCGGGGTGCGCCGCGGCGGCAGCAGTCGGACCAGCCTCCCCCGGGCCCGTACCGCGCGGCGGACCAGCGCCTGGGTGGCGGGAGGGGGCGGTGTGTAACGGAAGGCGCGCAGCAGCGGCTCGTCGAGCAGGGCGAGCGTGCCGGTGCGCAGGAGGGGGGCGAGAGGGCGTGGGTACCAGGAGGCCATCAGGTCGAGCGTGGCGTCGGACACCCGGCGTGCGTTCTCGTCCCAGCCGAAGTGGGCCTCTTCGTAGGCGTCGAGGCAGGCCTCGAACTCCTCGTAGGTCTCGGGGATGTCCTTGATGCCCATGTGCCGGCCGAGATTGCGGAAGTGCGCGCTGAAGGCGGCGATCTCGTGGCGGGACAGCTTGCGCCAGCCGTAGGCGTCGATCCAGCGCCGGGGCATCACGACGAAGGTGCACAGGACGTAGCGCATGTCGTCGTTGCTGATGTCGTAGCTGCGGTGCATCTGGTTGATGCGCCGGATCGCCGTGCGGCCCGGCGTGCTGTCGAAGCCGTGCTCGACGATCGCGTCGAGCAGGAGGGCGGTGTCGTCGTAGCGCTTCTGTGAGCGGTCCGTCAGCTCGGCGGTCTCGGCGAGCAGTCGGCCGATGCTCGGCACGGCATAGGTCCGGTACAGAGCCAGCTCAAGGGATCGGGTGTAGTCCCAGGGGAACTCGTAGGCCGAGACCAGTCGAAGGATCTCCGTCGCGTCCCGGTGGGGGTCCAGCTGCCGGATCTGCCGAAGTCGCTCGTACCGCTTCACCGCATCGTCCCTCTTCTGCCGCCGGGACTCCAACTCTACGTTGAACAGCGGAAGATGAAGGGCAGGACGGAAGGGCAGGCCGGCAAACCATCGCAGGAGGAAGGGCGGTCACCATGTTCGGCAAGGTGCGCAAGGCCAGTGCCAGATTCCTCGGCTCGGCGCGGACGGGGACGAGCGCCGGGCGGACCACCCGCCCGCACAACCTCTTCGAGGCGGCCGCCGTGTACGTCTCGGCCCGCGCGGAGGATGACCAGGACCGGGTGGAGGAGGCGGCCGGCTGGGTGTCGCCGGAGGCGCTGTCGTTCGGGGTGAGCGAGCTGGCGTACCGGGCGGTCGTCGCGCTGGCCCGGGAACGCGGGGAATCACCGCGGGAGGTGGCCCGGGCGCTGCTCGGGCTGCCGGCGGCCTGAGCCGCGGCCTACGGCGTCCGAGGCGGTCGGTCAGGCGGTCGATTCGCCCCCGTCCAGGCGGAAAACTGCAGCTAGGGGTGCCCTTGTGCGTCGTGACAAGCGCCTTGGGGGCCACTAGGGTGCGCGCCGTTGGACGAAACCGATGGGGAGGCTGGGATGGCCGGGACGGACGAGGACGCCGTCGCCGCCGCGGACGATGCGCTCTATGTGCTCACGGCGGTGCTGCTGACGCCGGCGCAGTTCCCGAGTGTGCTCGGCGACGACTATCCGGAGGCCTGCGCCGCGCTCGGTCTCGCACCGCTCGCCGACGGCTACGGCCTGGTGCTCGGCCAGGACGGCGCGGGTGCGCGCTGGACGGTCGTCACGGACGACGTGTCGCTGGTCGCCGTCGCCATCGCCTCGTGGGACTGCGGCATGGAGTACGAGTTGTCACCGGACGAGCGGTCGGTCGTCGCCGCGCTCCCCGGCTGGCCGCTGCACGTCGCCGTCGCCGCGCCCGGCCTTCCCCAGCCGCACGATCCGGATCCGGACGACGCCGACGGGCCGGCGCTGTGCCCGCCGGACACGTCGTTCTGGGGTCCCGCACAGCGCCGGCTCGGTGCCGACGAGGTCGCGCTGCAGTGGGCCACGTGGCGGGAGCAGGTCGACGACAGCCGCTTCGCGCGGCCCGACGAGGGCGGCGACGGCCTGCCGGCCGGGGCGGAGGCGGAGGACGATTCCGTCGCGGCCGGGACGGAGGCGGAGGACGATTCCGTCGCGGCCGGGCCGGACGCCGAGGCGGCTCAGGCCGCCCCGCAGCCCGGGGACGCGGACTCTCGGAGCGCGGCGGATGCTCCCGGGGAGGGCTCACCGAGTGGTGTCCGCCGGGTGCTGGCGGAGGTGCGGGCCTATGTGGACACGCCGCCGCCGCTCGGCCGGGTGCGGTCGTCGTTCGCCCCGGGCGACGCGCGGACCCTGCGCGCCGACGGGCCGGGCTGGTCGCTGGTGGCCAGGACCGACGACATCGCGTTCGTGCTGCTCGACGAGCGGCCGGGCGAGGTCGTGCCGGTGGGCCGGGGCCCGGAGCTGCCGGGTCTGCTGGAGGCCCTCGACAAGGTGGCGGTGCGCCCCATCTGACAGCCCGCGGAGGCAAACTCCGTGGCGGCGCGGGCAGTGGCCGCCCGGAGCATGGTGTCCCACCCCATGCCGCGACGGCATTCACTGGGGCGCCGCACCATGGCCGGTGGGACGCCGGGACCACACCATGGGGCAGCCGCGGGGCGGCCCGAGGGCCGCCCCCGCCCGCCCTGTCCCCGCTGTCCCGGAGGCCGTGATGCGTCTGTCCCGAGGAGTCCCGCTCGCCGTCGCCCTGGTGGCGGCCACCGTCACCGGTCCGGTGCCGGCCGCCCGGGCGCAGCCGCCCGGGCACTGCGCACGGCTGGAGACGGTCCGCGTGCCGGGCGCCGAACTGCAGCGCAGCGCCTGTCTGCCCGATCTCACCACCACCGGTCTCGCGGGCACCCCGTACACCGACACGGCCGATCAGGCCGGACTCACGGCCGCGGCCACACGCACCCCGTCCGGGGTGCCCGGGGCGCAGATCGACGGCTACTTCCCGGACACCTCCCACTTCAACACCACCCACGGCTGGAAGCACGACGCGCAGTTCGTGATCCGGCTGCCGGACCACTGGAACGGCGGCCTCGTGGTCACGGGTGCGCCGGGCACCCGCAAGCAGTACGCGATCGACAAGGCGATCTCCGACCAGGTCCTCGCTCTCGGTTACGCCTACGCGGCCACCGACAAGGGCAACAACGGGGCCGACTTCTACCGCGACGGCACCCGGCCCGGCGACGCGGTCGCCGAGTGGAACACCCGCACCACGCAGCTCACCCGCGCCGCCCGCCAGGTGGTGGCCCAGCGCTACGGCCACGCGCCCCGCCGCACCTACGTCACCGGCATCTCCAACGGCGGCTATCTGACCCGCTGGCAGCTGGAGAACCACCCCGAGCTGTACGACGGCGGCGTGGACTGGGAGGGCGCTCTGTGGACCGCCCACGGCCCGAATCTGCTCACCTCCCTGCCGGCGGCCGTGGCCCGGACGCTCGGCTCGGCGCGGGACGAGGACCTGTACGCGGTGGGGTTCGCGCCCGGCTCCGAGTTCCTGTGGCCGTATCACGAGAAGGCGTACTGGGGCGTCACGCAGAAGATCTACCGCGCGGAGTTCGACCCCGGCTACGACCCCGGCTGCCCGGGCCCCTCCGCCGGGACCACCGCGGAGCAGATCCTCGCGCCGTGCGCCTCCGACGCGACGTACGACTACGCCTCGCGCCCCGCCGCCGTGCACCGCGCCGTGGCCCGCGTCGCGCTGACGGGCCGTATCGGCCGACCGCTGATCACGCTGCACGGCGATCTGGACGCGCTGCTGCCCAAGGCCGCCGACTCCGACGTGTACGCGCGCATGGTGGACACGAGCGGGCGCGGTGGGCTGCACCGGTACTACACGATCGCGGGCGGCACGCACGTCGACGGGCTCTACGACACCTATCCGGACCGGCTGCGGCCGATCCTGCCCTGCTACCGGTCGGCCTTCGACGCGCTGGTCGCCTGGGTGGAGCGCGGTGCCGCGCCGCCCGCGGACCACACCGTGGCGAGGGCCGCGAGCGGCGACCTGGTCGACTCCTGTTCCCTGGGCGGCGCCGGCACGCCTGCTCCGTGAGGCCTCAGCGGCCCAGTTCCTTGCGCGTGACCCTGCGCAGCCTGCGCCGCTGGGACGGGTCGAGGGTCAGGTAGGCGGCGGTCGGGACGCCGAGGACTATCAGCAGCGCTGCCCACCAGGGCAGCCAGATCAGCAGGAGCAACCCGACCGCCACACCCCCCACGGCGATCTTCGCGTTCTTCGACATGTGCGTCGCCTCCTTCGCGGCCACTGCCGCTGTCTGTGGTGGAAACGGCCCCGCGGCTCCCACGGTTCCGGACGCCGACCCTGACGGACCCCTGAGACGCGTCCCCTACGGGCCAGGGGCGCCCGGCCGACCGCCACCCGCATGGTGACCTGGATCACCATGCGAAAGCGTGGGCCTGGCCCGTTCGTGCTGTACCCTCGGCGACTCCGCGAGTAGTCAAATTTGAGGAGTGCGCTTCCGTCGTGCCGCGTCTTGCCTCGGCCCCACCGTCGTCGCCCCCGCCCGACTCCACCGAACTGGCCCAGTGCTGCGCCGTGTTCGTCCCCGCCGACCCTGCCCGCACCGGCGCCGTCGCCTTCTGGCGGCCGGACGGCGCCCCACCCCCTGCCGTCGCCGCGGGTTCCGCCACGGACCTGACCGTCGCGCTGCCCGGCGAGGACGGCGTCGAACCGGTGACCGTGCCCGCGCTGCTGCTGCCGGTGCGCACGGCGCTGCCGCTCCTCGCACACGCGCGTGCCGTCGCGCAGGAGGGCGGCGGGAACGTACACCGCGCCGCCGCCTTCTGGAGCTCGGCCGCCCTCCTGGCCCTGCACTTCACGGCCCGGGGACTGCTGCTGCCGGGCCTGTCCCCGACCGACCACGACACCTGGCGCTCCGGCCCGTACACCGCGCAGGACGTCGAACGCATCCGCAGGCTCGCCGCCTCGATGCCCCCGGAGGCGCACGCCGTACCGCTCGGTCCCGCGCGGCCGCTGCGGCTGCCCGATCCGGAGCGGCTGCTGCGCGCCTTCCTGGACGCGGTCGCCGACACACTCCCCCGCACCCCGGCCGCTCCCCTCGTCACGGACGGCCCCGTCTTCGCCGCGTGGGAACCGCAGCACGCGCCCGGACTGAGCGCCTGGGCGGCCGATGTCGCCGCAGGCCACGACGCGGGGCTGCGGCTGTCGCTGCGCATCGAGATCCCGGGCCTGCCCGAGGCGGCACCGGGCGGGCCGGCCCCGGACGAGGACACGCCGGACGAGCACACGCCGTACGACCACTCCCCGCACGAGGAGACCCTGCGGTTCCGTGCCGTGCCGCAGCTGCACAGCCTGCGCGATCCCGCCCGGGTCGTCGACGCCGCGGATCTGTGGGCCGCACCCGAGGCGGAGACCGAGGACGCGTTCGGGCCACGCGCGCGTATGGACGCGCTGGTCGCCCTGCGCCGCGCCGTACGGGCCTGGCCGCCGCTGACGCCCTTGCTGTCGACGGCCGTACCGGACGCCGTGGACCTGGCCGACGAGGAGGTCACCGACCTGCTCGGCAACGGTTCGCGCGCCCTCGCCCAGGCCGGCGTGGAGGTGCACTGGCCCAGGTCCCTGGCCCGCACCCTGACCACAAGGGCGGTCGTCGGACCGCCGGACGAGTCGGCGGGATCAGGCGGCGACGCCTCGCACATGCCGTCCTTCCTGTCCGCCGACGCGCCGCTCACCTGCACCTGGTGGTTCGGGCTGGGCGAGCAGGGGCTCACGCGGGCCGAGCTGGACCGGCTCGCCGAGGCGAGCAGGCCGCTCGTGCGGCTGCGTGACCAGTGGGTTCTGATCGACCCTCAGCAGGTGCGACAGGCCCGGGCGCGGCAGGAACGCAAGGTCACCCCGATCGACGCGCTCGGCGCCGCGCTGACCGGCACGACGGAGGTCGACGGCCGCCACGTCGAGGTACGGGCGACCGGATGGCTCGCCGCGCTGCGCGACCGGCTCATCCAGCCCGAAACAGCACAGGAGCCCGCCGGTGAGCCCACCCACGAGGCCGCACAGCACGGCGCACCCGACCCCGCCCACGAGGTCCCCCAGCCTGCCGCCCTGGCCGCCACTCTGCGCGGTTACCAGCGGCGCGGCCTGAGCTGGCTGGCCCGGACCACCTCCCTTGGCCTCGGCTGCTGCCTGGCCGACGACATGGGGCTCGGCAAGACGATCACCCTGATCGCGCTCCATCTGCACCGGCAGAGCGATCCGGCGAGCGCCGGTCCCACGCTGGTGGTGTGCCCGACGTCCCTGATGGGCAACTGGCAGCGGGAGATCGAGCGGTTCGCCCCCGGCACCGCCGTACGCCGCTTCCACGGCCCGCGGCGCGCTCTGGACGCCGTGGCGGACGGCGAGTTCGTGCTCACCACCTACGGCACCCTGCGGACGGACGCCATCCGGCTCGCCGAGGTGTCCTGGGGCCTGGTCGTCGCGGACGAGGCGCAGCACGTGAAGAACCCCCGCTCCGCCACCGCACGCGCCCTGCGCACCCTCGGCGCGCACGCGCGCGTGGCGCTCACCGGCACCCCTGTGGAGAACAACCTGTCGGACCTGTGGGCGATCCTCGACTGGACCACCCCCGGACTGCTCGGCCGTCTCGGCACCTTCCGCACGCGTTACGCGCGGGCGGTCGAGGGCGGCCGCGACCCGGCCGCCGCCCGCCGGCTGGCCCGGCTGGTGGGCCCGTTCCTGCTGCGCCGCCGCAAATCGGACCCGGGCATCGCGCCCGAACTTCCGCCCAAGACGGAGACCGACCGCGCGGTCGCCCTCACCCCGGAGCAGGCGGGCCTGTACGAGGCCGTGGTGCGCGAGACCCTCGCGCGGATCTCCGCGGCGGACGACATGGCCCGCCGGGGGCTCATCGTGCAGCTGATGACGGGGCTGAAGCAGATCTGCAACCACCCGGCGCAGTACCTCAAGGAGGAGAACCCCACGATCGCCGGGCGCTCGGGGAAGCTGGAACTGCTGGACGAGCTGCTCGACACCATCCTCGCCGAAGGGGCGAGCGTCCTGGTCTTCACGCAGTACGTGAGCATGGCCCGGCTCCTCGAACGCCATCTGGCCGACCGCGGCGTGCCCACGATGTTCCTGCACGGCGGCACGCCGGTGGCCGACCGGGAGGCGATGGTGCGCCGATTCCAGGACGGCGAGGTCCCGGTGTTCCTGCTGTCGCTGAAGGCGGCGGGCACGGGCCTGAACCTGACCCGGGCCGAGCATGTCGTCCATGTCGACCGCTGGTGGAACCCGGCCGTCGAGGCGCAGGCCACGGACCGGGCCCACCGCATCGGCCAGACCCGCCCGGTGCAGGTGCACCGGCTGATCGCCGAGGGAACCATCGAGGACCGCATCGCCCAGATGCTGAGCCGCAAGCGGGAGCTGGCCGAGGCGGTGCTCGGACCCGGTGAGGCGGCGGCGCTGACGGAACTGACGGACGCGGAGCTGGCCGAGCTGGTCGAGCTGCGAGGAGGGGACCGATGAACCGGCGGGACGACTCGACGGAGCGCGTCTTCGCGGCCCTGCCTCCGGTGCACGGGCGGGGTTTCGCCCGCACCTGGTGGGGGCTCGCCTGGTTGAAGGCGCTGGAGGACACGGCGCTGGACGGCGGGCAGGTGAAGGCCGGCCGCAGGCTCGCGCGGGCGGGCGCCGTGGGCGCGGTGTCGGTGCGCCCGGGCCGGCTCACGGCCGTCGTACGGGACCGGGACGGCACCGGGTACCGGGCCGATGTCCTGCTGGCGCGGCTCTCCGAGGACGAGTGGGAGCGTTTGCTGCGCATGGCGGTCGAGCGGGCCGGGCACGTGGCGGCGCTGCTGGAGCGGGAGATGCCGCCGCATCTGGTCGAGGACGCGGCACACGCGGGTGTCGACCTGTTGCCGGGGATCGGCGATCTGGAACCGGAGTGCGAGTGCGGCGCCTGGGACCACTGCGGGCACACGGCGGCGCTGTGCCACCAGGTGGCGCGGCTGCTCGACGAGGATCCGTTCGTGCTGCTGCTCATGCGCGGCCGGACCGAGGCTGCCGTACTGGAGGCGCTGCAGTCCCGTGAGGCCCCGCACGAGGGCGAGCCGGAGGGCGTGGATGCGGCGGAGGCGTACGCGGCGGGGGCCGTGCTGCCGCCGCTGCCCCCGTCGCCCGAACTCCCCGAGGAGGCGGGCCTGCCGCCCTCCTCGGACACCGGGACACCGCCCGGAGGGGGCGTCGATCCGGCCGCGCTGGAGTTCCTGGCGGCCCGTACCGCCGAGGGCGCGCACCGGCTGCTGGGGCGGGTACTGAGCGCACAGCCGCTGCCGGCCGGGGAGGAGCTGACGGCCGCCCAGGACGCCGTCCGGCTGGCGGTCGGTCACCCACGGCCGGATGTCGCCGAGCGGCTGGCGGCGGGCTCGGGGCGGTCCCCGCAGGCGCTGGCCCTAGCCGCTCGGGCCTGGCGGTACGGCGGCGCGGCCGGACTGTCCGCGCTGGAGGACGAGTGGACGGTGCGGGGCGAGGCGCTGGCACGCGCGCGTGCCGCCCTGGACACGGCCTGGGAGGAGGACGAGCGCCCACCGCTGGTGGCCGAGGCCAACCGCTGGACGGTGGCCGAGGCCCAGGTGCGCCTGGGCCGGGACGGCCGTTGGTGGCCCTTCAGCCGGGTGCGCGGCGCCTGGGTACCGGCGGGACCGCCGTCCACCGACCCGGCGGCGGCACTGGCCTCGGCACAGTCCGCGGGCGGTGACGCCCCCCTCTGACCCGCCCGACGAACGGCCGACGCCCGGTGTTCACCGGGTGGCCGCGCGGCGTTCGGGGCCGGGCCCAACTCTGGCGGCAGTCAGCGAACTTGCCCCAGGAGGCCCGATGTCCCCGTACGCCGCCGGCCGGCGCCGTGTCCACCGTTTGCTCGCGGCCGGCGTCCCCCTCGCCGTGGTCGCCGCACTCACGGCGGCCGGTCCGGCCGCGTCCGCACCCACGGGCGAGGCGCGTGTGACCCGTGCCGCGACGCTCGGTGATCTGCCGCTCGGCGCCTTCAGCAACGCGCTGCTGCCGGGCACGGTGGACGACGACCGGGGTGTGGACCTCGGCGGCATCGGCAGCGACATCTACCCGGCGGGCCGCCCGGGAGAGTTCTGGACGGTGACGGACCGCGGTCCCAACGGCCAGATCAAGGTGGACGGTGCCAAGCGCCGCACGTTCCCGGTGCCCGGCTTCGACCCGGCGATCGTGAGGATCCGCGTCCAGGGCGACACCGTGCGGGTGCTGAAGGCGATCCCGGTGACGACGGCGTCGGGCCGGCCGGTGACCGGGCTGCCCGACCAGCGGGGCCGTGACGAGGCGCCGTACTCGTACGACGCCGGGACACCGCTGTCGTACGACCCGAACGGGCTGGACACCGAGGGGATCGTGCGGGCGGCGGACGGGAGTTTCTGGCTCGTCGACGAGTACGGCCCCTCGCTCGTGCACGTGGACGCGCGCGGGTCGGTGCTCGCCCGGTACGTGCCCGAGGGCCTGCGTCTGACCGGCGCGGACTACCCGGTGGTGGAGGCCCTGCCGGCCGTGCTGCTGCACCGGAAGATCAACCGCGGTTTCGAGGGGCTCGCCCAACTGCCGGGTGGCGACCTGGTGATGGCGCTGCAGAGCCCGCTGTCCTTGCCGGACACGGCCGCGGGTGAGGCGTCGCGCACCACGCGCCTGCTGCGCTTCTCGCCGAGGAGGAAGGCGGTGACGGCCGAGTACGCCTACCGCTTCGACCCGGTGGGCGTGGTCGACCCGGGCGAGGACGACACCTCCGAGCTGAAGATCTCCTCCGTGGTCGCCGTCGGAGGGGACCGGCTGCTGGTCGAGGAGCGCACCGACAGGGCGGCCCGGCTGCACCTGGTGCGCCTGGAGCGGTCGGCGGACATCCTCGGCGGCCGGTGGGACGACGACACGGCCTCACCGTCGCTGGAGCAGCTCGACGACCCGGCGGCCACGGGCGTGCCGGTGCTGCGCAAGCACCTCGTGGTCGATCTGGGCAAGGTGGCCGGCGTTCCCGGGAAGATCGAGGGCGTGGCGCGCGTGGACCGCGACACGCTCGCCCTGATCAACGACAACGACTTCGGGATGACGGACGGGACCGGCGCCTTCGACGCGCGGGGCCGGCTGGTCGACAGCGGTGTGGAGACGACCGTGGTCTACGTCCGCCTGCCGCACGGCCTCTAGCCGAGCGGGAGCGGGGCGGCACGCGTGCGCGTGCCGCCCCGTCCCTGTGTCGTCAGCCTCGTGCCCCCAGCAGGTGGTCCATGGCCAGCTGGTCGAGGTGCTCGAAGGCCATGCCGCGGGCGGCCGCCGCCTCGACGTCGAAGTCCTCGAAGGCGGTGCGGTCGGCGAGCAGGGCCTGGAGGCCGTCGGCGGCGGTGGGCTGGGCGAGCTGGTCCAGGCGGGCGTCGCGCAGGGCCTGCTGCACCTCGGGGTCGGCGCGGAAGGCGGCGGCCCGCTCCTTGAGGATGAGGTAGTTGCGCATGCAGCCCGCGGCCGAGGCCCACACGCCGTCCAGGTCCTCGGTGCGCGGCGGCTTGAAGTCGAAGTGGCGCGGACCGGTGTAGCCGGCGCTCTCCAGCAGGTCGACCAGCCAGAACGCGGCGCGCAGGTCGCCGGCGCCGAAGCGCAGGTCCTGGTCGTACTTGATGCCGGACTGGCCGTTGAGGTCGATGTGGAACAGCTTGCCCGCCCACAGCGCCTGCGCGATGCCGTGCGGGAAGTTCAGCCCGGCCATCTGCTCGTGTCCGACCTCGGGGTTCACGCCGTACAGCTCGGGGCGCTCCAGGCGCTCGATGAAGGCGAGCGCGTGGCCGACGGTGGGCAGCAGGATGTCGCCGCGCGGCTCGTTGGGCTTGGGCTCGATGGCGAAGCGCAGGTCGTAGCCCTGCTCGGTGACGTACTCGCCCAGCAGGTCGAAGGCCTCCTTCATCCGCTCAAGGGCCACCCGGACGTCCTTCGCGGCGCCCGACTCGGCGCCCTCGCGGCCGCCCCAGGCGACGTAGACCTGGGCGCCGAGCTCGACGGCGAGGTCGATGTTGCGGATGGTCTTGCGCAGCGCGTAGCGGCGCACGTCGCGGTCGTTGGCGGTGAACGCGCCGTCCTTGAAGACCGGGTGGGTGAACAGGTTGGTGGTGGCCATCGGCACCTTCATGCCGGTGGCGTCCAGCGCCTGCCGGAACCGCTTGACGACCGCCTCGCGCTCGGCGTCGGTGGACCCGAAGGGGATCAGGTCGTCGTCGTGGAAGGTGACCCCGTGGGCGCCCAGCTCGGCAAGGCGCTGCACCGTCTCGACCGGGTCCAGGGCGGCGCGGGTGGCGTCCCCGAAGGGGTCCCTGCCCTGCCAGCCGACGGTCCACAGACCGAAGGTGAACCTGTCCTCGGGGGTGGGCTGGTAGCTCATGCCACGGCTCCTTGCTCTTGCTCGGGTCTCATGCTCGCGACTATTTCGTCATGGCGCTTTACAAATTAGTATGCCCACGCACCACTGGGAAGAGACAAGGGGCACGCCGTCCCGATCCGCAGCAAGAGGGAGAGCACGATGTCAGCAGCCGAGGGTCCGCTCGTCGTCGGCGTGGACACGTCCACGCAGTCCACCAAGGCGCTGGTCGTCGACGCGTCCACCGGCCAGGTCGTCGCGAGCGGCCAGGCGGCGCACACGGTCTCCTCCGGCGCGGGCCGCGAGAGTGATCCGCGCCAGTGGTGGGACGCCCTGTGCGAGGCGCTGCGCCAGTGCGGTGAGCCCGCGCACGAGGCCGCCGCCATCTCGATCGGCGGACAGCAGCACGGCCTGGTCACCCTCGACGAGCACGGGGAGCCGGTCCGCCCGGCGCTGCTGTGGAACGATGTGCGCTCGGCGCCGCAGGCCCGCCGGCTGACCGAGGAGCTGGGCGGAGCGAAGTTCTGGGCCGAACGCACCGGAAGCGTGCCCACCGCGTCCTTCACGGTGACGAAGTGGGCCTGGCTGGCGGAGCACGAGCCGGAGGCGGTACGCGCGACCAGGGCGGTGCGCCTGCCGCACGACTACCTGACCGAGCGGCTCACCGGCCAGGGCACCTCGGACCGCGGCGACGTCTCCGGCACCGGCTGGTGGGCCTCGGCGAGCGAGGCGTACGACGAGGAGATCCTCGCGCACGTCGGCCTGGACCCGTCGCTGCTGCCCCGGGTGGTGCGCCCCGGCGAGGTGGCCGGCACCGTCCGCGAACACCACGACCTGCCGTTCTCCAGGGGCACCCTGGTCGCCGCGGGCACCGGCGACAACGCGGCCGCCGCACTCGGCCTCGGTCTGCGCCCCGGCACCCCGGTGATGAGCCTCGGCACCTCGGGCACGGTGTACGCGGTGTCCCGGCACCGCCCCGCCGACCCGACCGGCACCGTGGCGGGCTTCGCCGACGCCCACGGCGACTGGCTGCCACTGGCCTGCACCCTGAACTGCACGCTCGCCGTCGACCGGGTCGCCGCCCTGCTCGGCCTGGACCGCGAGGCCGTCGAGCCCGCCGCCGGCGTGACCCTGCTGCCCTACCTGGACGGCGAACGCACCCCGAACCTCCCCGACGCCTCGGGCCTGCTGCTCGGCCTGCGCCACGACACCACCGGCGGCCAGCTCCTCCAGGCCGCCTACGACGGCGCCGTGCACGCCCTGCTCGGCGCGCTGGACCTGGTGCTGGACGAGGACGCCGACCCCTCGGCACCGCTGCTGCTGATCGGCGGCGGCGCCCGCGGCAGGGCCTGGCAGCAGACGGTACGGCGGCTGTCGGGGCGCCCGGTGCAGGTCCCCGAGGCCCGGGAACTGGTGGCACTCGGCGCCGCGGCGCAGGCGGCCGGTCTGCTCACCGGCGAGGACCCGGCCGCGGTCGCCCGGCGCTGGGACACCGCCCGCGGCCCGGTGCTGGAGGCCGTGGAGCGGGACGAGGAGACGCTGAGCCGGATCTCCGGGGTACTCTCCGACGCGGCCCCGCTTCTTCGGCGGTAGGCCCGCTGACGACATCGACCGAGGACCGGATTCCGGCATGACCGCACCGCTGCACGAGGCCCACCCGGCGTCCCCCGGGCGCGCGCTGCCCGACACCCAGCAGGGCATGCGCCGCCGCAACCTGGCCCGGGTGATGCACACGGTCAGCGCCGAGGGCCCGCTCTCGCGCGCCGCGGTCGCCTCCCGCATCGGCCTGACCCGGGCGGCGGTGTCGACCCTCGTCGACGAGCTGATACGCACCGGCCTGCTGCAGGAGCTGGGCCCCGAGCGGCCCGGGCGGGTGGGCCGGCCCGGTTCGGCGCTCGCCGTGAGCGACCGCGGTCCGGCCGGGATCGGCGCCGAGGTCGGCGTCGACCACCTGGCGGTGTGCGCGGTGGACCTGCGCGGCCAGGTACGCGCGCGTGCCGTGCGGCACGGCGCCAACCGCGGCCGCTCCCCCGAGCCGGTCGTCGCCGAGCTGGCCGGTCTGGTGGCGCGGGTGGTCGCCGAGGCCGAGGGCGAGGGGCTGTGGCCCGCGGGGCTCGCGGTGGCGGTGCCCGGCCTCGTGGCCCCGGACGGGCGCACCGTCGTGCGCGCGCCCAACCTGGACTGGCGCGACACCGACCTGGGCGCGCTGCTGCCCGCCGACTTCCCGCTGGTCGTGGACAACGAGGCCAACTTCGGCGGCCTGGCCGAACTGTGGCTCGGCGAGGGCACCCCACGGGACTTCCTGCACGTCTCGGCCGAGATCGGCATCGGTGCCGCGGTGGTCGTGGACGGGCGGCTGCTGCGCGGAACGCGCGGCTTCGCGGGCGAGCTGGGCCATGTGCCGGTGCACCCCGGCGGGCCGCCCTGCGGCTGCGGCGGCCACGGATGCCTGGAGCAGTACGCCGGTGAGGAAGCGGTGCTGCGGGCGGCCGGCGTGGAGCCCGGCGAGGACCGGGTGGACCTGCTCGCCGAGCGGGCCGCCGCGGGCGACGAAGCGGTACGGCGGGCCCTGCGCGGGGCCGGGGAGGCACTCGGCATCGCACTGACGGGCGCCGTCAACCTGCTGGACCCCGAGGCCGTCGTGCTGGGCGGTGCGCTGGCCGGCCTCGCGCCCTGGCTGCTGCCGGCGCTGCGGGAGGAACTGGACGGGCGGACGGCCGGCCGGGCCTGCCCGGTGTCGGTGTCCCGGCTGGGGCCCGAGGGGCCGCTGCTGGGGGCGGCGCATTCGGTCGTACGGGCGGTGCTGGACGATCCGGCGCGGGTGGCAGAGCGGGCCTGAACCGCGACGACCGGCCGAGACCAACACCTCCCTTCCCTCAGGCAACGCCCCCTTTGTATCAAGGGAGTTCACCCGAACGGGTGGCGGAGTTCTCCACAATCCCGCGTTCGTCCACGGACCGGCGCCGTCCTCTTCTGCCCGCCCCGGGACCGCCGTACCGTGAAGTCCGGTCGCCGCCTTTCGTTCCTCGCGGCGCACCCGCCTCCCCCGCCGCGCGCAGAACGGAGCCGTCCCCGATGAGCGACCCCAGGATTCTGACCGTGCGTCCCGAACCGGGCGAGTACGCCTGGACGTTCGGTGGTGCCCGGCCGGTGGCGCGCATCGCACCCGGCACGGTCCTCGACCTCTACACCGAGGACTGCTTCGCCGGCCGGGTGCGCTCCGAGAAGGACCTGGTGTCCGAGGTGTGCGCGTTCCCCTTCCTCAACCCGCAGACGGGGCCCTTCCACATCGAGGGCGCCGACGTGGGCGACACGGTCGCGGTGCACTTCGTGTCCATCGAACCGGCCCGGGACTGGGCGGCGTCCACGACCGTGCCGCTGTTCGGGGCGCTCACCTCCACGCACACCACGGCCACACTGCAGCCGCCGCTGCCGGAACGGGTGTGGATCTGGGAGCTGGACCGCACCCGCCGCACGGCCCGGTTCACGGCGCGGGACAGCGACCTCCAGGTGGAGCTGCCGATGGACCCGATGCACGGCACCGTCGGGGTGGCCCCGGCCAACCTGGAGGTCCGCTCCGCGCTGGTGCCCGACGCGCACGGCGGCAACATGGACACGCCCGAGATGCGGGCCGGCGTCACCTGCTACCTCGGGGTGAACGTGGAGGGCGCGCTGCTCAGCCTGGGCGACGGCCACGCACGCCAGGGCGAGGGCGAGACCTGCGGGGTGGCGGTGGAGTGCACGATGCACACCGTCGTCATCGTGGAACTGCTCAAGGGCGTCGCCACGCCGTGGCCGCGGATCGAGTCGGACACGCACATCGTCTCGACGGGCTCGGCACGGCCGTTGGAGGACGCCTTCCGGATATCCCAGCTCGACCTGGTGCGGTGGCTGGTGCGGGACTACGGGTTCAGCGATCTGGACGCGTACCAGTTCGCAACCCAGGCCGTCGAGTCGCCGTTGGCCAACGTGTGCGACACGAACTACACGTGCGTGGCCAAGATCCGCAAGGAATGGCTGCCCGCGCGGGAGACACACCGCGGGGTGCACGCCCGGCTGCGGGAGGCCGCGGCCGCCCTGCAGCACTGAACCCGGTCTGCCGTACGGCGGCCGGGCACCCCCCTCGTCGAAAGGCATCCGCTCATGGAACGGTCACGACCGCTTCCCAGCAGACGACGGCTCCTCACCGGCGCCGCCCTCGCCGCCGCCTCCTCGGCCCTGCTCCCGCCGGCGCGGGCCGGCGCCCTGGCACAGGCCGTCGACTACCCCGCCGCCGAATGGCAGCCGGCGAGCGGCTCCAACTACACGGTCGCCAACCGGCCGTCGTCGTATCCCCTGGACTACGTGATCATCCACGTCACCCAGGAGACGTACGCCACCACCCTGTCCATCTTCCAGAACCCGCAGAAGAAGGTGTCCGCGCACTACCTCGTCCGCTCCTCCGACGGACACGTGGCCCAGTGCGTCCGTGAGAAGGACATCGCCTGGCATGCCGGGAACTGGGACTACAACACGCGCAGCGTCGGCATCGAGCACGAGGGCTGGGTGGACCAGCCGTCCTACTTCACCGACGCCCTGTACGAGCAGTCGGCCAGACTCACGGCGTCGGTCTGCGACCGGTACGGCATCCCCAAGGACCGTGAGCACATCCTCGGCCACTACCAGGTGCCGGGCTCCGACCACACGGACCCCGGGCCGAACTGGGACTGGGTGCGCTACATCCGGCTGGTCAACTTCGCCTGAGCCCGCCGGAGCCCGGCCCCGGCCGCGCCACTCCGGGGTCACCGCCGTGTCAGGGCCGCCAGTCGACCAGCCGTCCCAGCGCCCCCGCCGTCCCGGTGAAGCCCTCCTCGCCGAGCAGTTCGCGCAGCTCGGCGTTGAAGCGGTCGATCTCCGGACGGGCCGCCCGCAGGGCGTCGCGGCCGGTGTCCGTCAGCTCCAGGACCACGGCGCGGTGTTCGCTGGGATGGGGGCCGCGCTCGATCAGGCCCGCCGCGGTGAGCCGGCCGACCAGGCCGGTCACCGCGGACTCGCGCAGGCCCAGGGTGTGGGCGAGTTCCCGCTGGCTGAGGCCCGGCCGGTCGCGCACCGCGAACAGCGCGCCGAGCTGCGCGGTGGTGATGCCGGCGGCGGCCAGCAGACGCCGGTCGGCGGTGGTGCGCAGCTGGTGGGCCGCCCGCTGGAGCAGGAAGAACAGGCGCAGGTCGGGCTCGGGCATGTGCCGATCTTGACAGAAGGGGCGCGGCCCCGCCAGGCTCACTTCACTACTGAAGTGAGGAGTTGCGGCGTGCACGACCTGTCCGGTCTGGAAGAGGCCCAGAAGGTGCTGGCGGCCCAGCCGTTCAGCGCACTGCTCGGAGCCCGGCTGGTGGCCTTCGGCGACGGTGCGGCGACGCTGGAGCTGGACATCCGCGAGGAACTGCGCCAGCAGTACGGCTTCGTCCACGGGGGCGTGCTGAGCTACGCCGCGGACAACGCGCTGACCTTCGCCGCCGGCAGTGCGGCCGGGGGCGGGGTGATCACCGCCGGATTCACCATCGACTACCTGCGCCCGGCCCAGGGCGCGGTGCTGCGGGCCCACGCCGAGGTGGTGCGGGCCGGCCGCACCCGGGTGGTGTGCCGGTGCGACCTCACGACGGTCGGCGAGGACGGCACCGAGGCCCTGTGCGCGGTGGCGCAGGGCACGGTGTCGGTGATCGGCCGGCCCGCCTGACACGCACCGGCTCACCGAACGCTTCCCTCGCCTGGGCAGCCGCACCCGTCAGGACCTGTTTTCTCACCCGTTCTCGTGCAGTGGCCCCGTGGCCACCGCGCGGAGCGGTGCGCTCTGGTGCACTTTCCCTGAGTCCTGGGACAGTTGACGCGACATCAGGGGGGGACTTGTGACGAGAAGTCAGAAGCGTTCCGCACACGGCAGATCCGTCCTGACACTCCTCGCGGCACTCGGCGCACTGGCCGGTGCGGCCCTGGCGGGTGCGGCACCGGCCGGTGCGGCCGAGCGGGGCACCCCGATCGCCACGGGCGTGGTGTACGAGGAGTTGGACATCCAGGGGGCCAAGGGCCCCACGCACGCGCATGTGCTGAGCGTCGACCTGCGCAATCCCAAGGTGCGCCTCGGACTGCTGTACCCGGGGGTGGTGGCCGCGCGGGCGCCCGTCTCGCAGCTGGCCGACGCCGAGGGCGCCGTCGCCGGCGTCAACGGCGACTTCTTCAACATCACCGAAAGCCAGCACCCGGGCGTGGACGCGACCGGCGCCAGCGTGGGCCCGGCGATCGCGGCCGGGCGGGTGCTGAAGGCGGCCGTACCGGACGGGCAGCGGTTCGGGCCCGCGCTGCCGCCCGGCACCACCACCGAGGACGTGGTGGGCGTGGGCACCGACCGGCGTGCCCGGACGGGCCGGCTGACCCTGCGGGGCTCGGTGCGCACACCGGACGGGACGCTGCCGCTGGGCGGGCTGAACCAGTACGCGCTGCCCGTCGGCTCCATCGGCGCGTTCACCGCGGACTGGGGCGGCGCCTCCCGCAAGCGGGCCACCTGCGGCACGGACACCGAGCGGGCCGCACCGTGCGGTACCGACACCTACGAGGTGACGGTGAGCCACGGCCGGGTGGTGGCCGCGTCCGACACGCCGGGCGCCGGACCCATCGCCCGCGGCACGACCGTGCTGGTCGGCCGGGAGGCCGGCGCGCAACGGCTGCGGAAGCTGGCCGAGGGTGAGCCGGTGAGCGTGACGCACACGCTGGTCGCCGCCGGGAACGCGGCGCCGTACCGCTTCGCCCTGGGCGGCTACCCGCTGCTCAGGGGCGGGCAGGCGCTGCCCGGCCTCGACGACACCACGGCCGCCGTGCGCACCGCCGTGGGGATCGCCGACGGCGGGCGGCGGGTGCTGCTGTTCGCGCTGGACGGCGGCCCGCAGTACCGCACCGGGCTGACGATCGCCGAAGTGGCCGAGGCACTGCGCGGGCTGGGCGCGCGCGACGGGTTCAGCCTGGACGGCGGCGGGTCCAGCACCCTGGTCAGCCGCGCGCCCGGCGAGCGGACCGTGTCCGTGCGCAACCACCCCACGGGCGGCGCCGAGCGGCCGGTCCCCAACGGCATCGGTGTGTTCGTCGGCGGGTGACGGCGGTGGGGCTCACGGCCGGAGGCTGCCGACGATGTCGGCGGTGGCCGTGAGCCCGCTCTGGATGGTCGGTGCCATGTTGGTGCCGGCCAGGTAGAAGCCCAGCAGCAGGCAGACCAGCGCGTGGGAGATCTTCAGTCCGCCGCTGCGGATGAAGATCACCGCCAGGACCAGGAGCAGCAGCACCACTGAGATGGAAATCGCCATCGTCGGCCTCCTCCGCCACGGCGCCCACACGACGCCACATCCGCATACGCGACATCACGCCATGTCACGTACATCCGATTCACGGCGTTCGGCCGCAAGTGTGGCGTAGGCGGGGGTTGGCCCGGGTGGCTGACCTGTCCTCCGAACGGGTGGTGTCACTCGGGCCCGTGGGCGTCCAGGAAGGCCTCGGCACCGGCGAGGTCGTCGGTGTTGAGGTGGTCGACGCCCGCGGCGAGCAGTTCGGTCCACAGCGCGTCGCGGGCGGGGCCGGGCGCGTCGGGGGTGGCCCAGAACCGCACCCGTCGGCCGCGCTCGTGCGCCCGCGCGACGATGCCGCGCAGCTTGGCCCGCTCGGCGTCGGGGAAGGCGCCGGTGCCCTGCCAGGTGAAGTTCAGCGTCCAGTTGTCGCTGATCAGCGGGGCGAAGGAGGCGGGCGTGGCCGTGTCGAGGTCGGTGAGCCGGCCGTCGTAGAAGGCGCGTCGCACGGTCTGCGCCTCCATCGGGACGCGCGCAGCGCGGTCGCCGGAGACCACGGCGGTGACCGGGCCGGGGTGGACGCGGCCGTGGGCGTACGTGGTGAACAGGTGCCGGTAGCGGTTCAGGTGGCGGTCGAGTTCGCGGTAGGTGGCGGCGCCCTCGGTCTTGATGTCGATGAGCAGTTGCAGCGGCCTGCGGTAACCGCGGTACACCGACCCGTGGCAGGCGCGGACGCGGGCGGCGAGCGGGTCGAGGTAGAGGGACTCCAGGGTGCGGGAGGGGTCCAGGTCGACCGGGTCGTGGGCGACGAGGAGCTGGTCGCCGACGAGGTAGATGTCGGCCTCGACGCTGCCGAAGCGGTGGTCGAGGGCGTCGAGGAGCGGGCGTGGATGCTCGTAGTCGTTGTGGGCGTGCGCGTTCCACAGCGGGCGCGGGCCGCGGTGCGAGCCGCCCGCCCAGGCCTGCGCGGCGGGCGGGGCGACGGTGCCGGCGAGGGCGGCGCCGAGTGCGGTGAGGGCTCTGCGACGGGTGGTGAGGGCCATGCGGTTGCCTCCCTTGGTGTCGTACGGGGCCTTGGCGAGTATGCGGGCCCGGCACGTCCAAAGGGCAGGCGTGGCACAGGAGTTGGCCGGAACGCCGGCCGCTGTTCACCGCCGCGCACACGAGAACGCCCGCCCCGTCGGGGGCGGGCGTTCAAGGAAGGAGAAGGCAGGTCAGGGCGCTTGGAGGTCGACCAGTGCGGCCAGCGCCTCGCGGTGCGCGCCGGCCGTGCCGTAGGCGATCGAGTCGGCCTTGGCCCGCTTCAGATACAGGTGGACCGGGTGCTCCCAGGTCATGCCGATGCCGCCGTGCAGTTGCAGCGCCTCCTCGGTGGCGCGGACGGCGACGGGTGCGGCGTAGGCCTGGGCGACGGCGACCGCCACGTCGGTGTCCTCGCCGGTCGCGAGCGCGTCGGCGGCGCCACGGGCCGCCGCCCGCAGGTTGACGACCTCCAGCCACAGCTGGGCGAGGCGGTGCTTGAGTGCCTGGAAACCGCCGACGGGCCGGTTGAACTGCTTGCGCTCCTTGAGGTAGCGCACGGTCTCGGTCAAGGCCCAGTCCGCGACCCCCAGTTGCTCGGAGGCGAGCAGGCCGGCCGCGGCGCGCAGGGCCCGCCGCACAGCGGGTTCGGCGTCGCCGAGACGGCGGCCGGGGGCGCCGTCCAGCCGTACCGTCGCCAGCGGGCGGGTGAGGTCGAAGGACACCTGCGCGGTGACGGTCGCCGCGTCGGCCTCGACGGCGTACAGCCCGCCGTCCTCGGCCGGGACCAGCAGCACGTCCGCCGCCGAGGCGTCCGCGATGCCGGTCAACTCGCCGTGCAGCAGCCCGTTCTGCAGACGTACGACGGGGAACGCGGCGCCGGGCGCGTGGTGCAGGCCGACCGCGAGGGCGCCGATGGCGCGGCCGGAGGCCAGCCGGCCGAGGAGTTCGGTGTCACCGCACGCCAGCAGCGCCTCGGTGGCGACGACGGCGCTGGTGAGGTACGGCACCGGTGCGACCGCGCGGCCCAGCTCCTCCAGTACGACCGCGACCTCACGGTGCGAGGCGCCCTGGCCGCCCTGGTCCTCGGGTACCAGCAGACCGGCCAGGCCCATGCCCTCGGTGAGGGACTTCCACGCGGCGAGGTCGTGCGGGGCGTCCGTCTCGGTGCGGGCGATCACGTCGGCCGGGGCGCAGTGGTCGGTGAGCAGGTCGCGGACGGCGGCCCGCAGCGCCTCTTCCTCCTCGGAGTACAGCAGGTCGGTCATCGGGCCAGGTCCTTCCAGGCGACGTCCTTGTCGGTGCGCGGCTCGGCGGGCAGCCCGAGGACGCGCTCGGCGACGATGTTCAGCAGGACCTCGCTGGTCCCGCCCTCGATGCTGTTGCCCTTGGAGCGCAGATAGCGGTAGCCGGCGTCACGGCCGGTGAAGTCGACCAGCTCCGGGCGGCGCAGGGTCCAGTCGTCGTACAGCAGGCCCTCCTCGCCGCGCAGTTCCACCTCCAGGCCGCTGATCTCCTGGTTGAGGCGGGCGAAGGCGAGCTTCATGCCGGCGCCCTCGGGGCCGGGCTGTCCGGCGACGAGCTGCTGGCGCAGCCGTTCGGCGGTGAGGCGGGAGACCTCGGCCTCGACCCACAGCTTCAGCAGCCGCTGGTGCAGGTCGTGGGTGCGCAGTTCGGGGCGCTCGCGCCAGGTCTGCGCGGCCTTGCCGATCATGCCGCCCTCGCGGGGCAGGGCCATGCCGCCGATGGCCACGCGCTCGTTGTTGAGGGTGGTCTGCGCGACGCGCCAGCCGTCGCCGATCTCGCCGAGGCGGTCGGTGTCGGGGATGCGGACGTCGGTGAGGAAGACCTCGTTGAACTCGGCCTCACCGGTGATCTGGCGCAGCGGACGGACGTCGACGCCGGGGTCGGTCATGTCGCAGGCGAAGTAGGTGATGCCGGCGTGCTTGGGCACGTCCGGGTCGGTGCGGGCGATCAGGATGGCCCAGCGCGCGTTGTGCGCGCCGGACGTCCACACCTTCTGCCCGTTGACGACCCACTCGTCGCCCTCGCGTACGGCGCGGGTGCCGAGCGCGGCCAGGTCGGAGCCGGCGCCGGGCTCGCTGAAGAGCTGGCACCAGACCTCTTCCCCGGTCCACAGGGGCTTGAGGAAGCGCTGCTTCTGCTCCTCGGTGCCGTACTTGAGGATCGTCGGCGCGGCCATGCCGAGGCCGATGCCGTTGCGGCGCGGCTCGTTGTCGGGGGCGCCGGCGGCGGCCAGCTCGGCGTCCACGATCCCCTGCAGGGAGCGCGGGACGCCCAGGCCGCCGAGGCCCTCGGGGTAGTGGACCCAGGCGAGGCCGGCGTCGAAGCGGGCCCGCAGGAAGTCCAGGCGGTCGGTCTGCGCAGGGGGGTGCGCGGCCAGGAACTCCCGGGTCCGGCGGCGCAGTTCCTCGGCGTCGGTCATGCTGCTCCCTCCATCACGACGGCGATCCGGCCGGTGCTCAGGCCGTCCGCCACCTTCTGCACCCCGGCCGCGGCGTCGCCGAGCGGTACCCGCTCGCTCACCAGCGGCTTGATCGCTCCCCGGGCGGCCAGCTCGGTGAGCTGCTCGTGGCACTGCAGGACGAGCTTGGGGTTCTTCGTGTTGTACAGGCCCCAGTGCAGGCCGAGGATCGAGTAGTTCTTCACCAGGGCGTGGTTGAGGCCCGGGCTGGGGATGGTGCCGCTCGCGAAGCCGACGACGACGATCCGGCCCTCGAAGGCGACGACCTTGGTGGACTGGGTGTACGCCTCGCCGCCGACCGGGTCGTAGATCACGTCGGCGCCGCGGCCGCCGGTGGCCTTCTTGACGGCCGCGACGACGTCCTGGTCGCGCCGGTCGATGACCACGTCGCAGCCCAGCTCGCGGGCGACGGCGGCCTTCTC
>NZ_PQSS01000091.1 GCF_002920535.1 Streptomyces sp. Ru71 | reverse complement strand
CTCCTCGGCGAAGACCGTCCCGTAGCTCTTCATGAAGTCGGCGGCGGCCTCCACGAACGTACGGCCCGCCTCACCGGCGTCCTGTCTGACCAGCTCCTCGATGTAGCGGTTGACGCTCATCCCGCGGGCCAGCGCGCGCTCCTTGGCGGCGCGGGCGGTGTCCTCGTCCACGCGCACGTTCAGCTGGGTCTTCGCCATACCTCGACGCTAGCGCCAGGGCGCTAGCAGCGGCAAGGGCGCGCGGGGGCGACCTCCTGTACCGCGTGTGCGCCGGGTCACATTACGCTCGGCCGGGACGACCATCCGGGTCGCACGACGAGGCAGGAGGCAGCCGTGTCCGGTTCTGCGGCGGAACACCCGCACCCGCCCGGCTCCGCCCCGGCCGACCGGACCGCGGTCGGCGGGACCGGGGCGCTCGGGACTGGGGCCGATGGCGCCGAGGCCCGGGGAGCAGCGGCGGGCGGCGCCGTGGCCGGCGGCACCGCGGCCCGTGCCCGTGGGCTGACCAAGGCGTACGGCCACGGGGAGACCACCGTGCTCGCCCTGGACGCCGTCGACGTGGACATCGCCCGGGGCCGCTTCACCGCCGTGATGGGCCCCTCCGGGTCCGGGAAGTCCACGCTGATGCACTGCCTCGCGGGGCTCGACACCGTCTCGGCGGGACAGGTGTGGCTGGGCGACACCGAGATCACGGGGCTGCGGGAGCGGGAGCTGACCCGGCTGCGGCGGGACCGGGTCGGGTTCATGTTCCAGTCGTTCAACCTGATCCCGACGCTGAACGCGCTGGAGAACATCACCCTGCCCATGGACATCGCGGGCCGCAGACCCGACCGGCAGTGGCTGGACCGGGTCGTCGAGGCGCTCGGTCTGCGGGACCGGCTCACCCACCGGCCCGCGCAGCTGTCCGGCGGCCAGCAGCAGCGCGTCGCGTGCGCCCGGGCGCTGGTGTCCCGGCCCGAGCTGATCTTCGCGGACGAGCCGACCGGGAACCTGGACTCCCGGGCCGGCCTGGAGGTGCTGGGCTTCCTGCGGGAGGCCGTCGACGCGCTCGGGCAGACCGTCGTCATGGTCACCCACGACCCGGGCGCCGCCGCCCACTCCGACGTCGTGCTCTTCCTCGCCGACGGGCGGATCGTGGACCGGATGGAGCAGCCGACGGCGGAGGCGGTGCTCGAACGCATGCGCCTGTTCACCGGGAGTTCCGCCCAGGGCTCGGGCCGGGAGACGTCCCCGGCCGAGGAGGGCTGAGCAGTGCTCCGAGCGACCCTGCGCAGCTTCCTCGCCCACAAGGGCCGTCTGCTGCTGTCCGCGCTGGCGGTCGTGCTGTCCGTGGCGTTCGTCGCGGGCAGCCTGATCTTCTCCGACACGGTCACCCGCACCTTCGACCGGCTGTTCGCCTCCACGGCCGCCGACGTGACCGTGTCACCGAAGGAGGACCTGCGCGCGTCGGTGCCGAGCGGCGCCGTGCAGACCCTGCCGGCCTCGCTCGCCGCACGCGCGGCGAAGGCCCCGGGAGCCGCCTCGGCGCACCCGGACGTCACCGTGCAGAACATCACCGTGGTCGACCGCCGCCGCAGGTCCGTCAGCCCGACCACCGGCGCTCCCACCATCGCCCGCGACTGGTACGTCACCGACCGCAGCCCGGTCCGGCTGACCTCGGGCCACGCCCCGCACGGCCCGCACGAGGCGCTGCTGGACGCGGACACCGCCCGCAAGAAGAACGTGCGGATCGGGGACACGCTCACCGTCCTGGCCCAGCCGGGCACCTTCCCGGTACGGGTCGTCGGCATCGCCACCTTCACCACCACCAACCCGGGCTCGGCCCTGCTGTACCTCGACCAGGCGCACGCCGCGCGGCTGCTGCTCGGCTCGGCCGGCCGCGCCACCGCGATCTCCGTGCAGGCGGCGCCGGGCGTGAGCGACGCCGTGCTCAAGCGCGGGGTCGCCGCCACGCTCGGCACCGGGCCGTACGAGCTGAGGACCGCCGGTGAGCAGGCCAAGTGGGCGGCGCAGCAGCTCGGCACGTTCCTCGACGTGGTCAAGTACGTCATGGTGGGCTTCGCCGGGATCGCCGTGCTCGTGGGTGTCTTCCTGATCGTCAACACCTTCTCCATGCTGATCGCCCAGCGCACCCGCGAACTGGGGCTGCTGCGCGCCCTGGGCGCCGACCGGCGGCAGGTGCGCCGCTCCGTGCTCACCGAGGCCGTGCTGCTGGGGCTGGTGGGCTCCACGCTGGGCCTGGCGGCCGGGATCGGCCTCGCGGTGGGGCTGATCCATCTGATGGCCGTGTTCGGGATGAACCTCCGCACGGCGGAGATGGCCGTCGGCTGGGTGACCCCGGTGACGGCCTACGCCGTCGGGGTCGGCGTCACCTTCGTCGCGGCCTACCTCCCGGCCCGGCGTGCCGCCGCCGTGTCCCCGATGGCGGCGCTGCAGGACGCCGAGGTCGCCGGGGTGGGCCGGCCGCTGAGGGTGCGCGCGGTCGCGGGCGCCGTGCTGGGGATGCTGGGCGCGGCGGCGCTCGCGGGGTGCGCGGCGTCGTCCCGGACGGCGTCGGCGGCCTCGCTGCTCGGTCTCGGCGTGGTCCTCACGCTGATCGCGACCGTGGTCGCGGGACCGCTGCTGGTGCGCCCGGTGATCCGGGTGCTCGGCGCGGCCTTCCCCGCGGTGTTCGGCCCCGTCGGCCGGATGAGCCAGCGCAACGCCCTGCGCAATCCGCGCCGTACCGGAGCCACCGCGGCCGCGCTGATGGTGGGTCTCGCGCTGGTCGGCGGCATGTCGGTGGCGAGCGCGTCGATGTCCCGCTCGTTCGACGAGCGGATCGACAAGACGCTGGGCGCGGACTTCGTGGTGCAGAACGGCGGCCGGTACATGCCGTTCTCGCAGGACGTCACCGACCAGGTGCGCGGCACCCGGGGAGTGGGGCTGGTGGTACGGCAGCGGTTCGCGCCGGTCGCCGTGCGGCTGCCGGAGGGCGGGCGCGTGGAGACGACGGCGTCCGGTTACGACCGGCGGCTCGACGACGTCGCCCACATGACGTACGCCGCGGGCGGCACGGCGGCCGCGCTGGCCCCGGGCGGCATCGGGATGGACGCCGGTTTCGCCCGCGACCACGGCGTCCGGCTCGGCAGTGTGCTGCCGGTGGAGTTCCCGGGCGGGCGCCGCGCCGAACTGCGGGTCGGCGCGCTCACCGACCAGGACCAGGCCGAGGGGTTCGGCATGCGGGGCGGGCTCTTCCTCGGCATCGGCACGGTCGAGCGGTACGTGCCGGGCGGCCAGGACGCGGCGCTGTACGTCAACGCCGCCCCGGGCACCAGCCCCGACGTGCTGCGCTCCCGGCTGGAGCGGGCCCTGACGCCGTATCCGCAGGTGCAGGTGCGCGACCAGGCCGACTACAAGAAGCTCGTGCACGACCAGATCGCGGTGCTGCTGTACCTGGTGTACGCGCTGCTCGGGCTTGCGATCATCATCGCGGTGCTCGGTGTGGTGAACACGCTGGCACTGTCGGTCGTGGAGCGCACCCGGGAGATCGGGCTGCTGCGGGCGATCGGCCTGAGCCGGCGTCAGCTGCGGCGGATGATCCGGCTGGAGTCGGTGGTGATCGCGGTGTTCGGAGCGGTGCTGGGGCTCGCTCTGGGGCTGGTGTGGGGGGTGTGCATGCAGCGGGTGCTGGCGTTGCAGGGCATGAAGGCGCTGGCGGTGCCGTGGACGACGATCGTCGCCGTGGTGATCGGATCCGCGGTCGTCGGTGTGGTCGCGGCCCTGCTGCCCGCGTTGCGTGCGTCCCGCATGAATGTGCTGGCGGCCATCGCGCACGAGTGATGGAATCGCTAAGTACCCTGGCGTGGAGGAGAGTTCGTGTTACGTCCGTTCCGTTTCGGTGTCAATCTGCTCGATCCGTCGCCCGCCGCGGAATGGCGGGACAAGTGCCGCCGCGCGGAGGAGCTCGGCTACGACGTGATCCTCGTCCCCGATCACCTCGGCATGGTGGCGCCTTTCCCGGCACTGGTCGCGGCGGCCGAGGCGACCGAGCGGCCCCGGGTGGGCACGTTCGTGCTGAACGCCGGTTTCTGGAACCCGGCGCTGCTGGCCCGTGAGGTGGCGACGACGGACGCGCTCACCGGCGGCCGGCTCGAACTGGGCCTGGGCACCGGGTATGTGAGGACCGAGCACGACAGCGCCGGGCTGCCCTTCGGCTCGCCCGGCGAGCGGGTGGACCACCTGCGGCGCACGGTGGAGGAACTGGAGCGACTGCTGGGCTCGGAGGAGCACCGGCCCCGGCCCGCGCAGCGGCCGCGGGTGCCGCTGCTCATCGGCGGCAACGGCGACCGGATGCTGCGGCTGACCGCCGGGCACGCCGACATCGCGGCGTTCACCGGCGCGCGCACGGTGCCGGGCAGCACGACGGGGCAGCTGGCGCCGATCACCGCCAAGGAGCTGGACGAGCGGGTGGCCCGGTACCGGGAGTTCGCGGCCGGCCGCGAGGAGCCGGCGGAGCTGAACCTGCTGATCCAGTCGGTCGTCGTCACCGACGACCGGGAGGCCGCGGCCCGGCCGTACCTGGAGCGGATCGCGGGGTTCACGCTGGAGCAGCTGCTGGAGCTGCCCCTCTTCCTGTTCGGCACTCAGGAGGAGATCGTCGCGCAGGTGCTCGCGCTGCGGGAGCGGTACGGCTTCACGTATCTGGCGGTGCTGGAGCCGTCGATGGAGGCGTTCGCGCCAGTCATGGGCCGGCTGCGCGGCCTGTGATGCGTCCAGCCGGTCATGGGCCGGCTGCGCGGTCTGTGAGGCGTCCGGATCGTGGAATTCCGGGTCGGCGGGCGTCCGGCGTGATGTGATCACCGTATGTCTGAACTGCGGATACGGGCGGCGGCGCCCGGCGACCTGGACACCGTGCTGGCCTTCTGGAGGACGGCCGCCGAGGGCACCAGCATCAGCGACGACCGGGACGGGGTGGAGCGGCTGGTCGCCCGCGATCCCGAGGCGCTGATCCTGGCCGAGCAGGACGGCGAGCTGGTCGGCACGGTGATCGCCGGCTTCGACGGCTGGCGCTGCCATCTGTACCGGCTCGCCGTCCACCCCGGGCGGCGCCGCAGGGGTATCGGCACGGCGCTGCTGGCGGCCGCCGAGAAGCGGTTCACGGCGCTGGGCGGGCGGCGCGCGGACGCGATGGTCCTGGTGCGCAACGAGACCGCCCACCACGCGTGGGGGGCGGCCGGGTACGGGCCGGAGGAGCACTGGCGGCGCTGGGTCAAGCCACTCCCCTCCTGAGTCTTTTTGCTCATCCTTTACCATTGGTGGACCACTCGGTCCTCCATGAAAGGTTGTGAGCGTCCGCCCATGGGCGAGCCCCCCAGTAGCCGACATCGCGCGATCCTGCCTGCCCTGTCCGACCATGGGACGGAGGTGACCCGATGATCGAAGTGCTTCTGCTGCTCGTGGCCGTGCTGCTGTCGCTCGCCTGCGGTGCCTTCGTCGCGGCCGAGTTCTCGCTCACCACCGTCGAACGCGGCGAGCTGGAGCGCGCCGTGGAGCGCGGCGAGCGGGGCGCCGCCGGAGCGCTGAAGGCCGTACGGAACCTCACCTTCCAGCTCTCCGGGGCGCAGCTCGGCATCACCGTCACCAACCTGGTCGTCGGCATGCTCGCCGAGCCCTCCATCGCCAAGCTGCTGGCCGGGCCGATGGAGAGCCTCGGCCTGTCCGGCGGGGCGGCGAGCTCGGTCGCGCTCGTGCTGGGCACGGCCCTGTCCACGGTGTTCCTGATGGTCGTCGGCGAACTGGTGCCGAAGAACTGGGCGATCTCCGCGCCGCTGGCGATGGCCAAGCGCGTGGGCACCCCGCAGCGCTGGTTCAGCGCCGCGTTCCGTCCCTTCATCACGCATCTGAACAACACCGCCAACCGCGTGGTGCGCCGCTTCGGCATCGAGCCGGCCGAGGAGCTGGCCTCCGCGCGCGGCCCGCAGGAGCTGGCCGCGCTGGCCCGGCACTCCGCCAAAGCGGGCGCCCTGGAGCCGGACACCGCCGAGCTGTTCGTGCGCACGCTCAACCTCGCCGACCTCACCGCCGAGAACGTGATGACCCCGCGTGTGCAGGTCATCGCCCTGGAGGCGCAGGCGACCTGCGAGGACGTGGCGAACGCGACCCGGGCGACGGGGCTGTCCCGCTTCCCGGTCTACCGCGGCAGCCTGGACGCGGTCGTCGGCACCGCGCACGTCAAGGACGTCCTGGCCGTACCCGCCGACATGCGCCCCCGGGTGCCGGTGTCGGAGCTGATGCGCGAGCCGCTGCTCGTGCCCGAGTCGCTGACCGTGGACCGGCTGCTGGACCGGCTGTCCGGCAAGCGGACCATGGCCGTGGTCATCGACGAGTACGGCGGCACCGCGGGCGTGGCGACGCTGGAGGACATCGTCGAGGAGGTCGTCGGCGAGGTCCGCGACGAGCACGATCCGCACGAGACGCCCGACCTCGCCCAGGCCGGCACCGACGAGGACGGCCGCGCGGTGTACTCCGCCGACGGCGCCGCCCGCATCGACCAGCTCGCCCGGGTGGGCCTGCGGGCGCCGGACGGGCCGTACGAGACGCTGGCCGGGCTCGTCGCGGCGGAGCTGGGCCGGATACCGGCCGTCGGCGACATCCTGCACGTCGCCGGCTGGCGCATGGACGTGGTGGACGCCTCCGGGCGCCGGGCGGCGCGGGTGCTGCTGCACGCGCCGCTGGACGACGAGAAGGAGGTGCCGCGGTGACCGCGGTGCAGTTGCTGATCGGTTTCGCGACGCTGGTCGTCAACGCCTTCTTCGTCGGCGCCGAGTTCGCGCTGATCTCGGTACGGCGCTCGCAGATCGAACCGCACGCCGAGGCCGGCGACCGGCGGGCCCGCAGCGTGCTGTGGGGTCTGCAGCACGTCTCGGCGCTGCTGGCGGCGGCCCAGCTCGGCATCACCCTGTGCACGCTGGTGCTGGGTGTGGTGGCCGAGCCGGCCATCGCGCATCTGCTGGAGCCGGTGTTCCACGCGCTCGGTGTGCCGCAGAGCGCGGGGCACGCGGTGTCCTTCGTGATCGCGCTGACGCTCGCGACGTATCTGCACATGCTGCTCGGCGAGATGGTGCCCAAGAACATCGCGCTGGCCGAGCCGGTGCGCAGCGCGCTGCTGCTCGGCCCGCCGCTGGTCACGCTCGCGCGGGCGCTGCGGCCGGTGATCTTCGCGATCAACGCCTTCGCCAACGGGTTGCTGAAGCTCATGCGGATCGAGACCAAGGACGAGGTGACGGCCACCTTCTCGGACGCGGAGCTGGCGCAGATCGTCAAGGACGCCGGCGAGGCCGGGCTGCTCGACGACCGCGCCACGGAGCGGCTGCACGACGCGCTGGAGCTGGGCAGCCGGCCGGTGCGCGACGTGGTGCTGCCGCTGGAGCGAGTCGTCTACGCGCGCGTGGGCGTCACGCCGGAGCAGCTGGAGGGCCTGTCGGCCGAGTCCGGGTTCTCCCGCTTCCCGGTGGTGGACGAGGGGCGGCGCATCGTCGGCTACCTGCACGTCAAGGACGCGCTGGACGCCTCGCCCCGGGACATGCCGTTCCGGCTGCGGGACATGCGGTCCATCGCGCGGGTGCGGGAGACGACCCCGCTGGACGACGTCCTCACCGCGATGCGCGGCAGCCGGACGCACCTGGCAGCGGTCCTGGGCTCCGACGGACGGTTGGCCGGGCTGGTGACGATGGAGGACGTGCTGCGGGAGCTGTTCGGGCAGCGGGCCTGAGCGGCCGGGGGGCCTTGCCGGGGCCGGGCGGCGGGCCTTGCCTGAGCTGTCCGGCAGGGCGGGCCCGCTGGGCCGGCGGGCGGGATCGGGCGGGGGTTGCGGCGGGGCCGCGCGGACGGCCGCGTCGGCGGGCGGGCCGCGTTCGTGTGCGGATCGGGCCAGGTGACGGCCCAGCCGCAAGGAGGGCCACGTTGGCGGGCCGCGTCGGTGGGCCGGATCAGCACAGACGGGCCGCCATCAGCACAGCGGGGCTGGTGGAGGGCGGGCTCCGTGCCGTTGGGGAGGCCTACCGACCGCTGGGTATGGTGGGCGGGTTACCATCGCTGACGCCATGGAGACGAACCCCGCCTACACCAGTCTGGTCGCCGTCGGCGACTCCTTCACCGAGGGCATGTCGGACCTGCTGCCCGACGGCTCCTACCGCGGCTGGGCCGATCTGCTCGCGGCGCGGATGGCCGCCCGCACGCCCGGTTTCCGGTACGCCAACCTGGCCGTGCGCGGCAAGCTCATCGGGCAGATCGTCGAGGAGCAGGTGGGCGTGGCCGCAGCGATGGGCGCCGATGTGATCACCCTGGTCGGCGGCCTGAACGACACCCTGCGGCCCAAGTGCGACATGGGGCGGGTCAAGGGGCTGCTGACCGAGGCCGTGGAACGGCTCGCGCCGTCGTGCAAGCAGCTGGTGCTGATGCGCAGCCCCGGCCGGCAGGGTCCCGTCCTGGAGCGGTTCCGCCCGCGCATGGAGGAGCTGTTCGCCTGCATCGACGAGCTGGCCGAACGGCACGGTGCGCTCGTGGTCGACCTGTACGGGGCGCCCTCGCTCGGCGATCCCCGGCTGTGGGACGTCGACCGGCTCCATCTGACCGCCGAGGGGCACCGGCGGGTCGCCGAGGCGGTGTGGCAGGCCCTGGGCCACGAGGCCGAGGACCCCGAGTGGCACGCACCGCTGCCCACGGCGGTGCCGCCGAGCTGGACCGCCCGCCGCATCGCCGACCTCCGCTTCACCCGGCAGCACCTGCTGCCGTGGATAGGCCGCCGCCTCACCGGCCGCTCCTCGGGCGACGGCCGCCCGCCCAAGCGCGCGGAACTGCTGCCGTACGAGGCTCCGGGGGCGTAGGGAGAAAGGCCGCGGGGTCCGCTCGCCGCGCGACCTCCCGGGCACGTGACCGGCGTCTCGTAGCTTCCGCCGAAGGCCACCTGGGCGCTGGCCTGCACGAATCGCCAGTAGAATCTGGTCACGTGACTTCTGCGCCCGCCAAGCCCCGCATCCCCAACGTCCTCGCCGGACGGTACGCCTCCGCCGAGCTCGCCACGCTCTGGTCGCCCGAGCAGAAGGTGAAGCTGGAGCGTCAGCTCTGGCTCGCCGTGCTGCGCGCCCAGAAGGACCTCGGGATCGAGGTACCGGACGAGGCGCTCGCCGACTACGAGCGCGTCCTCGACACCGTCGACCTGGCCTCCATCGCCGAGCGCGAGAAGGTCACCCGGCACGACGTGAAGGCCCGCATCGAGGAGTTCAACGACCTCGCCGGGCACGAGCACGTGCACAAGGGCATGACCTCCCGCGACCTCACCGAGAACGTCGAGCAGCTGCAGATCCGGCTCTCGCTGGAGCTGATGCGCGACCGCACGGTGGCCGTGCTGGCGCGGCTCGGCAAGCTGGCCGGCGAGTACGCCGAGCTGGTCATGGCCGGCCGCTCGCACAACGTCGCCGCCCAGGCCACCACCCTCGGCAAGCGCTTCGCGACCGCCGCCGACGAGCTGCTCGTCGCCTACGGCCGCCTGGAGGAGCTGCTCGGCCGCTACCCGCTGCGCGGCATCAAGGGCCCGGTGGGCACCGCGCAGGACATGCTGGACCTGCTCGGCGGCGACGCCGCGAAGCTGGCCGAGCTGGAGAACCGGATCGCCGGGCACCTCGGGTTCGCGCAGGCGTTCACCTCCGTCGGCCAGGTCTACCCGCGCTCGCTGGACTACGAGGTCGTCACCGCCCTGGTGCAGCTCGCCGCGGCTCCGTCGTCGCTGGCCAAGACGATCCGGCTGATGGCCGGGCACGAGCTGGTCACCGAGGGCTTCAAGCCGGGCCAGGTCGGCTCCTCCGCGATGCCGCACAAGATGAACACCCGCTCCTGCGAGCGCGTCAACGGCCTCATGGTCATCCTGCGCGGCTACGCCTCCATGACCGGCGAGCTGGCCGGCGACCAGTGGAACGAGGGCGACGTGTCCTGCTCGGTGGTGCGCCGCGTCGCGCTGCCGGACGCGTTCTTCGCGTTGGACGGTCTGCTGGAGACCTTCCTGACCGTCCTCGACGAGTTCGGCGCCTTCCCGGCGGTCGTGGCCCGCGAGCTGGACCGCTACCTGCCGTTCCTCGCCACCACCAAGGTGCTGATGGGCGCGGTGCGCGCGGGCGTCGGCCGTGAGGTCGCGCACGAGGCGATCAAGGAGAACGCCGTCGCCACCGCCCTGGCGATGCGCGAGCAGGGCGCCGAGCGCAACGACCTGCTGGACAAGCTCGCCGCCGACGAGCGCCTGCCGCTCGACCGGGAGCAGCTGGCGGGCCTGATGGCCGACAAGCTGTCCTTCACGGGCGCCGCCGCCGACCAGGTCGCCGCGGTCGCCGCCCGGATCGAGGAGATCGTCAAGCAGCACCCCGAGGCCGCGGGCTACACGCCCGGCGCGATCCTCTGACGCCGCTTCACGCGATGCCCCGTTTCACGCAGGCGGAGCTGGAGGCCGCCCGCGACCGTCTGGTACCGGACGTGGTCGCGGACGGCCTGCGCGTGCTGTTCTGCGGTATCAACCCCGGGCTGATGAGCGCCGCGACGGGCCACCACTTCGCCCGGCCCGGCAACCGGTTCTGGCCGGTGCTGCATCTGTCCGGCTTCACGCCCCGGCTGCTCACCCCCGCGGAGCAGCAGGAACTCCCGCGCCACGGGCTCGGCATCACCAACGTGGTCGCCCGGCCGACGGCACGCGCCGACGAGCTGAGCGCCGAGGAGTACCGGGAGGGCGGCCGACTGCTGACCGCCAAGGTCGAGCGGCTTCGGCCGCGCTGGCTGGCCGTCGTCGGCGTCACCGCCTACCGGGCCGCCTTCGACGACCGCGCCGCGCGGGTGGGACCGCAGGCCCGCACGATCGGGGACACCCGGGTGTGGGTGCTGCCCAATCCGAGCGGCCTCAACGCGCACTGGACCCTGGCGACCATGGCCGAGGAGTACGCCCGGCTGCGCCGGGCCGCCGAGAAGTAGCCGGTCAGGGCGGGTCGATGTCGGTGACGACGGCGAGCAGCTGGATCTCGTCGTGCGCGTCCCGGTCGGCCACCCCGAGGGCGATCCAGCGGCCCGTGTCGTCCGGATCCCACAGGTCCAGCTCGTCCACCCGGACACTGACCGTGCCCCACGGCTCCGGTATCTCCTCCCCCCGCCCGGCCCGCATGCGCAGGCCCTGCGTGCCCCAGGGCTGCTGGTGGACTCCCCTGCGCCGGTCCAGTGCGCGGGCGACGGAGTCCTTCAGGGCGTGGAAGTCCGCCGCGGTCGGCGCCCGCTCCCCCGGGTCCCCCTCCCGCAGCCCGTGGCTGGTCGCCAACTCCGCTATGAACCAACCCGGCCCGGCCGTACCCACGTCCGTCCTGCCGCGCTGCCCGGGAAACGCCCGGGAGCACAGCTGGTCGATCACGGCGAGATGCTGCGCGCTGTCCATGTGATCCAGTAAAGCGGCCCCCACTGACAATTGGCGGGGCGTCAGGGGCCGGCCCAGCTCAGCGTCCCGGCGCGGCACACTCCGGACTCAGGCGTCCCCGCGCGGCACACTCTGAACTCACGCGCCACGGAGCAGCAAACTCCGGACTCACGCGCCACGGAGCGGCACACTCCGGACTCACGCGTCCCGCCGCACGACGCTCCAGGCTCCCGCCCCCAGCGCGGCCGACGCCCACGCGGCGGTCACCGCGAGCCCGGCCCACGGGCCGAGCACGCCGTCGGGAGTCGCGTGCAGGACGGCCTGACCTGCGCGGTCGGGCAGGAAGTCGGCGACGCCGCCGGACATGTCGCCGATGACGAAGGAGACGATGAGGAGGAACGGGACGAGGATGCTCAGCGTCGCGACCCCGCTGCGCAGCACCGCCGTGAGCCCGGCCGCGAACAGGGCCATGAGCATCAGATAGATCCCGCAGCCCACGACGGCACGCAGTTGCTCGCCCGGCGGCATGCCGGCCGCCTTGTCGCCGAGGACCGCCCGGCCCACCGCCAGGGTGACGAGGCCGGTGACCAGGCCGACGGCCAGCGCGGGCGCGGCCACCGCCGTCGCCTTCGCGGCGAACCAGCGGCCCCGTCGCGGTACGGCGGCCAGGGAGACGCGCAGCGCGCCGCTGTGGAACTCCGCCGCCACGGCCGTCGTACCGAAGGCGATGGCCGCGATCTGGCCGAAGCTGACGCCGAAGAAGGCCGAGAAGAGCGGGTCGAAGTCCGCGCCGTCACCGGTGTCCAGCGAGGCGAGCGCGGAGAAGGCCGCGGTCGCGGCGAGCACCGCGCCCAGGCTCGCGAGCTGCGAACGCAGCGTCCGGATCTTGATCCACTCGGCGTGCAGAGCGGGGGTGAACGCCATGGTCAGGCCTCCTGTCGGGGTGCGGTGAACTCGGCTTCGGACGCGGTGAGATCGAGGTAGGCCTGCTCCAGCGTGCCCTCCTCGGCGGCCAGTTCCAGCAGGGGTACGCCCGCCGCGGACGCGATGCGGCCGATGTCCTCCACGCGCGCGTCGGTCACGCTCCAGGCCCCGTCCGGCGTCTCGGCGGCCTGGTGGCCGTGCCGGGCGAGCGCCTCCTTCAACGCGACGCCGTCGGGGGTGCGCACCCGCACGCGGGGCTGCACGCGCGCGTCGATGAAGGCGCGCATCGGCATGTCGGCGAGGAGCCGTCCCCTGCCGAGGACCAGCAGGTGGTCGGCGAAGGAGGCCGTCTCGTTCATCAGATGGCTGGAGACCAGGACGGTGCGGCCCTCGTCGGCGAGCCGGCGCAGCAGGTTGCGGATCCAGACGATCCCCTCGGGGTCGAGGCCGTTGGCGGGCTCGTCGAGGATCACCACCCGCGGGTCGCCGAGCAGCGCGGCCGCTATGCCCAGGCGCTGACGCATGCCCAGGGAGTACGTCTTCACCCTGCGGTGCGCGGCCGAGGCGAGCCCGGTCTCCTCCAGCACCCGGTCGACCCGGCGCGGCGCGATGCGATGGGTGGCGGCGAGGGCGAGCAGGTGGGCGCGGCCGGTGCGGGAGCCGTGCGCGGCCTGGGCGTCGAGCAGGGCGCCGACCTCGCGCAGCGGTTCGTCCAGCGCCGCGTAGGGGCGGCCGCCGACGGTGGCGGTGCCGGCGGTGGGCCGGTCGAGGCCGAGCACGAGCCGCATGGTGGTGGACTTCCCGGCTCCGTTGGGGCCGAGGAAGCCGGTCACGCGGCCGGGTTCGACGCGGAAGGTGAGCTGGTCGACGGCGCGTCGGGAGCCGTACTCCTTGGTGAGGTCGTGGACGTCGATGCGGGTCATGTCCCTCACCCTGACCGGTCCGCCGGGTTCGGCTCCTCCCCCGCCGGTGGAGAGCCTCTCCCCCGTGCGGGGGAGGTGGGTTGTCAGTGGCGGCTGGCACGATGGCGCCATGATCCGCTGGTTGCGCCCGTTCACCCGGGCGGTCACGTACACACGGTGGCTGCATCTCTTCGTGGCCGTCGTGTGGCCGGCGATGTGGCTGTTCATCGACGAGGCGTGGTGGACGCCCGCCACGGCGGCCGTTGTGCTCGGCCTGGCCGGTCTGATCCCGGCCATGCGGACCGTGGAGGGCTTCCAGGCCAGGCTGTTGCTGCTGGGCCGCCGCCAGGAAGGCGAGCCCCAGCTGATCGTCACCGAGCCTGCGAGGACCTGGGCCGACCGCGGGCGGGTCGTGCTCTGGCTGGAGATACGGCTGCTGCTGGGCGGGCTGGCAGGGCGTCTGACCTTTCAACTGCCGCTGATCGCCGTGGATCTGGGGCAAGCCGCGCTCGGCCATGGGTCGGACGGGGCCGGCTGGCTGCCCGTGCCCGGCCACCACTGGTGGTACGCCCTCCTGGCGCCGCTGCCCCTGCTCCTGCTGCCCGCGCTCGTCGTGGCCGGCGGTGAGCTGATCACCCGGGTCGCGCTGCGTCTGCTCGGTCCCTCGCCCGCGGAGCGGCTGGCCGCGCTGGAGGAACGCACCGAGCAGTTGCTGGAGCGCAACCGCATCGCCCGCGAGCTGCACGACTCCATCGGGCACGCCCTGACCGTGGCGGTCGTCCAGGCGGGCGCGGCCCGCGCGGCGGGCGACGCCGAGTTCACCGACCGGGCGCTGGCCGCGATCGAGGACACCGGCCGGGCGGCGCTGGAGGACCTGGAGCGCGTGCTCGGCGTGCTGCGGGAGGCCGAGCGGCCGGTGAGCAGCAGGCCGACGCTCGCCGACGCCGGCCGGCTGCTGGAGTCCGCGCGGGCCTCGGGTGCCAAGGTCGACGCCGAGCTCAGCGGCCCCCTGGAGATCGTGCCCGGGCCGGTCTCCCGGGAGGGGTACCGCATCCTGCAGGAGTCGCTGACCAACGTCCTGCGCCACGCGGGCGCGGTGCCGGTGCGGGTGCGGCTCGACGCGGACGACGCCCGGCTGCTGCTGGAGGTGCGCAGTCCTCTTCCCGGCGAGATACCCGGGCCCGGCCGGGGCAGTGGGCTGCGCGGCATCCGCGAACGGGCGGCCCTGCTCGGTGGCCGGGCCCGCACGGGACCCGACGCGGGCGACTGGCAGGTGCGTGTCGAGCTGCCGGTGCGGTGAGGCACGCCGGCCGAGGTGATCCACGCCCGGCGAAGTGATCTAGGCTGGCCGGATGCCGGTCAGCGTGCTCCTCGTCGACGACGAACCCCTGGTCCGCGCCGGTCTGCGCGCGGTGCTGCAGGCGCAGCCGGACATCAAGGTGGTCGGCGAGGCGGCCGACGGGGCCGCCGTGATCCCGCTGGTGCGGCAACTGCGCCCGGACGTGGTCGCCATGGATGTGCGGATGCCGCTGCTGGACGGCATCGAGGCCACACGCGCGCTGCTGCGCACGGTGGCCGACCCGCCGAAGATCCTCGTCGTGACGACCTTCGAGAACGACGAGTACGTGTACGGGGCGCTGCGCGCGGGCGCCGACGGGTTCCTGCTGAAGCGGGCCCGGCCGGCGGAGATCGTGCACGCCGTGCGGCTGGTGGCGGAGGGCGAGTCGCTGCTCTTCCCGGCGTCGGTGCGGCGGCTGGCCGCCGAGTACGGGGACAGCGGCGGCAACCGTGCCGCCCGGGACCGGCTGGAGCGGGCGCGGCTGACCGAGCGGGAGGGCGAGGTGCTGCGGCTGATGGCCCGCGGGATGTCGAACGCGGAGATCGCCGCCCGGCTCGTCGTCGGCACCGAGACGGTGAAGTCGCATGTGAGCGGTGTCCTGGCGAAGCTGGGGGCGCGGGACCGCACCCAGGCGGTGATCACGGCGTACGAGTCGGGGTTCGTCACGCCGGGCTGAGCACCGTGGCCGGGTCACGGCGAGGTGGGGCATCCCGCGGCTCGCCGGTGCGCGGCGTGCCGAGTACGATCCGGCCAACACGCGCACGAGCTGGGAGGACGGACGGTGGGGCGGCTGACCGGCGGGGATCCCTCGCTGCTGCGAAGGATCAATTCCGCGGTGGTGCTGCACGCGCTGCGGGCCACGGACTGCGCGACGCTGACGGAGGTCACCCGGGTGACCGGGCTGTCCCGGCCGACCGTCGAGGGCGTCGTGGACGATCTCATCCAGGCCGGCCTGGTCGTCGAGCAGGCGGCCGAGGAGGGCACGGCCCGGCGGCAGGGCCGCCCCGCGCGGCGGTTCCGGTTCCGCGCGGAGGCCGGGCATCTGCTCGGCCTGGAGATCGGCGCGCACCGGGTGGCCGCGCTGCTGGCGGACCTCGATGGACGGGTGCTGGGCGCGCAGGCCAAGGACATCGAGGAGACGGCCGGGGCGGACGAGCGGCTGGAGCGGCTGCGGACGACGGTGGCGGAGCTGCTGCGCCGGGCCGGGGTGCCGCGCAGCTCGCTGCGGGCGGTCGGGGTGGCCACGCCGGGCATCGTGGAGGCCGACGGGACGGTACGGCTGGGCACCGCGCTGCCGGGGTGGACGGGACTGCGGCTGGGTGAGCGGCTGAGCCGTTCCTTCAAGTGTCCGGTGCTGGTGGAGAACGACGCGAACGCGGCGGCCGTGGCCGAGCACTGGAAGGGTGCCGCCACCGAGTCCGACGACGTCGTGTTCGTGCTGGCGGGGCTGAGCCCGGGCGCCGGTGCGCTGATCGGCGGGCGGCTGCACCGCGGCTTCGGCGGCGCGGCCGGCGAGATCGGCGCGCTGCATCTGCTGGGGCGGGAAGTGACGCCGGAGACGCTGCTGTCGACGACCGACGAGCCGCTGCACCCGCTGGACGAGCAGGCCGTGGCGGAGGTGTTCGCCAAGGCCCGCGAGGGCGACCAGCGGGCCCGGGCGGCCGTGGACCGCTTCATCCAGCGGCTGGTGCACGACGTGGCCGCGCTCGTGCTGGCGCTCGACCCGGAGCTGGTCGTGATCGGCGGCTGGGCGGCCGGTCTGGACGGTGTGCTCGCCCCGCTGAGCAGGGAACTGTCCCGCTACTGCCTGCGGCCGCCGAAGGTGACGCTGTCCCTGCTGGGCGAGGCGGCGGTGGCGACGGGCGCCCTGCGGCTGGCCCTGGACCACGTGGAGGAACAGCTCTTCGCCGTGGACGGCACGGTGACGGCGCGGCGCTGAGCCCGCGTCAGGCCGACGTCCTGACACTGAACCGCGCCCCAAGGCCCGCACGGTGACGACCTCCCGGAACCACCCCGCCAGCCAGGAGGCGGCGGTGGGTCAGGACGCCCGGCGTTCCGGGTCGTGGTGGATCTCCACGCCGCCCGTGTCGCCGAAGGTCAGCCGGCAGGTGTCGGCGCGGTAGGTGGCGACGGAGAGCGCGGCGGTGCGGCCGCCCTCGGTGAAGTAGCGGGTGGTGACGACGAGGACGGGTGCCCCGGGCAGCCGGTCCAGCGCCTTGGAGTCGTCGGCGCTGGCCGAGCCCAGCTCGACGGCGCGGTCCTGGCCCGCCGGCGCCAGCCGCTGCAGCTCGCGCAGCACCGCGCGTGCCCGCGCCGGTCCGGACGGGGCGTCGATGCCGGTCAGCTCGGGCACGGACGTCCGGGGGATGTAGAGCAGTTCGGCGGCGACCGCCTGACCGTGGTTCACCCGGGTCCGGCGCACGATGTGCACGGCCTCGTCGCGCCCGCTCTCCAGGGCGTCGGCGACCGCCGCGGGCGGCGTCGCCAGGTCGCAGTCGCCGGGCTGCCAGTCGTCGCCGCCGACGCTGGGCCAGGCGTGTTCCTCGGTACCGACGGCCACGCCCACGCGGGGCGGCGCGACGGTGGTGCCCACGCCGCGGCGGCGCTGGAGGCGGCCTTCCAGTTCCAGCTGCTCCAGGGCCTGGCGGAGGGTGGCCCGGGCCACGCCGAAGCGGGCGGCGAGCTCACGCTCGTTGGGCAGGATCTCACCGACCGCGAACTCGGAGTCCAGCGCCTCGGTGAGCACGGTCTTGAGGTGCCAGTACTTGGGTTCCGGCACCGTCTCCAGCTGCGTGGTCCCCACCCTGTCCTCCGCAATGCCTGGTCCGGCGGCGATTTAGCGCCCTTGTTTATTAAAGGTTGTTGCACTTGTCTGCGACCATAGGGCGACCCTCACCCTTGGTCAAGACCAATCCTCGATCTCCTGCCGGGTCCACAGGCCCGCTGCAGTGCGACGTTCACGCAGCGTTCGCACACGGCCACCCGGGTGACGCGTCCGGGGGCTACCCGCTGGTAGCAATTACTGACAAGCTGTCTACCCGGCGTTCGTCAGCGAGTCCCGAGGAGCCCCGCATGTCCTCCGCCACGCTCTCCTTCAAGGTCCCCTCCGCACACGGCCCGCAGCCGGTGACCGTCTCCTACGCGCGCGTGGGCCACGGCGCACCCCTGCTCCTGCTGCACGGCATCGGCCATCACCGGCAGGCCTGGGACCCCGTGGTGGACATCCTCGCCGCCGACCGCGACGTGATCGCCGTCGACCTGCCCGGCTTCGGGGCCTCACCGGCGCTGCCGCAGCCACTGGCCTACGACCTGCCCACGACGACGGCCGTGTTCGGCGCGCTGTGCGAGGCGCTGGAGCTGGAGCGGCCGCACGTGGCCGGCAACTCCCTGGGCGGGCTGATCGCCCTGGAGCTCGGCCGTGAGCGGCTCGTGCGGTCGGTCACCGCGCTGTCCCCGGCCGGGTTCTGGTCGGAGGCCGAGCGGCGTTACGCCTTCGGCGTGCTGCTGGCCATGCGCGGGATCTCGCGCCGGCTGCCGCTGCCGCTCGTCGAGCAGCTGTCCCGCTCGGCGGCCGGCCGGACGGCCCTGACGAGCACGATCTACGCCCGGCCCGCCCGCCGCGCACCCGAGGCCGTGGTCGCCGAGACGCGCGCGCTGGCCGGGGCGACGGGGTTCGCCGCGACCCTCGCGGCCGGCGCCACCGTACGGTTCACCGACGACATTCCCGGCATCCCGGTCACCGTGGCCTGGGGCAGCCGGGACCGGCTGCTGGTGCCCCGTCAGGGCGTGCGGGCCAAGCAGATCATGCCGAAGGCCCGGCTGGTCCGGCTGCCGGGCTGCGGGCACTGCCCGATGAACGACGACCCGGCCCTCGTCGCCCGGGTCATCCTCGACGGCAGCCGAGACTGACGTCACACCGCCGCACCCGCGAGGGCTGACACCCGGTCAGCCTTCCACCACGGCAGGGGGTACGGCGATCGGCCGAACGCCGGTGCCGCCCGTTCCCGCTCCTCCAGGGGCAGTTGTTCACTTGCGGTTTGCGTGTGCGCCGACGCGCACCAGTAGGTGTGTGGTGCACATCGGCTGAATACCGCCCCTGGAGGCCCTTCCATGTCGCACCGTCCGCATCCCGGCCGCCGCAGTGTGCTGCGCGGCTCGCTGGCCGCGTCGGCGGCCCTGTCCCTGCCCGCCGGCCTCGGCGCGGCGCCGGCGTTCGCGCTGTCCGGGCGTCCCGAGGCGGCCTGGGGCGTGCAGGCGGGGGACGTGACCGCCGACTCCGGTCTGGTCTGGGTGCGTTCGGACCGTCCGGCCCGGATGATCGTCGAGACCTCGGCGACCGAGTCGTTCCGCGACACCCGCCGCCTGCAGGGCCCGCTGCTCGGCCCGGACACCGACTTCACCGGCACCACCCGGCTGCACGGGCTGCCGCCCGGCGAGCAGATCCACTACCGGGTGCGGCTCGCCGACCCCGACGACCCGCGCCGTACGGGCGAGCCGGTGACCGGAACCTTCCGCACGGCGCCGGCGCGGCGACGGCAGGGTGTGCGGTTCGTGTGGTCCGGTGACCTGGCCGGCCAGGGCTGGGGCATCAACGAGTCCATCGGCGGTTACCGCATCTTCGACGCCATGGCGAAGCTGGACCCCGACTTCTTCCTGTGCAGTGGCGACAACATCTACGCCGACGGCCCCATCGCGGCCACCGCCACGCTCCCGGACGGCACGCCGTACCGGAACGTGACGACCCAGGAGAAGTCCCATGTCGCCGTGACGCTGGACGACTACCGCGGCAACTTCCGCTACAACCTGCTCGACCAGGCACTGCGCCGGTTCAACGCGCAGGTGCCGAACATCATCCAGTGGGACGACCACGAGGTCCGCAACAACTGGTACCCGGGCGAGGTCATCGCCTCCGGCACCGCCTACCCGGCCGGCACCCGGCTGGACGACCTCGCGGCGCGCGCCCGGCGGGCCTTCGCCGAGTACTTCCCGGTCTCCACGCTCGGCGCCCGTGGCGACGGCCGCGTCTACCGGGTCGTCCACCACGGCCCGCTGCTCGACGTGTTCGTGCTGGACATGCGGACCTACCGCAACGCCAACTCCCCCGACGACCAGACCACCGACCCGCAGGGCATCCTCGGCCGTGAGCAGCTGGAGTGGCTCAAGCGGGAGCTGGCCCGGTCCCGGGCGGTGTGGAAGGTGATCGCCGCGGACATGCCGCTCGGCCTGGTCGTGCCCGACGGGGGGGGAGGGCAAGCCGAACTTCGAGGCCGTGGCGCAGGGCGACCCGGGCGCCCCGCTCGGCCGCGAGCTGCAGATCGCCGAGTTGCTGCGGTTCGTCAAGCACCGGCGGATCACGGGCACGGTCTGGCTGACGGCGGACGTGCACCACACCTCGGCGCAGCACTACGACCCGTCCAGGGCCGCGTTCAAGGACTTCGAGCCGTTCTGGGAGTTCGTCTCCGGCCCGCTGAACGCCGGCGCCTTCCCGGCCAGCGCGCTCGACGCCACCTTCGGCCCCGACCGGGTGTTCGTGAAGGCGCCGGCCAGGGGCAACGTCTCCCCGGCGGAGGGCTACCAGTTCTTCGGCGAGGTCGACATCGACGGCGACAGCGGCGAGCTGACCGTCCGGCTGCGGGAGCAGGACGGCACCGTGCTGTTCACCCAGGTGCTGCAGCCGGGCCGCGTCGGACAGTAACGGCCGTCCGGGGGGTCGCGTACCCTCGGTGTCCGCGCCGCGCCCCGGCGTCATCCCCCGGAGCGCGGCGCGGCTCAACTCCGCACGGCGGGGCGGCCGTCGGCGGCACTGAAACGCAATTGCGACATAACCGACGAAAACCCCAGATGCCAGCTTTACCCATCGGTCACAGGACGTTCGTGATCACGCAACACCGTTCCTCCACAGTTGCCGTATGACGAGAGAGATGGTGAAACGCACGAGGCACGGCCGTCCCGTGCACCACTGGCGACGCGACGCGGTGGAGCTGGCCGCCATGTTCACGGCCGTGGCGGTGGCGGACGCGGTGGCCAACCTGATCGGGCACGGCCCGGACGGGCCGGTGCTGCTGGTGGTCTCGGCGCTGGTCCTGGCGGCCACGGCCGCCTTCCACATCTGGTGGTCACGCAGGCACGGACACGCACCGCCGACGAGTGATACCGGCGCCCGGCCGGGCTTCACCGAGCCCCAGGCCGGGCCCCGGCGCGGGGTGCCAGGCTCCGCGGACGCCGTGATCGGCGACAGCACCCTGTGGCGGATGCGCACGACCGTACGGGACGCACCGGGGTCGCTGGCCGCGCTGTGCACGGCGCTCGCCGGGCACCGGGTGGACATCCTGAGCCTGCAGGCGCACCCGCTCGGCGACACGGCGGTGGACGAGTTCCTGCTGCGTGCCCCCTCCACGCTGACCGCGGCGGAGCTGACCCGGGCGATCGCCCTGGCCGGCGGCACCGGCACCTGGATCGAGCGGGCGGACGCCCATGACCTGGTGGACGCGCCGACCCGGGTGCTGGGCCTGGCCACCCGCACCGCCCTCGACACGGCGGAGCTCCCGCTGGCGCTGCGCCAGCTGCTCGGCCGGTGCACGATCCGGTCGCTGCCCGCCTCCCCGGCCGGCGGCGCACGCGGCGCGGACGGCGTGCCGGTCGAGGGGGTGCTGGAGGACACGGTGATGCGGCTGCGGGCACCCGAGGGCGGCGTCCTGACCGTCGAGCGGCCGTATCTGCCGTTCACGCCCACCGAGTTCGCCCGGGCCCGCGCCCTGGTGGAGCTGGACGCGCGGCTCGGCCCCCGGGTCCCGAAGGGCGAGGACGTCCTGACGCTGCCGGAGGGCAACCCCATCACCGTACGGCGGGCCGGGACCGGGGATCTGCGTGCCGCGAAGGCGATGCACGAGCGGTGCTCGGCGCGGACGCTGTCGCTGCGGTACCACGGGCCGGTCGGGGACGCCGACCGCTATCTGAACCACCTGCTCAGCCCGCGCTTCGGGCGGACGCTCGCCGCACAGACCGCCTCCGGCCGCATGGTCGCCCTCGGTCATCTGCTGTGGGACGGCGACGAGACCGAGGTGGCGCTGCTCGTCGAGGACGAGTGGCAGCGGCGCGGCGTCGGCGCCGAACTGCTCGGCCGGCTGGTGGGCATGGCGGTGGAGGCGGGCTGCGAGAGCGTGTACGCCGTCACGCAGGCCTCCAACACGGGCATGGTGGCCGCGATGCGCGGTCTCGGGCTCCCCCTCGACTACCAGATCGAGGAGGGCACGCTGGTCATCACGGCCCGCCTGGACGCGGCCCGGGTCGGCTCCCGGCTGCCGTACGACGGGCAGCGGCGGAGCGTCGAGCAGTACGACGAGAGCGCGGTGCGGGACTGATACCCGACGACCGGACGGTCCGGCGGAGCACCGCCGGGCCGTTCCGTGTCTCCGGGAGGGCGGCCCGGCGTCAGTGCGCGACCCCGCTCGCGTGCACGCCCGCCCGCTGTGCCGCGCCCGCGAGCGCCCCGTCCAGGTCGGCCCACAGGTCGTCCACGTCCTCCAGGCCGACCGACATGCGCAGCAGCCGGTCGCTCACCCCGGCGCCCCGGCGGTCGTCGGCGTCCACGATGCGGTGGCTGATGGACGCCGGGTGCTGGATGAGCGTGTCGACGCTGCCGAGGCTGACCGCCGGGGTGATCAGGCGGACGCCCGCGATCACCTCGTGCGGATCGCCCTCCACCTCGAAGGCGACCATCGCCCCGCCGATGCGCGGGTAGTGGACGCGGGCCACGCGCGGGTCGGCGGCGAGCCGGCGGGCGAGTTCGGCGGCGTTCGCGGAGGCGGCCCGCACCCGCACCGGCAGCGTGGACAGCCCGCGCAGCAGCAGATAACCGGCCAGCGGGTGCAGTACGCCGCCGGTGGCGAACCGCACCTGGCGCAGCCGCCCGGCGAACTCCTCGTCGCAGGCCACCACGCCGGCCATCACGTCGCCGTGGCCGCCGAGGCACTTGGTGGCGCTGTGCAGCACCAGCCGCGCGCCCTGCTCGGCCGGCCGCTGCAGCACCGGGGTGGCGAAGGTGTTGTCGGCGAGCAGCGGGACCGAGCCGCAGGCGTGGGCGACGGCACGCAGGTCGATCTCGGCGAGCGTCGGGTTCGCCGGCGTCTCCACCATGACCAGACCGGTGTCCGGGCGCAGCGCGTCCGCTATGCCGGCCGGGTCGGTCCAGGTCACCTCGGTGCCCAGCAGGCCGGCGGTCAGCAGGTGGTCGCTGCAGCCGTACAGGGGCCGTACGGCCACCACGTGCCGCAGACCCATCGAGGCGCGCACCAGCAGGACGGCGCTCAGCGCGGCCATGCCGCTGGCGAACGCGACCGCCGCCTCGGTGCCCTCCAGACGGGCCAGCGCGGTCTCGAAGCGGGCCACCGTCGGGTTGCCGAGCCGGGCGTAGACGGGCGGGCCGTCCGGATCGGCACCGGTGGCGGCGAAGGCGTCGATGCGGGCGGCCTCGCCACGGCTGTCGTACGACGGGTAGGTGGTCGACAGGTCGATCGGCGGGGCGTGCAGGCCCTGGCGGGCGAGGTCGTCGCGGCCGGCGTGCACGGCCTCGGTGGCCAGTGCTCTGCGGGCGGTACGGGCGGTGTCCACGGGCGCCTCCACAGGGATCTCCTCGGGCGGGTCCACGCGGGCACCCCTGGCGGTTCCAGGGGTCCCCCGGGGCCGGAAGCCCGGATCGGTCCGGCCCTGGCGGGAAAGGGTGAACACAAGCCGGGGTTCGGTGGACGAATCCCGTGTTACGTTCGGCGCATGGCCGAATCCGTCGTACTGGATCCGGTCGATCTGCATCTGCTGCGGCTGTTGCAGAACGACGCCCGGACCACGTATCGCGACCTCGCCGCGCAGGTCGGCGTGGCGCCGTCGACGTGTCTCGACCGCGTGACGCGGCTGCGCCGCTCAGGGGTGATCCTCGGCCATCAGCTGCGACTGAACCCGGCCAAGCTGGGCCGTGGCCTTCAGGCCCTGCTGTCGGTACAGGTCCGGCCGCACCGGCGGGAACTGGTGGGGCCGTTCGTGGACCGGATCCGGGCACTGCCGGAGTCACTGACCGTCTTCCACCTCACCGGCCCGGACGACTACCTCGTCCACGTCGCCGTCGCGGACATGACGGACCTGCAACGTCTGGTGCTCGACGAGTTCACGTCCCGCCGTGAGGTCGCCCGGGTGGAGACCCGCCTGATCTTCCAACAGTGGGACTGCGGCCCCCTCATGCCCCCGGAAGCCTGAACGCCGGGGGCGCAAGGCGCCCCAAAGGGGCGCGGGGCCGTGCTCGATATGCGGCTCCGCCGCGTGGGCGCGACCAGCCACGACGAACCGGCAGACCGCACAACACAGAACCCCCCACCCGTACCCGGCGTGAACGAAAACCGGCCGTTCCCAGTGCCCTGCGGAGCAAACCCGGCTGACGCGGCACCGCTATCCGTACGAGGATGTCCGCATGTCAGAGACCAAGAGCCCGCTGCCCCGCGAGGTCGCCGACGCCTACGTCGACGAGCTCATCGCCCTCGACCCGATCACCGGCACCTACCTCGGCGTACCGGAGAGTTCGAGCCGGATGCCCGACACCTCGCCGGCGGGCGCGGACGCGCTGGCCGACCTGGCGCGGGCCACCCTGGCGAAGCTGGCCGAGGCCGAGCGCCGGCCCGGCGCCGACAGCGACATCGAGCGCCGGTGCGCGCGGCTGCTGCGCGAGCGGCTCACCGCCGAACTCGCCGTGCACGAGGCCGACGAGCACCTGCGCGCCGTCGGCAATCTGCACACCGCCCCGCACCAGGTCCGCGACGTGTTCACGGTGACGCCGCAGCAGACCGAGGAGGACTGGGCGGCCATCGCCGAGCGGCTGCGCGCGGTGCCGCGGGCGCTGGCCGGATACCGGGAGTCCCTCGCCCTCGGCCTGGAACGCAAGCTGTACGCGGCGCCCCGGCCGACCGCCACCTTCGTCGAGCAGCTCACCGAGTGGGCGGACACCGGTGAGGGCCGCGGCTGGTTCGAGGACTTCGCCGCGGCCGGGCCCGGCGCGCTGCGCGCGGAGCTGGACGAGGCGGCGCGCGGCGCCACCGCGGCCGTCGTCGAACTGCGCGACTGGATGCGCGAGGTGTACGCCCCGGCGATCGAGGGCGCCCCGAACACGGTGGGCCGCGAGCGCTACGCCCGCTGGGCGCGCTACTTCAACGGCACCGACCTCGACCTGGACGAGGCGTACGCGTACGGCTGGGCCGAGTACCACCGGCTGCTGGGCGAGATGAGGCAGGAGGCGGAGAAGATCCTGCCCGGCGCGGCGACCCCGTGGGTGGCGCTGGCGCACCTCGACGAGCACGGCCGGCACATCGAGGGCGTCGACGAGGTCCGCGCGTGGCTGCAGGGCCTGATGGACGAGGCGATCGACGCCCTGGACGGCACCCACTTCGAACTCGCCGAGCGGGTAAGGCGGGTGGAGTCCCGGATCGCGCCGCCCGGCGGGGCCGCGGCCCCGTACTACACGCCGCCGTCGGAGGACTTCTCCCGGCCGGGCCGCACCTGGCTGCCGACGATGGGCCAGACCCGCTTCCCGGTGTACGACCTGGTCTCGACCTGGTACCACGAGGGCGTCCCCGGCCATCACCTGCAGCTCGCCCAGTGGGCGCACGTCGCCGGTGACCTGTCCCGCTACCAGTCCTCGGTGGGCATGGTCAGCGCCAACGCCGAGGGCTGGGCGCTGTACGCGGAGCGGCTGATGGACGAGCTGGGCTTCCTCAAGGACGCCGAGGAGCGGATCGGCTACCTCGACGCCCAGATGATGCGGGCGCTGCGGGTCATCGTGGACATCGGCATGCACCTGGAGCTGGACATCCCGGCCGACTCGCCGTTCCACCCGGGTGAGCGGTGGACGCCGGAACTGGCGCAGGAGTTCTTCGGGACGCACAGCAGCCGGCCGGCGGACTTCGTGGAGAGCGAGCTGACCCGCTATCTGACGATGCCGGGGCAGGCCATCGGCTACAAGCTGGGCGAACGGGCCTGGCTGACCGGCCGGGAGAACGCCCGCAAGCGCCACGGCGACGCCTTCGACCCGAAGGCCTGGCACATGGCCGCCCTCTCCCAGGGCTCGCTGGGTCTGGACGACCTGGTGGAGGAGCTGTCGCGGCTGTGACGCGGCGGTTCCGGCCTCCCCGGTGACCCGTTCCGCCTCGTCCGTGGAAAGCCACGGACGAGGCGGGTCGCGGACGACGCGGGTCATGGGCGACGCGCGTCGCGGACGACGGGGTCACGGACGACCGAGGCCCGGCGCGTCAGCAGCCGCAGTCCTCCGCGTCGACCGGCGCCGTGAGCGGGTCGGCGGCGCGCTGGTCGCGGCCCTCCCAGGTCTCGTAGGCGAAGCCCTCACGCGCCCAGTACTCGAAGCCGCCGAGCATCTCCTTGACCTGGTAGCCGAGTTCGGCGAGGGCCAGCGCGGCGCGGGTCGCGCCGTTGCAGCCGGGCCCCCAGCAGTACGTCACCACGGGCACGCTCTTGTCGAGCAGCTGCTCGGCCTGCTCGGGGATGAGCGCCGTGGGCAGGTGGACGGCGCCGGGGATATGGCCCTGGTCCCAGGAGGCGGTGGAGCGGGAGTCCACGACGACGAATCCGGGGTCGCCGCCCGCCTCCAGCGCGGCGGCGACGTCGGAGACGTCCGCGTGGAAGGCGAGCGAGGCGCGGAAGTAGGCGGCCGCCTCGGCGGGGGCGGCGGGCGCGACGCGCAGGACGGGGTTGGCGGCGGTCGTGGCGGTCATGGGCGGCCCTTTCAGCGGCGGCGATCGTCTCTGACCGGAAATCTACGGCTGCTTGATCATCTTCCTGAAGGGGCGTTCCACGGTGTGGACCTTGTGCGACCGTGGAATCCCCTGCTATCCCTCCGGGATGACCCCGTTTTCCCCGGACGCCACCGACTGGCGCATCCTCGACGTCCTGCAGCGCGACGGACGGGCCAGCTTCGCCGAGCTGGCGCGCGCCGTGTCCATGTCCCCGAGCGCGGTCACCGAGCGGGTGCGCCGGCTGGAGGAGGCCGGGGTGATCAAGGGGTACGCGGCGGTCGTGGACCCGGAGCGGCTGGGGCTGCCGATCCTGGCGTTCGTCCGGCTGCGCTACCCCAACGGCAACTACAAGCCGTTCCACGACCTGGTCGCCGCGACGCCGGAGATCCTGGAGGCGCACCACGTCACCGGCGACGACTGCTTCGTCATCAAGGTCACCGCCCGTTCCATGCGCCACCTGGAGGAGGTGTCGGGCAGGATCGGCGCGCTCGGATCGGTGACGACGAGCGTGGTCTACTCCTCGCCCCTGCCCCGTCGCCCGCTCGGTCAGTGACCGCGCCGCCGCAGCACCGAGCCCGATCTGTCCTTGACGACCTCCAGCTGGGCGTGGACCCGGCGCCGCAGGTCGGGGACGTGGCTGACGATGCCGACGCTGCGGTCCCGTTCGCGCAGTGAGTCGAGCACGTCCAGCACCTCGTCGAGCGTCTGGTCGTCGAGGCTGCCGAAGCCCTCGTCGATGAAGAGGGTGTCCAGACGCACCCCGCCGGCCTCGTCGGTGACGACGTCGGCGAGGCCGAGGGCGAGCGCGAGGGAGGCGAAGAAGGTCTCGCCGCCGGACAGGGTCGCGGTGTCCCGTTCCCGGCCGGTCCAGGCGTCGACGACGTGCAGGCCGAGGCCGCTGCGGCCGCGCCCGGTGCGGTCGTCGGAGTGGACGAGGGTGTACCGGCCGGACGACATGCGCCGCAGCCGGGCCGTAGCGGCGGCGGCGACCTGCTCCAGGCGGGCCGCCAGGACGTAGGACTCCAGGCGCATCCGCCGCTCGTTGTCGGCGGCGGTGCCGGCGGTGAGGGCGGCCAGGCGGGCCACCCGGTCGTACTCCCCGCGCAGCGGGGCGAGCCGGCGCACGCCCTCGGCGGCGCGTGCGGACAGGCGGTCGAGCTCCGTGCAGCGGCGGGCGGCGGCGTCGCGCGCGGAGGCCGCGGCGCGCAGCCGGTCCGCGGCGGCGGTGGCGGCCCGCTCGGCGGCGGCGAGGTCGGCGGGCGGCCGCTGCCCGGCCGCCGCGGTGTCGGCCTCCGCGAGCACCGCGCGCACGGCGGCCTCCTCGGACTGCCAGGCGTCCAGCCGCCGTTGCAGCTCGCGGTGTTCGGCGTCGGTGAGCAGCGCCTCGGCGGCGTCCCGCGGGGTGTCGAACCCGGCGCGGAACGCGGCGTCGGCGAGCCGGGCGTCGGCGTCCTTGAGCCGCTGGGCGGCGTCCTCGGCGGCGCGTACGGCCTCGGCGGCGTCGGTGAGCAGGGCGGTCCGGCGCTCCAGCTGCGCGGCGCGCGCGGCGACGCTGTCGGCGGTGGCTCGGGCCTGCGCCAGCTCCTCCTCCAGCAGGGCCCGTTCGCGCTCCAGCCGCTCGCGGTGCCGACGCGGGCTGCGGCACGCACGGCCGCCTGCTGCCGGTCGGCGCTCCGGCGCTCGCGTTCCTGCTCGGCGTGGCGCAGTTGCTCCTGGGCGGCGTGCAGCGCGGAGGCGTCCCGCCGGGCCGCGGCGTAGAGGCGCTCCACCTCGTCGGCTTCCCGGGT
>NZ_PQSS01000090.1 GCF_002920535.1 Streptomyces sp. Ru71 | reverse complement strand
GAGGCCGCCCGAGGCCGCTCAGTCCGCTCAGTCCGCGAGCAGCTCCCCCACGAAGGCGTTGGTGAACTTCCCCGCCGGGTCCAGCTCCCGCGCCAGGGCACGGAAGCCGGCGAGCCGGGGGTAGCGGCCGCGCAGCACGCGGGCCGGCGTGGTGAACACCTTCCCCCAGTGCGGCCGGGGATCGAAGGGTTCCAGGACCTCCTCCAGGCGGCGCACCACCGGCAGCACGGCCGCGGTGTCCGCCACCCAGGTGAAGTGCACGGCGACGGTGTCCCGGCCGTACGACGGGCTGAGCCACTGCGCGTCTCCCGCGACGGTGCGCACCTCGCAGGTCTGCAGCACACCGGAGACCGTGTCCCGGACGGAGTCGATCGCGTGCAGGACGTCCACGGCGTGCTCGCGCGGCAGCAGGTACTCGCTCTGCAGCTCCGCACCACTGCTCGGGGTGAACTCCGCCCGGAAGTGCGGCAGCCGCTCGTGCCACGGCCCGGGCACGCCGGACTGCTCGGTGCAGTTGCGCGCCGGCATCCCCGGCACCGGGTGCAGCGCCACCTTGGCCGGCACCGCCCACGGGAAGTCGGGCAGCGGCTGGTCGGTGCGCCGCTTGCGCCACACCTGGGTGAAGCCCGGCGCACGCCAGTCGGTGAACAGGCTCACGCTGTACGCCGAGGCCGCCACCGTCTCGAAGTCCAGCCCCGCCAGGGGCAGTTCGGTGTACACGTGCTGCTCGACGTCGTAGGCGGGCTCCAGGTCGAGGGTGAGCGCGGTGACGACGCCGAGCGCGCCGAGCGAGGTGACGGCGCCGCCGAAGCGCTCCTCGCCCCGCGCGATCACGACCGTGGAGCCGTCCGCCGTGACGATCTCCACCTCCCGTACGGCGTCGGCCAGCGGCCCGTTGCCGACGCCCGAGCCGTGCGTGCCGGTCGCCACCGAGCCGGCCACCGAGATGTGCGGCAGGGAGGCCATGTTGGCCAGCGCCAGCCCGTGCCCGTGCACCCGGCGGGCCAGCTCGGCGTACCGCACCCCGCCGCCCACCCGTACCGTGCGCGCCGCCGTGTCGACGTCGACCTCGGCGGGCAGCGCGTCCAGCGCCACCAGGACGCCCCCGGCGCCCGGGTCGGCGATGGCGTTGAAGGAATGCCCGCTGCCCAGCACCCGCACCCGGTCGCTGTGCGCCACGACCCCGCGCAACGCCTCCAGTGAACGCGGCCGGTGCAGCTCCTTGGCCGTGTAGGTGATGTTGCCCGCCCAGTTCGTCACGCTCTCGGCCATCGAGGCGCCCCTCCCGGTCAAATGATTCCGCCGACTGATTCCGTCGTTTTCGCCAGGTGGATCTACTGTTTCCTTAATCCCGCTCGCCTGCTGGATGCGGTTTCGGTAGCTTCTCGCATATGACGTCGCAACCGCTCCCCGCCACCCTCCCGCAGACCGACCTCACCCGGCACCGCCGCCTGCGGGAGCAGGGCAGCCTGTCCCGGGCGGATCTCGACGCGATCCTAGACGCCGGGTTCGTCTGCCATCTGGGCGTGGTGATCGAGGGGCGGCCCCTGGTGGTGCCCACGGTCTACGGGCGCGACGAGCGGTGGCTGTACGTCCACGGCTCCGTCGCCAGCCGCAGCCTCGCCGGGTCCGTGCCCGTGTGCGTCACCGTCACCCACGTGGACGGCCTGGTCCTCGCCCGCTCCGTCTTCGAACACGGCGTCAACTACCGCAGCGCCGTGATCCACGGCGAGGCCCGCACGGTCACCGACCCCGAGGAGAAGCTCCAGGGCCTGCGCCTGCTCACCGAGCACACGGCACCGGGCCAGTGGTCGTACGCGCGCCGCCCCAGCCGCAAGGAACTCGCCGCCACCACCCTGCTCGCCGTCTCCCTCGAAGAGGCCTCCGTCAAGATCCGCTCCGGCGCACCCGACGACGGCGACGGCCCGGACGCCGGGCTGGGCCTGTGGGCCGGCACCCTGCCGCTCACCCAGCTCTGGGGCGCCCCCGTGCCCGACCCGCTGCTCCCCGCCGGCACCCCCGTACCGGGGCACATCGCGGCGCGTGAGGGGACCCGGCACGGCTGACGCCGGGGGCAGGGCATACCGTGAGGAGTCGTACGCCTGAACCGGGAGGAGAGTCGGATGGGCAGCCGTACCGCGCTGGTCGAGGATCTGATGGAGCGGTTTCCGCACGTGCCGCGGGAAGCCGTCTTCAAGGAGGACCTGCTGCGCGGCGGAGTCGCCTTCGACCCGTCGGCGCTCAGCGACAACGAGAGCGGTGAGGTGAAGCCGAAGTCGTACTTCATCTTCTCCTTCGACCACGGCACCCTGCCCGAGCTGGGCGAGGCCGCGCTGCGCCGCCCGCCCGAGGAGATCATCCTCACCGGTGGCCCCTACGACCTGCGCCGCACGGTCGTCTCCGTCCGGGTGAACCCCGCCTCGCCCTACCGGGTCGCCGCCGACGACAGCGGCATGCTCGGCCTCTACCTCGACGGCAGGCGCATCGCCGACGTCGGCGTGCCGCCGATGCCGGAGTACTACCGGCACAAGCTGTCCAACGGGAAGTCGGTCATGGAGGTGGCCCCCACCATCCAGTGGGGCTACCTGATCTACCTCACCGTCTTCCGGGTCTGCCAGTACTTCGGCGCCAAGGAGGAGTGCCAGTACTGCGACATCAACCACAACTGGCGCCAGCACAAGGCCGCCGGGCGTCCCTACACCGGGGTGAAGGACGTCGAGGAGGTCCTCGAAGCCCTGGAGATCATCGACCGGTACGACACCCAGAAGGCGTCCACCGCCTACACGCTGACCGGCGGTGCCATCACCAAGACGGTCTCCGGCCGTGACGAGGCCGACTTCTACGGCCACTACGCCAAGGCCATCGAGGAGCGCTTCCCTGGCCGCTGGATCGGCAAGGTCGTCGCCCAGGCGCTGCCCAAGGACGACGTGCAGCGGTTCAAGGACTACGGCGTGCAGATCTACCACCCCAACTACGAGGTGTGGGACGAGTACCTGTTCAAGATGTACTGCCCCGGCAAGGAGCGGTACGTCGGCCGCGACGAGTGGCACCGGCGCATCCTCGACTCCGCCGAGATCTTCGGCGCGCGCAACGTCATCCCCAACTTCGTGGCGGGCGTCGAGATGGCCGAGCCGTTCGGCTTCAAGACGGTCGACGAGGCCATCGCCTCCACCACCGAGGGCCTGCGCTTCTTCATGTCGCACGGCATCACGCCCCGCTTCACCACCTGGTGCCCGGAGCCCACCACGCCGCTGGGCAAGGCCAACCCGCAGGGCGCCCCGCTGGAGTACCACATCCGGCTGCTGCAGGCCTACCGGCAGACCATGGAGGACTTCGGGCTCTCCTCGCCCCCCGGCTACGGCCCGCCCGGCCCCGGACGCGCCGTCTTCTCCGTCAGCTCCTTCATGGACAGCCTCCCGGCCCAGGACGCCGCCCCGGTGAGCTGACCCGGCCTCACCCGCCGTACCCGGCCGCCGTGTCGGGGCGCGGCGGCGGGGCGTGCCGGAGCGCCGGCCCCAGGGCGAAGGTACGCAGCAGGTTCGCCGTGGTGCGCGTGACGAAGGCGCGGGTACGGCCGTCCATGCCGTGGTCGTGGCCGAGTTCGCCGGTGCCCGCCAGCAGGGCCTCCACCCAGCGCATCGTCCCCGTGGCGAACACCCCGGCCCCGCTCGCCGCCGTGTAGTACGCCGAGTCGCTGTGGCTCGGCGTGCCCCGGCACACCAGCGGCGAGTGCGCGGTGATCTCCAGCGGTTCGGGCAGCGGACTGCCCCGGCTCACCCGGTCGTACTCCACGCCGACCAGGTGGGGGAACCGGTCACCGGCGCGCACCCCGGTGCCGTCGAAGAGCCAGTGGTCGCCCGCGAGCACGACATAGGGCGCGTCGACCGGATAGCCCTCGTAGAGCACCCCGGTGAGCGAGGACTCGGGGTCGGCGGCCGGCGGCAGGCGGAAGTCGGTGGTGACGAGGTCGGGGCGGGAGCCGTAGCAGGGGTCGTCGCGGAACGCGCTCTTGTAGCACACCACCGTGCGCGGTTCCGCGCCCGCGCCGGGCGCCGGCGGATCCGTGCCCCCGCCGGACTCCAGCCGGACGCGGCGGAAGCAGGTGTTGGCGCCGAGGAGGGCGACGTTGGTGCCCGCGTCCCGGGCGGCGGTGACATGGGCGCGCTGCTGGGGCGTCCAGTACTCGTCGTGGCCCAGGCACACCACGGCGCGCGCCCCGCGCAGCACGCCGGGATCGCGGTGGACGTCGACGCCGGTGCTGTAGGCCAGGGGGATGCCGAGCCGCTCGGCCAGCACGACCAGCGCCCGCTCGTACACCAGGAACTTCTCCGCGCCGCCGCCGTCGTAGGGCCGGTCGAAGCTGACCGCGAGCGAGCGTGACGCGTAGTCCCCGAGCGGCCCGGTGTACAGACTGCTGCCGCCCCAGTGGTTGTACGCCTGCCAGGTGGCCGGGGCGTGCACCAGCACGGTGCGGCCCGCGCCCTCGGCGGAGCGGACGATCAGCGGGACGTACCGCTGGTGTCCGCCGTCCGTCTCCAGCCGCAGCAGATAGGCGCCTTCCGGCCATCCGGCGGTGTCCACGGTCAGCGCGGCCGGCCAGTCGGCGCGCACGGTACGCGTCCTCGGCAGCAGACGCGGCGCCGGCCGGGCGCGGCCGGGTACGCGGTCCGAGGACCAGATCAGCCGGGCCTGCCGTCCGCCGTACCAGCCGACCCGGAACGCGCGGACCCGGAAGGACGCGGCGGTCGTCGACACCTGCAGTCCGAACGGCTCGCCCGGCCGCACGCTCACCCGGTCCGCATAGCCGGCCACGGCGTCGCGCGGGCCGGTGGCGCCCAGCCGCCAGTCGTCGGTGCCCGGCGCGTCCCGCTCCGCCTCCGGCCGGAGCCGTCCGGCGGTGGGGCCGGGGGCGTGCGGCCGGTGCCGTCCGGCGGTGGGGCCGGGGGCGTGCGGCCGGTCCGGTTCTGCCCGCCGGGACGCTGTGCAGGCGGCCCCCAGGCCCGCCCCGGCACACAGGGCGAGGAAGCGCCGGCGGCCCAGGCCGCCCTGAGCGCTGGTTCCGTGTTCCGAGGCCACGTCACCTCCCCGCACGTGCGCCGACGGGCCCAGCCTCCCGGGTACCGCGTGCGGGGCGCGGGGAACCGCTGTCGTGTGCGGGGGGGCACTGATGGGTCGTGGGTGAAAAACAGGTGGCGCCGTGGAGTGTGCTGTCCTTAAGGTGATCACGACTCGCGCGGAGCGGCCTTCCCGGCCGCCGCCGCGCCGCTGCCGCGCACGGGGAGAAGGAGGTGTCGACCGATGGCTGTCATTGCGACGGGCGCTGCCCGCATCCAGGAATCCATCACGTCCACCTCCGTGGCCGCCGGCTGACCTGAATCCGCCGCGCCGAGTACGCGCGCGCCTGCCGGGGCCACTGTCTCGAAGGGTCCCCCCTTGAGCTCCACTTCCGCTTCCTTCTCCGCCCTCGCTCCCTACGGCTGGGACGAGGACTGGGCCGCCGCGTTCGCCCCCTACGCCGCCGAAGGGCTGCTGCCCGGGCGGGTCGTGCGCGTCGACCGCGGCCAGTGCGACGTCGTCACCGCCGACGGGACGATCCGCGCCGACACCGCGTTCGTCACCCCGCACGACCCGCTGCGGGTCGTGTGCACCGGCGACTGGGCCGTCGTCGAACCCGACGGCAACCCCCGCTACGTCCGGGCGTATCTGCCGCGCCGCACCGCCTTCGTGCGCTCCACCTCCTCCAAGCGGTCCGAGGGGCAGATCCTCGCCGCCAACGTCGATCACGCCGTCGTCGCCGTCTCCTGCGGTGTCGAGCTGGACCTCGGCCGCATCGAGCGCTTCCTCGCGCTCGCCTGGGAGTCCGGGGCGCAGCCCGTGGTCGTGCTCACCAAGGCCGACCTGGTGCCCGACCCGGCGACCCTGGCGTACTTCGTCCAGGACGTCGAGACCGCGGCGCCCGGCGTGCCCGTGCTGACCGTCAGCGCCGCGCACGGCGACGGGCTGGACGTGCTGGCCGCCGTCGTCGGCGGCGGTACCAGTGTGCTGCTCGGGCAGTCCGGTGCCGGCAAGTCGACCCTCGCCAACGCGCTGCTCGGCGCGGACGTGATGGACGTCCAGGCCGTGCGCGACCTGGACGGCAAGGGCCGGCACACCACCACCACCCGCAACCTGCTCGCCCTGCCCGGCGGCGGCGTCCTCATCGACACCCCCGGCCTGCGGGGCGTCGGACTCTGGGACGCCCAGGCCGGGGTCGGGCAGGTCTTCGCCGAGATCGAGGAACTGGCCGAGGAGTGCCGGTTCCACGACTGCGGCCACGAGACCGAGCCGGGGTGCGCGGTGCGGGCCGCCCTGGAGTCGGGCGAGCTGCCCGAGCGGCGGCTGGAGAGCTACCGCAAGCTGCAACGGGAGAACCAGTACATCGTGGCCAAGACCGACGCGCGGCTGCGTGCGGAGATCCGGAAGGAGTGGAAGCGGCGGGGGGCCGTCGGGAAGGCGGCCATGGAGGCCAAGCGGGGGCGGTTCCGCTAGGTCCTGTCGGTCCTGCCGGTCCTGCCGGTCCTGTCGGTTCGGTTCGCCTTGGTGCATCGGGGCCCGGTGTCACTGCGTCTGGTTTCGCTGGGGCCGGTGCTCGGGTGCCGGTTCGGTCACCTTCGTGTCCGATTTCCGCCAGCCGTCGTTCGGCGGCCGGCGGAGACTGGACCATGTGATGGACGAGGACACCAGGTACGAGGCCGTGCGCAGCCGGGACGCCCGGTTCGACGGGGCGTTCTTCTTCGCCGTCGAGACCACCGGGATCTACTGCCGTCCCAGCTGCCCGGCCGTCACTCCCAAGCGCCGCAACGTGCGGTTCTTCACCACGGCCGCCGCCGCGCAGGGCTCCGGTTTCCGGGCCTGCCGGCGGTGCCGCCCGGACGCCGTGCCCGGCTCCGCCGACCACAACGTGCGCGCCGACGTCGTCGGCCGCGCCATGCGGCTGATCGGCGACGGCGTGGTGGACCGCGAGGGCGTCGCCGGGCTCGCCGTACGCCTCGGCTACAGCGCCCGGCAGGTGCAGCGCCAGCTCACCGCCGAACTGGGCGCCGGGCCGGTCGCCCTGGCCCGGGCGCAGCGGGCGCACACCGCGCGCGTGCTGCTGCAGACCACCGAGCTGCCGATCACCGAGGTCGCATTCGCGTCCGGGTTCAACAGCGTCAGGCAATTCAACGACACGATCCAGGCGATCTACGCCTCCACCCCGAGCGAGCTGCGGGCCGCCGCGCCCACCGGCCGCCGGGGCGACGCGCCGGGCGCCGGCATCCCGCTGCGGCTGGCGTACCGGGGGCCGTACCAGGCGGGCCCGGTCTTCGACCTGCTGGCCCGCGAGGCCGTCCCCGGCGTCGAGGAGGTCGACGGCCGGCCCGGCGCGCGCACCTACCGGCGCACCCTGCGGCTGCCGTACGGCACCGGGATCGTGGCCGTCGCCGAGCGCACCGGCACCGAGTCCCGGGCCTCGGCCGCCCACCCGGGCGGCTGGCTCGACGCCCGGCTGCATCTGACCGACCCGCGCGACCTCACCACGGCCGTGCAGCGGCTGCGGCGCCTGTTCGACCTGGACGCCGACCCGTACGCCGTCGACGAGCGGCTCGGCGCCGACCCCCGGCTCGCCCCGCTCGTCGCCGCGAGCCCCGGGCTGCGCGCACCCGGCGCCGCCGACCCGGAGGAGCTGGCGGTACGCGCCCTCGTCGGCCGGGGCGCGGCCGAGCGGCTCGTCCATGCCTATGGCAAACGGCTCGACGCGCCCTGCGGCAGCCTGACCCGTCTTTTTCCCGAATCGGCCGTCCTCGCCCAGGCCGAGCCCGGCGGCCCCCTCGGGGCGCTCGCCGCCGCTCTGGCCGACGGCACTGTGCGCCTCGACCCCGGCGTCGACCGGGACGACGCCGAGCAGGCGCTGCGCGCGCTGCCGGGTGTGGACGCCGGCACGGCTGCCGTGATCCGTGCCCGTGCCCTTGGCGATCCGGACGTCGCGCCGGCCGGTTTTGCCGTACCCGATGTGTGGCGTCCCTGGCGTACTTACGCCGTACAGCACCTGCTTGTCGCAGGGGAGTTGGAGATCCGATGACCGACCCGACGTACTTCACCCAGCTCGACAGTCCGCTCGGGCCGCTGCTGCTCACCGCCGACCCGGACGGGGCCCTGACCTCGCTGTCCGTGCCCGGGCAGAAGGGTGGGCGGAGCGTTCTGGAGGGGTGGCGGCATGACGACGGGCCCTTCCGCGCGGCCGCATCGCAGCTCGCCGCGTACTTCGCCGGGGAGCTGAAGGAGTTCGACCTGCCGCTGCGATCCCATGGCACTGTCTTTCGGGAGCGTGTCTGGGCCGCGCTTGGGTCCGTGCCGTACGGGGCGACCACGACCTACGGGGAGATCGCTGCGCGGATCGGTGTCTCGCGGGCCGGCGTGCGGGCTGTCGGGGGTGCGATCGGTGCCAATCCGTTGCTTGTGGTGCGGCCGTGTCATCGGGTGATCGGGGCGGATGGGTCGCTTACCGGGTATGCGGGGGGTCTGGAGCGGAAGACGCGGCTGCTGGTGTTGGAGGGGGTTCTCTAGGTGGGGTGCGTGGTGCCTGCGGCGGCCTGTGCGGGTGCCTGCGGCGGCCTGTTGCTGTTGCGTTGTGGCTGGTCGCGCAGTTCCCCGCGCCCCTGAAATGCCTGCGGCGGCCCCTTGCTGTTGCGTCGTGGCTGGTGTAGCGCCTGGTGCCGGTGGTCACTGCGGGGCCGGGGTGGGGGGTATCCGTCCTCGGTCCGGCCCACTGTCCCCGACACGGTCACCGTTGGCGGTGCCGGCCGCTGCGGGCGGACACCCCCCACCCCGGCCCCTTTCCGCCGTGCGCGGGTGCCGCGCCGTCGTGGTCAGCCCCAGAGGACCGCGCCCAGCCAGGCCGCTGTGATCAGCAGGCAGGTGAACAGTTCCGCCAGTACGCTCCAGCCGCCCGAGCGCATCGCCGTTCGCAGGGCTGCCCGGGCCTCGCCGTGCCGGCCCAGGCGCAGCCGCTCCGAGAGGTAGATGCCGCCGAGGAAACCGGGGATCGCGCCGAGTACCGGGAGCAGTACGAAGCCGGCCAGCGTGCCCAGGCCGGCGTACACGGCCATGCGGGGGGTGGCGCCGGACTCGCGCAGTCGGCGGGGTGGCAGCGCCCAGCGCACCACCTGGGACAGCAGCAGGGCCACGGTGGCGCCCACCAGGACGCCCCAGGCGAGTGGCTGCGGGTCCTTCAGCGCCCACCACAGCACGGCGGCCCAGACCAGCCACGAGCCCGGTACGCCGGGCACCAGCACTCCGCACAGGCCGAGCAGCAGGACCACGCCGACCAGCAGGAGTTCCCACACTCCCATCTGCCCAGAGTGCAGGAGCCGGCGCGACGGCGCAGGTGGGGCGCGTGCGCTAGGTGTCGCGGGTCGTCCAGCCGCGTTCGTATGCGTGCCAGCCCAGCTGGAGGCGGGTGGTCACGCCGGCCAGTTCCATCAGGCGCCGTACCCGGCGCTGTACGGTGCGCAGGCCCAGGTCGAGTTGTTTGGCGACGCTGGCGTCGGTGAGCCCGGCGAGCAGGAGCGAGAGGATCTCCAGGTCGGTGCCGTCGGGCCCGTCCGGGCCGTCCTCGGTCACCCCGTCGGGGCCGAGCCGCAGCGGGAGGGCCTCGCGCCACACCGACTCGAACAGGCCCGACAGCAGCTCCAGCAGGCCGCTGGCGTGCACCACGAGCGCGGCGGGCTCCGCGCGGCGCGAGAGCGGCACCAGGGCGAGGGCACGGTCGACGACCACCAGCTTCGTCGGCACCTCGTCCACCACGCGCACCCGCTCGTCACGGGAGAGCGCCGCCGTCAGCTCGGTGAGCCCGTGCGGCAGGTCCAGCACGGAGCGCTCCACGACCACCCGGTAGCGCACCCCGCGGCCGGCCGCCTGCTCCTCGGCGTCGTTGTCCGTCCCGGAGACCACCGCCGGGTTGCCGGTGACCAGCGCGCACACCTCCTCGGTCGCGCCGAGCTGCATCTGCAGGAAGCGCTGCGCCACGGCGGCGGCGCCGGTGACCACCTCGACCAGGTCGTGCACGGCGGGTTCGGCGGCGCCGGCCCGGTACTCCTCGGCCAGCAGGGCGGCGGTCAGCTCGGCCTTCTCCAGCTCGTGCCGGCGCTGGGTGAGCAGCGCGCCCAGTGCCACGCCGGGCGGGGCGGCCACCCAGCGGCCGGGCCGGCCCGACGACTGTGCGGCCAGGCCCTGACGCTCCAGGCGGCGCAGGGCGCGCTCGGTGTCGTCCTCGCCGCACGACAGCCGGCGCGACAGGTCGGGTACGTCGGACGCGCCCAGTGACACCAGCGCGCGGTACGCCGACTCGTCCGTCTCGTCCAGCCCGATCGCCGTCAGCATCCGCGCGTGCCTCCCGTGTGAGTTCCGTGGCGGGAAACGGCCACGGCGCAAACCCGCCGCCCGACATCATCGCCGTAGCGCCGCCGCCTCTGCCAAGGTGTGGCCACGGCCGGTCCTTGTGATCATCCGGCGGTTCGCCGTGCGGCCGCGTGACCGGGGCCCGAGACGTGTGGTCGCCGCCCGCCTCCGCGCGAAGGGGATCCGGGGCCCGGTCACCGTGTCGTCGCCGGGCGGTCCTCCCGTGGGGGGTGGGGCCGCCCGGCGGCCACAAGTGCCGGGTGGGTCAGGGGTGTTCGTCCCCGTGTTCGACAACTCCCCCGACACGCCGTCCTTTCGCACGTCTGCGGGCGGCTTTTTCCCGATGCCCCGTTTTCATCCTGGCCGTGCGGTGGACAATTGGGCGCATGAGCCAGCAGGGGGGAAGGCCCACCGGCCGGGAGGACGACTGGTGGGGGCAGCTGTACGACGACTCCACCACGGACACGGGCCCCACGGCGGCGCCCGACTCACTGGACGACCGCTTCGCCTCGGCGGCCGGCACGGTGGGCCGCCGCCCGGTCGCCGACGACCCACCCGAGCGGGAAGCGCGCGATGCGCCACCACCTCCACCCGCGGTGCCGCCCCAGCGAAATCGTCCCGAGGACGTTGCCCCGTCCCGCCCGCCGGGGGCGTACGGCGGGCGTGTCCGGGCGCCCTGGGAGCCGCCGCCCGCGGCACCGCCCGGGCCCGTGACCTTTCCGCCGGGCCCCATGCCGCCCGGGTTCGAGGAGCGGGCGGCCCGCCGGGCGCCGGGCCCTGGCGGTCCCACGCCCCCCGTGCCCACGTCGGCCCCGTCGGTCGGCCCCGGCCGTGCCGAGCCGGGGCCCGTCGCGCCCGTTGGCCGCCGCGCCTACGTCGGGTCCGGGCCGCCCACCTACGACGCCGAGCCGACCGCTCTGCCCGCCGCCGACCCGGACGAGCTGGACGATCTCGTACCCGACACCGTGCTGGACGGTGCCCGGTACGGGGTGTGCACCCTGCGGGCCGTGTCGGTGCGCGGGGACTCGGCGCGGTTCCGCGGGGAGCCACGGCGGGACGCGCTGCTCGTCGCCCGGTTCGGGAGCGGGGAGCACGCCCTGGTGCTGGTGGCGATGGCCACCGGGGCCCGGGCCACGCCCGGGGCGCACCGGGCCGCGGCCGAGGTGTGCCAGTGGATCGGGCGGGCCGTGGGACGCAGCCACGCCCGGCTCGTGGAGGATCTGCGGGCCGCCCGGCGCGGTGACCTGAAGTCGGGTCTGCACCGGCTCACCGACCGCAGCCTCGGCAAGCTGCGCGCCACCGCCGCCGAACAGGGCCTTGCTCCCGAGGAGTACGCCGCCACCCTGCGCTGTCTGCTGCTGCCCGCCGACCCGGCGTGCCGCACCCGTGTCTTCTTCGGTGCCGGCACCGGCGGACTGTTCCGGCTGCGGGGCGGGCAGTGGCAGGACCTGGAGCCCGAGGTCACCGAGACCCCGGCCGGGGAGGCGGTCGTCGGCTTCGGGTCGCCGCCCGCCGAGACGCCGGAGGGGGACCGGCTCACCATGGACCTCGGCATCCCCACCCCGCCGAGCCCCTACGAACCCGCGCCCGAGCCGCCCCGCGAGCCCTTCCGGTTCCGTGCCTCGCTCGCCCGACCGGGTGATGTGCTGCTGATGTGCACCGCGGGCCTGGCCGAACCGTTCGGCGGCGAGCCGGAACTGGCCGCCCACCTCGCCGACCGCTGGTCCGGCCCCGAACCGCCGGGCCTCGCCGCGTTCCTCGCCGACGCCCAGGTGCGGGTCAAGGGGTACGCCGACGACCGTACGGCCGCGGCTGTGTGGGAGGCGTAACCGCGGCCGCTGTGTCTCCATGGAATCATCCGCCGGTCACCGAAGGGGCAGACGAGAAGCCATGGCCAAGCAGAACGTCGCCGAACAGTTCGTCGACATCCTCGCCCGCGCCGGTGTCAAACGCCTCTACGGCGTCGTCGGCGACAGCCTCAACCCGGTCGTGGACGCCGTGCGCCGCAACGCCGCCATCGACTGGATCCACGTCCGCCACGAGGAGACCGCCGCCTTCGCCGCCGGCGCGGAGGCCCAGATCACCGGCCGGCTCGCCGCCTGCGCCGGCTCCTGCGGGCCCGGCAACCTGCATCTCATCAACGGTCTCTACGACGCCCACCGCTCCATGGCCCCGGTCCTCGCCCTGGCCTCCCAGATCCCGTCCAGCGAGATCGGCCTCGGCTACTTCCAGGAGACCCATCCGGACCAGCTGTTCCGCGAGTGCAGCCACTACAGCGAGCTGATCTCCAACCCGAAGCAGATGCCGCGGCTGCTGCAGACCGCCATCCAGAACGCCGTCGGCCGCAGCGGTGTCAGCGTCGTCGCCCTGCCCGGCGACGTCGCCGCCGAGCCGGCGCCCGAGCGGGCCGCCCAGACCGCGCTGGTCACCGCCCGGCCCACGGTCCGCCCCGGCGACGCCGAGATCGACCGCTTGGTGGACCTCATCGACGAGGCCGAACGTGTCACCCTGTTCTGCGGCAGCGGCACCGCCGGGGCGCACGCCGAGGTGATGGAGTTCGCCGAGAAGATCAAGTCTCCGGTGGGGCACGCCCTGCGTGGCAAGGAGTTCATCCAGTACGACAATCCCTTCGACGTCGGGATGAGCGGGCTCCTCGGCTACGGCGCCGCCTACGAGGCCACCCACGAGTGCGACCTGCTGATCCTGCTCGGCACCGACTTCCCGTACAACGCCTTCCTGCCCGACGACGTGAAGATCGCCCAGATCGACGTCCGGCCCGAACACCTCGGCCGCCGCTCCAGGCTGGACCTCGCCGTGTGGGGCGACGTCCGCGAGACGCTGCGCTGCCTCACCCCGCGGGTGCGGACGAAGGACGACCGGCGCTTCCTCGACAAGATGCTCAAGAAGCACGCCGACGCCCTGGAGGGGGTGGTGAAGGCGTACACGCGCAAGGTCGACAAGCACGTCCCGCTCCACCCCGAGTACGTGGCGGCCGTGCTCGACGAAGTCGCCGACGAGGATGCGGTGTTCACGGTCGACACCGGGATGTGCAATGTCTGGGCCGCGCGGTACATCTCGCCCAACGGCCGCCGACGGATCATCGGTTCCTTCTCGCACGGCTCGATGGCGAACGCCCTGCCGATGGCGATCGGCGCGCAGTTCACCGACCGGGGCCGGCAGGTGGTGTCGATGTCGGGCGACGGTGGATTCTCGATGCTGATGGGGGACTTTCTGACTCTTGTTCAGTACGACCTGCCGGTGAAGGTCGTCCTGTTCAACAACTCGGCGCTGTCCATGGTCGAGTTGGAGATGCTGGTCGCGGGCCTGCCGTCCTACGGGACCGCCAACAAGAACCCCGATTTCGCCGCCGTCGCCCGTGCCTGCGGGGCCTTCGGCGTCCGGGTGGAGAAGCCCAAGCAGCTCGCCGGTGCGCTCAAGGACGCGTTCAAGCACAAGGGGCCGGCTCTCGTCGACGTCGTCACCGACCCCAACGCGCTCTCCATCCCGCCGAAGATCAGCGCCGAGATGGTCACCGGATTCGCCCTGTCCGCCTCGAAGATCGTGCTGGACGGCGGCGTCGGCCGCATGCTCCAGATGGCCCGCTCCAACCTGCGCAACGTGCCGCGTCCCTAGGGGCCGTATCCGACTTCCGTAACGTCGTGATCCAGCCAAGTTCCCGGGACGGGAACCGGGTGCCGTGTGTCCCCTGTGGCCACTCGTCCCGCGGGCGCGCTGTCCAAGGGGCGGTCGGGGGGTGTGCGCGCACGGCGCGGTCGCCCCGGCGGGGGCGGGAGCGCCTACGCCGCCGTGCCGCACGGTGGCCGAACACCCGGTCGTCGGCCATCCCGGATGACTGCCCGCGCGCCCGCCGGGCAAGGATCCCCGTGAACGTGTTCGAGCAGGAGGGATACGGCCATCGGCACGCGGGCGGGGGTCATGACGAGGCAGGCACGAAGGAGCGTACCGGTGACGACGGGGGCCTACTCGATGGGGGCGGTGGAGGACTGGACCGACAGCGACGGGGACCGCATACCGGCGCCACAACTGCGGCGCCGGCTCGGACGACGCGACCTGCGGGCGGTGTCCGACGCGCGCAGGGCCCTGCGGGAGCTGCTCGGGCAGTGGGGCAGGACCGCCGGATGCGATGTCGCGGAGCTGCTGACCAGCGAACTGGTCACCAACGCGCTGGTGCACACCGACCGCGAGGCGGTCCTGACGGCGACGGTGTGGCCGCGGGGCCTGCGCGTGGAGGTACGGGACTTCGTCGGCCGCAGACCGCGGCTGCGCGCGTCGGACGCCGGGGACGACACGCACGGCAGGGGGCTGATGCTGGTGCAGTCGCTCGCGGACGCCTGGGGGGTGCGCTCGCACGGGGTGGGGAAAGCGGTGTGGTTCGAACTGCACGGGGCGTGAAACGGGCGGGGCCGCGACCCGTTCGGTCGCGGCCCCGCCCCGTCCCGGTCGCGCCCGCGTGCACGGGGCGCACCGGCTCTAGCCGAACTGCTGCTCCAGGTCCTTGAGCTTGCGCTCCAGGGAGTCCAGTCGCGGCAGCGCCTGCGTGTCGTCCTCCGCGGTCAGGTCCACGGTGATCGGGTCAGACGCGCCGCTGCGCACCGGCTGGAGGGAGGGACGCGCGCGCACGGGCAGTTGCTCCGGCGTGGATATGGCAGGCTCCGCGGAGACCCGCTCGGAGTCCCGCTCCACCGCGTGCACCTCCACCTCGCGGCCGCCGCCGCGGCCCGGGAAGCTGCCGTGCCCGCGGCTGATGGCCTTCAGCTGCGCCCGCTCCACGCGGTCCTTCTCGCGCTGCAGCCGGCGTGCCTCCTCCTTGCGCCGCTGGTCCTCGCGCACCTCGTCCACGGCCTCGTCCAGGCTGCGCACGCCCTCCAGGAGCATCAGCGACCAGGCCTTGTACGTCTCGCGCGGGGCCCGCAGCCAGCGCACGATACGGATCTGCGGCAGCGGGCGCGGGATCAGGCCCTGCTCGCGCAGCGCCGCCCGGCGGGTCTGCTTCAGCGCCCGGTCGAACAGCACGGCCGCCGACAGCGACATGCCCGCGAAGAAGTGCGGGGCGCCGGCGTGGTTGACGCCGCGCGGCGCGTGCACCCAGTTGAACCAGGCGGCGGCGGCCGCGAACATCCACACCAGTATCCGGGAGCCGAGCGCCGCGTCGCCGTGGCTGGCCTCCCGCACCGCGAGGACGGAGCAGAACATGGCCGCCCCGTCCAGGCCGAACGGGACCAGGTACTGCCAGCCGTCGGACAGGTTCAGGTTCTGCTCGCCGAAGCCGACAAGGCCGTGGAAGGAGAGCGCGGCCGCGACCGCCGCACAGCAGAAGAGCAGCACGTAGGAGACCGTGCCGTAGATGGCCTCCTTGCGCCTGCGGCGCTCCTCGGCGCGCTCCCACGAGTCGTCCGCGCTCGCGTTCTGACCGGAGGAGCGCTTGCCGCGCGCGAGCACCGCCACCGCCGCCAGCATGCCCAGGAGCAGTACGGCGCCCGGAAGCAGCCAGTTCAGCGATATGTCGGTCAGTCTCATCTAGGGGTCCCTTGCATTGGGATAGGGCGTATCGCCCGCCATAGTGGCCCAATCCCGCCGGCCCTCAGGGGGTTTCGGGGCAAGAGGCCGCCAAGGAAGTGCAAGGGGATGCCCAGGGCGGCGTTCTGCTCGAACTGCCGCTTGAGGGGCGGGAGTTGAGTTCGAATAAGACTACCCGTACGGGTGGTTCCACGGAAACTTCCTGCGCGTGGTGAGGAAGGTGTGAAACGACCGTGCCCGTACGCGTGTCCCACTCGCGGGTGATCTTAGGGGATGCGAGGGGATTCCGTACCCGACAGGGCGTCAACTCGCGGCTACCGCCGTCGCGGTGGCGGAGATCCTGGTGACGCGCTCCTTGTCGCAGGTGCGCGGGCAGGTGGCGCAGGTGTCCTCGGGGCGCACCGTGTAGAACATGCAGCAGCTCACCCGGTCCCGGGTGGGCAGTGCCTCGCCGTCCGGGCCGGTCAGTTCACGGAACGCCGCCGCGCCGGCGTACGGCTTCGTCGCGCCCGGCAGCAGCAGCTCCAGTTCGCGGCGCGCTCGCTCCTCCTCGCCGAGCAGATGGGCGACGTACCACAGGCCCTCGACGACCTCGTCGGTCACCATGCCCCACAGGGCACGTCCCCGGCGCCGCATGCGCGGGCCGAACGCGGCGAGCAGGGGTTCGGCGTGCTCGGCCGTCGCGGCCCGTACCTCGGCGCGCAGCGCCTCCTCGTCCGGGACCACCCGGGCGGTGGGCAGGGCGGCGGCCGGGTCGCCGGGGAGGCAGGCGAAGGAGGCGGGGCGCAGCGCCATGCGGCCGGCGGTGCGGTCGTACGAGACGTGCGTCACGGGCAGGCGCGGGACGCGGCGCAGCAGGAACCAGGGTGCGGTGATCAGCAGGAAGGCCGGCCAGGTGTAGCGGTGCAGGCCGAAGCTCGCGATGACGTCGGGGCGGGCGCGGGTGCCGTAGTCGCGCAGCACCTGGGCGTCGTCCCAGGCCAGGAAGGCGTCCAGGGTGGCGTCGTCCCCCGCGAGGGCGGCGGCGGAGGTCCAGTTCCCGCCGTGCGGGAGGGTGTCCCCCGGGCCCAGCTCGGTCACCGTCAGTCCCCCCCCCCTACACCTCGGTGAGGCGGGCGTAGGCGTCCGCGGTGGGGGAGGAGGGGACGGGCATGGGGGACCACCGATCCGGGGTGCGTTTGAGGTAAGGCTTACCTTACTGGATCGTTTCTGGATTTGAACTGGTGGCTTCTGGGCCTAAGGTGCTTGACGGACGAGTAACAACCCGTCGTAATGACCCCAAGTACCGACAAGCCCGGAGGAGGACCCGTGAAGCAGGGTGCGCAGGGCTCCGACGGGAACGGGGTGCCCGCCTCGCGTCTGCGCTCGTTCCGGGTGCCGTTGCAGCCGACGGCGGCGGACGCCGAGCAGGTGCGGCGGGGCGGTCGCGGCGGCGCCGCGGGGGAGGAAGCGGCACGGGGCGAGACGGTTCGCGGTGAGGGGGCACGGGGTGAGGCGGCTCGCGGGGAGGTGGCTCACGGTGAAGCGGTTCGCGGGGAGCACACGCACTGTGAGCGGCCGGTGCCCGAGCCCCGGGCCGTCGTGCAGCGGGCGTCGGTCCGCGGTCAGATCCTGGACGCGCTGCGCACCTCGCTGGTCGCGGGGGAGCTGAGGCCCGGCGAGGTGTACTCGGCGCCGGCGCTCGGCGAGCGGTTCGGGGTGTCGGCCACGCCGGTGCGGGAGGCCATGCAGCAGCTGGCGCTTGAGGGCGCGGTGGAGGTCGTGCCCAACCGGGGGTTCCGTGTCGTGGTGCGGGACGCGCGGGAACTGGCCGAGCTGGCCGAGGTGCGGGCGCTGATCGAGGTGCCGGTGATGCTGCGGCTGGCGCGGGCCGTGCCGGCCGAGCGGTGGGCGCGGCTGCGTCCGCTGGCCGAGGCGACGGTGCGGGCGGCGGCGTCCGGCTGCCGGGCGACGTACGCGGAGTCGGACCGGGCCTTCCACCGGGCGGTGCTGGCGCTGTCGGGCAACGAGCAGCTCGTGCGGATCGCCGACGATCTGCACCGGCGGGCGCAGTGGCCGCTGGTCGGGGGGACTTCCGGGCGCCCGGGCCACGCCGATCTGCTGGCGGACGCGTCGGAGCACACCACGTTGCTGGACGCGCTGATCGCCGGGGATGTGGACGTGGTGCGGGCGCTGGTGCGGGAGCACTTCACGGGCGCCTGAGCGGGCCGGGCGTGCCGCGTGCGCCCGAGCGGCAGATACTGGTGATGGTTTGCAGGCCGCCCACCGCCACGGGCCTAGGCCCTGTGTCTTCGCGCCCGTCGGCGGGGCAGCGTCCCGTGCCGGCGGAAGGAACGTCCCCATGTGCCGCTGGATCGCCTACTCCGGTACGCCCGTCCTCCTCAGTCGGATCCTGTTCGAGCCCGAGCACAATCTGATCGACCAGAGTCTGCACTCCCGCCTGGGGGTCGAGACGACCAACGGCGACGGGTTCGGCATCGGCTGGTACCAGCGGGACATGGCGTCCCCCGCGGTGCTGCGGGACACCGGACCGGCCTGGAGCAACCGCAACCTCCAGGAGGTCGCCCACCACGTCCGCTCGGGCCTGTTCTTCGCCCACATCCGGGCCACGACGGGGACGGCGGTGCAGCAGACCAACTGCCACCCCTTCCGCTGGGGCAGCCGGCTGTGGATGCACAACGGAGCGATCCGCGACTTCCCCCGGCTCAGGCGTGATCTCGTGCTGGCCGTCGATCCCGCCCTCTACCCGGACATCGAGGGCTCCACCGACTCCGAGCTGATGTTCTTCCTCGCGCTCACCTTCGGCCTCGCCGACGATCCACCCGACGCCGTGGCGCGCATGGCGGGCCTGATCGAGGAGACGGGACACCGGCACGGCGTCCCGCAGCCGCTCCAGATGACGGTCGCGGTGGCCGACGGCGAACGCGTGTGGGCCTTCCGCTACTCCAGTGAGCGCTCCTCGCGGTCGTTGTTCTACAGCTCCCGGGTGGACTCCCTGCGCGCCCTGCACCCGGACCTCTCGTTCCTGCGCGAGGTCTCCGACGAGACCCGCCTGGTGGTCTCGGAACCCCTGGGCAACCTCCCCGGAGCCTGGCACGAGGTACCGGAGAGCACCTACGGCGTCGTCCAGCCCGGCGGGGACGAACTACACGACTTCCGCCCCCGCTGACCCCCGGCGCCCTAGGCCGTCGCCGGCTCCGCTGTCGGGGGTGGGGTCAGTTGCGCGGCCAGCCAGGTCGGGACGCCGCCCAGGAGGCGGAACAGGCGGCGGGCCTCCTCGCGCAGGCGGGACGCCTCCGGTTCCGGTTCCGTGTCGGCCAGGGACGCCAGCGCCGGGGCCGTGCCGACGAGGTAGCCCAACTCCTCGCGCAGCCGCAGGGATTCGGCGAAGCCGTGGCGGGCCTCGGCCAGTTCGCCGTCCCGCAGGGCCAGGCCCGCGAGGTGGCGCCAGGTGAAGGACAGCAGCAGTGCGTCGGCGTGCGCGGTGGCGCCCGCGTGGGCGCGGCGGAACGCGGCGCGGGCCGCCTGGGGGGCGTCCGCGAGGTTCTGCGCGACCAGGCCCCGGCGGAAGTCCAGCAGCGCCCGCGCCGGGGACTCGCGCGGGATCAGCGCCGCCGCCCGGCCCAGCGCGGCACGCGCCTCGTCGGAGCGGTCGCGCACCCCGTGCAGCGTCGCGGCGTAGGCCACGTACCCGCGTTCACAAGCGGCCGCCCCTCGCTCGTCGTCCGTGTGGGCCAGCGCCTCCGCGGTGCGCAGCGCGTCCTCCGCCTCCTCCCAGCCCTGCTCGGTGTACAGGCAGCGCTCCACCAGCAGCGCCGCCCGCTGGAGCGCGGCGGCCGCGCTCTCCGGCTTCAGCAGTTCCGCCGCGTCGGCCCAGCATGCGCGCGAGCGCAGCCGCCATACCGCGGTCTGGAGGGGATCGTCAGCTGCGGTCGTTCCGGTACCAGACATGGCGGTATGCGCCACATTGCCCTCCCCGAGCACGCCATCGAGCTATGAGTGGTGGCGGCATTCCAGCACCTGTCGAGGTGCCTGGCCAAGGGGGTGGGTGAAGGAATTCACAAAGTCGGGGGTCGACTTCGGTCAGCTCATGCGCAGCGCCAGGAAGAAGTCCAGCTTGTCCTCAAGGCGGGACAGGTCACGGCTCGTCAACTGCTCGATTCGCCCGACCCGGTAGCGCAGCGTGTTGACGTGCAGGTGGAGGCGGGTGGCGCAGCGGGTCCAGGAGCCGTCGCAGTCCAGGAACGCCTCCAGGGTGGGGATCAGCTCGGCGCGGTGGCGGCGGTCGTAGTCGCGCAGCGGGTCCAGCAGCCGGGCCGTGAACGCCCGGCGCACGTCGTCCGGTACGAAGGGGAGCAGCAGGACGTGGCTCGCCAGCTCCTGGTGGCCCGCCGCGCAGACCTGGCCGGGGCGGGCGGCCGCCACCCGGCGGGCGTGCCGGGCCTCCTCCAGGGCGCCGCGCAGGCCCTCCGCCGAGTGCACGGCCGCGCTCACGCCGAGGGTGACCCGGCCGTCGCCGTCCAGCCCGGCGGTCAGCGGCTCGCGCACGGCCTGCAGCAGGGTGTCGGCGAGGATGCCCGCCTCCGTGCCGTCGTGCTCGGTGGACACGGCCGGGAGCGGGACCAGCGCGATGGCCTCGTCGCCGGCGTGCGCGACCGCGATGCGGTCCGACGGCTCGGTGCCGGTGGCCTGCGGGTCGACCAGGATCTCCTCCAGGAGGGACTGGGCCACCGGGCCGCCGTCCACGTCCCCGCCGTCCCACTCCACCCGGGCCACGACCACCTGCCAGTGCGGGGCGGCGCCGAGGCCGGGCAGCAGCACGGGGGCCGCGACGCGCAGGCGGGCGGCGATCTCGGCGGGGGCCGCGCCCGTCTGGACCAGTTCCAGGACCTCCTGGGCGAGGCGGCGGCGCACCGTGCGCGCGGCGTCGCGGCGGTCCCGTTCGACCGCGATCAGCTGGGTGACGCCCTGCAGCAGGTCGAGGCGTTCCTCGGCCCAGTCGGAGGCGTCCGCCTCCACCGCGAGCAGCCAGTCCGACAGGACCGTCTCGCGCACGTCCCGGGACGCCTGCGGGGTGCGGCCGCTGCTGCGGACCGGGAAGAGCGAGTACGTGCTGGTGCCGATGGTCACCCGGTGCGGGCCCCGGCGGCCGGTGCGGGTCGCCGCCAGGTGCTGCGCGGCGAGACGGCCGCACACCTCGGCGGGCAGCGCCGGGCCGGCCACCTTGGAGCCGGCGATCAGCCGGCCGGTGGGGGAGAGCACCCAGGCGCGCAGGTCCAGGTCGGAGCCCAGCAGGTCCAGGACCACGTCGGGGCCGCCGCCCGCCGGGCCGGAGGTCATCATGCGGCGGTGGCGGTCCACCACGGCCGCCAGGTCGCCGGCGCGTTCGCCCGACACCTGCCGTACGACGTGCTCGGTGATCGTCGCGAACGCCACCGACTCGTGCACCGCGAACAGCGGGAGGCGATGGCGGGCGCAGGCCACCACCAGGTCGTCGGGCACGTCGCCCAGTTCCGCCTCGCCGGCCGCCAGCGCCGCCACGCCGGCCTGCACCAGGATGCGGACGAAAGGCTCCGAGTCGTCGGCGTCCCGGCGCCAGGCCAGGCCGGTGAGCACCAGCTCACCCCCGGAGAGGTAGCGGCTGGGGTCGCGCAGGTCGGTGGTCATCACACCGCGCACGGTGCGGTCCAGTTCGTCCTCGCCGCCGAGGAGCCTCAGGCCCAGCGCGTCGGTGTCCAGCAGTGCGCGCAGCCGCATTCTCGTCGCCGCCGTTCTTTGTCTCGAAATCTTCGGATGGATCTTTCGCCGATGTGGCCGGACGGGGCATGACCGGGGTGTGTCCCCTGTTTCCAGAGGAAGGCGAGGAGGCTACCGAGGACCTCCGTTCATACGAATCTACAAGATGCCTCTCCTGGCCAGCCAACTCCTTCATGGTTTCTGTCACTGACCCGCATGGAGGAGTCGGCGGTGTACTGAGTCCAGTCCGCGTGAACAGCACATGAACGAGACGCACCCGCCGCATCCGGATTGGCTCAATCCGTTCGACCCCCGAGACAAGGAAGGGAGCCGGTCATGGACTTCCTTCGCCCCGCCAGCTGGGATGAGGCGCTCGCCGTCAAGGCCGAGCACCCCACCGCTGTGCCGATCGCGGGCGGCACCGATGTCATGGTCGAGATCAACTTCGACCACCGTCGGCCCGAGTACCTCGTGGACCTGAACCGCATCGGCGACCTCACCGAATGGGAGGTCGGCGCGGACAGCGTGCGGCTCGGGGCGTCCGTCCCGTACACCGCGATCATGGAAAATCTCCGTGCCGAGCTGCCGGGACTCGCGCTCGCCTCGCACACGGTCGCCTCCCCGCAGATCCGCAACCGCGGCGGCGTCGGCGGCAACCTCGGCACGGCCTCTCCCGCCGGCGACGCCCACCCCGCCCTCCTCGCCGCCGGCGCGCAGGTCGAGGTGGAGTCCGCCGCCCGGGGCACCCGTCTCGTCCCGATCGACGACTTCTACACCGGCGTGAAGCGCAACGCGCTCCAGCCCGACGAGCTGATCCGCGCCGTGCACGTCAAGAAGGCCGACGGCCCCCAGCAGTTCTCCAAGGTGGGAACCCGCAACGCCATGGTCATCGCGGTGTGCGCCTTCGGGCTGGCCCTGCACCCGGCCACCCGCACCGTGCGCACCGGGATCGGATCCGCGGCCCCCACGCCGATCCGGGCCAAGGCCGCCGAGGAGTTCCTGGCCGCGGCCCTCGACGAGGGCGGCTTCTGGGACAACGGAAAGATCATCACCCCGTCGGTCGCCGGGCAGTTCGCCGCGCTGTGCTCGGCCGCCTGCAACCCGATCGACGACGTCCGGGGCACCGCGAGCTACCGCCGCCACGCGGTCGGCGTCATGGCCCGCCGCGCGCTGACCTGGACCTGGGAGTCGTACCGCGGCGCCCGCCGCGTCCCGGAGGGAGCTGCGTGATGCGCGTCAACCTCACCGTCAACGGACGCCCGCAGCAGGCCGACGACGTCTGGGAGGGCGAGTCCCTCCTGTACGTCCTGCGCGAGCGGCTCGGGCTGCCCGGTTCGAAGAACGCCTGTGAGCAGGGCGAGTGCGGCTCGTGCACCGTGCGGCTCGACGGCGTCCTCGTGTGCGCCTGTCTGGTCGCCGCCGGACAGGCCGAGGGCCGCGAGGTCGTCACCGTCGAGGGACTGGCCGACTACGCCAGGCAGCGCGCCGAGGGCGGCAGCACGAGCGGCGCCGGCGGCACCCCGCTCGACGAGGCCAGGGCCTGGCAGGCCGAGGGCACCGACTCGCAGACCGGTGAGGGCACCGAGCTCTCCCCGATCCAGCAGGCGTTCATCGACGCCGGAGCCGTCCAGTGCGGCTTCTGCACCCCGGGGCTGCTGGTGGCTTCCGACGAACTCCTGGAGCGCAACCCCAACCCGTCCGACGCGGACATCCGCGAGGCGCTCTCGGGCAACCTGTGCCGCTGCACCGGCTACGAGAAGATCATGGACGCGGTCCGCCTCGCGGCCGCCCGCCAGTCCGAGGGGGTCTGACATGCAGGCCAACGGCGCACCCACCAAGATCACACAGGGCTCCGGGACCAAGGGCGGCATCGGCGAGTCCACGCTCCGCCCCGACGGCATCCTGAAGGTCACCGGAGAGTTCGCGTACTCGTCCGACATGTGGCACGAGGACATGCTGTGGGGACAGATCCTGCGCTCCCCGGTGGCCCACGCCGAGATCGTCTCCGTCGACGTCTCCGAGGCCCTGGCCACGGCGGGCGTGTACGCCGTCCTGACCTACGACGACCTGCCCACCGAGGTGACCCACTACGGCCTGGAGATCCAGGACACCCCGGTCCTCGCGCACGGCAAGGTGCGCCACCACGGCGAACCGGTCGCGCTCGTCGCCGCCGACCACCCGGAGACGGCCCGCCGCGCCGCCGCGAAGATCAAGGTGGAGTACCGGGAGCTCCCGGTGATCACCGACGAGGCCTCGGCGCTCGCGCCGGACGCGGTCCTCGTCCACGACGACCGTGACGATCACCATGCCGGGCACGTCCCGCATCCCAACATCGTGCACCGCCAGCCCATCGTCCGCGGCGACGTGGAGCGGGCCCGCGTGCGGGCCGACGTGATCGTCGAGGGCGAGTACACCTTCGGCATGCAGGACCAGGCCTTCCTCGGCCCCGAGTCCGGCCTCGCGGTGCCGGAGGAGGACGGCGGCGTCCACCTCTACATCGCCACCCAGTGGCTGCACAGCGACCTGCGGCAGATCGCCCCGGTGCTCGGCCTGCCCGAGGACAAGGTCCGCATGACGCTCTCCGGCGTCGGCGGCGCCTTCGGCGGCCGCGAGGACCTGTCGATGCAGATCCACGCCTGCCTGCTCGCCCTGCGCACCGGCAAGCCGGTGAAGATGGTCTACAACCGGTTCGAGTCATTCTTCGGGCACGTCCACCGCCACCCGGCCAAGCTCCGCTACGAGCACGGGGCCACCCGCGACGGCAAGCTCACCCACGTGAAGGCCCGGATCGTGCTGGACGGCGGCGCGTACGCCTCCGCCTCCCCGGCGGTCGTCGGCAACGCCTCCTCGCTGTCCGTCGGCCCGTACGCGGTGGACGACGTCGACATCGAGGCCATCGCCCTCTACACCAACAACCCGCCCTGCGGCGCCATGCGCGGCTTCGGCGCGGTCCAGGCGTGCTTCGCCTACGAGGCCCAGATGGACAAGCTGGCCAAGAAGCTCGGCATGGACCCGGTGGAGTTCCGGCGGCTGAACGCGATGGAGCAGGGGACGCTCATGCCGACCGGGCAGCCGGTCGACTCCCCGGCCCCGGTCGCCGAACTGCTGCGCCGCGTCAAGGCGATGCCGATGCCGCCGGAGCGCCAGTGGGAGTCCAGCGAGGGCGCCGACGTACGGCAGCTGCCGGGCGGCCTGTCCAACACCACGCACGGCGAGGGCGTCGTCAGGGGTGTCGGCTACGCGGTCGGCATCAAGAACGTCGGCTTCTCCGAGGGCTTCGACGACTACTCGACCGCCAAGGTGCGCATGGAGGTCGTGGGCGGTGAGCCGGTCGCGACCGTGCACACCGCGATGGCCGAGGTCGGTCAGGGCGGGGTCACCGTCCACGCCCAGATCGCCCGCACGGAACTGGGTGTCGCCCAGGTCACCATCCACCCGGCCGACACGCAGGTCGGCAGCGCCGGTTCGACGTCCGCGTCCCGTCAGACGTACGTCACCGGCGGCGCCGTGAAGCACGCCTGCGAGCTGGTGAGGGAGGAGGTCCTGCGGATGGGCCGGCGCAAGTTCGGCTCCTACCACCCCGCCTGGGCCACCGCCGAGCTCCTGCTGGAGGGCGGCAAGGTCGTCACCGACGGCGGCGAGGTGCTCGCCGACCTGGCGGACGTCCTCGAAGGCGAGGCCGTGGAGGTCGAGCGGGAGTGGCGGCACCGGCCGACCGAGCCCTTCGACCTGCGCACCGGCCAGGGCAACGGCCATGTCCAGTACTCGTTCGCCGCGCACCGCGCGGTCGTCGAGGTGGACACCGAGCTGGGCCTGGTGAAGGTGGTCGAACTGGCCTGCGCCCAGGACGTCGGCAAGGCGCTCAACCCGCTGTCCGTGATCGGCCAGATCCAGGGTGGCACCACCCAGGGCCTGGGCATCGCGGTCATGGAGGAGATCGTCGTCGACCCGAAGACGGCGCAGGTGAAGAACCCCTCCTTCACGGACTACCTCATCCCGACCATCCTCGACACCCCGACCATCCCGGTCGACGTGCTCGAACTAGCCGACGAGCACGCCCCCTACGGGCTGCGCGGTGTCGGTGAGGCGCCGACCTTGTCGTCGACGCCCGCCGTCCTCGCGGCCATCCGCGACGCCACCGGCCTGGAGCTCGACCGCACCCCGGTGCGGCCCGAGCACCTGACCAGTACGGCGTAGCACACAGACTCTCCGGGCGGCGCAGGGAACGTCACACACTCCACGCGCCGTCCGGAGGAAAGCCTTTGAGTTCCGCTCCGCTCGCGGGCCTTGAAGTACCTGCAGTTCGTTCGTCTCGGGCCGTCCCCCGGGTCGTCCATTCCCAAATCCCGCAGCCACGGCCCAATCGGGGCGCCGTCGGTTCCGATGCGGGTGCCCCTATGAACCTTGGGAGATGGCACCATGACCCAGCAGTCAGTGGAGCCCAGGACCACCGCCGACGACGCGGGCGCGGGCAGCCGCGTCCCGGCGGGACGGTCCTGGCTCGACCGGTACTTCCACATATCCCAGCGGGGATCCACCGTCGCCCGTGAAGTGCGCGGCGGCGTCACCACCTTCATGGCGATGGCGTACATCCTGCTGCTCAACCCCGTGATCCTGTCCGGCAAGGACGTCGCCGGCGACACCCTGGGCCAGAAGGCCCTGATCACCGCGACCGCGCTGTGCGCGGCGTTCACCACCTTGCTCATGGGCTTCGTCGGCAAGGTGCCGCTCGCCCTCGCCGCGGGCCTGTCGGTCTCCGGCGTCATCTCCAGCCAGGTCGCGCCGAACATGACGTGGCCGCAGGCCATGGGCATGTGTGTGGCCTACGGCGCCGTGATCATGCTCCTGGTCGCCACCGGCCTGCGCGAGATGATCATGAACGCCATCCCGCTGCCCATCAAGCACGGCATCACCATGGGCATCGGCCTGTTCATCGCCTTCATCGGCCTGGTCAAGGCCGGTTTCGTGGGGCGCAACCCGTCCCCCGGCGGTGGCCCCGTGATCCTCGGTCCCGGTGGCGAACTCGCCGGCTGGCCGGTCCTGCTCTTCGCTGCCACCCTGCTGCTGATCTTCGCCCTCCAGGCCCGCAACATCCCCGGTGCCATCCTCATCGGCATCGTCGGCGGCACCGTCGTGGCGGCCGTCCTGAACGGCGCCGGCGTCATCGACGCCAAGCAGTGGGTGAACGGCGCTCCCGAACTGCACGGCAGCCCCGTGTCCATGCCCGACTTCTCGCTCTTCGGCAACGTGTCCTTCAGCGGCTGGGGCGACGTCGGCGTCATGACGGTCAGCGTGATCGTCTTCACCCTCGTCCTCGCCGGCTTCTTCGACGCCATGGCGACGATCATCGGCGTCGGCACCGAGGCCAACCTCGCCGACGACAAGGGCCGTATGCCCGGCCTGTCCAAGGCCCTGTTCATCGACGGTGCCGGCGGTGTCGTCGGCGGCGTCGCGGGCGGCTCCGGACAGACCGTCTTCGTCGAGTCCGCCACGGGTGTCGGAGAGGGCGCCCGCACCGGCTTCTCCTCCGTCATCACCGGCCTGTTCTTCGCGGCCTGCCTGTTCTTCACCCCGATCACCGCGATCGTCCCGCAGGAGGTCGCCGCGGCGGCCCTGGTGGTGATCGGCGCGATGATGATGATGAACGCCCGGCACGTCGACTGGGCGGACCGCGCCACCGCGATCCCGGTCTTCCTGACCGTCGTGCTCATGCCGTTCACCTACTCCATCACGGCCGGCGTCGCCGCCGGCGTCATCTCCTACACCGTCATCAAGATCGCTCAGGGCAAGGCCAGGGAGATCGGCGGCTTCATGTGGGGCCTGTCGGCGATCTTCCTGGTGTACTTCGCCCTCCACCCGATCGAGGCGTGGCTGGGCGTCCACTAGGCACTGCCGTTCGGATCAGGCCGGCTGTGAGAGGCGCGGCGCCTCACAGCCGCCGGGACGATCCGGACACCAGGCGTGAGCCCGGGCGGGCCGGTCATCCGGCCCGCCCGAAGCTCGCGACCGCGCCGGCCGCCGCCCGTGGGGAGACGGCGGCCGCGCGGCTCACCACCATCCCCGCCTTCTGATCCGCCCCGACGCTTCGTCGAGGGCGGTTTCGACGTTCAGGGCGAGCGGACCACCCAGTCACTGCGGCCACGTCCACGCCGGTACATCTCGACGACAAAGGTCTCGCGTCGCGGCGCCCCGTGACGTGTAGGCCGGCGGCCGACTTGCGCCGTGCGGTACTTGAGCCGCAAGGTGAGCAGCCGGACGTTCGGGGGAGGAACGGATGAGCGGGGTGCCGCAGACACAGGGCGTGGTCGGACCGCGTACCGCACAGGAGGCGACGCCGGCCGGGGACGCGCCGCAGTCGGGTACGGCCGAGGGTGAGCCCGGCGCGCGGGGACCGGCCGGGGACGAGCCCGGTGGTGAGGGGCAGGCGCCGGGGCCGATGCGGCGGATGCCCGGATGGGCGGCCACCGCTCTCGGTGTCTTCCTGCTGGCCGACCTCGTCGTGGTGTGCGGGGCGCTGCTGAGTCTGTGGCCGGTGCTGCTCGACGTCGTCCGGGCGGGCGCCGCGCCGGGCGCCACCTCGCGGTGGTCGCCGTTCGGGCTCGGGGGCTGGGCGCTCACCGCGGACACCGCGATGCTGCTCGCCGTCATCTGCGCCAGCGCTCTGGGCAGCTTCGTCCACGCGGCCACGTCGTTCGCCACGTACGTCGGCAACCGGCGGCTGTACGCGAGCTGGCTGTGGTGGTACCTGCTGCGGGCCGGCATCGGGGTCGCGCTGGCCCTGCTGGTGTACTTCCTGCTGCGCGGCGGCCTGTTCACGGGCAGCTCCGGCCCAGCGGCCACCAATCCGTACGGCTTCGCCGGGATCGCGGGCCTGTGCGGGCTGTTCTCCAAGCAGGCCACGGACAAGCTGCGCGAGGTGTGCGACACGATCCTCAGCACCCGCAGCGACGGCGACCGCGACCGCCGCGACAAGCTCGCGAGCCAGACGCCGGACCGGCAGCCGGGCGCGGGAGCCGCAGCGCAGCCCCCGCGGCAGGATCCCCCGGCGGACGGCGGAGCGTGAGAGCCCCGCGCTCAACTCCCCGCGCCGAGCCCCGCGCTCGACTCCCCGTGCCGAGCCCCGCGCTCGACTCCCCGTGGCGAGCCCCGCGCTCGACTCCCCGTGGCGAGCCCCGCGCTCGACTCCCCGTGGCGAGCCCCCGCTCGACTCCCCGCGCCGAGC
>NZ_PQSS01000089.1 GCF_002920535.1 Streptomyces sp. Ru71 | reverse complement strand
CCGAGGCCGGCGCCAGCCCGGCCACGGAGCCCGTGCCCGCGCACGGAGCCCCTCCCGGTCGCCCCGGTCCCGGCCCCCCGCGCCGCCGACGCCGACGCCGGTGTCGTACAGCACGCGGAGGACCTGCCGACCACGTCCGCCGAGCCGGAGCACCAGGAAGACCCGCAGGCCCAGCAGGCCCCGCAGGAAGAGAGCACGGCCGCCGTGGCAGAGGCAGCAGAGTCCACCGGCCCCGCGGCCCCCGGCTACGACGAGGCCGAGCGCGAGGCCGTCCTGAAGGTGATGCGCGAGCGGCGCGACATCCGCAACGGCTTCCGCAAGGACCCGATCCCGCACGAGGTGCTGCTGCGCGTCCTGGAGGCGGCCCACCACGCGCCGTCGGTCGGCCACTCCCAGCCCTGGGACTTCGTCGTCATCCGCTCCGCCGAGACCCGCCGCGCGATGCACGAGCTGGCGACGCGGCAGCGCGAGGCGTACGCCAAGTCCCTCCCCAAGGGCCGGGCCAAGCAGTTCAAGGAACTGAAGATCGAGGCCATCCTCGACACCCCGGTGAACATCGTCGTCACCGCCGACCCGACCCGCGGCGGCCGGCACACCCTCGGCCGGCACACCCAGCCGCAGATGGCGCCGTACTCCGCGGCGCTCGCGGTGGAGAACCTCTGGCTCGCCGCCCGCGCCGAGGGCCTCGGCGTCGGCTGGGTCAGCTTCTTCGACGAGCGGGAGATGGTCCGCGCCCTCGGCCTGCCCGAGCACCTGGAGGTCATCGCCTACCTGTGCGTCGGGTACGTCGACGAGTTCCCGGACGAGCCCGAGCTGATGCAGGCCGGCTGGTCCAAGCGCCGCCCGCTGTCCTGGGTCGTCCACGAGGAGACGTACGGCCGCCGCGCGCTGCCCGGTGAGGAGCCGCACGACCTGCTCGCCGAGACGGTCGCGCAGATCCGCCCGCTGGACGCCAAGGCGCTCGGCGAGGCCTGGGAGCGGCAGAAGCGGATGACCAAGCCGGCCGGCGCGCTCGGCATGCTGGAGATCATCTCCGCGCAGCTGTCCGGCCTGTCCCGGCAGTGCCCGCCCCCGATCCCGGAGCCCGCGGCCGTCGCCATCTTCGCCGGCGACCACGGTGTGCACGCCCAGGGCGTCACCCCGTGGCCGCAGGAGGTCACCGGCCAGATGGTGGCCAACTTCCTCGGTGGGGGAGCGGTCTGCAACGCCTTCGCCAACCAGGTCGGCGCCGAGGTCTGCGTCATCGACGTCGGTGTCGCCGCCGACCTTCCGGCCACGCCGGGCCTGTTGCCGCGCAAGGTCCGCGGCGGCACGTCCGACATGACCACCGGCCCCGCGATGACCCGCGAGGAGGTCAAGCAGGCCATCGAGGTCGGCATCGAGACCGCCCGCGACCTGGTGGCGGCCGGCAACAAGGCGCTGCTCACCGGCGAGATGGGCATCGCCAACACCACCGCCTCCGCCGCGTTGATCTCCGTCTACACCGGCGCCGACCCGGCCGAGGTCACCGGCCGCGGCACCGGCATCAACGACGAGACGCTGGCCCGCAAGACCGACGTGGTGCGCCGCGCCCTGGAGCTGCACCAGCCGGACCCCGCCGACCCGATCGGCGTGCTCGCGGCGATCGGCGGCTTCGAGCACGCGGCCATGGTCGGCCTGCTGCTCGGCGGTGCCTCGCTGCGCACTCCGGTGATCCTGGACGGCGTCAGCGCGGGCGCCGCGGCCCTCGTCGCCCGGGCCATCGCGCCCGAGGTGCTCGCCGCCTGCATCGCCGGTCACCGCAGCGCCGAGCCCGGCCATGTCGCCGCGCTCAACAAGCTGGGCCTGCGCCCGCTGGTCGACCTCGACCTGCGCCTCGGCGAGGGCACGGGCGCGCTGCTCGCGCTGCCGCTGGTGCAGTCCACGGCCCGGGCGATGCACGAGGTGGCCACGTTCGACTCGGCGGGCGTCACCGAGAAGTAGGCGCCCCGCGTGCGGGTGGTCCGGCGTTCACCTGCCGGACCACCCGTGCCGTATGCCCCGCCCACCGCATAAAATCCGCACGTCAGGGCCGCTCCGGAGTCGCAGCGCGCCCCACCGCACCGCTGCACGAGGAGCCGTCCCTCATGGCTGAACACCCCGCCTACCCCGTAGGACTCCGCCTCACCGGCCGTCGCGTGGTCGTCCTGGGCGGCGGTCAGGTCGCCCAGCGGCGCCTGCCCGCCCTCATCGCGGCCGGCGCGGACATCCACCTCGTGTCCCCGGAGGCGACCCCGTCGGTGGAGGCCATGGCCGACGCCGGCGAGATCACCTGGCACCGGCGCCCGTACCAGGACGGCGACCTCGCCGAGGCCTGGTACGCCCTGATCGCCACCAGTGACGCCGACGCCAACGCCGCCGCCTCCGCCGAGGCCGAGCGGCACCGCGTGTGGTGCGTGCGCTCCGACGACGCCGACGCCGCGACCGCCTGGACCCCGGCCACCGGCCACAGCGAGGGCGTCACCGTCGCCGTACTCACCACCAACGCGCGCGGTCGCGACCCGCGCCACACCGCCGCCATCCGCGACGCGGTCGTCGAGGGCCTGCGCGACGGCACCCTGGTGGCGCCGCACCACCGCACCCGCACCCCGGGTGTCGCCCTGGTCGGCGGTGGCCCCGGCGACCCGGACCTGATCACCGTGCGCGGCCGGCGTCTGCTGGCCGAGGCCGACGTGGTCATCGCCGACCGTCTCGGCCCGCGCGACCTGCTCGCCGAACTCCCGCCGCACGTCGAGGTGATCGACGCGGCGAAGATCCCCTACGGCCGTTTCATGGCCCAGGAGGCCATCAACAACGCGCTGATCGAGCACGCCAAGCAGGGCAAGTCCGTCGTCCGGCTCAAGGGCGGCGACCCGTACGTCTTCGGCCGGGGCATGGAGGAGCTGCAGGCGCTCGCCGAGGCGGGCATCCCCTGCACGGTCGTGCCCGGCATCTCCAGTTCCATCTCCGTGCCGGGCGCGGCCGGCATCCCGGTCACCCATCGCGGCGTCGCCCACGAGTTCACCGTCGTCAGCGGTCATGTGGCCCCCGACGACGAGCGCTCCCTGGTCGACTGGCCGTCGCTGGCCAAGCTGACCGGCACGCTCGTGGTCCTGATGGGCGTCGACAAGATCGGGAAGATCGCCGAGACGCTCGTCGCCCACGGCAAGTCCCCGGACACCCCCGTCGCCCTCGTCCAGGAGGGCACCACGGCCGCGCAGCGCCGCGTGGACGCCACGCTGGCCACGGTCGCGGAGAGGGTCCGCACCGAGGACGTGAAGCCCCCGGCGGTCATCGTCATCGGCGAGGTCGTCACGGTCGGCCCGGCGACCATGCCGTAACCCGAGGTAACTCTCCTTCGCCCGCGCCGTTGGCACCGCACGCACGACAAGGCAGTATCACCCCTGTGGCCGATCTCATCACCGTTGACGACCCTGACGACCCGCGCCTGAGCGACTACACGGGCCTGACCGACGTAGAGCTGCGCCGCAGACGCGAACCGGCCGAGGGGCTGTTCATCGCCGAGGGCGAGAAGGTCATCCGGCGGGCCAAGGAAGCGGGCTACGAGATGCGCTCCATGCTGCTCTCGGCCAAGTGGATCGACGTGATGCGGGACGTCATCGACGAGCTCCCGGCGCCCGTGTACGCGGTCAGCCCGGAGCTCGCCGAACGGGTCACCGGCTACCACGTCCACCGCGGCGCCCTCGCGTCCATGCAGCGCAAGCCGCTGCCCACGGCCGAGGAGCTGCTGGGGCACGCCCGCCGTGTCGCGGTCATGGAGTCGGTCAACGACCACACCAACATCGGCGCGATCTTCCGCTCCGCCGCGGCCCTCGGCATGGACGCGGTGCTGCTCTCCCCGGACTGCGCCGACCCGCTCTACCGGCGCAGCGTGAAGGTGTCGATGGGCGCGGTCTTCTCCGTTCCGTACGCCCGCCTGGAGACCTGGCCCCGGGGCCTGGACTCGGTGCGCGAGGCCGGCTTCACGCTGCTCGCCCTCACCCCGGACGAGAAGGCCAAGACCCTCGACGAGGCCGCCCCGCACACGATGGACCGGGTCGCCCTGATGCTCGGCGCGGAGGGCGACGGCCTGACCACCCAGGCCCTGGTCGCCGCCGACGAATGGGTCCGCATCCCGATGGCCCACGGCGTGGACTCCCTCAACGTGGGCGCGGCGGCCGCGGTCGCGTTCTACGCGGTGGCGACGGGTCGCCCGCGGGTCTGAGGCGGGGCCGCTTGCGCGGTCTGCGGCTGTTGGGCGGGGGGGCTTGCTTGCTCCACGGCTCTGGGGCGGGGGCGCTCGCTTGGTCCGCGGCTTTGCGGCCGGGGGTGCTTGCTTGCTTCACGTTCTGTGCCATGGGTTGCTCGGCTGGTCCGCGGCTGTGAGGCGGGGGCGCTCGCTCCGACCGAGGCTCTGTGCCAGGGGGCATTCGCTCGGTCCGCGGCTCTGAGGCGGGGCGCTTGCTCGGTCTGCGGGACGCTGTTTCCAGCGGCTGTATTGCCTGGCCCGCAGCGCCGAATCGGGAGGCGCTCGCTCAGTCCCGGCTCATGGTCGAGTCGTACCGCTGGGACATCAGCCCGTCCTCGTCCAGCGGTGTGAACTGCGGCCGCACGCTCTCGTGCGTCTGCCGTGCGCCTCCGTCGCCGCCGAGCCCCTGGGCCGGGCCCTCGCAGCCCTGGACCAGGGCGATGCCCAGGGCCACCAGCAGCGTCACCACCACGAACACGGTCAGCCGCTGCCGCAGCAGCCGGGGATTGGCCGGACGCAACCGGGTCCCCGTGGTACGCGGCGCCGGACGCCCCGAGCCGCCGCGCGGCGCGGGCCGGCTGCCGCTGCCCGGCCGCCGGCCGTCGCGCGAGGCCGGTGTCTGCCGGCCGGCCGACCGGGCGCCGGAGCCGCCCCGCGACACCGGGCCGGCACCGCGCGAGGCCGCGCCACCGCCCCGGGAGGGGCTGTCACCGCGTGCGGGCGTCCCGCCCCGGGCCGAGCCGGCCCGTGACCCGGCGCTCCCGCGCGGCAGGGGAGTGCCGGGGCTGCTCGCGGGTCCCTGCGGCCGCCGCTGGGCCTGCTCCGAGTACAGCGTGTCGGCCAGCCGCCCCGTGGGCCGGTCCGCCTCGGCGGCGCGCGGCGCGGGCGGCCGCACATCGGCCAGGCCCTGCGCCTCGCGGGCCGCGATCTCCTTCAGCCGCAGCGACAGCTCCAGCGTGCTGGGCCGCTCCTCGGGATCCTTGGCCAGACACGTGCGCACCAGCGGCGCCAGCGCGTCCGGTACGCCGTGCAGCTGCGGCTCCTCGTGCACCACCCGGTACAGCATCACCTCGGAACTGCCGTGCCCGAACGGCGAGTCACCGGTGCACGCGTAGGCCAGGGTCGCCCCCAGCGAGAAGACGTCCGTGGCCGGGGTGACCGCCGCGCCGCGCACCTGCTCCGGCGCCAGGAAGCCGGGGGAGCCGACGGCCGTACCGACGTGCGTCAGCGTCGAGGCCCCCGTGGCCCAGGCGATGCCGAAGTCGATGATCCGCGGACCCTTGGGGGAGAGCAGGATGTTGGACGGCTTCAGGTCCCGGTGCACCACGCCGGCCTCGTGCACGGCGACCAGCCCCTCCGACAGGGCGGCCCCGACCGCCGCGACGTCGGCCGCGCCCAGCGGCCCCTCGTCGGCGACCTTGTCGTGCAGCGACGGCCCGGGCACGTACTGTGTGGCGAACCACGGACGCTCGGCCTCCAGATCGGCGGCGACCAGCCGGGCCGTACAGCCGCCGCGGATGCGCCGCGCGGCCGAGACCTCGCGCGCGAACCGTGAACGGAACTCCTGGTCCTCGGCCAGATCGGGCCGGATCACCTTCAGCGCGACCCGCTGCCCCTTCTTGTCGGAGCCGAGATAGACCACGCCCATCCCGCCCGCGCCGAGCCGTCGGTGAAGCCTGAACGAGCCGACGACGCGCGGGTCCTCGCGCCTCAGGCGCATCATCGCCATGTTCATCCCCGCTGCCCGGTCCGTGTGACGTGGCACAGCTTACGTTTCCACGGCCGCTTGCGCGCAGAGGCCGCGCCCTCTCGTTCCGAACCGTCGCCGGTCGCCCGCGCGTCAGTTGAGGAGCGGTCAGAAACCGACCGGGCGCCGCACGTCGCACTCACCCCCTACGCCAACCCGCAGCCGCGGCAGGCCTGTTGATCACGGGCCGGTCGACCGCCCCTGGTCGGTGGCCCTCCGCGATCACCGCCCACGCACGCACGGGACGGTGGCGGCCGAGGCGGTCCGCCGGACGGCGACAGCGGTCCGGCCCGGGGCGGACGAAGTGAGCGAAGTCACCCGGCCGGACCCGAGCCGCCGGGGGTCGCAACACCGAACAAACCCGCAGGAACTGGATGCCTCCTCCGGGAAGACCCCTACTCCCGGGTCCGCGTCTCCACCCAGGGGAGTACTTCTGAAGCGGCGGCTCATCCTCCGGGAGGCCCGGCAATCGGTACGAGGGCATGACGTCCCGGGCCCGCCGCCCGCCTAGATTTGAGGTCAAGCGGCGGGTGCAGCACTCGTCCCCCGAGGTCAAGCCACTCGCCGCTGCCAACGACAACAGAGCACGGTCAGGAGAGGGACCATGGCCCACACGGCACCGCGGACGCTGCGTCGAACGGGCCGCCGCCACCCCCTGGTGGCGACGCTGATGGCCCTCCCCCTGGCGGTCCTGCTCCTGGTCGTCTTCGACGGCTGGGAGACAGTGGCCACACAGGCGTCGTCCGTGGGTGTGATGCTGGGGCGCTGAGCGGCGACCCCAGGCCCGGAAGAGCGGTCCGGGCGGGGACATCCATCCATGAAACCCCGTGGGGACGGGGGTGCGGCGGACGGCAAAAAATGCCGGCGCAGCTGGGGAGCTGCGCCGGCATTGCTCTTCCCCGCCGGCACCCGTCTCCTTCCCCACGCAGCCGCGTCGGCAGCCGCGGCGCTCGCCCTCACCCGCCGGCCCGCGGGCAGCCGCGGTGCTCAGCCATGTCCGTCAGCCCGCGGGCAGTCGTGCCGCAGGGCGGCACGGGTGGGCGCGGACGGTGCCCCGCCGGGCCGCGCGCCCGACCCCCGCCGGCGCGAGCCGACGGCCAGTCCGTCGCAGGGGGATGCGCAGCCCACCCCCGGGCCTGCGCCAGCCCACGGCCACTCCCGCCGCGAAGGGCCGCGCACCCAACCCCCGGCCCGCGCCCGCCGGGGGCACCTCGCACCCCGCCCCCAATCCCCTCGTCGTACCCTCACCCCCATGCCCCTCCTCGCCGACCTCATCCTCAAGGTCAGACAAAGGGCCCACCCCACCGACCCGACCTGCTCAGCCTGCGCGGCAACCACGCTGGCCGACCGGCCCGACGCCACCGTCGTCCGGCACGCCGGCACCGTCGCCAAGGCGCACGCCCCGCAGACCGACCCGGCCGCCCTCGGCCCCCGCCTCGCCACCGCCGCACGGCTGCCCGACGTCCTCCTGGCCCCGCTGACCGAGAGCCCGGTCACCCTGCACGGCCGTCTCGTGACCTTCTGGCCGTACGGCACCCCCGTGGACCCCGACGACCCGGACGCCGCCCCCTGGGAGGCCGCCGCCGCCCTCCTCGCCCGCCTCCACCGCAGCCCCGCCCCGGCCGGTCTGCCGAGCATGCGCGGCCCGGCCAAGGCGGCGGACGCCGTCCGGCGTCTGCGCACCGCCCTCGAAGGCGCCCCCGCCACGCTCACCAACCACGCCCGCCCCGTCCTGCGCGCCTGGGCCGCCCTGCCCGCGTGGGCCCGCGCCGAGGCGCCCTGGCCCGACGGCCCCCTAACCCTCTGCCACGGCGATCTGCACCTCGGCCAGCTGGTCCGCCATCCCGCCCCGGACGGCGCCTGGCGGCTCATCGACGTCGACGACCTCGGCGTCGGCACAGCCGCCTGGGACCTGGCCCGCCCCGCCGCCTGGTACGCCTGCGGGCTGCTGTCCCCGCAGGAGTTCTCCCGCTTCCTGGCCGCCTACCGCGAGGCCGGCGGCCCGGCGGTCCCCGCGACCGGCGACCCCTGGCCCGCCCTCGACGTCCCGGCGCGCGCCCTGACCGTGCAGACCGCTGCCCGGGCGCTCACCAAGGCCCTCGCCGCGCGGCGCCCCCTGGACGAGGTGGAGCAGGCCGTCGTGGACGCCTGCGCCCGCATGGCCGGTGCCCCGCCGCAGCCGGCGGCGCAGGTCACACCGTAGGGTGCAACCGATCGCGCCCGGGCAGAGTCTGTCCTGGCGATACGCGAAGCAGGACCGACCGGCGAGGAGTTGAGCCGACCATGCAGTGTCCGAAGTGCCATGCGCCGATGCACACGTACAACCGCAACGGCGTCCAGATCGAGCAGTGCAGCGGCTGCCGGGGGATCTTCCTGGACTACGGCGAGCTGGAGGCCCTGACCCGCCTGGAGTCGCAGTGGTCCCAGCCGGCTCCGCCCCCGCAGGCGCCGCAGGCCTACCCGGCGCCGCCCGCTCCCGCCTGGGGCGCCCCGCAGCACGGCGGCCACGGCGGTCACTACGGCCACGGCAGTCACCACCGTCACAAGAGCTTCGGCCACATGCTGTTCTCCAGCTGACAGACACGAAGAAGCCCCCGGTCACAGGACCGGGGGCTTCATCAGGTGTGGACGATACTGGGATTGAACCAGTGACCTCTTCCGTGTCAGGGAAGCGCTCTCCCGCTGAGCTAATCGTCCTCGCTGTGACCCGAGAGTCACAGAGCGTGCGCGATACTGGGATTGAACCAGTGACCTCTTCCGTGTCAGGGAAGCGCTCTCCCGCTGAGCTAATCGCGCGGGGTGCGGATCTTCGAGAAGATCCTCGGATCTCCGGGGAGATCCAGTGGACGATACTGGGATTGAACCAGTGACCTCTTCCGTGTCAGGGAAGCGCTCTCCCGCTGAGCTAATCGTCCTTGGAGGTGGAGACGGGATTTGAACCCGTGTAGACGGCTTTGCAGGCCGTTGCCTCGCCTCTCGGCCACTCCACCAGGAGTGTAGGGGATCGGGATGACCCCTTCTTCCTTCGAGCGGACGACGAGGCTCGAACTCGCGACCTCAACCTTGGCAAGGTTGCGCTCTACCAACTGAGCTACGTCCGCTTGTCGTTTCGGTCCGCTTCCGCGTCCCGGCGACGTGTTGAACTCTAGCGGATTCCTGGGCCAGTACAAAAACGCGTTTGCGCAGCGTGCTGCGCCGCAGCCCCGCGACGACCTGGTCAGGCCCGCTCGGGGACCTGCCCGGGCCGCTGCGCGGATACGCCCGGGCCACCTGCCGGACACCCGCCATAGACTCGACAGCGTGCTCGAACTGCCCCCGCTCGCCCGGTTCGGCGACCGCCTCGCCACCGGCCTGACCGACGTCACCGACGACCCCGCGGCCCTGGACTCCTCCGGCTTCTGGGCGGTCGCCGCCGACTTCGAGGGCCGGCTGACCTGCGCCCGCTTCTCGGACGTCCGTCGGGAGCCGGTGCCCGCACCCGTGCCGGGGGCCTGGCACGGCCCCGGCGTCGGCGACTGGACGTCCTCCCTCGATCGCGCCGCGTACACCGCGGGCGTGCGCCGCGTCCGTGAGTACATCGCGGCCGGCGAGGTCTACCAGGCGAACCTCTGCCGGGTGCTGTCCGCGCCGGTCCCCCCGGACGCCGACGTGGACGCGCTCACGGCGCTGCTCGCCCGCGGCAACCCGGCGCCGTATGCGGGAACGATTCGGCTGCCCGCGCACGGCGTCGAGACAGCCACCGCCTCGCCGGAGCTGTTCCTGCGCCGCGACGGGCGCGTCGTCGAGTCCGGGCCGATCAAGGGCACCGGGCGGTCCGAGGCGGACCTCCTGGAGAAGGACTACGCCGAGAACGTGATGATCGTGGACCTGGTCCGCAACGACATCGGCCGCGTCTGCGCCACCGGCAGCGTCACCGTCCCCGACCTGTGCGTCGTCGAGAAGCACCCCGGCCTGGTCCACCTCGTCTCCACCGTGCGCGGCGAGCTGCGCGAGGACGCCGGCTGGCCCGAGCTGCTCGCCGCCGCCTTCCCGCCCGGCTCCGTCACCGGCGCCCCCAAGTCCAGCGCCCTGCGGATCATCGAGGAGCTGGAGACGGCACCCCGCGGCCCCTACTGCGGCGGCATCGGCTGGGTCGACGCCGACCGGGGCGTCGGCGAGCTGGCCGTCGGCATCCGCACCTTCTGGATCGACCGGGCCGACGGAGTGCTGCGCTTCGGCACCGGCGCCGGCATCACCTGGGGTTCCGACCCGGAGGGGGAGTGGCGGGAGACCGAACTGAAGGCGTCCCGGCTGCTCGCGGTAGCGTCGGGGGCGTACGAGGTGAGTGCACAGGGACCAGGTCCCCGGCCCGAGGTTGCGAGGTAGCGAGCAGTGAAGATCTGGCTGGACGGCGCGCTGCAGGACATCGAGTCCGCCCGCGTCTCCGTCTTCGACCACGGGCTGACCGTGGGCGACGGCATCTTCGAGACGGTGAAGGCGGTGGACGGCACCCCGTTCGCCCTGACCCGCCATCTCGACCGGCTGACCCGCTCCGCGCGCGGCCTCGGCCTGCCCGACCCCGACCACGACGAGGTCCGCCGCGCTTGTACGGCCGTCCTCGCGGCCAACCCGATGCCGCTCGGCCGGCTGCGCATCACCTACACCGGCGGCCACGGCCCGCTCGGCTCCGACCGGGGCGAGCACGGCCCCACGCTGGTCGTCGCCGTCGGCGAGACCACGCGCCGCCCCGACTCCACGGCCGTCGTCACCGTCCCGTGGACGCGCAACGAGCGCGGCGCCCTCACCGGCCTGAAGACGACCTCGTACGCCGAGAACGTCGTCGCCCTCGCCCGCGCCCACGAACAGGGCGCCTCCGAGGCGCTGTTCGCCAACACCGTCGGCCGGCTGTGCGAGGGCACCGGGTCGAACGTCTTCGTCGTCCTCGACGGGGAGATCCACACCCCGCCGGTGGCCTCCGGCTGCCTCGCCGGCATCACCCGGCAGCTGGTGATCGACTGGACCGGCGCCAAGGAGACCGACCTGCCGCTGGAGGTGCTGGAGCGCGCCGAGGAGGTCTTCCTCACCTCCACCCTGCGCGACGTGCAGGCCGTCCACCGGGTCGACGGCCGGGAACTGCCCGGCACCCCCGGCCCGGTGACCGCCAAGGCCATGCGGATCTTCCAGGAGCGCTCCGGGGACGACCTCGACCCGTAGAGCCACCCGATAATCGGCTGACGCGGGGCCGTGCGGCGGGTAGAACACCCGTGATGACCACGACCCTGCGGCCGACCGAGCCGCTTCAGCGAAACGCCGACGGGACCCGTTCGCGCCGCTACCGGATATGCGTGAACGGCCGTCCCGTCGGGGCGGTACACCTCGGCACCCACCCCGTCTTCGGCGACGCCGTCGCGCGCCTGCTGGACCTGCGCGTCGAGGAGCCCGACCGCCGGCGCGGCCGGGGCACGGTGGCCGCGCTCGCCGCCGAGGAGGTCGTACGCGGCTGGGGCTGCCGGCGGATCGAGGCGACCGTCCCGGCCGACGCGGGCACCGCCCTGCGCCTCACCACGGCGCTCGGGTACGTGGTGCGCAACCGCAATATGGACAAGCGGCTCGGCGCCGTCGCGCCGCCGCTGCCCGAGGGCAGTGCCGGGCGGCCCATGACGGAGGAGGAGTTCGGGCCTTGGCTGGCCGAGGGCAAGGACCACTACGCCCAGAGCTGGATCGCGCGCGGGGTTCCGCAGGACGAGGCCCGGGCCAAGGCGGAGAAGGACTACGCGCGGCTGCTGCCCGAGGGCCTCGCCACCCCGGGCACGCTCATCTCCGTCCTCGAACACCGGGGGGCGCCGGTCGGCACGCTCTGGCTGGCGCTGCGCGAGGACGGCGCCTTCGTCTACAACGTCCTGGTCGACGCCGCCCACCGCGGCCATGGGCACGGGCGCTCCCTGATGCTGCTGGCCGAGGCCCAGGCCGTCGCCGCGGGGCAGCACACGATCGGCCTCAACGTCTTCGCGGGCAACACCCCCGCCGAGCGGCTCTACGAGTCACTCGGCTACGCCACGACGCAGTACTCCCTCTACAAGCAGCTGGTCTAGCCGCCACCGGCTGGGCCGGCCGGCTGGGCCGGCTCGCCCCCAGCTGGTCTAGCCGTCTGCGAGCAGGCGGTCGGCGATCTCCTCGACGCGCTCGCGCAGGCCCTCCTGGCTCTTGCCGCCGTCGAGGCGCTCCCCGCCGATGACGTAGGTCGGGGTGCCCGTCACCCCGATCGCCTTGCCCTCGGCCTGGTCGGCGTCCACGATCAGGATGTGCCGGCCGTCGATCAGCGCGGTGTCGAACTCCTCGGCGTCCAGGCCCAGTTCGCCGGCCACCTCGACGAGGAAGGGCTCCCCCTTCCGCTCCAGCTCCTCGACCCGGCCGAGCACCGCCTCCACGTACGGCCACCCCTGCCCCTGGACCGCGGCCTCCTCGGCGGCCTGCGCCGCGGCGAAGGAGTGCTTGTGCTTCTCCAGCGGGAAGTGCCGCAGCCGCACCTCCAGCCGATCGCCGTAGCGGGCACGCAGGGCGCGCACGTCGTCCAGGGCGGTGCGGCAGTCCGCGCACTGCAGCTCGCACCACACGTCGAGGACGACGGGGGTGATGGGGGACGGGTCGGTCGGGGCCGCGGGGGAGGAGTCGTTCATGGGGCCAGTCTCCCAGCCCGGCCCGCCGCCCCCCAATCCGGACCGGACGCGGCGACGCGGGCGGGGGCCGGGTGCCTGGCCGTACCGGCCCGGACGCCTTGGTGCTGCCGACTCGGCAGCCCGGGCGCTGCCTGCGGCCCGGACGCGGCGTGGGGGGGCGACCCGGAGATCTCCCTGATGTCCGGCTGAGGCATGGCCCGCGAGGGATGGGGCGGTGCAGGATGGAAGGGACGAACCGACCGACCGCACGCCTGCGCGACCGAGCCCGCTGGAGGCCAGGATGATTGCCGAGACCGTCTGCTCAGCCGTCTCCGCGGCCGGCCTGGGCATCGCGGTGGTCACCGCCTACCGCAAGCGCTACCTCGCGGCCGCCCGTATCGCGGCCTACTCGCTCGTGCCGATCGGCCTGGTCATGACCGGGGTCGTCGCGTGGGTCGCCGACAACACCTTCAGCCCCACCGCCTGGGCGGGCGTCGTCGTGCTGGCCGTGGCCTGGGGTCTGTTCGCGACCACCCGGGCGATCGAGCGCCGCCGCGGCGGCACCCGGGCGGAACGCAAGGCGGCCCGAGCCGCGCAGCCGGACGCGGTGGCTCCCACGGCCTCCGCCCCCTCCCTCGGTCAGGGCGCCCGGTCGTCGACGCGGCCCGCGACCGCCCCCCGGGAGACCGCCACCGACGACTTCTCCGACATCGAGGCCATCCTCAAGAAGCACGGCATATGACGGACGCGCGTGGACTGAAACGACACAGGGGGTCCGCGCGCGGCCCGAAACGATCAGTCGACGATCACGGTTCGGGCAGGTCGTCACGGAATCCGGCGAACTCCCGGTCTTTCGGTGCGTGTTGATCGCGTACGCCGCGCCGGCTGCGACATCATCGCGGCGAGATGCTGGACACGACGCAGCCGGAAACGACACAGAGCGCCGCCGCACCGCCGCAGGACGAGCCGCGCGGTTGCCTCTTCGCCCTATCCCAGCCACCGCTGATGATCTTCCTTGCGGTGATCGGGTGCCTGCTGCTCATGGCTTCGTTGCACGACCTGCTGTTGCTGTGAGCCGTACCCGTGGAGCCCGGCGCCACCCGCCGGGCCCCACGACAGTCCAGCCGTCCCCACACGCCGGCCAGGGTCGTCCGCCGTGCGTCAGCCCGCCGCCTCCTTGCGGCGCGCTCGGTAGGCGGCCACATGCAGACGGTTGCCGCAGGTGCGGCTGTCGCAGTACCGGCGCGAGCGGTTGCGGGAGAGGTCGACGAAGGCCCGCCGGCAGTCCGGTGCCTCGCAGCGCCTGAGCCGCTCCTGCTCGCCGGCCACCACGAAGAAGGCCAGCGCCATCCCGCAGTCGGCCGCCAGATGGTCGGCGACCGACGCGCCGGGGGCGAAGTAGTGCACATGCCAGTCGTAGCCGTCGTGGTCCGTCAGGCGCGGGGTGGTCCCGGCCGCGGCCACCAGCTCGTTGATCAGGCCGGCCGCGCTGCGGGCGTCCGCGGCCGCGAAGATCCCGGCGAACCGGCCGCGGACCTTGCGGACGGCCGAGAGATCGAACTCCGACAGCACCCCGACATCGCTGATCTGGTGCTTTCGGACGAACTCCTCCAGCGCGGCGACGTCGGGCAGTCCGTCCGGTGTCGCCTCGTCGTCCTCCGGCGCGGTGTTCACCAGATCCACCACGGCGTCGAGGGCGCACCGGGTGTCGTGGGTGATCAGCACGTTTCGCTCCCTGGCCTGTGGGTCGGGCGGGCGCCCGCGGATGCTGGCCGATGGTAATGGCTCCCGGCGACGCGGCACCGGCGCGCTCCGGTCCCTGGATGCCGGTAGAACGCGGCGGGGCGGGCTAGGGTTCCCGGTCGAACGCGGGGAGTGAGCGAAGGGGCGACAGTGAGCGACGTGCGGCGACGGGCGGCGACGAGCGCACACGGGCACGCCGACGCCGCCTGGGCTGCGATGTGCTCAGGCGACGTCGGCGTATGCCCTATGCGGTTGTCCGGGCCCGAGCCGTCTCCCCGAGTGGACGGCGCCGGGCGGCTTTCTGGGGGCCGCGGCCTAGCTCTCCGCCAGGATGTGGGAGAGCTCCTTGTCGAGATCGAAGTGCCGGTGCTCCGTGCCGGGGGGCACGGCGGCGTCCGTCCGCTTCAGAAACGACTCCAGGGCCCGCGCCGGGGCCTCCAGCAGGGCTTCCCCCTCCGGGGAGCTCAGGGCGATGCACACGACGCCCTGACCGTGACTGCGCGACGGCCAGACACGGACGTCGCCGGTGCCGGTGGGTCGGTGAAGCCCCTCGGCGAGGAGGTCGCGGGCGAACACCCACTCGACGGTCTCCTCGGCTCCGGTGTGGAAAGTGGCGTGCACGGCGTAGGGGTCGGCCGTGTCGTACCGCAGGCCTGCGGGGACAGGCAGGGAGGACTCGCTCGACACAACGAGGCGCAGGTGCAGCTCGCAGCTGACCGTGGTGTTCATAAGCGCCAGGGCCTTTCGCTCAGTGTGCGCTCGGGGATTCGCACGTCGGCGAAATCGACATGCCACCTACGGTGCCGTTGTAAACCCCTCTGAGGGTTTTGCGTCTCTTTACGTAACTCTTCCGGCCGAGAGATCTTCGCGAACTACGGCCATTCCGGTGACTGGTTTCCTTCCGGTAAAGTTTCTCCGTATGAATACGGGGAGTGACGAGCCGGGCGAGGTTGCCGTGACAGCAGACGGCGAGAAGCCGGGCGAGGCGCAGACGAACGACCAGGAGCGGGGACTGGGCTCGCGGGCGCCGGAATTCATCAGGTCCCGCCGGATGCTCCATCTGAGCTGGCAGGTGGGCGTCTTCGTGGTCGGGCTCGCGGTCGTGGGAGCCGGCATCGTGATGCTGCCGCTGCCCGGGCCGGGCTGGGTCGTGATCTTCGGGGGCATGGCGATCTGGGCGACCGAGTTCGTCTGGGCGCAGCTGGTGCTGCGCTGGACGAAACGGAAGGTCACCGAGGCGGCCCAGAAGGCGCTCGACCCCAAGGTGCGGCGGCGCAACATCATTCTGACCGTCATCGGTGTGGTGATCGTGGCCGCGCTGGTCGGCTTCTACGTGTGGAAGTTCGGCTTCGTGATGCCGTGGAAGATCAAGGACCAGTGACGGCCGGGCGTGGGGCGCGGGTGGCCGGGGCGGTCACGGGCACCCCCTGACATGGGGTAATGTTCTTCCTGCGCCCGGGCGATTAGCTCAGTGGGAGAGCGCTTCGTTCACACCGAAGAGGTCACTGGTTCGAACCCAGTATCGCCCACCCGGAAGCACCGGCCCGCCTGCGAGAACGCAGGCGGGCCGGTGTCGTTTCGTTGCGCGGATACGGACCGGTACCGGTTGCGGAGAGCCTGCGGTGCGCTGAGCACGGCGTGCGCTCCCTGATCACGCTGCGGCACGGGCATGAGCGCGACTGAGCGCCCCGGAACCTCGTCGACGCCACGAACGACCTGCCGCGTCGTCCGTGGCCAGGCGTCGTGTGCGCCTTCACGTGCGCGGACCGGCCGCCTGGTCGCCGCCGCGCCGACGCCGTGAGCGGCATGGCCGCCGTACACCGGTTGGCGGAGTGGCTGCGTTGCGTTTCACAGACGCTGAGCGCGTGCGAGAACCGGGCCCGTGGCGGCCGCGAGCCCGTGGGGGGCGGCGAGCCCCGTGCCGGGCCCCGGCAGGCGTCTCGGGGTCCGCGTCGGGCTGCCGCAGTCGCGTCACGGAGGGTGCTGGTCAGCCGGAGTTCGCGCAGGTGACGCGGGTAGGCATGCCACTCAGCGGCAAAGGCGTCGCGCAGGTTCGCAGCCGCCCCCCACCGCCGTGGGGCAAGGGCTCCAGACCCGGCCTCACCGCCGTGGGGCAATGGCGTGGCCCCGGCGGCATGCATCGTGCCGCCTGGGCGCCTGGGGGTGTGATCACTGCCGAGCACGGCCGACACCGCTGCCGGCCCGGGCCACGGGTGCGCGGAACGGTGTGCGCGACGTGAGTCATCCCCCCGTCCCCTGGTCAGCAGGCTTCGATGAGGCCGGCGCGGATCGCATCCTGCGGGCCCGCCTCACCGCTGCGGACACGTCTCCCAGCCCGGCCCCATCGCCGCAGGCCAGGGCACATCCGAGCCCAGTCCCGTCCGCAGCCACGTCCCGCCCCGTCAGCCCGGCTCCGATCGCCGCGCCCGCCTGCCCCTTCGTCCTTCCGAGCCGAGCCCCGTCCGCAGCCACGTCCCGCCCCGTCAGCCCGGCTCCGATCGCCGCGCCCGCCTGCCCTTCGTCCGCCGAGCCCGAGACCCTCCGGAGCCGGCCCGCCAGCCCGCTGCCCGCCCCGCACCACCAGGCAGGACCACGCCGCCGCACCCGACCCGCCCCCGGCTCCCGCCCCCACCTCACGCCGCTCCTTCCACCCCACTCCACCCCCTCCCAGCCGAGACCCCCCCGCTAGCCCGCCCTCCCCGGCAACTTTCAGCCGTCCACCCACCTCATCCGCCACCCGCCCCCGTCCGACCCCCGAACCACCCACCCACCTGCAACGTCCCTCACAGGCAGCCGCCCCCGCCCCACCGGCCACCCCCGCTCCCGTCACCCCCGCAAGAAATTCCTGTCCGAATCATTGACGCACTCCCAGCCCCTCCGTACCTTGTGCCAGCAAGCGCTTACTTGAAACGATTCACGAGGCGGCGACGACGCTGCGGGGAGGGCCCGATCATGGGAACCGGGAATGTTGACAGGCGCACGATCCTCAGGGCGGCCGGCGCCTCCATGGCCACGCTGGGGCTCGCCGCCACCACGGCCTGCGGGGGCGGCGACGGCACGGCCGCGGACGGAACGGTGACGATCCGTTACTCGTGGTGGGGTGCCGACGAGCGCGCCAAGCGGATCAACCAGTCCATCGCGCTCTTCGAGAAGAAGTACCCGAAGATCAAGGTGAAGACCGACTTCCAGGACTACGTCTCTTTCTGGGAGAAGTTCCAGACGCAGGCCGCGGGAGGAAATCCCCCGGACGTTTTCCAGAACTCCGTTGCATTTCTTAGGAAGTACGACAAGCGGGGAGTCCTGCTGGACCTCAAGTCACAGATAGAAGCAGGCAATTTGAGGCTCAGTAACTTCCGCGAGGGCGTCACCTCCGTCGGCCAGGTGGACGGCAAGCAGCTCGCCATCCCCGTCGGCTCCAACACCATGGCGCTGGTCATCGACAAGAAGCTCTTCCGGAAGGCCGGCGTCGAGCCGAAGCAGGGCTGGACCTGGGACGAGTACTTCAAGGCCCTCAAGACCATTCACGACAGGACGAAGGTGCCCGGCGACACCGGCTACTTCGCCATCATGTACCTCTACGATCTCTACCTGCGGCAGAACGGCAAGGCCTTCTTCACCAAGGACGGGCTCGGCTTCGACCAGGCCGACCTGACGGAGTGGTGGACCGACGCCTACAACCGCGTGAAGGCCGGCATCATCACCAGCCCGAAGATCGTCGAGCAGGACAAGCCGAAGTCCTCCGTGACCGCCGGCCACGGCGCCTCGGAATTCACCTGGGACAACTTCACCGTCCGCTACTCGGCGGAGGGCGACAGCGAGTACGGCCTGGCCCCGATCCCCACCACGGACGGCAAGCAGACCGGGCAGTACCTGGCCTCCCTGATGCTCAGCGCCTCCGCGCGCACCAAGCACCCGAAGGAGGTCGCCCAGTTCATCGACTTCATGGTCCACGACCCCGAGGTCGGCAAGATCATGGGCTACGACCGCGGCATCCTGGCCGGCACCGAGCAGTACCAGGCGTACCGGCCGACCGACCCGGTCAACAAGGAGATCGCCCAGTACGAGGAGGACACCGCCAAGGCCGGCGTCCTGGGTACGATCACCCCGCACCCGTCCGGCGCCGACACCGTCGAGTCCGCCTTCCTGCGCATCGGCGGCGACATGGCCCAGGGCAAGACCAAGGTCTCCGACGCGGTCAAGCAGTTCTTCTCCGAGGCCGAGGCCGCCTTCCAGGCCTGATTCGGACCCCACCCGGAATTCGATGGGAACCCCCGTGACGCTCGTCAAGGACTCACCGCTCGACACCCGGAAGGTCCGCTCCGCCGCCCCCGCCGCAGCCAAGCGGCGGGGCCGCCGGGAGAACCTCGCCGGATACCTGTTCATGTCCCCGTGGATCGCCGGCTTCCTGCTGCTGACGGCCGGGCCCATGGTCGCCTCGCTCTACTTCGCGTTCACCGACTACAACCTCTTCTCCACACCCCGGTGGATCGGCTTCGACAACTTCACCCGGATGTTCGACGACCCGCGGTGGCAGAAGTCGGTGGAGGTGACCGCGAAGTACGTCGTCATCGGCACCCCGCTGAAGCTGCTCCTCGCTCTCGGCGTCGCGCTGCTGCTGGCGCAGAGCCGGCGCGGGCAGGCCTTCTACCGGGCCGCCTTCTACGCCCCGTCGCTGATCGGCGCGAGCGTGTCCGTCGGCTTCGTGTGGCGGGCGCTGTTCTCCGACGACGCCGTCGTGGACCGCGGGCTGTCCCTGTTCGGCGTGCACGTCGGGGGCTGGGTCGGCAACCCGGACTGGATCCTGTACTGCCTGGTCGCGCTGACGGTGTGGCAGTTCGGCGCACCGATGGTGATCTTCCTGGCGGGGCTGAAGCAGGTGCCGAGGGAGCTGTACGAGGCGGCGCAGATGGACGGCGCCGGGCGGTTCCGTCAGTTCTGGAACATCACCCTGCCGATGATCTCCCCGGTGCTCTTCTTCAATGTGCTGCTGGAGACCATCCACTCCTTCCAGATCTTCGGCTCCGCCTACGTCGTCTCCAACACGCAGTGCGGCCCGGCCGACGCCACCCTCGTCTACACCTGCTACCTGTACCAGAAGGGCTTCAAGGAGTCCCAGATGGGCTTCGCCTCCGCGATGGCGTGGATGCTGCTGCTCGCCGTGGCCCTGGTGACGGCCGTGCTGTTCTGGTCGCAGAAGAAGTGGGTGCACTACGCGGAGGACGCCCGATGAGCGCCACCACCCCCACCCTCCCCAAGTCCTCGGGCCTCGGCCGCCGGCGCACCGGATCGCTCGTCTGGCACCTGGGCGCCCTGCTGGTCCTCGCGGTCGTCCTGTACCCGGTCGTCTGGGTGATCGGCGCCTCCTTCAAGCCCAGCCGGGACATCATCGGCAGCCTGGAGCTGCTGCCCGCCAGCCCGATCCTGGACAACTTCAAGGGCCTGGCCGACGGCATCGCCGACATCTCGATCTGGACGTTCTTCCAGAACTCCCTCCTCTACGCGCTCGGCTCGGTCGTCGGCATCCTGATCTCCTGCTCGCTGACCGCCTACGCGTTCGCCAAGATCCGGTTCGCCGGGCGCAACGTGCTCTTCGGCCTGATGATCGGCACGCTGCTGCTGCCGTACCACGTGCTGCTGATCCCGCAGTACGTGATGTTCCAGAAGATGGAGCTGATCAACACCTATGTGCCGCTGCTGCTCGGCAAGTACCTCGCGACGGAGGCCTTCTTCGTTTTCCTGATGGTGCAGTTCATGCGGAACCTGCCGCACGAGCTGGACGAGGCGGCCCGTATCGACGGCTGCGGCCATCTGCGGATCTACTGGTCGATCGTGCTGCCGCTGTGCCGGCCGGCGCTGATCACCAGCGCGATCTTCACCTTCATCAACGCCTGGAACGACTTCATGGGCCCGCTGATCTATCTCAACGAGCCCGGCAAGTACACCGTCTCGCTCGGCATGATGATGTTCCGCGACCAGGAGAGCGTCGCCAACTACGGCGGCATGATCGCCATGTCGCTGGTGGCGCTGCTGCCGGTCCTGCTGTTCTTCCTCGCCTTCCAGCGCTACCTCATCGACGGCATGGCGACCTCCGGACTGAAGGGCTGAGGGACCCACCCATGGCACAGGCCCACACCAAGGCGCTCGGCCGCACGGAGCGCCGTGAGTCCCCTCTCGCCGAGCGGTTCGCCCTCTTCTCGGAGTGTCTGCTGACCGGCGTGTGGATCGCCGTCGCCTCGCTCGGCGTCGTGACCTACCCGGCCGCGTTCGCCGCCGGCGCCCGGCACCTGCGCCGCCGTACCGCCCACGAGGCGGGCGGGTGGCGGGAGTTCACCGCCGACTTCCGGGCCGCGCTGCGCGGCGGGTGGCTCACCGGGCTGGCCGGCTGGGCGGTGCTGGCCGCCGTGTGGGTCGACGTCCAGGCCGCGCGCGCCGGGCTGCCCGGGGGGCCGCTGGTCGGGGCCGCCGGTCTCGTCGCGCTGATCGGCCTCGCCGTGAGCGGGATGCGGGCAGCCGCCTCCTGGACCCCGGGGGCGGCCTGGCGGGAGCTGCTCGCCCAGGCGGGCCGTCGTACCGTCCTCGATCCCGCCGGATCGTTCCTGCTCGTCGGCGGGCTGACCGTCGTAGCCCTGTCCGGCTGGTTCGTCGCCCCGCTGGCGGTTCCCGTGCTCGGGGCCGTGGCGGCGGCGGCCGTCGCCGTCGAGGCGCGCTACCGGCACGGTCGCTGACCCACCCGCCCCTCACCCGGGGCGGCGCCCCCGGGCGCCGCACCTCTCTCCGTCATGCCCCTGACCAGCCTGCCTGCCCCTCCCGGCATGCCCCGCACGTCCCCGCACGGAAAGGAAACACGGCACCCCATGTCTCCCATCCCCCGCAGGTCCCTCCTGAAGGCCGCCGCCGTCGCCGGAGCCGCCGCCCAGTTCAGCTGGGCCCTGGGCAGCAAGGACGCGCAGGCCGCGCCCGTCGCCGGAGCCGCCGACACCGACCCCGTGACCCTGGACTGGCTGGAGGACGGCGGCCTCGGCGCCGCCCCCGGCTCCACGGTCGGCGTGCCCTGGCCGATGGGCGCCCACCGCGAGGACCAGACCTTCTCCCTCACCGACGCCGACGGCAAGGCCGTCCCCGTCCAGACCTGGCCGCTCGCGTACTGGCCCGACGGCTCCCTGAAGTGGACCGCGCACGCCGTCAGCTCCGGCAACGGCAGACTCACCGTGACCGCCGGCACTCCCGCCACGCCGGAGAAGAAGGTGACCGTGGACAGCGGCGGCGGCACCGTCGACGTCTCGACCGGCGTGATCGACGTCAAGATCGGCAAGAGCGGCTCCGCCCTCGTCAAGTCCGTCACCCGCGGCTCCACCGAGATCGCGAAGAACGGCCGGCTCGTCCTCGTCCGCCAGCCGGAGATCGAGGACGGCGACCAGGGCGCGGTGAAGACCGAGCGTTTCGACGGCGCCATCGACAAGGTCACCGTCGAGCAGGAGGGCCCCGTGCGGGCCGTCGTCCGCATCGACGGCAAGCACCGCAAGGGCGACCGCGGCTGGCTGCCGTTCTCCATCCGGCTGTACTTCTACGCCGGCGCCGACTCCTTCCGCATGGTGCACACCATCACCTACGACGGCACCCAGGAGCCCGGCAAGGCCTCCGGCGACTTCATCCGCGGCCTCGGCGTCCGCTTCACCGTGCCCCTGCGCGACGCGGCCCACGACCGGCACATCCGCATCGGCGGCGAGGGCACCGGACTGCTGCGCGAGGCCGTCCAGGGCATCACCGGCCTGCGCCGCGACCCCGGAGCCGCCGTGCAGGCGGCCCAGTACGAGGGGAAGAAGCTGCCCGACCCCGCGACCTGGGACCAGCGGGTCACCACCCGGCTGCAGTACATCCCCCACTGGGGCGACTACACCCTCTCCCAGCTCTCCGCCGACGGCTTCACCGTGCGCAAGCGCACCAAGAAGGGCCACGGCTGGATCACCGCAGGCGGCGGCCGGCGCGCTTCCGGTTTCGGCTACGTCGGCGGCGCGAGCGGCGGATTCTCCTTCGGCCTGCGCGACTTCTGGGAGAAGTTCCCCGCCCAGCTCGACATCCGCGGCGCCCAGACCGACGAGGCCGAGGTCACCCTGTGGCTGTGGTCGCCCGAGGCGCAGCCGATGGACCTGCGCTTCTACCACGACGGCATGGGCCAGGACACCTACGCCGAACAGCTCGAAGGCCTCAACATCACCTACGAGGACTACGAGCCCGGCTTCGGCACCCCCTATGGCATCGCCCGCACCTCCGAGCTGCTCTTCTGGGCCAACGACTCCACGCCCGCCGCCGACACCCTCGCCCAGCAGGTCCAGGCCGTACGCACGCTGCCGCAGCTCGCCGCCCCGCCCCAGCAGCTCATCAAGGCCAAGGTGTTCGGCCCCGGCCTGTACTCCGAGCCGGACCGCTCCACCCCGGCCAAGGCGAAGATCGAGGACCACCTGGACTTCCTCTTCACCTACTACAAGGACCAGGTGGAGATGCGCCGCTGGTACGGCTTCTGGGACTACGGCGACATCATGCACACCTACGACTCCGCACGGCACGTGTGGCGGTACGACATCGGCGGCTACGCCTGGGACAACTCCGAGCTCTCGCCGGACCTGTGGCTCTGGTACGCGTACCTCAGAAGCGGCCGCGCGGACATCTTCCGCTTCGCCGAGGCGATGACCCGGCACACCGGCGAGGTCGACGTCTACCACATCGGCCAGTGGGCCGGCCTCGGCACCCGGCACGGCGTCCAGCACTACGCCGACAGCGCCAAGCAGCAGCGCATCGCCAACACCACCTACCGCCGCTTCTACTACTTCCTCACCGCCGACGAACGCGTCGGCGACCTCATGGCCGCCAACGTCGACTCCGACGAGACGTTCCTGGTCCTCGACCCGCAGCGCAAGGTCCGCACCGACACGTACACGCCCGACCGGCACGCCCTGTCGATCGGCTTCGGCACCGACTGGAGCGGCCTGGTGTCGGCCTGGCTGACGGAGTGGGAGCGCAAGGGCCCCAAGTGGGAGAAGGCCAGGGCGCGCGTGCTGTCCACCATGGAGGGCATCGCGGCCCAGCCCAACGGCTTCGTCCAGGGCAGCGGGCTGTACGACCTGGACACCGGGAAGTTCGCCGTCGCCACGCAGCCCGTCGTCGGAGTCTCGCACCTGTCGGCGGTCTTCGGCCTCAACGAACTGTGCGCCGAGCTCATCTACTTGGTGGACATGCCGAAGTTCAAGGACGCCTACCTCGACTACTGCCGGTACTTCAACGCCAGCAAGACCGAGCAGGCGGCGCGCTACGGCTCCAACTTCGGCTCGCTGATCCTCTTCCAGGGCCACTCCCGCCTGGACGCCTACGCCGCCGTCCAGACCGGCGACGAGAAGCTCGCCAAGCGGGCCTGGGAGAAGTTCTACAACTCCGACGGCTACAAGGAGTCCGCGCCCTGGAAGACGGAGCGGCTGACCGGCCCCGCCACCCTCGTCGAGGGCAGCGAGGCGAGCTGGGTGTCCAGCAACGACACCGCGCTGTACGGCCTCGCCGCCATCGAGAACCTGGCACTGCTCGGCGACAGGATGCCGTAGCCGTCGGCTAGGTCATCCTCCCGAGCACCTCCCGCACTCGCCGCACGTCCCGCAGCCGCCGTTCATAGGTCGCGCCGACGGCGAGCAGCAGCAGCCCGGCGAGTGCGGGAGGCACCCAGCGGGGGAGGACGTCGGCGACCTGCACCAGATAGGGGGCCAGCTCGTGCAGCGCGTCCAGCACGAGCACCCCGCCGCCCAGCAGCAGCGGCGCGCGCAGCCGGTGCCGGGCACCCAGCAGAGTCACCAGCAGCGCCGCCGCGCCCAGCAGCCAGGGGCGGGTGGCGTGCGCGTCGGTCCAGGCGGTCATCAGGCTCGGCACGAGCGTGGCCGCGAGCCCGGGGCCGTACGCCGTCCACGACGACGCCCGCGGGTCCCGGCGCCGGCGCAGTGCGCCCAGCGCGAGCGCCGGCACCGTCACCGGCAGCGTGTACGCCTCCGGAGCCGTGACGCCCCAGGCCGCCAGGCGCACCCAGGCGGCCAGGGCGAAGAGGGCGGTGGCGGCGTAGGCGGCGGGGCGGCGGTCGGCGCGCACGGCCGTCCCGGCGGCGATCACCGCGCACAGGGACAGCACCAGGGCGAGCATCGGCGGGTCGGTGACCGCGAGCCCGACGGCCAGGAGTGCGGAGGCCGCGCCCGTCGCCTCGACGGCCAGGGTCGTGCGCGTGTCGGCGATCCGTGCGGCGAGCAGCGCCGCCAGCGCCGGGACGACGAGCACCAGCAGGGCCGTGTGCCGCGGCGCCCAGCCCGCCGCCGCCCCCACCGCGCAGGCCAGGGCGGTGGCGTAACCGAGCGCGGCCGGGGCCGTGACCGGCGCGAGGCGCCGCTTCAGCGAGCCCGCCGCGAAGAGCACCGTGAGCGTGCTGAGCATGCCGAGCGTCGCCGCCCGCGTCGGCAGGGCGAGGAAGGCCAGCGACACGGAGGTGACCAGCGCCGCGACCGTCTCGGCGCTCACCGTCGCCCGGGACCGCGCCGCGGCCGCGAGCAGGCCCGCCGTCACCAGCACCTCCACCAGCAGCGCGGCCGGGTACGGGGCGTCCAGCACCACGGGTACGACCATCAGCGCGGCCCAGCCGAGGACCAGCGCACCCGTCAGCGCCCGGGGCCGCCACGTCGCCTCGCGCACCGTGAGCGCGAGGACGGCGGCGACGGCGGCCAGGACGAGCGGGCAGGTCTCGGCGTACGGCGGCCACGGCGCGTCGACCGTCACGGCCTCCCGGGCACCGTCCGGCGCCCCCGACCAGATGTGTGTCGCCCAGCCGGCCGGCCCCATCAGCGTCAGCGCGAGCACGGGCAGCGTCCACAGCACCGCCAGGCCCTGCACGGCGGCGGAGGCGAGGGCGAGGCCGCTCCGCACGGGCTGGGGCAGCCGGCCGGTCCGTACCGCCGCCAACAGCGCGATGCCCAGGGCGAGATGAACGGGCACCGTCCAGGCGGTGGGCAGCGCCGGGCGGGCGATACCGCCGAGTGCGGTGACCGCGAGCAGACCGGCCGCCACGGACAGCCCGACGGCATGCCTCTCGGCACGGTCCCGCCGGGCCGCCGCCAGCGCGACACCCGCCGCGAACAGCAGCAGAGCGGCCGCACGCGCTCCGGCGCCCGGACCGCCGGCCGTCCACGACAGCCGGGCCGCGCCCAGCGCGCCCCACGCCCCCATGCCGTACGCCCCGACGGTGGCGGTGATCCGCACCAGCCCGGCCGGAGCACGCAGGGCCACCGCCGTGTCGCCCGTGGCCGTCACCAGCAGCGCCGCGGTGATCGCGTACGGTCCCGCGTCGGCCGCCAGCGCCCACAGCAGCAGCGGCAGCTGGGCGGCGGTCAGCGCGGCCGGACGCGGCAGCCGCAGCAGCTCCGTGCGCGGCAGCAGCCCGTACCCCGCCCACAGGGCCGCCAGCACCGCCGCCGCGACAGCCGTGTACGCCGTGGCGTCGGTGCCGGTCAGGGCGGCCTCGTGCAGCGCGTAGGCGTCGAGGACCGTCAGCGCCAGCGCGAGACCGGCCACCGCCTCCGCCGTCGAGCGCAGGCCCCGCCCCAGCAGCGGCAGCGGAGCGGCCAGCGCCGCAACGGTGACCGCGCCCAGCACCAGCGAACGGCCGGCGATCCCCAGGTGACCCCAGCTGACCAGCGTGAACGCGATCGCCGCGATGGTCAGCAGCAGACCGCCCAGGAGCAGCAGCACGTTCTGCACGCGCGGCGCGGCGGCCTCGGGGCGGGGCGGCTGGGACGGCCGGGGAGGGACAGGCAACGGCACCGATGCCGAAGGGGCCGGCAGATGGGCGACCAGCCAGGCGCGGCGTGCCAGCAACTGGGCCCGGCGGGCGTCCAGTTGCCACAGCTCGGCGTCGATGAGCCGCAGCTCCTCGGCCGGCGGCGGAACGTGTGTCATGGTTCGGAGTGTGGGCGGCGTCACGGTCGTACGGCATGAGCCCGCGTACTCAGAACGTACTCAGGTCGGGGGCAGACTCGGCGCATGGACTGGACGCACTATCGCTTCCTCAGCCTGTGGCCGCTGCCCGCCCCGCCGGCCGCCGTCTACTCCGCGCTGGAACGGGTCGAGGACTATCCCCGCTGGTGGCCCCAGGTGCGGTCGGTGACCCGGCTCGACGACACCACCGGGCTGATCACGATCCGGTCCCTGCTGCCCTACGCCATCACCTTCGCCGCGCGCGAGGTGCGCCGCGATCCGGCGGCCGGCGTGCTGCACAGCGAGCTGTCCGGCGACGTCGACGGCTGGGCCCGCTGGACCGTCACCGCCGGCGGCCCCGGCACGCTCGCCCGCTACGAGCAGGTCGTCGAGGTGAACAAGCCGCTGCTGCGGCGGCTGGCCGTGCCCGGGCGGCCGCTGTTCCGTGCCAACCACCGGCTGATGATGCGCTCGGGGCGGCGCGGGCTCGTGGCGTATCTGGGAGCGGTCTGACGTCGGTTCGCAAGGGGGGCCTGTCGTGGGTCCGCAGGGTGGACTGTCGTGGGTCCGCAGGGTGGACTGTCGTCGGTCCGCGGGGTGGCCTGTCGCCGGTTCGCGGGGTGGCCTGTCGCCGGTTCGCAGCGGTGGCCTGACATCGGTTTGAAGGAAGGCCGCCGGGACCTGTATTGTTCAGTGCGTTCCCGGGCGATTAGCTCAGTGGGAGAGCGCTTCGTTCACACCGAAGAGGTCACTGGTTCGAACCCAGTATCGCCCACCGGGAGGAAGGCCGGTCCGCAGCAGCGGACCGGCCTTCCGCTGTGTCAGGCCGCCGCCGGCAGCTCCGGGCGCAGCGGCCACGCCGGGTCCACTTCCTCCTCCGTGCCGCTGCGCGCGAACCACGCCTGCAGCCCGCGGGCCTGCGCCGCGTGCCACGTCGCCTGCAGTGTGTGCAGCTCCGCGGGGGTCAGACGCTCCAGCCGCGAGGCGAACCGGCGGCCCAGTGCCCGAACGACCTCCAGCGCGGCCAGCGCGTCGGCCGCCGCGTCGTGCGCCTCGTCCAGCGTGACGCCGTAGTGCGCGCACAGGTCTGTCAGTGTGCGGCGGCCCTTGCGGTAGCGGTCCAGATGCTTGTCCAGCACCCTCGGGTCCAGGACCAGCAGCGGGGCCCGCTCGAACCAGCGGTCCAGGCTGGACGCCCGGTGCCGGCGCAGCTCGCGGTCCAGCAACGTCAGGTCGAACGGCGCGTTCATCACCACCAGCGGGCGGCGGGCCAGCGCCTGTTCGGCCAGCTGCTCGGCTATCTCGTACATCACCGGCGCCGGCCAGCGGCCGTTGCGCTGCAGGTGATCCTCCGTCAGCCCGTGCACCGCCGTCGCCGCCTCGGGCACCGGCACACCCGGGTTGACCAGCCAGCGGCTCACCCGCGGCCGGTAGCCCGGACCGTCCTGGACGACGAGGGAGGCCGACACGATCCGGTCGGTCTCGACGTCCACGCCCGTGGTCTCCGTGTCGAAAGCGGCCAGGGGCCCCTCGTACCAGCACGCCATACCCAACAACCCCTCGTATACCCGTAGCAGTTGACGCACCGTCTCCTGCCCGTTTCGGTGATACCCGGGCTGTTTGCGCCGTACGCCGGAAGGAGACAACAGGAGTACGGGTCTTTGCAGTTCAGCGGCCCGCAGCGGGGAATCACTTTGCGTGGAAGGCTGTTGGCCATGGCGATAGCGCAGCCCGAACGGGGCGGGCTGCTGCCCGACCGCACGGGCCCCCTTCGCGGCACACTCGCCACCACCGCCTGCATGGAGACACTGCAGGTGGGCTATCTGCACGCGGTCGCGGCGGCCGCGGGCTGCTCGCTGTCCCAGCCGTTCCCGGACAACGGCATCGACTGGCACGTCAGCCACGGTTCGCCCGGGCACACCGTGGACGACGAGGTCACCATCAAGGTGCAGCTGAAGGCCACGTACCAGGTCGCGCCCCATCCGCCGGGGCGGTTCTTCTCCTTCACGCTCGACAACGACCACCTGCGCAAGCTCGCCCGCACGCCGGTCTCCGTGCACAAGATCCTCGTCGTCATGATCGTCCCGCGCTCCCAGGACCAGTGGCTGCGCGCCGGCCACGACCGGCTCGACCTGCGGCACTGCTGCTACTGGGTCAACCTCGCCGGGCATCCGGTCACCGGGCGGAACCGCACCACCGTGCGGATCCCGACCTCGCGCATCTTCGACGACCGGGCGCTGTGCGAGATCATGACGCGGGTCGGGACGGGAGGCAGACCATGACCCACCGACCGCTGCCGGACGCTCCGCGGGCTCACCCCGAGGTCTTCGCCGGGCGGCCGCCCGAGCCCGCGCCGGGTGACGTCGACCCGGCCGTGCTCGCCGCGCTGCTGCAACGGCACGGGTGGCAGCGGCGGGGAGGCGCTCCCGGGCGTTACGGCCGCTGGACGCCGCCCGGGCCCGGTGGGGCCGGCACCAGCCTGCTCGTGCCGGTCAGCCGAGCCTTCCCCGACAGCGACGACCTGCTCGGCGAGGCGCTCGACGCGCTCGCGCGCAGCGGTACGCCGTCCGCGCGGGAAGTGCTCGTCTCGCTGGCCGTGCCCAGTGACGAGATCCGCTGGTGGCGGGACGCGCCGTCCGGCGGGCCGGGGGGCAGTCTGCCGTGGACCGCCGACGAGCGGCTGCGGGGGGCCGCCCGGCGGATGCTGCTGGCGGCGGCGCTGGCGACGCGGGCGCGGGCGGGGTACTACGGGGCCCGGCATCGCAGGCCCGCGACGGCGTTGCTGGACCAGGTGCTGGTCGGTGCCGCGGTCGACGGGGGGTGTCTGACGGCGTTCGTGCCGGTCGCCACCGCGCGGGTGCTGGCGGTGCGGCTGCAGCAGGCGCTGTACGCCGCGCGGGAGGCCGTCGACTACCGGCGGGCCACCGGGGGCATGGACGCGTTCGACGGCGCTGTGCGGGCGGGGGTCAGCCGGGAGTTCACGGAGGCGCTGATCGCGCTGGTGGAGGGGACGGAGGGGGCGCGGGTCGCGGTGCAGTGGGCGCCGGGGGCGGGGGTGCCCGAGGGGTGCGCGGCGGACGGGGAGCCGGTGGAGTTCTCGCCGGGGGATCTGCCGGTGCTGCGGGAGGCGGGGGCGCGGTATCTACGGGCCGAGCCCGCGGTGGCGGTGGTTCTGACGGGGACGGTGGTGCGGATGCGGCGGGCTGC
>NZ_PQSS01000088.1 GCF_002920535.1 Streptomyces sp. Ru71 | reverse complement strand
GTGGGCACGGCGAGGCCGGCCGCGTCCGCGGCGACGGCGCCGTCGGCGGGGCCGTCCCGCAGCCCGGTGCGGCCCTGCGCGGCGCGCACCGCGAGCGGCAGCAGCGCTCCCGGCGTGCGCCGGGCCAGGGCCAGGGCGCGCAGCGTGGTCTGCCAGCTGAGCACCGGGGAGTCCAGGACGAGCCCGGAGACGTGCTCCCTCATCCCCGACCGCTCGGCCGCGCGCAGCGCCATGGTGGCGCCGGTGGACCAGCCGTGCAGCACGACGCGGCGGGCCCCATGGCTCACGGCGTAGCGGATCGCGGCGTCCAGGTCGCGCCACTCGGTCTCGCCGAAGTGGTTCAGCCCGTCCGGACGGCGCGGGGCGCCGAGGTCGCCGCGGTAGGCGAGGGCCAGGACGGGGAAGCGCAGCCGGTGCAGCACGCCCATGATGTTCATGGCCTGTTCCCGGGTGGTGCCGAGGCCGTGCACGGCGATCACCCAGGTGTCCCGGGCACCGGGCACGAACCAGGCCGGCAGCGTGCCGAGCTCGCCGGGCACGTCGATGTCGGCGTGGTCCAGGCCGAGGGCGGCGCCGGGATCGCCGACGTACACGTTCGGGGTGAGCCACACCTTGTCGCCGGGTTCCAGGGTGCCGTGCGTGACGCGTTCCAGACGCCGTACGACGGTGTCGGCGGAGTGCTCGGCGGAGCCCAGGACCGGGCCGACGACCGCGTGGCTGCCGTCGCCGGCGAGGCCGTAGGTGCCGGGGCGCAGGGCGGCCAGGTCGCGGGTGAGCGCGATCTGGCCGGCGGCGGTGGCGTGCACGGTGAGCCGGGGCTCGGTGGGCAGCGGCCGGCCCGGGGGCGCCTTGAGCGCCGCGTCGCTGGCGAGTCGGCCGGCGGCCACGGCGGCGGCACCGGCGCCCATCACGGCAAAGACGGCAGCGGCCGTCGCTTTGACTGTGCGCACGCAGTCCAGTTTCCCGGCGCGGTCCGTCCCAAGCCACCGGAAGGGACACCCGGGGTGATCACGGACGATGCCGGGTGATCCCCCCTCGCCGTCCGGCCCGCGTCACCCCCGCTGCCCGTACCCCCGCAGCCGCTCCCCCACCTCCGCCAGCTGCTCCGCGCTGAGCAGGCTCGGGCTCAGACCGGGGACCGACGAGGCCGTCAGCCACACGCGGCACATCCACTCCAGCTGGGCGGTGCGGTCGTAGGCCTGGTCGAGGGTGGCGCCGTAGGTGATCGTGCCGTGGTTCTGCAGGAGGCAACCGGTGCGCCCGGCCAGAGCCCGCAGCATGTGCTCGGCCAGTTCGTCGGTGCCGTACGTCGCGTACGGGGCGACACGGACCGGTCCGCCGAGGGCCGCGGCCATGTAGTGGACGAGCGGGAGCTCCGGCACGAGCGTGGAGACGGCCGTCGCGTGCACGGCGTGGGTGTGCACGACGGCCCGGGCGTCGGTGGTCCGGTAGACGGCAAGGTGCATGGGCAGCTCGCTGGTCGGCACGAGGGAGCCGCGCACCTGGCGGCCGTCGAGGTCGACCGCGGTCAGGTCCTGCGGCCGCAGCCGGTCGTAGGCCAGGCCCGACGGCGTGACCAGCACCAGGTCGCCGACGCGTACGGAGACGTTCCCGGACGTGCCGACGACCAGCCCCTCGGCCACGGTCCGGCGGGCCGTGGCGACGAGATCCGCCCAGGCCCGCGCCTCCTCCTCACCGGCCACCGGGGGCGCCCCCTCCTCCCCGGCCGTCCGGTGCGCCCCTTCCTCGCCCGCCGTCCGTCCGTCCCGCTGCTCCCACCTCTGCTCAGTCATGCCGCGATCCTGCCAGGCACACGTGACCAGAATCTCTTCCCCGGGCCCCAGAGCGGCCGCCGCGCCTCGCGCGGGAGGCGCGGGCCAAGCGCCGCACGGGCCGCCGGGGCCGTCCGGAGCGGCACCCCCCTCTTTCCGACATCGAGACGCCCGGCTCAGTTCACCTTCCGTTCACCCTCGTTACCTACGTTCGTCCAGCCAATGACTTCGAACGAATGCCTGGGTAAATGGAAAGCTTCTCGCTGATCCTCGCGATCGTGGTGGTAACCGCGCTCGCGTTCGATTTCACGAACGGTTTCCACGACACCGCCAACGCGATGGCCACCACCATCTCGACCGGCGCGCTGCGGCCCAAGATCGCCGTGGCCATGTCCGCCGCCCTCAATCTGGTCGGCGCCTTCCTGTCCGTGGAGGTCGCCAACACGATCTCCAAGGGTCTCGTCGACGAGAGCGGCATCCGTCCCGAGGTCATCTTCGCCGCCCTGGTCGGCGCGATCCTCTGGAACCTGCTGACCTGGCTCGTGGGCCTGCCCTCCAGTTCCTCGCACGCCCTGATGGGCGGCCTGATCGGCGCCACCGTCGCCTCCGCCGGGTTCGGCGCGGTCCACGGGGACGTCCTCGTCACCAAGGTGCTGCTGCCCGCGGTCGCCGCCCCCGTCGTCGCCGGCCTCGCCGCGATGGTCGCCACCCGGCTGTCGTACACGATCGGCAAGAAGGCCGACGGCAAGGCCGCCGAGAAGGGCTACCGGGCCGGCCAGATCGCCTCGGCGGGCCTGGTCTCACTCGCCCACGGCACCAACGACGCGCAGAAGACGATGGGCATCATCACCCTGGCCCTGGTCGCCGGCGGCGCCGTAGCGCCCGACTCCGACCCGCCCACCTGGGTGATCCTCTCCGCCGGCCTGGCCATCGCGCTCGGCACCTACATCGGCGGCTGGCGCATCATCCGCACCATGGGCAAGGGCCTGACGGACATGCAGCCGCAGCAGGGCTTCGCCGCCCAGACCAGCGCGGCCACCGCCATCCTGGCCTCCTCCCACCTCGGCTTCTCGCTGTCCACCACGCACGTCGTCTCCGGCTCCGTGATGGGCGCGGGCCTGGGCCGCAAGGGCGGCGTGGTGCGCTGGTCGACCGCGACGCGGATGTTCGCCGCCTGGGCGCTGACCCTGCCGGCCGCCGCGCTGGTCGGCGCGCTCGCCGAGTACGTCACCGGCTTCGGTGACTGGGGCACCGCGCTGGTCGCCGTCTTCCTGGTGGGCTCCAGCTTCGCCATCTGGAAGATCTCCCGCCGCGAGGTCGTCGACCACACCAACGTCAACGCCGTCGAGGAGGAGCCGGCCGGCGTGGTCACCACCGCCATCGCCGCCGTCACCCCGCCCCCGGCCGCCGCCCCGGCGCCCGCGGACGGCCTCACCGCCACCATCCCGGCCCCCGCCGCGACGGCGGAGCAGCCGGCCGCCGCCACCCCCGCCGCACCCGCGGCCCCGGCCCTCTGACCGCCGGTCCCGGGCACGAAGGAAGAGAAGCAGCATGAAGATCGACTGGTCGGCCCTCGGCTCCGTCTTCGGTGTCAGCCTCGTGGTCACCGTCGGCCTGGTGGCCCTGTTCACCCTCGGGATCATGGGCCTGTCGCGCCGGGAGACCGCGTCAACCCGCGGCGAGTCCGCCATCACCGCCACCGTCGGGGCGTACGCCTGTTTCGCCCTGTGCGCGGCGGCCGTCGGCTATGGAATTTCCCTGATCGTGGCCTGACCACAGGAGGATCGGCAGTCTTCTCAGGCCCGATCGGCAACTCCTGCACCAACCCCCGTACGGCACTTTGTGCCGCTTACGGGGGTTCTTTCTATATTCGACCTCTCGCCGCGCACTCACCGAAACGACACATGTCATACTGACGAGGGCTAGCCGCTGAGGTCTAAGTCACCTACTCTCATGGGTAGTTACTGTTCGATGGTGGCAGCCTGACAAGTCAACGCCGACATGTGGCAGGGAGCACCATGCCAAGAGACATCGATCCGAGCCTCAACCGACGCAGGCTGCGAATCGAACTGCGCAAGGCCCGCGAGAACGCCGGGATGACCCAGCGGGACGCCGCGAAGGCCCTCGAATGGTCGCTCTCGAAACTCATCAGAATCGAGGCGGGGACGGTCAGCCTCGGCGTCACGGACCTGCGGGCGCTGCTGCAGTTGTACGAGGTCACGGACCCCGAGCTGGTCAGGGAGCTTGAGGACGCGGCCCGCGGCTCGAAGGGGCAGTCATGGTGGGCGCAGTACAGCGACGTGGTGTCGGCGCAGTACGCCCTGTACCTGGGGTACGAGGGCTCGGCGGACACGATCCGCATGTACAACCCGGTCGTGCTGCCGGGCCTGCTGCAGACGGAGGACTACGCCACCGCGCTGCTGTCGGTGCAGGTCCCGGAGTCGAGCGTGCGGCAGCTGGTGGACCTGCGCCTGACCCGGCAGGAGCGGTTCTTCGACGCGGACGACAGTCCCCAGATCGACATCGTCCTCGACGAGGCGGCCATCCGGCGCCAGATCGGCGGGCCCGCGGTGATGCGCCGGCAGCTCGACCACATCCGGACCCTGTCCGAGCACCCGCGCACCACGTTGCGGGTGCTGCCGCTGACCGCCGGGGCGCACTACAGCGTGGGCACGCCGTTCATCCTGCTCAGTTTCAAGGACGACGACGACCTGCTGTACGTCGAGGGCCCCGGAGGCGGCCTGTCGAGCCGTGACGACCTGGCACTGATGGTCCGGTACCAGGAGTGCTTCGAGGACATCAGCGCGCTCGCGTACGAGGGCGACCGGTTCACGGAGTTGCTCACCGAAGTCAGGGAGAGCCTGGACAACAGCTGAGCCCGGGCGGGACGACCCGGGCGGAACGGGGTGGGAGGGCCATGGCGGTCTTCGGAATACGAGCGTGGTGGCAGCGCCTGCGCACGCAGGGCGCGGAACCGGAGAACGCCGCGCCGCTCGACGACAACGCCGTCAAGGTCGAGGCGATGAAGCAGCCGGAATGGCTCCAGGCGCTCATCGAGCTGGAGAGCGCCCGGGTGTCCAACGAGATCCGGCTGCTGTCGGCCCGGCTGCTGCTGGGCACGGCGTGCGCCAGCGCCCTGCTGCTCTGCATCGCCGTCGCCACCCGGGTCGCCCCGAGCATTCCGTTCGGCGCCGCCACACCGCTCACCACGACGATCGCCGGGGCGTCCGGCGCCGCGCTGCTCACCGCGCTGGGCGCCGTCGTGGGCAGAGCCCTGCGCCGGCGTTCCGGTGGTTCCGAGACGAGCGGGGTCAGCGACGGGGCACGCTTGGGAGCTGAGCCGTCGCAAGGGCCCGGTTCAGGACCCGGAGCCGCTCCGTGACCGGGGTGAGCCCCCACCACAGGCCGGCGCCCCCGGCGATGAGCGCCGTCACCACCAGCCAGACGACCCCGCGCGCCGCGCCGCCGGGCACCAGGAGTCCCGCGAGGGCACCCAGCCCGACCGCGACGATTCCGGTGACCGAACAGAAGAGGACCAGTGGGACCGCCGAGGAGGGCCGGGCCGCCCGCGCCCGCGTGGCGCGTCCCGTACCGGCCGGCGTCGTTCCCTCTCGTGCCCGCTCTCGCATCCGTGTGCCTCCCGTCCCCCCGGGCGCGTCATGATCCGCCCGTCTCCGGGTCCCCCAGCCAAGCCAGAAAACCACACCACGCCGCACGGCGAAAGGCGAGCAGTCCGCCGCCCTCACCGCACCCTGACCGTTTCGAGTCGCGCACGAGCACGCGGCCTTGTCCGAGGGCCGCTTCCACGCATTCCCCATTGCCCGAGGAACGACTGCTCCTGACCCACACGCGCCCCGACGGCTCCCTGCCGGCCAACGCCCACCTCCTCCTGCCCCGAGCCCTGCCCCAAGCACCACCCTGGGTGTCGTCCCCGGGAGTCTTCCCACCTTCGCCGCTCGGGAAGAGGCCAAAAGAAGCCGTTTCAAGTCACTGACTCTGTGTCACCGATGTGGGCCTCAGCACACACGTGCGTCGCAGGTCAAAGCGAAGTTGACGACCCTTCGCGGGCCGTGGTGGACTGCCGAAGCCATCTACGGCGGCGCGAGAGGAAGCCGGTGCGAATCCGGCGCGGTCCCGCCACTGTCACCGGGGTGCGAACCCCGGGAGCCAGGAACTCTCACCGCCGATTCTCTTCGAACCAGGGCGCGGACACCCTGAGTGAGGACATGACGCCATGCGCGGCTGCCGGTTGAGGACCAGCGTCACCTGCGGGACTCCTCTCGCCCCCACGGTCGGCTGAGCCCCGTGCGAGCCGAACGTGTCTTCGCGTACGGCGCCGCCGCCGGCCTCCTCGGTGACCATCTCCTCGGTGACCCGCGCCGCGGGCACCCGGTCGCCGTGTTCGGACGGGCCGCGGGCGCCGTCGAGCGCACCCTGTGGCACGACCACCGTGCCTGGGGCGCCCTGCACACCGCCGTCTGCGCCGGCGGCGCCGTCGCCCTCGGGGCCGTCGCCGCGAGGGCCGCACGCCGCTCCCCCGCCGCCTCCCTCGCGCTGACCGCCGCCGCCACCTGGTCCGTGGTCGGCGGGACTTCGCTGGCCCGGGAGGCCCGCGCCATCGGGCGCGCGCTGGAGGCCGGCGACGTCGAGGCCGCCCGGGCCCGGCTGCCGCATCTGTGCGGGCGCGACCCGCAGGCCCTCGACGCCGACGGGATCGCCCGGGCCGTGGTCGAGTCGGTCGCCGAGAACACCTCCGACGCCGTCGTCGGCGCGCTGGTGTGGGGAGCCGTGGGCGGCGTGCCCGGGCTGCTGGGCTTCCGGGCGGTCAACACCCTCGACGCGATGGTCGGTCACAAGTCGCCCCGCCTGCGGCGCTTCGGCTGGGCCTCCGCCCGCCTCGACGACGTGGCCGGCTGGCCGGGGGCCCGGCTGACCGCCGTACTCGCCGCGCTCGCCGGGCCCGACCCGCGGGGTGCCGTACGGGCGTGGCGGGCGGACGCGGCGAAGCACCCGAGCCCCAACGCGGGTCCCGTGGAGGCCTCGTTCGCGGGCGCGCTCGGTGTGCGCCTGGGCGGAACCCTGTCCTACGGGGGGCGCGTGGAACACCGGCCCGTGCTCAACGCGCGGGGCCGCTCCGTCGGGACCCGCGACATCGGCCGGGCGGTACGGCTGTCCCGGCGGGTGAGCTGGCTGGCGCTCGGCGTGTGCGCGGGCGCACGCCTCATCGGGAAGGGACGTGATCGATGAACGGCGGTCTCCTCGTCGCCGGCACCACCTCCGACGCAGGCAAGAGCGTCGTCACCGCCGGCATCTGCCGGTGGCTGGTGCGGCAGGGGGTGAAGGTCGCGCCCTTCAAGGCGCAGAACATGTCCCTCAACTCCTTCGTCACCCGCGAGGGCGCCGAGATCGGGCGGGCGCAGGCCATGCAGGCCCAGGCCTGCCGGATCGAGCCGACCGCGCAGATGAACCCCGTGCTGCTCAAGCCCGGCGGCGAGCAGAGCAGCCAAGTGGTGCTGCTGGGCAAGCCGGTGGGCGAGCTGAGCGCGCGCGGCTATCACGGCGGACGCCAGCAGAAGCTGCTCGGCACGGTCCTGGAGTGCCTGGCCGAGTTGCGGGGCACGTATGACGCGGTGATCTGCGAGGGGGCGGGCTCGCCGGCCGAGATCAATCTGCGCCGGACCGACATCGTGAACATGGGCATCGCGCGGGGGGCGCGGCTGCCCGTGCTCGTCGTCGGCGACATCGACCGCGGGGGCGTCTTCGCGTCCTTCTTCGGGACCGTCGCGCTGCTGTCGCCCGAGGACCAGGAGCTGGTCGCCGGGTTCCTGGTGAACAAGTTCCGCGGCGACGTGTCGCTGCTGGAGCCGGGGCTCGACATGCTCCACGGCCTGACCGGGCGGCGCACCTACGGCGTGCTGCCCTTCCGGCACGGGCTCGGCATCGACGAGGAGGACGGCCTCAGGGTGTCCCTGCGGGGCACCGTCCGCGAGTCGGCCGTCTCCCCGCCCGTCGGCGAGGACGTGCTGCGGGTCGCCGTGTGCGCGATCCCGCTGATGTCCAACTTCACCGACGTGGACGCGCTCGCCGCCGAACCGGGTGTCGTGGTGCGGTTCGTGGACCGCCCGGAGGAGCTGGCGGACGCCGACCTCGTGGTGGTCCCGGGCACGCGCGGCACCGTGCGGGCCCTTGAGTGGCTGCGGGAACGGGGGCTGGCCGACGCGCTGCGCCGCAGGGCCGCCGAACACCGCCCGATCCTCGGCATCTGCGGCGGCTTCCAGGTGCTCGGCGAGCACATCGAGGACGAGGTCGAATCCCGCGCCGGAGAGGTCGACGGGCTCGGCATCCTGCCCGTCCGCGTGCGGTTCGCCCGTGAGAAGACCCTGACCCGGCCGGCCGGGGAAGCCCTCGGCGAGCGGGTCGACGGCTACGAGATCCACCACGGGGTGGCCACCGTCGAGGGCGGCGAACCCTTCCTGGACGGCTGCCGGGTCGGCCAGACCTGGGGCACCCACTGGCACGGCTCACTGGAGTCGGACGGCTTCCGCCGCGCCTTCCTGCGCGAGGTGGCCGCCGCCGCGGGCCGCCGCTTCGTGCCCGCGCCGGACACCTCCTTCGCCGCGCTGCGCGAGGAGCAGCTCGACCGGCTCGGCGACCTGATCGAACAGCACGCGGACACGGACGCGCTGTGGCGGCTCATCGAGTCCGGCGTGCCACAAGGACTGCCTTTCATTCCACCGGGAGCGCCCGCATGAGCACAGTGTTGTTGTTGTCGACCGCCGACACGGATCTGCTGGCGGCCCGGGCGTCCGGTGCGGACTACCGCATCGGCAACCCGACCCGCGTGGACGTCGCCGAGGAGCTGCCGCGCCTGCTGCAGGGCGCGGACCTCGCCGTCGTACGGCTGCTGGGCGGCAAGCGGGCCTGGGAGGAGGGGCTGGCAGCGCTCAAGGCGTCCGGCATTCCCACCGTGCTGCTGGGCGGAGAGGCCGTGCCGGACGCGGAGCTGATGGCCGAGTCGAGCGTGCCGGCCGGTGTGGTCGCGGAGGCGCTGAAGTACCTGGTCGAGGGCGGCCCCGCGAACCTGCTGGAGCTGTCCCGGTTCCTGTCGGACACCGTGCTGCTGACCGGTGAGGGCTTCGACGAACCGCGCAAGATGCCCGAGTACGGCGTGCACGGCTCGTACGCCCTGAAGGACGGCCGCCCGACCGTCGGCGTGCTCTTCTACCGCGCCCACGAACTGAGCGGCAACACCGCCTTCGTGGACACCCTGTGCGAGGCGATCGAGGCGCAGGGCGCCAACGCGCTGCCCGTCTACTGCGGTTCGCTGCGCGGCGCGGACCCCGGGCTGTACGAACTCCTCGCGCGCGCCGACGCGCTGGTCGCCACCGTGCTCGCGGCCGGCGGCACGCACGCCTCGCAGGCGTCGGCGGGCGGCGACGAGGAGTCCTGGGACGTCGGCGCGCTCGCCGACCTGAACGTGCCCGTGCTGCAGGGGCTGTGCCTGACCTCGTCCAGGAGCGCCTGGGACGAGTCGGACGCGGCCCTGTCCCCCATGGACGCGGCGATGCAGGTCGCGATCCCGGAGTTCGACGGCCGGCTCGTCACCGTGCCGTTCTCCTTCAAGGAGCAGGGCCCGGACGAGGTCCCGGTGTACGTCGCCGACCCGGAGCGGGCCGCGCGCGTGGCCGGTATCGCGGTGCGGCACGCCCGGCTGAAGCACAAGCCGAACGCCGAGAAGAAGGTCGCGCTCGTCTTCACCGCCTACCCGACCAAGCACTCGCGGGTCGGCAACGCGGTCGGCCTGGACACGCCCGCGTCGGCGGTGCGGGTGCTGGACGCGCTCCGGGACGCCGGGTACGGCGTGAGCGAGTACCCCTCCGGCGGTGACGAGCTGATCCACCGGCTGATCGAGGCCGGCGGCCACGACGTCGAGTGGCTCACCGAGGAGCAGCTGGCCGCCGCGCCCGCGCGGGTTCCGCTGACGGACTACCGGGCGTGGTTCGACAAGCTGGACCCGGAGCTGCGCGACGCCATGCTTCAGGCGTGGGGCGAGCCGCCGGGCTCCCTGTACGTCGACGGCGACGACATCGTGCTGGCGTCCCTGCAGTTCGGGAACGTCGTCGTGATGATCCAGCCGCCGCGCGGCTTCGGGGAGAACCCGATCGCGATCTACCACGACCCCGACATGCCGCCGTCCCACCACTACATGGCGGCCTACCGCTGGCTGGACAACAGCTTCGGCGCCGACGCCATCGTGCACATGGGCAAGCACGGCACGATGGAGTGGCTGCCGGGCAAGGGCCTCGGCCTCGGCAAGGGCTGCGCGCCGGACGCCGTGCTCGGCGACCTGCCGCTGATCTACCCGTTCATCGTCAACGACCCCGGCGAGGGCACCCAGGCCAAGCGGCGCGGGCACGCCACGGTCGTCGACCACCTCGTACCGCCCATGGCGCGCGCCGACACCTACGGCGATCTGGCGAAGCTGGAGCAGCTGCTCGACGAGTACGCGCTGGTCTCCGACCTCGACCCGGCGAAGGCGCCGGCCGTGCGGGCGCAGATCTGGACGCTGGTGAAGGCGGCCGAGCTGCACCACGACCTGCATGTGGACGAGCAGCCGGACGACGAGGAGTTCGACGAGTTCGTCATGCACATCGACGGCTATCTGTGCGAGATCAAGGACGTGCAGATCCGCGACGGTCTGCACATCCTGGGCGGCGGCCCGGTCGGCGAGCCGCGCGTGAACCTGGTGCTGGCCGTGCTGCGCGCCTCGCAGGTGTGGGGCGGCCAGGCCAACGCGCTGCCGGGCCTGCGGTCCGCGCTGGCCGCGCACTTCGGGCTGGTCGAGAAGGAGCTGCTGGCCGAGCCGGGCGCCCCGGTGAAGGTGCCGGTGGAGCTGACGGACCTGGTGGAGGGTCCGGCGCGCACCGCGTCCGACGCGATCGATCTGCTGGAGCAGCTGTGCCGGCGGATCGCGGAGGGCATGGAGGAGCGCGGCTGGGACGTCTCGCAGAGCGGGGCGCTCGTCGGGGACGTCCTCGGCACCGAACTGCCCGACGCCGTCGCCGTGCTGGAGTTCGCGTGCACGGAGGTCGTGCCGCGGCTCGCCCGCACCACGGACGAGATCGGTCACATCCTCAAGGCGCTGGACGGCGGTTACGTCCCGGCGGGGCCGTCCGGCTCCCCCACTCGTGGCCTGGTCAACGTGCTGCCGACCGGCCGGAACTTCTACTCGGTCGACCCCAAGGCGATCCCGTCGCGGCTGAGCTGGGAGGTCGGGCAGTCGCTGGCCGACTCCCTGGTGCAGCGGTACCTGCAGGACACGGGTGAGTACCCGAAGTCCGTGGGCCTCACGGTCTGGGGCACGTCCGCGATGCGCACCCAGGGCGACGACATCGCCGAGATCCTGGCGCTGCTGGGCTGCCGTCCCGTCTGGGACGACGCCTCGCGCCGGGTGACCGGCTTCGAGGTGGTCTCCCTTGAGGAGCTGGGCCGGCCGCGCATCGACGTCACGGTGCGCATCTCCGGGTTCTTCCGGGACGCGTTCCCGCACGTCGTGGGTCTGATCGACGACGCGGTGCGCACGGTGGCCGAGCTGGAGGAGCCGGCCGAGAGCAACTACGTCAAGGCGCACGCCGACGAGGACACCGCCGAGCACGGCGACCGGCGCCGGGCCACGGCCCGCGTCTTCGGCTCCAAGCCGGGTGCGTACGGCGCCGGTCTGCTGCCGCTGATCGACGCCCGCAACTGGCGCTCCGACGCGGACCTCGCCGAGGTGTACGCGGTGTGGGGCGGCTACGCCTACGGGCGCGGGCTCGACGGGCGCGCGGCGCGCGGGGACATGGAGACGGCGTTCAAGCGGATCGCGGTCGCCGCGAAGAACGTCGACACCCGCGAGCACGACCTGGTCGACGCCGACGACTACTTCCAGTACCACGGCGGCATGGTCGCCATGGTCCGCCATCTGACCGGTGCCAACCCCGAGGCGTACGTGGGTGATTCGGCGACGCCGGACCAGGTCAAGACCCGCACGCTCGGCGAGGAGACCCACCGCGTCTTCCGCGCCCGCGTGGTCAACCCGCGCTGGATGGCCGCCATGCGCCGGCACGGCTACAAGGGCGCCTTCGAGATGGCGGCGACCGTGGACTACCTGTTCGGCTACGACGCCACGGCCGGCGTGGTCGACGACTGGATGTACGAGAAGCTCAGCGCCGAGTACGTCTTCGACCCGGAGAACCGGGACTTCATGAAGAAGTCCAACCCGTGGGCGCTGCGCGGCATCACCGAGCGCCTGCTGGAGGCGGCGGACCGTGGCCTGTGGGCGGAGCCGGACGCGGAGACGCTGGAGCGGCTGCGCGCCACCTACCTGGAGCTGGAAGGCGACTTGGAGGGCGACCAGTGACCACCCCGTTCCCTTTCACGGCCGTAGTCGGCCAGGACGACCTGCGGCTGGCGCTGCTGCTGAACGCCGTGTCCCCGGCGGTCGGCGGGGTGCTGGTGCGCGGCGAGAAGGGCACCGCGAAGTCGACGGCGGTGCGCGCGCTGTCGGCGCTGCTGCCCGAGGTCGACGTCGTCGCCGGGTGCCGGTTCTCCTGTGACCCGGCCTCCCCCGACCCGGCGTGCCCGGACGGGCCGCACGAGCCGGGGCCCGGCGCCCGGCGGCCCGCCCGCATGGTCGAGCTGCCCGTCGGTGCCTCCGAGGACCGGCTGGTCGGCGCCCTGGACATCGAGCGGGCGCTGGCGGAGGGCGTGAAGGCGTTCGAGCCGGGCCTGCTGGCCGACGCCCATCGCGGCATCCTCTACGTCGACGAGGTCAACCTGCTCCACGACCACCTGGTCGATCTGCTGCTGGACGCGGCGGCGATGGGGGCCTCGTACGTGGAGCGCGAGGGTGTCTCGGTGCGGCACGCCGCGCGTTTCCTGCTGGTGGGCACCATGAACCCGGAGGAGGGCGAGCTGCGGCCGCAGCTGCTCGACCGGTTCGGGCTGACGGTGGAGGTCGCCGCCTCCCGCGAGCCCGACCAGCGGGTGGAGGTCGTCAAGCGGCGCCTGGCCTACGACGCCGACCCGGCCGCCTTCGCGGCGCGCTGGGCGGAGGAGGAGGCCGCCGTACGGCAGCGGATCGCGGCGGCGCGGGCGCTGCTGCCGCAGGTGCGCCTGGGCGACGGGGCGCTGCGGCAGATCGCGGCGACCTGCGCGGCGTTCGAGGTGGACGGCATGCGCGCCGACATCGTGATGGCCCGTACCGCGACCGCGCTGGCCGCCTGGGCCGGGCGGACCGACGTGCTCGCCGAGGATGTGCGGCAGGCGGCGCTGCTGGCGCTGCCGCACCGGCGCCGTCGCAACCCCTTCGACGCGCCCGGCCTCGACGAGGACAAGCTCGACCAGACGCTGGAGGAGTTCTCCGGCGAGTCCCCCGACGACGACCCGGACCCGGACCCGGACGGTCCCGGCGGCGGCGGTGGGCGGCCGGCACCGGACGCCGGTCCGCAGGGCGGGGACACCGGGGCGCGGCCCGAGGAGGGCGACGGCGGGCAGCCGCAGCCGTCCGGCGCTCGGGAGCAGCCGGCCGCGCGTGCCTCGGAGCCCTTTCGCACCAAGGTGCTGAGCGTCCCCGGCATCGGCGAGGGCGCCGCCGGGCGGCGTTCGCGGGCGCGCACCGAGCAGGGGCGCACCACCGGCGCGCGCCGGCCGCAGGGGGCGCTGACCAAGCTGCACCTGGCGGCGACCGTGCACGCGGCGGCCCCGCACCAGCGGGCGCGCGGCCGGTCGGGGCCGGGTCTGGTGATCCGCCGGGACGATCTGCGGCAGGCGGCCCGGGAGGGGCGTGAGGGCAACCTCGTGCTGTTCGTGGTGGACGCCTCCGGGTCGATGGCGGCGCGGCAGCGGATGAGCGCCGTCAAGGGCGCCGTGCTGTCGCTGCTGCTGGACGCCTACCAGCGGCGGGACAAGGTGGGTCTGGTGACCTTCCGGGGTTCCGGCGCCGACGTGGCGCTGCCGCCGACCTCGTCCGTGGACGCCGCCGCCGCGCGGCTGGAGTCGCTGCCGACGGGCGGGCGTACGCCGCTGGCGGCCGGGCTGCTCAGGGCGCACGAGGTGCTGCGGGTGGAGCGGCTGCGGGACCCGGCGCGCAGGGCGCTGGTCGTGGTCGTGACGGACGGGCGGGCGACGGGCGGCCCGGAGCCGGTGGCGACGGCGTCCCGGGCGGCGCGGCTGTTCGCGGCCGACTCGGTCGCCTCGGTGGTCGTGGACTGCGAGTCGGGGCCGGTGCGGCTGGGGCTCGCCGGGCAGCTCGCCGTCGACCTGGGCGGTACGGCGGTGACGCTGGACGAGCTGCGGGCGGACTCGATCGCCGGACTGGTGAAGGACGTACAGGGCAACAGGAGGGCCGCGTAATGCCGCAGGGACAGCCGAGTGTCATCCCGGACGACGGCCTGACGACCCGTCAGCGCCGGAACCGGCCGCTGGTCGTCGTGCACACCGGCATCGGCAAGGGCAAGTCGACGGCCGCCTTCGGGCTGGCGCTGCGCGCCTGGAACCAGGGCTGGCCGATCGGGGTGTTCCAGTTCGTCAAGTCGGCGAAGTGGAAGGTCGGCGAGGAGAACGCGCTGCGCGTGCTCGGCGCCTCCGGCGAGGGCGGCACCGTCGACTGGCACAAGATGGGCGAGGGCTGGTCCTGGGTCCAGCGCGACGCCCAGATGGACAACGAGGAGAAGGCCCGCGAGGGCTGGGAGCAGGTCAAGCGGGACCTGGCCGCCGAGACGTACCGGCTGTACGTGCTGGACGAGTTCGCGTACCCCATGCACTGGGGGTGGGTCGACACCGACGAGGTGATCTCCGTGCTGCGGGACCGGCCGGGTACGCAGCATGTCGTCATCACCGGGCGGAACGCGCCCGAGAAGCTGGTGGACTTCGCCGACCTGGTCACCGACATGTCCAAGGTCAAGCATCCGATGGACACCGGGCAGAAGGGCCAGAGGGGCATCGAGTGGTGATGTCCGTTCCCCGGCTGGTCATTGCCGCGCCCTCCTCGGGCAGCGGCAAGACCACCGTCGCCACGGGGCTGATGGCCGCGTTCGCCGCGCGGGGGCTTTCGGTGTCCCCGCACAAGGTGGGCCCGGACTACATCGACCCCGGCTACCACGCGCTCGCCACCGGGCGGCCGGGCCGCAACCTCGACGCGTACCTGTGCGGGCCGGAGCTGGTCGCTCCGCTGTTCCTGCACGGGGCGTCGGGCTGCGACCTGGCCGTGGTGGAGGGCGTGATGGGGCTGTACGACGGTGCCGCCGGGGAGGGCGAGCTGGCGTCCACCGCGCAGGTCGCGAAGCTGCTGCGGGCGCCGGTGGTGCTGGTCGTGGACGCCTCGTCGCAGTCGCGGTCGGTGGCGGCGCTGGTGCACGGGTTCGCGTCCTGGGACCCGGAGGTGCGGGTCGCGGGCGTGATCCTGAACAAGGTGGGCTCCGACCGGCACGAGTCGCTTCTGCGGGAGGCGCTGGATGCGGCCGGGGTGCCGGTGCTGGGCGTGCTGCGGCGGGCGCCGCAGGTCGACACGCCGTCGCGGCATCTGGGGCTGGTGCCGGTCGCGGAGCGGCGTTCGGCCGCGGTGGAGGCCGTGGCGGCGATGGGGGCACAGGTCGCCGACGGGTGCGATCTGGAGGCGCTGCTCGCGTTGGCTCGGGGCGCCGGGGCGCTGACGGACGAGCCGTGGGAGGCACCCGTCACCGCCGTGAAGGAGCGGCCGGTGGTCGCCGTCGCCGGCGGGGAGGCGTTCACCTTCTCCTACGCCGAGCACGCCGAGTTGCTCTCCGCCGCCGGGGCCGAGGTCGTCGTCTTCGATCCGCTGCGGGACGAGCGACTGCCCGACGGTACGCGCGGGTTGGTCATCGGTGGCGGGTTCCCCGAGGTGTACGCCGCCGAGCTGGCCGGCAACGAGCCGTTGCGCAAGGCCGTCGCCGAGCTCGCCCTGAGCGGCGCTCCCGTCGCCGCCGAGTGCGCCGGGCTGCTGTACCTGTGCCGGGAGCTGGACGGGCAGCCGATGTGCGGGGTGCTGGACGCCACCGCCCGGATGACCGGGCGGCTCACCCTCGGCTACCGGGACGCCGTGGCCGTCGGCGACAGTGTCCTCGCGCCGGCCGGGACGCGGATGCGGGGGCACGAGTTCCACCGCACGGTCGTCGAGCCCGGCGCCGGCGCGGCTCCCGCCTGGGGGGTCCGCACCCCCGTGAGGCGGGTCGAAGGTTTCGTACAGGGCGGTGTGCACGCGAGCTATCTGCACACCCACTGGGCGTCCGAGCCCGGTGTCGCCCGTCGGTTCGTGGAGAGGTGCCGGACGTCATGAGCAGCAGGCTGATCGGGGTCGGAGTCGGTCCGGGCGATCCGGAGCTGGTGACCGTCAAGGGCGTGAACGCGCTGCGCGGCGCCGATGTCGTCGTCGTCCCGGTGATGGACACCGGGGAGCGCGGGCGGGCCGAGGCGACCGTGCTGCACTACGTGGAGCAGGAGAAGGTCGTCCGGGTCGTGTTCGCGCTGAACGAGCGCACCGACCGGGCCCGCCGGGAGGCGGCCTGGGACGCGGCCGGGGAGCGGGTCGCCGCGCTGCTGCGGGAGCACGGCACGGTGGCCTTCGCGACGATCGGCGACCCCAACGTCTACTCGACCTTCACCTACCTCGCGCAGACGATCGCCGCCCTGGTGCCCGGCACGGTCGTGGAGACGGTGCCCGGCATCACCGCGATGCAGGACCTGGCGGCCCGCTCGGGCGCGGTGCTGACCGAGGGCACCGAGCCGCTGACGCTGGTGCCGGTGACCGCCGGTTCGGCGGTGCTCAAGGACGCCCTGAACGGGCCCGGCACGGTCGTGGCGTACAAGTTCGGGCGGCAGGCGGCCGAGGTGGCCGAGGCGCTGCGGGAGACCGGGCGGCTCGGTGACGCGGTGTGGGGTTCGGCGCTGGGCCTGCCGGAGGAGTCGATCCGGCCGGCCGCCGACCTGGACGGGGCGGCGCTGCCGTATCTGTCGACGCTGATCGCGCCCGCGCGGCGGGACGGCGGCCGGGGCGGCAAGCTGTGAGACGCACGCCGTCATCCGCTGAAGCCCACGACCAGCCAGATGAACGCGGCCCCCGCCACCGTGCACAGCACCGTGGAGCGGGCCGGGTGCTCGTGGTGGGCCTCGGGCAGGATCTCGGCGGCGGCGAGGTAGAGCAGCACACCGCCGAACAGGCCGAGATAGCCGCCGAGGACGCCCTCCGGGACGGTCAGGAACGCCGAGGCGGCCGCTCCGGCGACGGGGGCGACGGCGTCCGCGAACAGCATCGCGTAGGCCTTGCGGCGGGCGTTGCCGTACAGGCTGGTCAGCGTGAAGGTGTTGAAGCCGTCCGCGAAGTCGTGGGCGATGACGGCGAGCGCGACGGCCGTGCCCATGCCGCCGCCGACCTGGAAGGACGCGCCGATCGCCACGCCGTCCATCAGGCTGTGGCCGACCATCGCGGCGGCGGCCGTCAGGCCCACCTCGGGCGCGCGGTGGTTGTGCTCGTCCCCTCCGTGGGAGGCGCGGCGGGCGGCCAGGGTGCGTTCGACGAGGTGGGCCAGCAGGAAGCCGGCCACGAACAGCAGCAGCGCCGCCGGGACGCCGTGGATTTCGGTGCCGGCCGCCCTCAGGGCCTCCGGCAGCAGGTCCAGGCCGACCACACCGAGCATCAGCCCGCCCGCCAGGCCCAGCACCAGGTGGCGGCGGTCGGTCACACGCTGTGCCGTCCAACCGCCGGCCAGCGTCATCAGGAACGCGCCGAACGCCACGAAGACCGCCATAGGCCCTTGCTATCCGATGCACCGGCGTGCGCGCACGTCCGACAGCCCCTGACGCACCGACTTACCGACCTGTAGGAGAGGACCGATTCCCATGGCCGATGCCCCCACCGGCAAGGTGACCTTCGTCGGTGCCGGCCCCGGCGCCGCCGATCTGCTGACGTTCCGTGCCGCGCGCGCCATCGCCGAGGCCGACGTCGTGATCTGGGCGGCGAGCCTGGTCCAGGCGGAGGTCCTCGAACACGCCCGCGAGGACGCGGAGATCCTGGACTCGGCGACGATGTCGCTGGAGGACGTGGTCGCCGTGTACCGACGTGCGTTCGACGAGGGACTGAAGGTGGCGCGGATCCACTCCGGCGACCCGGCCCTGTGGGGCGGCACGCAGGAGCAGCTGGACCGCTGCCAGGAGATCGGCATCGCCACCGAGATCGTGCCGGGCGTGTCGTCGTTCTCGGCGGTGGCGGCGCTGGCGCAGCGGGAGCTGACGATCCCGGAGGTGGCGCAGTCGGTGGTGCTGACCCGGCTGGGCGGCGGCAAGACGCCGATGCCGCCGGGTGAGGAGGTCCGCGAGTTCGCCAAGCACGGCACCACGATGGCGGTGTTCCTGTCGGCGGCGCGCAGCGGGCAGCTGGTGCGGGAGCTGCTGGAGGGCGGTTACCCGACGGACACCCCGGTCGTCGTCGCCTACCAGGCGACCTGGCCGGAGGAGCTGGTCGTGAAGTGCACGATCGGCACGCTGGAGGAGACCGTCAAGGAGCACAAGCTCTGGAAGCACACGCTCTTCCTGGTCGGCCCGGCGCTCGACGCGCACGGCACCCGCTCGCACCTGTACCACCCGGGCCACTTCCACGGCTACCGCAAGGCCGACCCGGAGGCCCGCAGGGCGCTGCGCGAACGGGGTGCGAGCACGTGATCACGGTCGTGGGCGCGGGGACGGGCGAGCCGGTCGGCGCGCATGTCCTCGCGGGCGCGGAGCTGGTCGTCGGCGGGCGGCGGCATCTGGACGCGGCCGCGGTGCCGGAGACGGCCGAGCAGGTCGTGCTCGGACCGCTGGCCCCGGCGCTGGACACGATCGAGGAGTACGTCCGCAAGGAGCGGCCGGTGGTCGTGCTGGCCTCCGGTGACCCGGGGTTCTTCGGGATCGTGCGGGTGCTGGCGGAGCGGTTCGGCGCGGACCGGCTGGACGTGCGGCCCGGGGTGTCGTCCGTGGCGACGGCGTTCGCGCGGCTCGGGCTCACCTGGGAGGACGCCGTGGTGGTCAGCGCGCACGGACGTGACCCGCGTACGGCCGTCAACGTCTGCCGGGCGCACCCGAAGGTGGCGGTGCTGACCGGTCCCGGCGCGGGCCCCGCCGAGCTCGGTGCCGCGCTGCGGTCGTACGACCGCACCCTCGTCGTGGCGACCGCGCTGGGCTCGGCGGACGAGCGGCTGGAGCGGGTGACGCCCGCCGAGGCCGCGGGCCGCGACTGGGGTACGGCGGTCAGCGTCGTCGTCAGCCTGGACGAGCGGCGGGCGCCGGGCGCCGTACGGACGCTGGCCGGGCGGGGTGCCGGGCCTGCGGGCTGGGCGCTTCCGGAGGAGGACTTCGCGCACCGCGACTCGATGATCACCAAGTTCGAGGTGCGGGCGCTGGCGCTGGCCCGGCTGGGGCCGCGCCCCGGCGACCTGGTGTGGGACGTCGGCGCCGGTTCCGGTTCGGTGGCCGTGGAGTGCGCGCGGCTCGGGGCCGCCGTCACCGCGGTGGAGAAGGCCCCGGACGGTGTCGAGCGGATCCGCGCCAACGCGGCCGCGCACGGCGTCGATGTGCACGTGGTGCACGGGGCGGCGCCGGCCGCGCTGTCCGATCTGGACGCGCCCGACGCGGTGTTCGTCGGGGGCGGCGGGCGGGAGCTGCCCGCCGTCGTCACGGCGTGCGCGCGGCGTGCCCGGCGGACCGTGGTGGTCGCCCTGGCCGCCCTGGACCGGGTGCCGGCGGCGCGGGCCGCGCTGGCGGACGCCGGGTTCGACGTCGACGGCGTGCTGCTGCAGTCGTCGCGGCTGGCGCCGCTGCCGGGGGACGTGACCCGGCTCGCGGCGGCCAACCCCGTTTTCCTGCTGTGGGGCGTGCGGCCCCCGGCTTCTGCTGACGAAGGAGATACCCAGTGATCGGCCTCATTTCCGCCACCGCGGCGGGGGCGGCGGCGCGGGACCGGCTGGCCGCGGCGTGGCCGGAGCGCACCCGCGTGTACGACGGCGGTGTCGCGGACGCCGTGCGGCGCGCGTTCGCGGAGTGCGAGCAGCTGGTGTGCTTCCTGGCGACCGGCGCGACCGTCCGGCTGGTCGCGCCGCTGCTGGGCGACAAGACGACCGACCCGGGCGTGGTGTGCGTCGACGAGGGCGGGCGGTTCGCGGTGCCGGTGCTCGGCGGGCACGGCGGCGGGGCCAACGAACTCGCCGCCGAGGTCGCCGAGGTGCTGGGCGCGGTGCCGGTGGTGACGACGGCGACGGACGCCGTCGGGCTGGCCGGCCTGGACACCCTGGGCCTGCCCGTCGAGGGCGCCGTCGCGGCCGTGTCGCGGGCGCTGCTGGACGGGGAACCGGTCGGACTGGAGGCGGAGGTGGCGTGGCCGCTGCCGCCGCTGCCGGTCGCCGAGGCGGGCGGCGCGTACACGATCCGCGTCACCGACCGGGCGATCACCGCCGGGGAGCGCGAGGTGCTGCTGCGGCCGCCGACGCTGGTGGCCGGCGTGGGTGCGTCCAAGGGTGCCCCGGTGGACGAGGTGCTGGCGCTGGTCGAGACCGCGCTGGCGGAGGCGGGACTGTCGGTGCGGTCGCTCGCCGAGCTGGCCACGGTGGACGCCAAGGCCGGCGAGCCCGGCATCGTCGAGGCCGCCGAACGGCTCGGCGTGCCGCTGGTGACGTACCCGGCCGAGGAGCTGGCCGCGGTGGAGGTGCCGAACCCGTCCGACGCGCCGCTCACGGCCGTCGGCACCCCGTCCGTGGCCGAGGCCGCCGCGCTCGCCCGGGGCGGTGAACTCCTCGTCCCCAAGCGGAAGTCCGAGCGTGCGGACGGCTCCCCCGCCATGGCGACCTGTGCCGTCGTACGGCGTCCGGGGCGCGGGCGGCTCGCGGTGGTCGGCCTCGGGCCGGGCGCCCGGGACTTGCTCACGCCGCGCGCCAAGGCCGAACTGCGCCGCGCCTCCGTCCTGGTGGGTCTCGACCAGTACGTCGACCAGATCCGCGATCTGCTGCGCCCCGGCACCCGGGTCCTGGAGTCGGGGCTGGGCGCCGAGGAGGAGCGGGCCCGCACGGCGGTCGCCGAGGCCCGGCGCGGGCAGGCGGTCGCGCTGATCGGCAGCGGTGACGCCGGGGTGTACGCGATGGCCTCGCCCGCGCTCGCGGAGGCCTCCGACGACATCGACGTGATCGGTGTGCCCGGCGTGACCGCCGCGCTCGCGGCCGGGGCGATCCTGGGTGCGCCGCTGGGCCACGACCATGTGTCGATCTCGCTGTCCGACCTGCACACGCCGTGGGAGGTCATCGAGCGGCGGGTGCGGGCGGCGGCCGAGGCGGACCTGGTGGTCACCTTCTACAACCCGCGCTCCCGGGGCCGCGACTGGCAGCTGCCCAAGGCGCTGGCGATCCTCGCCGAGCACCGCGAGCCGGCCACGCCCGTCGGCGTCGTACGCAACGCCTCGCGGTCGGACGAGGCGGCCCGGGTGACGACGCTCGGCGATCTCGACCCGGCGACGGTCGACATGATGACGGTCGTGACCGTGGGCAACACCGCGACCCGGAACATCGCGGGCCGCATGGTGACCCCGCGCGGCTACCGCTGGCAGACCACCCAGGAGGAGGCCCGGTGAACCGCGTCGTCCACCCCATCGAGCAGGAGTCCTACCGGCGGCTGCGGGCCCGGCTGGACACCTCGCACTTCCCGCCGCTGACCCGGGCCGTGGTGGAGCGGGTCATCCACTCCGCCGCCGACCTGGAGTACGCGAGCGATCTCGTCATGGACGAGGACGACCTGGTGAAGGCGCACGCCGCGCTGCACGCCGGTGCGCCGGTCGTCGTCGACGTCGAGATGGTCGGGGCCGGCATCACCCGCCGGGAGACCGTGTGCCGGCTCAAGGACGCCGTGGCCGGCCCCGGACTGACCCGTTCGGCGCACGGCATCCGGCTCGCCTACGAGCAGGTCGGGCCCGGCGCCCTGTGGGTGATCGGCAACGCGCCGACCGCGCTGGAGGAGCTGCTGACGCTGGACGCCGCCCCGGCGCTCGTCATCGGTCTGCCCGTCGGTTTCGTCGGGGCCGTCGAGTCCAAGGCCGCGCTGCGCGAGAGCGGGCTGCCCGCCGTGAGCAACGTGTCCGAGAAGGGCGGGTCGGCGGTCGCCTCCGCCGCGCTCAACGCCCTGCTGTACCACCCCCTTTCCACCGAGGAGAACGCGTGACCACCCCGCCCGCCCTGCTCATCGCCGGCCACGGCACCCGGGACGACGCCGGAGCCGAGGCGTTCCGCGACTTCGTCCGCGAGCTGGGCCGCCGCCACCCCGAACTGCCCGTCGCGGGCGGCTTCATCGAGCTGTCCCCGCCGCCGCTCGGCGAGGCCGTGACCGAGCTGGTGGAGCGCGGGGTGCGCCGCTTCGCCGCGGTCCCGCTGATGCTGGTGTCCGCCGGGCACGCCAAGGGCGACATCCCGGCGGCGCTGGCCCGCGAGAAGGAGCGGCACCCGGGCATCACGTACACCTACGGCCGTCCGCTGGGCCCGCACCCGTCGCTGCTGAACGTGCTGGAGCGGCGCCTGGAGCAGGTGCTGGACGGCGTGGACCGCTCCGAGGTGACCGTGCTGCTGGTCGGGCGCGGCTCCACCGACCCCGACGCCAACGCCGAGGTGTTCAAGGCGGCCCGGCTGCTGTGGGAGGGACGCGGATACGCCGCCGTGGAGACCGCGTTCGTGTCGCTGGCGGCGCCGGACGTGCCGAGCGGTCTTGAGCGGTGCGCCAAGCTCGGGGCGCGGCGGATCGTGGTGCTGCCGTACTTCCTGTTCACCGGCATCCTGCCGGACCGGGTGCGGCAGCAGACCGAGGAGTGGGCCGCCGCGCACCCCGAGCTGGACGTGCGGTCGGCGGACGTCATCGGGCCCGAGCCGGAGCTGCTGGACCTGGTGATGGAGCGCTACGAGGAGGCCGTCAAGGGCGACCTGCGGATGAACTGCGACTCGTGCGTGTACCGGATCGCGCTGCCGGGGTTCGAGGACAAGGTGGGACTGCCGCAGCAGCCGCACTTCCACCCGGACGACGACGGCCATCACCACCACGGGCCTGGCCACGGCCACGGGCACACGCACTCCCATGCGCACTGACGGGCACGATCTGCGGCACCACGGCGACGCCGAGGTGCGCGACGACGGGTCCGAGCTGGTCGACCTCGCGGTGAACGTCCGCGCGGACACGCCGCCGGCCTGGCTGCGGGAGCGGATCGCGGACTCGCTGGCCGGCCTCGCCGCCTACCCGGACGGGCGGGCCGCGCGGGCGGCGGTGGCGGCGCGGCACGGGCTGCCGGTCGAGCGGGTGCTGCTGACGGCCGGGGCGGCGGAGGCGTTCGTGCTGCTGGCGCGGGCGCTGAAGGTGCGGCAACCGGTCGTGGTGCACCCGCAGTTCACGGAGCCGGAGGCGGCGCTGCGGGACGCGGGGCACACCGTGGACCGGGTGCTGCTGCGGGAGTCGGACGGCTTCCGGCTCGATCCGGAGGCGGTGCCCGAGGACGCGGACCTGGTGGTGGTCGGCAATCCGACGAACCCCACGTCGGTGCTGCACCCGGCCGCGCGGATCGTCTCGCTGGCCCGCCCGGGGCGGACGCTGGTGGTCGACGAGGCGTTCATGGACGCGGTGCCGGGTGAGCGGGAATCGCTGGCGGGGCGGACGGACGTGCCGGGCCTGGTGGTGCTGCGCAGCCTGACCAAGACCTGGGGCCTGGCCGGACTGCGCATCGGCTACGTCCTCGCCGCCCCCGAGACGATCGCCGAACTGGAACGGGCCCAGCCGCTGTGGCCGGTGTCCACCCCGGCGCTGGCCGCGGCCGAGGCGTGCGTGCGGCCGGCGGCGCTGGCGGAGGCGTCCCGGGCGGCGGAGTCGATCGCGGCGGACCGCGCCCACCTCATCGACGGGTTGCAGCGTCTGGGCGTGCGCGTGGTGACCCCGGCCGAGGGACCGTTCGTGGCCATCCGGCTGCCGGGTGCCGCCGTCGTACGCCGGCGCCTGCGGGCCCTGGGGTACGCCGTCCGGCGCGGGGACACCTTCCCGGGGCTCGGGGAGGACTGGCTCCGCCTGGCCGTGCGGGACCGGGCGACGACGGACGGCTTCCTCCAGGCACTGGCGTCGGCGCTGACGCCGTAGGGATCAGCCCCGGCGGCGGGCCAGCGCCACCGCTCCCGCGCCCGCCGCCAGCAGGATCACGGAGCCGCCCGCGATGTACGGGGTCAGGGAGTTGCCGCCGGTCTCGGCGAGGTCGGCCTGGGCCGGTGCGCCCTGCGGCTGGACGTCCGGGGCCGGGTCGGCGGCGGCCGGTTTCGGCGCGGGCGCGGCCGGGCTGGGGGCCTGGCAGGTCGCCTTCGCCAGGGTCACCGTGCCGTTCACCTCCGCCACGTTGAGCTTCAGCGGGTTGACGGACACCTTGAGTTCCAGGGCCGTCGCCGCCGCCGTGCGGGAGGTCGTCTCCCTCTGGGACAGGTCCAGGCGGACCTCGCCCACGCCCGGCACCTTCACCTCGCTCGTGCCGCCCGCCGTGAGCGTGACGCGCTTGCCGAGGACCGTCACCGCGCCCAGCACGTTCGACGTGGCAACCGGGGCCTTCCCGGCCTCGCAGGTCGCCTTCGACGTGACGTCCTCGACCTCGATCAGCGACAGCAGCGGCAGGCCGGGCACGTGCAGGCGGGCGTGGGCGAGCCGGGTCGTCCCCTCCGCCTTCCCGCCCGTGACCGTCGCCTTCGCGGTGGCCACGTCGGCGCTCAGCACGCTGAACGGGTTGCCGCCGTTCACTCCGTCCAGCCGGATGGACAGCGCGGTCTTCTGCGCGCTGCGGGGCGCCTCGACCTCGTTGAGGGAGACCGCGAGCGGGACGTTCACGGTCTTGTCGAGCAGGGACACGTCGAGGCCGGTGCGCAGGACGACGGCGCTCGCCCGGCCCTGGTCGCCGGTGGCGTGGGCCGGTCCGGCGCCCGCGAGGACCACGGGAGCCGCGGCCAGGGTCGTGGCGGCCGCGACGGCGGTCAGGCGTCGGCGGCGTGCGGGCATGCGGAAGGTGTTGCCGTTCAAGGGTGGGACCCCCAGAGAAGGAACGCTTCGGGACCCCGCAAGGATTACGGCTCGAACGCCCAACGGTCAGCGGAGAGTGGGCACTTCACTCCAAAGGGTGTTCGTCGTGCACGCCTTCGAATCCCGCGTCCCAGCAGAACGCTCAGCTCACCACCGTCCCGTTCACCACGACCCGGCGCGGGGAGACCAGCACGCGCACGTCCGCGCGCGGGTCGCTGTCGTACACCACCAGGTCGGCCGGTGCGCCCTCCTCCAGACCGGGGCGGCCCAGCCAGGCGCGGGCGCCCCAGGTCGTCGCGGAGAGCGCCTCGATCGGCGGGATGCCGGCCGTCACCAGCTCGGCCACCTCCGCGCCGACCAGGCCGTGCGGGAGGGAGCCGCCGGCGTCGGTGCCGACGTACACCGGGATGCCGGCGTCGTAGGCCGCGCGCACGGTGTCGTAACGGCGCTCGTGCAGCCGGCGCATATGGTCCGACCAGCGCGGGAACCTGCTCTCGCCGCCGGCCGCCAGCTGCGGGAAGGTGGCGATGTTGACCAGTGTCGGGACGATGGCCACGCCGCGCTCGGCGAACAGCGGGATGGTCTCCTCGGTCAGGCCGGTCGCGTGCTCGACGCAGTCGATCCCGGCTTCCACCAGGTCACGCAGCGAGTCCTCGGCGAAGCAGTGGGCGGTGACACGGGCGCCCAGGCGGTGGGCCTCGGCGATGGCCGCCTGCACGGCCTCGCGGGGCCAGCAGGCGGACAGGTCGCCGAGGTCGCGGTCGATCCAGTCGCCGACGAGCTTGACCCAGCCGTCGCCGCGCCGGGCCTCCTGCGCGACGTAGGCGACGAGGTCGTCGGGTTCGATCTCCCAGGCGTAGTTGCGGATGTAGCGGCGGGTGCGGGCGATGTGCCGGCCCGCACGGATGATCTTCGGCAGGTCGTCCCGGTCGTCGATCCAGCGGGTATCGGACGGCGAACCGGCGTCGCGCAGCAGCAGGGCGCCTGCGTCGCGGTCGGTGAGGGCCTGCTTCTCGGCCGTCTCCGGCTCCACCGGGCCGTGCGCGTCCAGGCCGACGTGGCAGTGCGCGTCGACCAGGCCGGGCAGCGCCCAGCCCTCGACCGTGCGCACGTCACGGGCGCCGGCCGGGCGGTCGTAGGAGATCCGCCCGCCGACCACCCACAGTTCGTCCCGGACGTCGTCGGGTCCGACGAGGATCCGGCCCTTCACATGCAGCACCGCGCCATCGCTCATGCACGGCACTGTAATCAGCAGCTACTCGCTCTTGCCCACCTGGTCGGAGGTCTCCTCCTCCACCTCGGCCATCGCCGGGTCGAGGAGGCGGGAGAGGAAGTGGCGGGTGCGCTCGTGGCGCGGCTGGGTGATGACCTGCTCGGGGCTGCCGTCCTCGACGATCACGCCGCCGTCCATGAAGACGACCCGGTCGGCCACCTCGCGGGCGAAGGTCATCTCATGGGTGACGACCATCATCGTCATGCCGTCCCGGGCGAGCATCCGCATGACCGCGAGGACGTCGCCGACCAGCTCCGGGTCGAGCGCGGAGGTCGGCTCGTCGAACAGCATCACCTCGGGACCCATCGCCAGCGCCCGCGCGATGGCGACGCGCTGCTGCTGGCCGCCGGAGAGGGAGGACGGGTAGGCGTCGGCCTTCTCCGACAGGCCGACGCGCTCCAGGTTCTCCGCGGCCACCTTCGCGGCGCTCGCCTTGTCCCGCCGCAGCACCCTGCGCTGCGGCAGGGTGAGGTTCTCGGTCACCGTCAGGTGCGGGAAGAGGTTGAACTGCTGGAACACCATGCCGATACGGCGGCGTACGGCGTCGATGTCGACGTCCGGGTCGGTGACCTCGGCGCCGCCGACGAAGACCTGGCCCTTGCTCGGTTCCTCCAGCAGGTTCACGCAGCGCAGCAGCGTGGACTTGCCGGAGCCGGAGGGGCCGATGACGCAGACGACCTCGCCCTGGCCGATCTCCAGGTCGATACCGCGCAGCACCTCGTTGTCCCCGAAGGACTTGTGCAGGTCCCTGATCTCGATCTCGGGTCGGCTCACTTGACGGCCTCCTGGGCCTTGGCCTCCATGCGGCGCACGACGAAGCCCAGCGGGATCGTGATCAGCAAGTAGCACAGGCCGGCCACCAGGATCGGGGTGGAGTTGGCGGTGGTGCTGGCGAGGTCGCGGCCGTACTTGGACAGGTCGCGCTCCTCCAGGGTGACACCGAGGAAGAGGACGAGGGAGGAGTCCTTGAACAGCAGGACGAGCTCGTTGGTCAGCGGCGGCAGGATGATCCGGAACGCCTGCGGGATGATCACGGAGATCATGGCCCGGGCGGGCGAGAAGCCCAGCGAGCGGGCGGCCTCCATCTGGCCCTTGGGCACGGCCTGGATGCCGGCGCGGATCGTCTCCGCCATGTAGGCGGCGGCGACCAGGCCGAGCGCGATGGCGACCTTGCCGTAGGTGCCGCCGACGATCTCGGTGCCGGGGAAGGCGAGCGGCACAGCCACGCCGATGAAGATGAAGATCAGCAGGGCGGGCAGGCCGCGGAAGATCTCGATGTAGATGCCGGCCAGCCAGCGGTAGGGGCCGACGGACGACAGCCGCATCAGCGCGATCACCATGCCGAGCGCGAGTCCGACGACGAAGCCGGACACCGTGTACAGCACGGTGTTCTTCAGCGCGAGCGTGATGACGTCCGGGAACATCTGCCGCGCGATGTCCTTCTGCGCGAACTGGTTCTGCAGCCGCCCCCAGTCCGCCGTGACCGCGAGCGCGATCACGGCGGCGACGAAGACGGCGTACTGCACGCCACGGGACACACTGCGCTTCTGACGCCGGGTCAGGCCCTTCTTGCGCGGCTGGACTTCGGTGTCCGTCGCGGTCATGAGGCGGCGGGCGAGGCGGCGGAGGCGTCGTAGGGGCCGATCCACTGCTCGTACAGCTTCTTGTACGTGCCGTCGGCCTTGGCCTTGGCGATCGCCTTGTTGATGGCCTCGCGCAGCTTGGTGTTGCCCTTCTTCACCGTGAAGCCGTACTGCTCGCCGGTGTTGAGGTTGTCGACGACCTTGAACTTGTCGGCGTTGGCCTTGTCCTTCAGCCAGCCCTGGACGACCGGGTAGTCGATGATGACGGCCTTGACCTGGCCGGTGCGCAGGCCGTTGAGGACGGCGTCGGAGGACTCGAAGGAGACCGGGTCGAAGCCCTTGCTCTTGGCGTAGTCCTCGCCGGTGGTCTGCGCCTGGGCGCCGAGCTTGACGTTCTTGGCCTTGACGTCGGCCAGCGAGTTCACGCCGCTGCTCTTGTCGACCAGGACGGCCTGGGTGGCGTCGAAGTACGGGTCGGAGAAGTCGACGTTCTTCTTGCGCTCCTCGGTGATGGTCATGCCGGCCGCGGCCAGGTCGCACTTGCCGGCGTTGAGGAAGGCGCCGGTCTTGAAGTTCTCGAACGGGGTGTCGAGGATCTGCTGCTTCACGCCGAGGTCCTTGGCGACCAGGTCGATCAGCGAGACGTCGAAGCCCTGCACCTTGCCGTCGATCTCCGACTGGAACGGCGGGTAGGGAAGGTGGGTGCACGTGGTGAGCTGCCCCGCCTTCACGACCTCGACCCCGCCGGCGGCGGTCTTGGAGCCGCTGCCGCCGTCGTTGGTGGAGGTGCACGCGGCCACGAGCATCAGCCCGGCCGTCGCGGTGGTGGCGGCCAGAACGCGGGTCCGGCGCCCGAGGAGCGTGTTCACGGGGGAGCCTCCTGTGTTGGAACTGAGAGTTCCGATTATAAGGAGAGGTTTGGGCCTCTCAAATCAAACCGATGGTTACAGGGCGGTCTCACCTTAGAAAGACGCCCCGGGCAAGGGGGACCAACCCGCCCAAGGCGCCGCGAAGGAAGGCGCTCTGGGGGTGACGGTTACCCTCGACATGGCCCTACCCCGCCAGTCGTACCCGTGAAGTGAAGAGAGCACCGCCGTGACCCACCCCTTCCTGGACCTCGCCCCGCTGAGCGCCGCCCGCTTCGCCTCCATCGAGGACCGGGTGGCCCGGCTGCTCTCCACCGAGCAGAACGTGCTGATCATGCAGGGTGAGGCGCTGCTGCCGCTGGAGGGGGCGATCCGGGCGGCCGCCGGGCCGGGCACCACCGCGCTGAACGTGATCACGGGTCCGTACGGGCAGACCTTCGGCAACTGGCTGCGGGACTGCGGGGCGAAGGTGATCGACCTGGCGGTGCCGTTCCACACGGCGGTGAGCGCCGAGCAGATCCGGCAGGCCCTCGCCGAGCACCCGGAGATCGACTTCGTGTCGCTGGTGCACGCGGAGGCGGCGACCGGCAACACCAACCCGGTGGCCGAGATCGGCCCGGTGGTGCGGGAGCACGGCGCGCTGTTCTACCTGGACGCGGTGGCCTCGGTCGGCGCGGAGCCGGTGCTCGTGGACGCGTGGGGTGTCGACCTGTGCGTGATCGGCGCGCAGAAGGCGATGGGCGGTCCCGCCGGGGTGTCGGCGGTGTCGGTGAGCGAGCGGGCGTGGGCGCGGATGGCGGCCAACCCGGGGGCGCCGCGCCGGTCCTACCTCTCCCTGCTGGACTGGAAGGAGCGCTGGATCGACGGCGGCCGCAAGGCGCTGCCGCACGCGCCGGCGCAGCTGGAGATGCTGGCGCTGGAGGCGTGCCTGGACCGTATCGAGGCGGACGGCCTGGACGCCGTGATGGCCCGGCACGCCCGTGCGGCGGCGGCCACGCGCGCGGGTGCGGTGGCGCTGGGCGCGGGCCTTGAGCCGTACGTGTACGAGGCGGCGGAGGCGGCACCGGTCGCCACGACCCTGCGGGCCCCGGCCGGGGTGGACGCCGCCGAGCTGGTCGCCCACGCCCTGGCGAGCGACCCGGCGCTGCCGCTGGCCGCGGGCGGGGGCGCGCTGGCCAAGGAGATGATCCGCGTCAACCACTACGGCCCGGACGCGACCCCGGGCACGGTACGCGCGTCCCTGACGGCCCTGGGCACGGCCCTGACGGAGAAGGGCCTGCCGACGGACATCCAGCCGGCCCTGCGGGCGGCGGACGAGGCCTGGCGCTAGCTCGCCGCCGCCGCGGCCGGCCGACACCGGCGCCGGCGCCGACGCCGGTGACATAGGGGCCGCGGGCCGGGCCGGAGGGTGACCGCGCGAACGCCGACCCGCCCGTCCCACGCGGGCCGGACCCGACGGCCGCAC
>NZ_PQSS01000087.1 GCF_002920535.1 Streptomyces sp. Ru71 | reverse complement strand
CCCGCGCCGCAGCTCGTCCCGGTAGGTGCGCCGCGCGGCCGCCGCGCCGATCCACACCCCGGTGACGACGATGCCCGCCCCCGCCGCGCCGACCAGCCACTGCCCGGCGGGCAGGTCGAGCACCCGCGCGGTGACGTCGTGGGACTGCCGGTCGCTCGATCCGCCGCCGCCCGAGCCGGCCGCGAAGGACAGCACCGAGAAGGCGACGCAGCAGTAGAACACGCAGCGGGCCACCGCGAGCAGCCGCTTCTTCGCGGTACGGCCCTGCGCCCCGGCTGAGCCGAAGACCGCCTCCGACAGCCGCCACACCGCCATCCCGCCGAGGCCGATGCCCAGCGCCCACAGCAGCACGGAACCGAGCGGCTGCCGGGACAGCTCGGCGAGGGCGCCGCCGCGGTCGGCCTGGCGGCGGCCGCCGTGCCCGAAGGAGATCTGCAGCGCCAGCGCCCCGACGAGCAGATACACGACCCCGCGCGCGGCCAGTCCCGCGCGGGCCGCGCTCTCGGTCACCGTCCCCCGTGCCAGCCGTTCGGCCTCGGCACGGCCCTCTCGCCCCATGGCATACGTGTTCATGCTCGCCTCCCGACGTGCGGATGCCCCGACTTCCGGGAGAAACGCCGCCGTGCGGCCCCACGCGCGAAAGAAGGCCCGCCTTCCCTGCGCGCGCGCCGAAACGCCGTACGCCTCCCGGCTCCCGCGGGGCGTGCCCGTGCGGAACCCGGAAGGCGTACGGCGTCGTGGTGCGGCTCAGTCGCGTGCGGTGCGGCCCTGGCGGCGGCCCATGGCCTCCTCGCGGACCCTGGCGCAGCTGCGGCTGATCAGGCGGGAGACGTGCATCTGGGAGATGCCGAGGCGGTCGGCGATCCTGCTTTGCGTCATGTCTTCGAAGAAGCGCATGTAGAGGATGGCGCGTTCACGTTCGGGCAGATGCCGCAGGCCCTCCTTGGCGGACTCGCGGTCGATGACGATGTCGTAGGAGCCGTCCGGCGCACCCAGCGTGTCGGCGAGGCTGTAGCCGTCGTCGTCGGCGGACACCTCGGCGTCCAGGGACAGCGTGCTGAAGCTGTCCAGGGCCTCCAGGCCGGCGGCGACCTCTTCCTCGGTCAGGCCGGTGTGCTCGGCGATGGCGGCGACGGAGGGTTCCGGGGAGCCCGGGCTCTGGGTGAGGTCGCGGCGGGCCAGGCGCACCTTGTTGCGCAGCTCCTGCACCCGCCGGGGCACCCGCAGCGCCCACATGCGGTCCCGGAAGTGCCGCTTGACCTCGCCGGTGATGGTCGGCACGGCGTAGCTCTCGAAGGCCCCGCGGGACGGGTCGTAGCGGTCGATGGCCTTCACCAGGCCCAGCGCGGCCACCTGCCGCAGGTCCTCCAGGGACTCGCCGCGGTCGCGGAACCGGCCGGCGATGCGGTGGGCCATGGGCAGCCAGGCGGTGACGAGCTCGTCGCGCAGGGCCTCGCGTTCGGGCCCGTCCTCAAGCGCGTTGAGGCGGGTGAACGCCTCCGCGGTGTCGGGGGCGTCGTCGTGGGACCGCCCGGGGGACGTGGCAGGTCGGACGTCCGTGCCAGGTCGGCTTGTCGACATGTCGCTCAGCATGATGCGGATTCGCTCCTGAACAGGAAGGTTTCAGGGGACTTACCGCGGGAGCGTGCTGGGTGCCGTCCGGTTCACCGTCAGACACCTGGGCAGCCGTACCGCTCCCGCTGACGCGCCTCCGGTCCGAAGCACGAAACTGCGTGTGCCCCTCCTCCCCGGCAGCAAACACGGCCGGCGGCCGAGGGGCGGTGAGTGGTCACACGGGCACCTCGGCGGTGATGCGCTTGCCGCCGGCGGGCAGGTCGGTGACGTGCACGTCCCTGGACAGGCGGCACACGATCGGCCAGCCCCGGCCACCGACCCTGCGCCGTCCCTCGGCGTCCGTCGGGGCCGCCGCCACCGGCAGCCGCCGGCTGCGGTCGCAGACGGAGACGCGTACGCCCCCGGCCACCAGGTCCACGGTGAAGCCGGTGACTCCGCCCCCGTGCAGGATGGCGTTGGAGGCCAGTTCCGAGGCGACGAGCAGCGCGTCGGAGAGCGCCTCCTCGTCGCAGTCGGCTCCCGTGGTCCGCCGTCGCCGGTCGACGGCGCTGCGTACGGCCGCCCGGACGTCGGCCGGACAGCAGGGACCGCACTCCTCGCACGTGCGGTCCCCGCCCAGGGGATCGGTGGCGTGCTGCGTGCTCATCCTCTCGCTCCCTCACTGGTCCCTGCGCGGTTCGGTGATGCGGTCGGCGGGCGCGGTCGCTCGGTGCCCTCGGCGTGGTCACGCCGTGCGCCGACCTGACGTCGACGGGCCCTCGCGCGCCGTCCGGCGAGCCCCCTTGTTCTCGGGGTGCGCGGGCCTTCGTAGTCCGGCTGACCTCTCTGCGGCGCGGCAAACCTGGCCTTTCGGGCACACTCCCGTCATTCGCACGGTCGATCGGGTCTTTGACCCGTACGGCGGGGTAGTCGGACGGCATGACCGATGTCGTGGACTCAGACGAGCTGTTGCGGCGCATCCAGCGCGCCCGGGCCTGCGCCGCGCAGGAGGCACGCGCCTGGCGGGAGCGCAACACGGCAGGCGACGGGGGATCGGCCCGCGAGGCCGAGGTGCGCACACTCGCGTACGAGGTGGTGGTGCGCGTACTGGACGAGATCCTCAGGCCGGGCGCCCACGCGGCCGAGAGCTGATCACCCGGCCGGCCCGGTTGCCGGGAGCCGGCGCGGGGAACCCGGCGGCCATGGCTGCTGATCACACCCGAGCACCGGTTCTGCAAGCCCTGGTCGACTACCGTCGCCGGGGCCGTCTGTCGTTCACGCCGCCCGGCCACAAGCAGGCCCGCGGCGCCGACCCGGCCGTACGGGAGGTGCTGGGCGACGCGGTGTTCCTCGGTGACGTCCTGGCCACCGGCGGGCTGGACGACCGGCTGACGCGCGGGCAGGTGCTGGAGCGGGCCGAGGAGCTGATGGCCGACGCGGTGCACGCCGAGCACACCTTCTTCACCACCTGCGGCAGCTCCCTGTCCGTGAAGGCGGCCATGCTGTCGGTGGCGGGCCCGCACGAGAAGCTGCTGATCGGGCGGGACGCGCACAAGTCGGTGGTGTCGGGGCTCGTCCTGTCCGGCATCGAGCCGGTGTGGGTGGAGCCCCGCTGGGACGCCGAACGGCATCTGGCGCATCCGCCCGCGGCCGAGGACTTCGCGCGGGCCTTCGCCGCGCATCCGGACGCCAAGGGCGCGCTGGTGACGTCTCCGACGCCGTACGGCGCCTGCGCGGATCTGCGCGGGATCGCCGAGGCGTGCCATGCCCGGCGGGTGCCGCTGATCGTGGACGAGGCGTGGGGCGCCCATCTGCCCTTCCACCCGGACCTGCCGTCCTGGGCGATGGACGCGGGCGCCGACATCTGCGTGACGAGCATCCACAAGATGGGCAGCGGCCTTGAGCAGGGGTCGGTCTTCCATGTGCGGGGCGATCTGGTGCCGCCGCAGCTGCTGAAGAACCGCTCGGACCTGCTGGGCACGACCAGCCCCTCGGTGCTGATCTACGCGGGCCTGGACGGCTGGCGGCGGCAGATGGCGCTGCGCGGGCGGGAGATCATGGGCTGCGCGCTGGACCTCGCCTCGGAGGTGCGGGCCGCCGTCGAGGAGATCGAGGGGCTGCACGTCAACGACCGGGACGACTTCTGCGGTGCGGGGATGGCCGACGACTTCGACCCGCTGCCGACGATCATCGACGTCAGCGGTCTCGGTGTCACCGGCTACCGGGCGGCGGACTGGCTGCGCGAGCACCGCGAGGTGGAGATGCACCTGGTCGACCACCGGCGGATCGGGGCGCAGATCACCCACGGGGACGACCGGGAGACCACCGGCGAGCTGCTGGCCGCGCTCAAGGACCTGGCCCGCGTCGCGCCCGAACTGCGGCCGTCCCCTGAAGTCGACGTGCCGTCGCCGGACGAGCTGCGGCTGGAGCAGGTGGCGCTGCCGCGCGATGCCTTCTTCGGACCGGCCGAGGACGTGCCCGTGGCCGAGGCCGCGGGGCGGATCGCGGCCGAGATGATCACTCCGTACCCGCCCGGCATCCCGGCGGTGCTGCCCGGCGAGCGGCTGACCGAGCCGGTGCTGCGCTATCTGCGCACGGGGCTCGCCGCGGGGATGTACCTGCCCGACCCGGGTGACCCGGAGCTGGAGACCGTGCGGGTGGTGAAGTGAAACGGGTCACGTGACCCGTTTCCGGTTGGCCGTCCGCAGCCCGAATGGTTTACGGTTCATCCATACGTGGCGACGGGGTCGACCATCGCAGTCCTCCGTACGCCACCCCTTACGGCCCTGGCTGGCTTCCCCCGTCCAGCCAGGGCTTTTTCATGCCCGCGACCCGCACCAGAACGGCTCGCGCCGCGCACTCACGCCGTCCGCCGAGGTGCCCGCGAGCCCGGCAGCGGCTGAAATGGGCGTAGGGAATGCACCGGAACCATCGCCGGCGAGGAGCCCCGAGCCATGACCAAAGCGACGAAACTGCTGACCGCCCTGCCCCCGCCCCAGCGCGGACGTCTCATGGAGCTCGCCCATGAGGTCTCCTTCCCGGAGGACACCCGCATCTTCGAGGCGGGCGGGCGGGCCGACCGCTTCTGGGTCATCCGCTCCGGCTCGGTCTCACTGACCCAGCAGGTGACGTCGATCCAGCGGGTCACCGTCGCCTCCCTGGGCGCGGGCGACCTGCTCGGCTGGTCCTGGCTCTTCCCGCCGTACGAGTGGGACTTCGGCGCCGAGGCGTTCAGCCCGGTGCGCGCCTACGAGTTCCACGCGCAGCCGGTGCTGCGGCTGTGCGAGGAGGAGCCGGCACTCGGACTGACGCTGATGCGGATCGTCGCCGAGATCCTGGCGCACCGCCTGGAGACCACCCGCAACAAGCTGATGGAGCAGTACTCGATGCGCCGCAGCCGCTGACGCGGGCGGACGAGGCAGGAGGACACCCCGTCACCGGGTCAGGCTCGCTCGCCCGGACACGGTTCAGATCCGGTAGCGCCGCAGCGCGGGCATCGCCACGGCCAGCAGCAGCATCACGGTGATGACGAGCAGGCCCCCGCCCGCCACCGCCGTGCGGGGGCCGAAGGCCGAGCCGGCCGTGCCGTGCAGGACGTCGGCCAGGCGCGGGCCGCCCGCGACGACGACGGTGAACACCCCCTGCATCCGGCCGCGCATCTCGTCGGTGGCCGCGGACAGCAGGATCGCCCCGCGGAAGACCATCGAGACCATGTCCGCGACGCCGGCCGCCGCCAGGAACACCACGGCGAGCCACAGGCTGCCGCTCAGCCCGAACCCGGTGATCGCCGCACCCCAGGCGACGACCGCGCCGATCACCATCCAGCCGTGCCGGCGGGCCCGGGAGAAGGTGCCGGAGAACAGGCCGCCCAGCACCGCGCCGATCGGGATCGCGGCGAACAGCAGGCCGAGCGCGAGGCCCTCCCCGTAGGGGGCGTAGGTCTGTGCGGCGAGCTGCGGGAACAGCGCGCGGGGCATGCCGAGCACCATCGCGACGATGTCGGCCAGGAAGGACAACAGCAGCACCTTGTGGCCGGAGATGTAGCGGAAGCCCTCCGCTATCTGCCGCAGGCCCGCGCGCCGGGCCGCCGACCGCCCGAGCGGGGGCAGCGCCGGCAGCCGGAAGACCGCCCACAGCGTGACGCACAGGGCGAGGGCGTCCATGAGGTACAGCTCGGGCAGGCCGATCACGGGTATCAGGGCGCCCGCGAGGAGGGGTCCGGCGACCAGGCCGGTCTGGGTGACGGTGGAGCCGAGCGCGTTCGCGGCGGCCAGTTCCCCGGCGGGGACCAGGCGGGCGATGGAGGCGTTGCGGGCGGGCGCGTTGAGGCCGAAGAAGGCCTGCTGCGCGGCGAGCAGCGTCATGAGCACCGCGACGGAGTCCAGTCCGGTGGCGGCCTGGACCCAGAACAGCACCGAGGTGACGGCGATGCCGGTGTTGGTGACGAGCAGCAGCTTGCGGCGGTCCACGGTGTCCGCGACCGCGCCGCCCCACCGCGCGAACACCACCATGGGGACCAGACCGGCGAGGCCGGCGTAGCCGACCCAGGCGGAGGAGCCGGTGATGTCGTAGATCTGCTTGGGCACGGCGACGGCGGTGAGCTGGCTGCCGACGGCGGTGACGACGGTGGAGGACCACAGCCGCCGGTAGGCCGGCCGGCGCAGCGGGCGGGTGTCCATCGCCCAGCGGCGCCAGCCGGTGCGCGCGGCGGTGGGCGGGGCCGCCGCCCGGGGTTGTTCCTTCTCTTCGGTGGTGCTCTCGCTGGTGTCCACGACTTCCCTGGATGGTCGCTACATCTTTCTGTTGCCGGGGTTCACTATCGCAGCACCGGCCGGGTGTCGTGCCTGACGCCGGCTCAGCTCCCCGCGATCAGCGACACACCGAGGACGATCATGGTGGCGGCGACCAGTGCGTCCAGCACCCGCCACGCGGCCGGGCGGGCCAGGAAACGGCTGAGCAGGCGGGCGCCGAAGCCCAGGGCGGTGAACCAGCACAGGCTGGCCAGCGCGGCGCCGAGACCGAACGTCCAGCGCAGCGGCCCGCGATCGGCGGCGATGGAGCCGAGCAGGAAGACGGTGTCGAGGTAGACGTGCGGGTTCAGCCAGGTCATCGCCAAGCAGGTGAGCACGGCCCGGCGGCGGGACCCGACCGCCTCCCCGCCCGCGTCGAGCGCCCCGGGCCTCAGCACGCGCCGGGCGGCGAGGGCGCCGTAGCACAGCAGGAACGCGCCGCCGATCCAGCCGACCGCCGTCAGCGCGCCCGGCCACGCCACCACCAGGGCGCCGACCCCGCCCACGCCGAGGGCGATGAGGGCGGCGTCGGACAGGGCGCAGATCCCGACGACGGCGAGGACCGCGTCCCGGCGGATGCCCTGGCGCAGGACGAAGGCGTTCTGCGCGCCGATGGCGACGATGAGCGACAGGCCGGTGCCGAATCCGGCGGCAGCGGCGGCGAGAGAGCCGGACATGGCGTCGACGCTACGGAAGCGATCACTCCACGTACAGCTAAAGATTCTTACGTATCATTAGCATAGGTGATGACGCGATGGCCGGAGAGCTTCCCCTGGACCAGGTCCGCACGCTGCTGGCGGTGGTCGACGAGGGCACCTTCGACGCGGCCGCGGCCGCCCTGCATGTGACGCCGTCGGCGGTCAGCCAGCGGGTGAAGGCCCTCGAACAGCGCACCGGGCGCGTCCTGCTCCAGCGCACCAAGCCGGTGCGGCCCACCGAGTCGGGCGCGGTGCTGGTGCGGCTGGCCCGCCAGCTGGCCCGGCTGGAGCGGGACGCCCACGCCGAGCTGGGGCTGAGCGGAGCCGGGGAGCCGGTGCGGGTGCCGGTGGCGGTGAACGCCGACTCGCTGGCCACCTGGTTCCTGGGCGCGCTGGCCCGGCTGCCCGAGGAGGCGCGGATCTGCTGCGAGCTGCGCCGCGAGGACGAGGACCACACGGCGGCGCTGCTGCGCGAGGGTGTGGTGATGGCGGCGGTGACCTCCTCCCCCGACGCGGTGCCCGGGTGCTCGGTGCGGGCCCTCGGCCGGATGCGCTATCTGCCGGTCGCCGCCCCGGACTTCGTGGCCCGGCATCTGTCGGACGCCCCGCTGCGCGAGGCGCTCTCCGAGGCGCCGGTGATCGTCTTCGACCGGCGCGACGACTTCCAGGACGGGTTCGTCCGCCGGCTGCGCGGCGGCCGGGGCGGCGCGAGCACGCTGCGCCACCACGTGCCCACCTCGGAGGGGTTCGCCGAGTGCGTCGCCGGCGGGCTGGGCTGGGGCATGGTGCCCGAGGCCCAGGCCGGACCGCTGCTGCGCGCCGGGCGCCTGGTGGAGCTGGCACCGGAGCAGGCCGTGGACGTCCCGCTGTACTGGCAGCAGTGGCGGCTGGACTCCCCCGCGCTGGCCATGGTCGCCGACGCGGTCGCGGCGACGGCCGCGCGGGCGCTGCGCGGCTGACCCGCGGCCGTCCCACCCAACAGGTCGGGAACAATGGGTAGTTTCGCCCGCGCATCGACAGGTGACCCGAAAGCGAGTAAATCATCCGCAAGGCCACGCAAGACGTCGATGCACGATCGAAGGTGACTTTGATGGACAACTGGCGAGAGCACGCCGCGTGCCGTCACGAGGACCCCGACCTGTTCTTCCCGATCGGCACCTCCGGGCCGTCGCTGGTCCAGACCGAGCAGGCGAAGGCGGTGTGCCGGGGCTGCCCGGTGCGGGAGCCGTGTCTGCGGTTCGCGCTGGACACCGACCAGACGATCGGCGTCTGGGGCGGCACCAGCGAGACGGAGCGCCGGGCGCTGCGCCGCCGGGTGGGCAGCCGCCGCTCCGGATGACACCGGGCGGCCGCCCCGGTCAGGACCCCCGGCCGTGGCCGGTGCGGTCCAGCGGCCCCCAGTCGTGGGTCTGGTTCTCCACCTCCGCGCGGGCCTCGTCGATCACTCCGGGGTCGATCCAGCACATCGGGCGCACCTCGGCGACCAGGGGCTCGTTGTCCGGCCCGCGCCCCGTCTCGCGCCCCTGGAGCACCCAGGGTCGGATGCCGGGGCCCTTCTCATGCGGCAGATGGGCGTAGTCGTAGAGCCGGCGGGCCACCCAGAGCCTGAGCGGGCGGCCCTCCCACCAGCGTTCCTCGTCGAGCGGATTGGCGGAAAGGCCCGGCATGGGGACGCCCGTGAGCTCGTCGGTGCTGGAGACGTCACCGAGATCGGTGTCCGGCCCCTTCGACCAGCGGACGTACAGCCGTCGGTTGCCCTCCACCAGGTCGGTGAGCTCGGCGAGCGTGCGTACGACCGGCAGGTCGTCCCCTTCGTGCATGGCAGGACCTCCCTCATCGCCGTCGGCCCCGACGGAGTACCCGTGGGACACGCGGGGAATCAGGGGCGTGTCAGGACACCGCAGGCTTGCCGGGCGCGTAGAGCCACGTGCGCAGCAGGGCGTCCAGGTCCTTGCCGGACAGGCGCCCGGCGAGGGCGATGAAGCCGTCCGTCGTCCCGTGGCCGGCGCGGTGCTCGCTCGCCCAGGCCCGCAGGACGCGCAGGAAGGCCCGGTCGCCGACGGCCCGGCGCAGGGCGTGCAGAGCCATCGCGCCGCGGGCGTAGACGGGCGTGCCGAAGATGCGGGCGCCGCTGCCGGGGTCGCCGGGCGGGTAGGCCCACAGGCCGTCGCTCGCGGGGCGGGCGTAGAGCGTGTCGAAGGTCCGCTGGGCGCTCGGGCCGCCGTGCTGCTCGTCGTAGAGCCACTCGGCGTAGGTGGCGAAGCCCTCGTTGAGCCAGATGTCCTTCCAGGTGGTGAGCGAGACGGAGTCGCCGAACCACTGGTGGGCCGTCTCGTGCACGAGGGTGCCGAGGTCCGGCGCGGAGTCGTACACGGGCCGGGTCTGCGTCTCCAGCGCGTAGCCGACGTCCGGCGCGTGGTCGACGATGGAGCCCGCGGCCCGGAAGGGGTACGGCCCGAAGATCTTGCTCTCCCACGTCAGGACCGACGGCAGCTGCTTGAGCACGGGCGTGGCAGCGCCGGCCTCGCGCGGGTCGACGGCGTCGTAGACCCGGATGCCGTCGGGGGTGGTGTACTGCCGCACTCGGAAGGCGCCGATGGTGGCGGTGGCCAGGTAGGCGGCCATGGGTTCGGCCTGGTGCCAGCGGAACGTCGTGGTGGCGGACGTGGAGCGGGTGCCGAGCAGGACGCCGTTGGCGACGGCGGTGCGTCCCCGGGGCACGGTGAGGGTGAAGTCGTACGACGCCTTGTCCGTGGGGTGGTTGTTCGCCGGGAACCAGGTCATGGCACCCTGCGGCTCCCCGGCGACGAACGCCCCGTCGTCGGTGGGGATCCAGCCGTCGAGGGAGCCGTCGGGGTCGGTGACCGGCTTCGGGGTGCCGTTGTAGGTGACGGTGACCCGGAAGCTCTGCCCCTTGCGCAGGGCGCGGCGGGGTGTGACGACGAGTTCCTGGCCGTCGCGGCGGTAGGCGGTCTTGACGTGGTCGACGGTGACGCCGGTGACGGTCAGGCCGCTCAGGTCGAGGTCGAAGCGGGTCAGGCGCTGCGTGGCGCGCGCGGTGATGGCCGCTCGGCCGTCGAGCCGGCGGGTGCGGGTGTCGTAGCTGAGCGTCAGGTCGTAGTGGGCGGCGTCGTAGCCGCCGTTGCCGGCGAGCGGGAAGTAGGGGTCGCCGACGCCGGAGGCGCCCGTCGTGCCGGCCGCCGCGGGCGCGGCGGTGGCGAGCAGCGCCGCGAGGGCGACGGGGACGGTGGCGAGGACGGCGGTGCGGCTGAGGGAGGCGGTGCGTCTGGCGGACAGCTGCCGGGATCGGCTCACATGCGCTCCTTGTGGGATGCCGGGTGATCAACCGGCCCTCAGCGTAGGAGGCGCGGGCCCCTGCGGAGCCCCTCGTTCAGGCCACGTCGTACGGCGTCGCCCGGGCGGCCCGCATTACGCTCGCAGCGACCGCCCCGCAGAGAGGTCCGCCGTGAGCGACCCGCACCCCAGAGGTCCCGCCATGAGCGACCCCCGCAGAAAGGCCCGCCCATGAGCGTGCGTGTGCGTCGTGTGTACGACCCTCCGGAGCCGGACGACGGTGTCCGGGTCCTGGTGGACCGGCTGTGGCCGCGGGGCCTGGCCAAGGACGCCGCGCACGTCGACGAGTGGCCCAAGGGGCTGACCCCGTCGACGGAGCTGCGGCGCTGGTACCACGCGGGCGAGGGCTCCTACGAGGACTTCCGGCAGCGTTACGAGGCCGAGCTGGCCGAGCCGGAGGCGGCCGAACTCCTCGACCGGCTCCGGCAGTCGGCCCGGCGGGGCCGGGTGACGCTGCTGACCGCCTCCAAGGCTCCCGAGGAGTCCCACGCCGCGGTGCTGGCCGGTCTGCTCAAGAAGCGGTAGGAGGCGGCGGGAAGCGGCAGGCCTCAGCCGGTCTGCGCGGCGGCCGCCCGCCCGGCCGCGCGCCCGGAGAACAGGCAGCCGCCGAGGAAGGTGCCCTCCAGCGCGTTGTAGCCGTGCACGCCTCCGCCGCCGAAGCCGGCGACCTCACCGGCCGCGTACAGACCGTCGATCGGCGTGCCGTCCAGGCCCAGGGCGCGCGAGTCGAGGTCGGTCTGGATGCCGCCGAGAGTCTTGCGGGTGAGGATGTGCAGCTTGACGCCGATGAGGGGACCGGCGGCCGGGTCGAGGACGCGGTGCGGGGTGGCGACGCGGCCGAGGCGGTCGCCGATGTAGCGGCGGGCGTTGCGGATGCCCTGCACCTGGGCGTCCTTGCTGTAGGGGTTGGCGATCTGCAGGTCGCGCGCCTCGATCTGGCGGCGGATGGTGTCCGCGTCGAGGAGGGGCTTGTCGGTGAGGCCGTTCATCTTCTCCACCAGCGCCTCCAGGGTGTCGGCGACGACGAAGTCCGCGCCGTGCCGCAGGAAGTCGGCGACCGGGCCGGGGGCGCCCTTGCCGAGGAGGCGGTCGCGCAGCACGGCGTGCTTGTCCTTGGCGGTGATGTCGGGGTTCTGCTCCGAGCCCGACAGCGCGAACTCCTTCTCGACGATCTTCCGGGTGAGGATGAACCAGGAGTGGTCGTAGCCGGCGATGTCCTCGGTGGTGCGCAGGTACTTCAGGGTGCTGAGGGTGTCGTAGCCGGGCAGGCAGGGGTCGGGCAGGCGGCGGCCGAGGGCGTCGAACCACAGGGAGGACGGGCCGGGCAGGATGCGGATGCCGTGGCCGGGCCAGATCGGGCTCCAGTTCTGCAGCCCCTCGGTGTAGTGCCACATGCGGTCGCGGTTGACCAGGCGGACGCCGGCCTCGGCGCTGATGTCGAGCATGCGGCCGTCGACGTAGGCGGGCACGCCGGTGACCATCTCGGCGGGCGGGGTGCCGAGCCGCTCGGGCCAGTAGCGGCGGACGATGTCGTGGTCGGCGCCGATGCCGCCGCTGGTGACGATCACGGCCTGGGCGGTGAGCTCGAAGTCGGCCACCTCCTCGCGGTTGGAGGCGACGCCGCGCGGCGAGTCGTCGTCGGCCAGCACCTTGCCGCGCACGCCCCGGGCCGCGCCGCCCTCGATGACGAGCTCGTCGACGCGGTGGCGGTGGTGGAAGGTGAGCAGCCCGTCGCGCGCGGCCTGCCGGGCGTGGTCGGCGAACGGCTCGACCACCCCCGTGCCGGTGCCCCAGGCGATGTGGAAGCGGGGCACGGAGTTGCCGTGCCCGTCGGCGCGCAGGCCGCCGCGCTCGGCCCAGCCGACGGTGGGCAGCAGCTCGATGCCGTGGCCGGTGAGCCAGGACCGCTTCTCCCCCGCCGCCCACTCGACGTAGGCGCGCGCCCAGCGCACCGCCCAGGAGTCCTCGTCGGCGAGCCGGTCGAAGGCCGCGCTGCCCTGCCAGTCGCTCCAGGCCAGGTCGAAGGAGTCCTTGATGCCCAGGCGCCGCTGCTCCGGGGAGTCGACGAGGAACAGTCCGCCGAAGGACCAGAACGCCTGTCCGCCGAGGTTGGCGGCGTTCTCCTGGTCGACGAGGGCGACGCGCCTGCCCCTGCTGGTCAGTTCGTGCGCCGCGACCAGGCCGGCGAGTCCGGCTCCGACGACGATGACGTCCGCTTCCATGCGAGCGTTCCCTTCACTGTCCGGGGGGTGTGCTGCCGTCCGTCAGCAGCGCGGTGAGCAGCTGCTTGAGCCAGGTGCGAGCGTGCTCGACGTCCTTGTCCAGCAGCAGTTGGGTGGTGACGCCGTCGTAGGCGGCGACGACGGCGTGGGCGGCGCCGTCCGCGTCGCCGAGCACGGCGGGCAGCGGGGTGTGCGCGGTGGCGCGGGCCAGCCGGTCGGCGATGGCCCGGCGCAGCCGTGCGCGGTGCTCCAGCAGGGTGCGGGCGACCTCCGGGGCGCGGGCGGCGTGCACCAGGAAGTCCGTCTTCACCAGCAGCCAGTCCACGTCGAGCAGCAGCACCTCGGTGACCCGGTCGACCGACGCTGTCACGTCCAGGTCGGGGCCGTCCTGGGCGAGGGCGCCGGCGACCTGCTCGGCGATCAGGCCGGCGCGCTGCTCGTACAGCGCGAAGAACAGTTCGTCGAGGCTGGAGAAGTTGGAGTAGAAGGCGCCCCGGCTGTAGCCGGCCGCGTCGCAGACCTCCTCGATGGAGACCCGCCCGAACCCCTTGGCGGCGAACACCGAGAAGGCGGCGTCGAGCAGATCCGCCCGCGTGCGCACCCGGCGCCGGGTGACGCGCGGGGCCGTGGGGTGCGTGGGCATGCGGCCACCTCCGTTCGATACATGAATGTATTCGATACATCGATGTATCGAAAGAGCCCGATCACAGGGGCCGCGGAGCTCCCGGATCGCCATGGGAACACATTTTCGATTGAGGAGTACGCTGGGTTCCATGGCCACGCATCTCCAGGGCTCCCTGTTCGACCAGACCGACGAGCTGCGCCTCGGCCCGCTCGACCGGGTCCGCCGGACCGAGCTGGGTTCCGGCGCCTGGATCGACGTGCTGCCGGGCTGGCTGACCGGGGCGGACGCCCTGTTCGAACAGCTGGCCGCCGAGGTGCCCTGGCGGGCCGAGCGGCGGAAGATGTACGACCAGGTCGTCGACGTACCGCGGCTACTGTGCTTCTACGGCGCCGACGACCCGCTGCCGCACCCGGTGCTCGCCGAGGCCCGCGACCTGCTGTCCGCGCACTACGCCGAGGAGCTGGGCGAGCCGTTCACCACGGCCGGGCTGTGCTTCTACCGGGACGGCCGGGACAGCGTCGCCTGGCACGGGGACCGGATCGGCCGGGGCGCGCGGGAGAACACCATGGTCGCGATCCTGTCCGTGGGCGCCCCGCGCGATCTGCTGCTGCGCCCGGCGCGGGGCGGCGGCGGCACGGTCCGCCGGCCCCTCGGCCACGGCGACCTGATCGTGATGGGCGGCTCCTGCCAGCGGACCTGGGAACACTGCATACCGAAGACCACCCGGGCCACCGGTCCCCGCATCAGCATCCAGTTCCGCCCGCAGGGTGTGCGGTGAGCGGGGAGGGGCGGGGATGAGCCGGGCGGAGCGGGGTTGAGTCGGGAGCCGCGGGGCTGAGCCGGGCGGGGCGGCGCTGAACCGCAGGCGTGGAGCTGACCGGAAGCGGCGGCGCTGAGCCGCAGACGCGGCGCCGAGCCGAAAGCGGCGGCACCGAGCCGCAACGCGCGGCGGAACGCTGTCGTCCCCGTCGTGGCGCGGCCACACTGGGGCGGATGACCCCGCAGCCCGCGGCCCGGCGCACCGAACTGGACCTGCTGCGTACCCTCGTCGTCCTCGGTCTGGTCTTCTTCCACGCCGCCCTGGTCTTCTCCCCCGACGACGACTTCTACGTCAAGAACGCCGGGACGACCGGGGCCGTGACCGTGCTCGCCGGGCTCGGCGTGGTGTGGGCGATGCCCATGCTGTTCCTCGTCGTCGGCCTGGGCGCGCGGCACTCCCTGTACCGCCGCGGCCCCGGCGGCTTCGCCCGGGAACGCCTGCTGCGCCTCGGCGTCCCCCTGGTGTTCGCCACGCTCGCGCTCAACCCGTTGCCGCAGTGGCTGCGGCTGCGCGCCGCCGACCCCGGCTACCACGAGTCCTACGCGCACTTCTGGCCCCGCTTCCTCACCGTCCGTCCGGACGTGAGCGACTTCCCCTTCGTGCTGGACGGCCGGTACTTCGAGACCGGTCACCTCTGGTTCGTCGTCCTGCTGCTCACGTTCTGTCTGCTGCTGGCACCGCTCGCGCGGCCGCTGGCGGACGCGGCCGCCCGGGCCGTGCCGGCGCTCGTCCGCCGCCCCGCCCTCCTCCTGCTGCCCGCTCTGCCGCTCGCCACCGTCAACGCACTGCTGGGCATGGAGGAGGGGTTCGCGGGCTGGAACCGCTGGGCGTATCTGCTGTTCTTCCTCTACGGCCACGCCCTCGCCGACGACGAACGCGTCCGCGCCGCCACCCGCCGCCTCACCGTGCCGGTCGCCGCGCTGGGCCTCGCCCTGTTCGCGGCGACCGCTCCGGGGTTCGTCACCCTGGACGACCCCTTCACCGCGTGGACGCCCTTCGCGACGGCCACCCGCGCGCTGTTCGGCGCGGCCGGCTGGTGCTGGGTGCTGGCCCTGCTCGGCCTGCTGGACCGGCCCCACGCGTCACGGCCGAAGGCGGGCCCGCGCGGCCGGGCACGGGGCTACCTGGCCGTCGCCGCGCTGCCGCTGTACGTGCTGCACCAGCCCGTCGTGGTCGCCCTCGCCTACGGCGTGGTCGGCTGGTCCGTGCCCGCCGTCGTCAAGTACGCGGCCATCGTGACCGGTTCGCTCGTGGTGATCTGGCTGCTGTACGCCGGTGTCATACGCCGAACCCGCGCGACCCGCTTCCTCTTCGGCATGCGTCCCGCCCCACCCTCCCCTCCGCCTCCGTGATCTGCTTTGCTGTCTGCCGACGATCACGAGCCTCACCCAGGGGGACGACGAATGCGGGCGGACGTACGGCAGGTCGCCGACGGCACCTATCTGGTGCACGGCTCCAACACCAACTGGGTGATCCTGAAAGAGGGGGACGCCGTCACGCTGATCGACACCGGCTACCCCGGGGACCGGCAGCTGGTCCTGGACTCCCTGGCCCAGGTGGGCAGTTCGCCCGAGGCCGTCGCGGCGGTGCTGATCACCCACGCGCACAACGACCATCTGGGCTCGGCGGAGCACCTGCGGGCCGCCTACGGCACGCCCGTCTACCTGCACGAGGCCGAAGTGCCGCACGCCCGGCGGGACTTCCTGCAGCAGGTGTCCGTGGGCGAGGTGCTGCGCAACCTCTGGCGGCCCGGCGTGCTGCCGTGGATGGTGCACGTGCTGCGCGTCGGCGGCACCGAACAGCACCCCGTCACCGCGCCCGCCGCCTTCCCCGGCACCGGCCCGCTGGACCTGCCCGGCCGCCCGGTGCCCGTGCACACGCCGGGCCACACCGAGGGGCACTGCGTGTACCACCTGCCCGAGGCCGGCGCCCTGGTCTCCGGCGACGCGCTGGTCAGCGGGCACGCGACCTCGCGGGCGAAGGGTCCCCAGCTGCTGCCGGACATGTTCCACCACGAGCGGGCGCGCGCCGTGGCCTCTCTGGAGATCATCAAGGGTCTGGAGGCCGACGTCCTGCTGCCCGGCCACGGGCCGGTGCACCGCGGCGGGGTGGGGGCCGCGGCGCAGCAGGCGTGGGAGCGGGCGGCTTAGGCACGCTCCCCCGAGCTCTGCGAGCAGGGGGCACCCCCACCGCGTTGTCGCCCTCCTCAGCCGACCTGATCCAAACGGCAGGGCCTAGGCTTCCCGCATGGCTTTGCAGATCAGCGCCACCAACCCGGAGCACCCCGCGCTCCTGCTCGAACTGCCGTGGCAGCTGCCGCTGGAGGAGTGGCCCGAGGAGTACCTCGTGCCGCTCCCGCGGGGCATCTCCCGGCATGTCGTGCGCTACGCCCGCGCCGGCGACGAGGTGATCGCCGTCAAGGAGCTCGCCGAGCGGCCCGCGCTGCGCGAGTACGAGCTGCTGCGCGACCTGGACCGGCTGTCCATCCCCGCCGTGGACGCCCTCGGCGTCGTCACCGGGCGCACCGACGCCTCCGGGGCCCCGCTGGAGCCGGTGCTGATCACCCGGCATCTGCGCGGTTCCCAGCCCTACCGGTCGATGTTCGAGACGACCATGCGCCCGGCGACCATGCACCGCCTGATGGACGCGCTCGCGGTGCTGCTGGTGCGGCTGCACCTGGCCGGGTTCGCCTGGGGCGACTGCTCGCTGTCCAACACGCTCTTCCGGCGCGACGCGGGCGCGTACGCCGCCTATCTGGTCGACGCGGAGACCGGTGAGCTGCATCCTCGGCTGAGCCCCGGCCAGCGCGACTACGACCTCGACCTGGCCCGGGTCAACATCAGCGGCGAGCTGCTGGACCTGGAGGCGTCCGGGGCGCTGCACCCGTCCGTGGACCCGGTGGAGTTCGGCACCGAGATCTGCACCCGCTACGGGGAGCTGTGGCAGGAGCTGACCCGCACCTCGGTGTATCCGGCGGGCAAGTACCACTACATAGAGCGCCGGATACGCCGGCTCAACGACCTCGGTTTCGACGTGGCCGAGATGCAGATCGAGCACAACTCCCACGGCGACTCGGTCACGTTCGTGCCGAAGGTCGTCGACGCCGGGCACCACCAGCGGCAGTTGCTGCGGCTCACCGGCCTGGACGCCGAGGAGAACCAGGCGCGGCGGCTGCTGAACGACCTGGAGAGCTGGATGGCCACCCAGGACGACTACGCCCCGGGCGACCCTCTGGCGGCCCGCCCCGAGGTGCTCGCGCACCGCTGGGTGCGGGACGTGTTCCGGCCCACCGTGCGGGCCGTACCGCCGGAACTGCGCGGCACGATGGACCCGGCGGAGATCTACCACGAGCTGCTGGAGCACCGCTGGTACCTGTCCGAGCGGGCCCAGCACGACATCGGGCTGGACACCGCCGTCAAGGACTACATCGAGAACATCCTGCCCAAGGCGCGCGAGACCCTGGAGCCCACGCTCCCGGAGTGAGGGCTCAGGCGTGCGGCACCACGGCCACCGGGCAGCCGGCGTGGTGCAGCACGCCGTGCGCGACGGAGCCGATGCGGGCGCCGACCGCCGTGCGGTGGGCACGGCGGCCGACCACCAGCAGCTGCGCGTTGTCGGCCGCCGCCAGCAGCACCTGGCCCGCGCTGCCGATCTCGACGTGCTCGATCACCGGCACCTCGGGGAAGCGCTCGCGCCAGGGCTGGAGCGCCGCCGTCAGCGCCTTCTGCTCGAACGGCTCCAGACCGCCGGCGTCGTCCAGCAGCCTGAGCGATCCCGGGCTGTAGGCGAACACCGGCGGCAGTGTCCAGGCCCGCACGGCGCGCACGGTGGCGCCGCGGGCGGCGGCCGTCTCGAAGGCGAAGCGCAGCACGTCCGCGCTGTCCTCCGGCTCGCCGTGCTGGCCGACGACGATGTCCCGCCCCGCCGCCTCGGCGCTCGCCTCGCTCCCGGCGCGGACCAGCACCACGGGCCGCGCGGTCTCGGCGATCACCTGCTGGCCGACGGAGCCGAGCAGGAAGCCCACCAGCCTCCCGTGCCCGCGCGAGCCCAGCACCAGCAGCTCGGACCCGGCGGCCGCCTCCAGCAGGGTCCGCACCGCCGGCCCCTCCAGCACATCGGTGCTCACCTGCAGCCCCGGGTGGTGCTCGGTGACCGCGCGGACCGCGTCCGTGACCGCCCGCACCGCCCAGCCCTCCTGCGCCTCCCGGCCCGCCACCTCGGACGGCACCCCCGGCTGGAACTCCCAGGCGTGCACCACACGCAGCGGCAGTGAGCGGCGTACGGCCTCCCGTGCCGCCCAGTGCAGCGCGGCGTGGCTCTCGTCCGTCGCGTCGACGCCTGCCGTGATCGGGCCCGTCATCCGGCCGCCTCCTCGTGTCGCGGTTCGCTTGTGTCTCCCCCAGTCTTCACCCCTACCCTGCCGACATGACCTTGCAGTGGGAGCAGGTGATCGTGGACGCGGCCGATGCCGCGGCCCTGGGCCGCTGGTGGGCCGAGGCCCTCGGGTGGACGGTCGTCAACGACGACCCCGACGAGTTCGAGATCCGTCCGGCACCCGACCTCGTGCCGGGGCTGCTCTTCGTGCCCGTCCCGGAGGCCAAGACCGTCAAGAACCGCCTCCACCTGGACTTCCGCCCCGACGACCAGAGGGCGGAGGTGGAGCGCCTGCTGGCGCTGGGCGCGCGCCGCGCCGACGTCGGGCAGGGCGAGCAGCCGTGGGTGGTCCTGACCGATCCGGAGGGCAACGAGTTCTGCGTGCTCGGCGAGCGCCGCTCCTGAAGCCCGCGCATACCCGAGCGAGGCGGGCGGATCGAACATACGATGGCCACGGACCGGCGCGTCACGAGGGCGTTCCGGGCCGGTGACCGACCTCGGGGTGGGAGTCGTATGGCACAGGCCGCCGACGCAGCGCGGACCGTCATCCTGACCGTGGACGACGACCCGGGGGTCTCCCGCGCCGTCGCCCGCGATCTGCGGCGGCGCTACGGCGAGTCGTACCGGATCGTGCGCGCGGAGTCCGGCGAGTCGGCGCTGGACGCCCTGCGCGAGCTGAAGCTGCGCGGCGACCTGGTCGCGGTGATCCTGGCCGACTACCGCATGCCGCAGATGAACGGCATCGAGTTCCTCGAACGGGCCATGGACGTCTACCCGGGCGCGCGGCGGGTGCTGCTGACCGCGTACGCGGACACCAGCGCGGCGATCGACGCGATCAACGTCGTCGACCTCGACCACTATCTGCTCAAGCCGTGGGACCCGCCGGAGGAGAAGCTCTACCCGGTCCTGGACGATCTGCTCCAGGCGTGGAAGTGCAGCGACTTCAAGCCGGTGCCCAGCACCAAGGTGGTCGGGCACCGCTTCTCGGCGCGTTCCTCGGAGGTGCGGGAGTTCCTGGCCCGCAACCAGGTGCCCTACCGCTGGTACTCCGCCGACGAGCCCGAGGGGCAGCGGCTGCTGGCGGCGGCCGGACAGGACGGGCGGCGGCTGCCGCTGGTCGTCACGCCGGAGGGCGATCCCCTCGTCGAGCCGGACCCGCCCGAGCTGGCCGCCCGGGTGGGGCTCGCGACGACGCCGACCGCCGACTTCTACGACCTCGTCGTCATCGGCGGCGGTCCGGCCGGGCTGGGCGCCGCCGTGTACGGGGCGTCGGAGGGGCTGCGCACGGTGCTGGTGGAGCGGTCGGCGACCGGAGGGCAGGCCGGACAGAGCTCCCGCATCGAGAACTACCTGGGCTTCCCCGACGGGGTCTCCGGCGCCCAGCTGACCGACCGGGCGCGGCGGCAGGCGGCCAAGTTCGGCGCGGAGATCCTCACCGCCCGGGAGGTCACGGGCCTCGAAGTGAGCGGCTCGGCACGCATCGTACGGTTCGCGGACGGGTCGGCGGTCGCCGCGCACAGCGTGATCCTGGCGACCGGGGTGCAGTACCGGGAGCTCCCGGCGCCCGGCACCGACGAACTGGCCGGCTGCGGGGTCTTCTACGGCTCGGCGCTCACCGAGGCCGCCTCCTGCCAGGGGCAGGACGTGTACATCGTCGGCGGCGCCAACTCGGCGGGGCAGGCGGCGATGTACCTGGCGCGGGGCGCCAAGTCGGTGACGCTGCTGGTGCGCGGCCCCTCGCTGTCGGCGTCGATGTCGCACTACCTGATCCAGCAGATCGAGGAGGCGCCCAACATCACGGTGCGTCCCCGCACGGTCGTCGACGCCGCCCATGGCGAGGGCCGGCTGGAGCGGCTCACCCTGCGCGACGTCGACACCGGGGAGTGCGAAGAGGTCGACGCGGGCTGGCTGTTCGTGTTCATCGGCGCCGCGCCGCTGACCGACTGGCTGGACGGCACGGTGCTGCGCGACGAGCGCGGGTTCATCCTGGCCGGGCCCGACCTCACCGCCGACGGGACACCGCCGGCGGGCTGGGAGCTGGATCGGCCGCCGTACCACCTGGAGACCAATGTGCCGGGCGTGTTCGTCGCGGGCGACGCGCGTGCCGAGTCCGCCAAGCGGGTCGCGTCCGCCGTCGGAGAGGGAGCCATGGCCGTGATGCTCGTCCACCGCTACCTGGAGCAGTCGTGAGCGGCACACCGGTGCCGTGCAGCCCGGCGGAGATCGGCTCGCTGTTCCTGTTCGAGAAGCTCTCCGACGACCAGCTCGGCCGGCTGTGCAGCGAGGGCCGGGTGGAGCGGTTCGAGCCGGGCCCGGTGTACGCCGAGGGCGATCCCGCGACCTGCTTCTATGTGATGGTCGAGGGCACCGTGGTGCTTTCGCGGCGGGTCGGCGCGGAGGACGTCGAGGTGACTCGGACCTCGCAGCCCGGGGTGTACGCGGGCGCCATGCAGGCCTACCTCGGGGACCGGGTGCGGCAGGTCTACAACAACTCGATGCGGGTGACCGAGCCGACGCGGTTCTTCGTGCTGCCCGCCGAGACGTTCGCGGCCGTCATGCAGGAGTGGTTCCCGATGGCGGTCCACCTGCTGGAGGGCCTGTTCTTCGGGTCGAAGGCCACCCAGCGGACCATCGGGCAGCGCGAGCGGCTGCTGGCGCTGGGCTCGCTGTCGGCCGGGCTGACCCATGAGCTGAACAACCCGGCCGCCGCCGCGGTACGGGCCACGGCGACGCTGCGCGAGCGGGTGGCGAAGATGCGGCACAAGCTCGCCGTGATCTCCTCCGGGCCGTATCCGCGCGAGGTGCTGGCGGGTCTGATCGAGATCCAGGAGCGCACCGCCGAACGCGTCGGCAAGGCGCCCGCGCTCAGCCCGCTGGAGGCCGCCGACCGGGAGGACGCGCTCACCGACTGGCTCGACGACCACGACATCCCGGAGGGCTGGCGGATCGCGCCCACCTTCGTGCAGGCGGGGCTGGACGTCGACTGGCTGGAGCAGGTGGCGGCGGCCGTGGAGGAGGACATCCTGCCGGGCGCGATCGGCTGGCTGAACTACACGGTCGAGACCGAGCTGCTGATGGACGAGATCGAGGACTCCACCACCCGTATCTCGCACCTCGTCGACGCGGCCAAGCAGTACTCCCAGCTCGACCGCGCGCCCTACCGGGTCGCCGACGTGCACGAACTGCTCGACAGCACCCTGCTGATGCTGTCGGGGAAGATCGGCAAGGACATCGAGGTCGTGAAGGACTACGACCGTACGCTGCCCGGCATCCCCGCCTACCCGGCGGAGCTGAACCAGGTGTGGACGAACCTGATCGACAACGCCGTCGCCGCGATCCACGACACCGGCACCCCGGGCACGCTGACCGTGCGGACGGCACGGGAGAACGACCGGCTGCTGGTGGAGTTCCGCGACACCGGCCCGGGTGTGCCGCCGGAGATCCGCGACCGCATCTTCGACCCGTTCTTCACCACGAAACCGGTCGGCCAGGGCACCGGGCTCGGCCTGGACATCTCCTGGCGGATCGTGGTGAACAAGCACCACGGCGGCATCGAGGTCGACTCCCGGCCCGGCGACACCCGGTTCCGGGTCCTGCTGCCGCTCACCGCGGCGGAACCCGAAGGCGACACCCCACCCCAGGAGGCGGCATGACCCAGGCCGACGGCATCGACCCGACCGCGGCGCCGAGCGGCCCCGGCTGCGTGGAGTGCGAGGCGGCCGGCGGCTGGTGGTTCCATCTGCGCCGGTGCGCGCGGTGCGGGCACGTCGGCTGCTGCGACTCCTCCCCCGCCAAGCACGCCACCGCGCACTTCCGGGCGACGGGGCATCCGCTGGTGCAGAGCTACGAGCCGGGCGAGGACTGGTTCTGGAACTACGCCACCGACGAGCTGTACGAGACCGGGCCCGCCCTCGCTCCCCCGGTCAGCCACCCCGAGGACCAGCCCGCGCCGGGACCGGCCGGCCGGGTGCCGGCGGACTGGGCGCGGACTCTGCGCTGAGCGTCCGCGATCAGCCGGGGGTTCGTGACCAGCCCAGGGTTCGTGATCAGGCGAGCGTTCGTGATCAGGTCGCCGGCGCTGTCGGTGCCGCGTGCCAGGATTGAGTCGTGCCGCAGACCGATGTGACCTCACCGCTCGTCGGCCGGGACCGGGAACTGGCCCGGCTTCTCGGCGTACTGGAGCGTGCCCGGGCCGGTGAGGCGCGGGCGGTGCTGGTCGCCGGGGACGCCGGCGTGGGCAAGACACGGCTGCTGGACGAGGTCGCCGGGCACGCCGCCCGGCACGGCATGCGGGTGCTCACCGGGCACTGCGTGGACCTCGGTGACGTGGGCCTGCCGTATCTGCCGTTCACCGAGATCCTCGGCCGGATCGCCGACGACGAGCGGCTGGCCCCGTACCTGGCCGCGCACTCCGCTGTGGAGCGGCTGCGCGGAGGGGGCGGCGAGGTGCGCGAGAGCGGCCCGGCGCGGGACGCGGACGCGCGGCTGCGGCTCTTCGACGGGATGGCGGCGCTGCTCGCCCGCCTCACCGAGGACGCCCCGGTGCTGATGGTGCTGGAGGATCTGCACTGGGCCGACCAGTCCTCCCGTGAGCTGCTGCGCTTCCTGCTGACCCGCGGCGCGCTCGGCGCGGCCGGGCACCGGCTTGCGGTGCTCGTGTCCTACCGCTCCGACGATCTGCACCGCCGCCATCCGCTGCGCCCGCTGCTCGCGGAGCTGGTGCGGCTGCCCGCCGTGGAGCGGCTGGAGCTGCGGCCCATGCCGGACGCCGAGATGGCCCGGCTGCTGCGGGCGCTGCGCGCGGGCCCGCTGCCGGATGCCACGGTGCGCGGGATCGTGGAGCGCGCCGAGGGCAACGCCTTCTACGCGCAGGAGCTGCTCGCCGCCACCGACGCCGAGGCGCCGGGCGTGCCGAGCGCCCTCGCGGACGTGCTGCTGATCCGGGTGGAACAGCTGCCGGACACCGCGCAGCAGGTGCTGCGCACCGCCGCCGTCGCCGGGCGCCGGGTGGAGCACGACCTGCTGCGGGACGCGGTGGGGCTGCCCGAGGAGGCGTGGGAGGCGGCGCTGCGCGAGGCCGTCGGCCGGCAGCTGCTGGTACCGGGCGAGAAGGACACGTACGCCTTCCGGCACGCCCTGACCCGTGAGGCCGTCTACGCCGACCTGCTGCCCGGTGAGCGGGCCCGGCTGCACGGCAGGTTCGCGCGGCTGCTCGCCGGGCGCGGGGACACGGGCGGTGAGAGCGCGGCGGAGCGCGCCCATCACTCGCGGGAGAGCCACGATCTGCCCGAGGCGCTCGCCGCCTCGCTTGAGGCCGCCGACCACGCCCGGCGGGTGGGGGCGCCGGCGGAGGAACTGCGGCATCTGGAAGCCGTACTGGATCTGTGGTCCGCGGTGGACGCGGCGGACCGGCCCGCCGGGGAGGGCACCGACCGGGTCGCGCTGACGCTGCGCGCCTCGGCCGCCGCCGCGCACGCCGGGGAGGCGCACCGGGCGGTGGCCCTGACCCGGGCGGCGCTGGCCGGCATCGGGCAGGACGCGGACTCGGAACTGGCGGCCCGGGTGCGGTACACGCTCGCCGGGAACCTGCTGACCGTCGACAACCTGACCGCCGCCTTCTCCTACAGCAGCGAGGCGCTCGCGCTGATCCCGGAGGAGCCGCCGTCGCGTACGTGGGTGTGGGCGGCGGCCACTCATGTGATGGCGGCCCGTCAGGTGGGCGAGTCGGAGGCCGCGTTGCGGGTGGCGCGGCGGGCGCTGCGTGCGGCGGAGCGGCTGGGGGTGGCGGACGCGCGGGCCGATCTGCTGATCTCCCTGGTGGGGCTGGAGGGCGGTTCGCGCCGTACGGCCGAGGGCCGGAAGCGGCTGGCCGAGGCGCGGGAGCTGGCACGGCAGGCGGGCAACGCCCCGGTGGAGATGCGGGCGCTGTTCCAGCTGGCGCTCGGCTGCTTCGAGTCGGGCGCGTTCGCCGAGAGCCTGCCGTGGGTGACGGAGGGGCTGCAGCGGGCCCGCGACGCCGGGCTGCTGTCCTCGCCGTATCCGCTGGAGATGCGCTATCTGCGGCAGCTGCTGCTGTACACGCTGGGCCGCTGGGACGAGTGCCTGCGGGCGGCGGACGGGGCCGGGGCGGTGCCCGCGGCGGGCGGTTACACGGTGGGTCCGGCGCTGTATGTGGCGCTGGCGCGCGGGGACGCGGGGGCCGCCGAGCGGGCGCGGGCGCTGCTGGACGGTCCGTTCGACTGGATGGCCACGCTGGTGGCGGGGATCGCGCTGACCGACGCCGCAGCGCTGCGGGGCGATGCGGAGGCCGCGGTGGAGCAGGCGCGTGCCACGGTCGCGGCGCTCACCGTAGACGCGGGCACCTGCCCGGACGTGGCGGTGCGGCTCGCCGCGCTGGCGCTGTCCGCGGTCGCCGATACGGCCGCCGGGCTGCGCTCCGGCGGCGACGCGGCAGGGGCGGGGCGGTGGGAGCGGGTGGCGACCGAGCTGGTGGAGCTGGCGCGTCGGGCGGCCGGGCACAGCGAGGCGGGGCCGCCGCAGGGGCCGGAGGGCCAGGCGTGGCTGGCGCGGGCCGAGGCGGAGGGGATACGGGCCGTGTCCGGTCCGGACGCGGCCGCCTGGGAGAAGGCGGTCGTCGCGTTCGAGTACGGCGATGTGTACGAGCAGGCGCGCTGCCGGCTGCGCTGGGCCGAGTCGCTGCTCGCCGAGGACCGGCGTGCCGAGGCCGCCGTGCAGGCCGGCGCGGTGCGCGAGACGGCCGTGCGGCTGGGCGCCGCGCCGCTGCTGGAGCGGGTCGAGGCCCTGGTCCGGCGTGGCCGGCTCGCGGACGCCTCGCAAGCCGGAGGTTCGCCGGCCGGCTCGCCGTTGACGGCGCGTGAGCAGGAGGTGCTGGCGCTGCTCGCCCGGGGCCGCAGCAACCGCCAGATCGGCGAGGAGCTGTTCATCACCGGGAAGACGGCGAGCGTGCACGTCTCCAACATCCTGGCCAAGCTGGGCGCCGCGAGCCGCACGGAGGCGGTGGCGATCGCCTACCGGGACGGACTGCTGACGCCCGAGCCGAGCACCTCCTGACTCCCCCGGGGACTCCTCGGGTGACGCGGCCGCCGTCGTCGCACATCTGACGCGACGTCGACCATAGGCCCGGATTGTCGCTTTTCTTGATTTTCGCCGCGATACTGTGCGCGGCCACGCCGCCCTGTTCCGACGGGCGGTCAGATGTGGCTCCGGCACAGCCTCGTGACGAGACGAAAGGCCATGCATGATCCCGGCAGCCCTGCGCAGAGGTACGGCACTGGGGGCGGTCGTACTGTCCCTGCTGACGGTCCCCGCCCACGCCACCACCGAGTCCACCGCACCTTCCGCCGCACCGGCGAGCACCCTGCCGCGGCCCGACCTCGCCGGGCTGCGCGAGGTACTGCGCACGGCACAGCGCCAGGGCGCACCGGGCGCGATGGCGCGCATCGACGACGGCGACTCGGTGCTGAGCGCGGCCGTGGGGGTGGCCGACCGGGCGACCGGCCGCGCCCTCGCGGACGCCGACCGCTTCCGCGTCGGCAGCATCAGCAAGACCTTCACGGCCGTGGTCCTGCTGCAACTGGCCGACGAGGGCAAGCTGGACCTCGACGCGTCCGTCGACCGCTACCTGCCGGGGCTGCTGCCCGACCGCCGGATCACCGTCCGGCACGTGCTCAGCCACCGCAGCGGGCTGTACGACTACACCAACGACATGTTCGCGCAGACCGTGCCCGGCTTCGAGGCCGTGCGCACCAAGGTGTTCACCTACCGGGAGCTGGTGGACCGTTCGCTGCGGCACGCCCCGACCGGGCAGCCCGGCGGCGCCTACTCCTACTCCAACACCAACTTCGTGGTGGCCGGCATGCTCGTGGAGAAGCTCACCGGCCGGCCGGTGGCCACCGCGTACCGGGACCGCATCTTCACCCCGCTGAAGCTGCGCGACACCTTCTACGTCCACCCCGACACCGCGCTGCCGGGCCGCCACGCCCGCGGCTACCTCACCCCGGACGCGCCGGGCGCCGCGCTGGTCGACGCCACCCGGCAGACCGTGTCCTGGGCCCAGAGCGCGGGCGCGATCATCTCCAGCACCCGGGACCTGAACACCTTCTACTCGGCGCTGCTGCGCGGCAAGCTGACCTCCGCCACGCGACTGCGGCAGATGCGGAGCTGGGTGCCGGCCGGCACCGCGCAGGCGTACGGGCTGGGACTGCGCCGCCGTGACCTGTCCTGCGGGGTGTCGGTGTACGGGCACACGGGGGCCGTCCAGGGCTACTACAGCTACGCGTTCACCTCCGCCGACGGCCGGCGCAGCCTCGCCGCGCTGGCCGACACCTCCAACAACGGGGCCGTGCACACGACGATGCTGCGCACCCTGGAGTCGGCCTTCTGCGGGGCGCCGGCGAAGGCCCGCCGCGACGCCGTCACGGAACGGCCCGAGGACGCGGCGGTCACCGGCCACCGGTGAATTTCGCCGTGTGCCGGAACGCGAGGCAACCCACGCGAGTGATACGGCGTCTTCACGGGCGGCACCACCCCGCCGCCCCGGCCCGTCCCCCCTGGGCCGGGGCGGTCGCCTGTCCGCCGCCGAGGCCGCGACGAACGCGGGACGGCGTCGCGTTGAACAAAGGACAGCGTTCGCGGGCGTGTTGAACGGACCTCGTCCCCGCCGCCGTACCTCAGAGAAAGGTGCGAGGCGGGGTTCAGCGAGGGATGACCATGGTCGAGGCGCACGGCTCCACCCACACGTCGGTCGCCGGGAGGTACCGGCTCCTCGGCGTGGTGCACGAGGAGAGCAACCGCGTCTGCTGGCACGGCGAGGACATGGCGGCCGGGCAGCCGCGTCTGCTCACCCGGACCGGGCTGCCGGCCGCCGGGCCGGACGAGGACGGGCGGACGCGCTCGCGCCGCGTCACCGAGCGCGTCCTGCGGACGGGCGAGACGATGGCCCGGCTGTGCCCGGACCGCGTCCCGGCGGTCGTCGACGCCGTGTGCGAGGCGGACGCCCTGTGGACGGTGACGGAGTGGACGCGGGGCACGCCGCTCGGCGAACTCCTCGCCCGCGAGGGGCCGTTGCCTCCGGTGCGGGCGGCGCACATCGCACTGGAGCTGCTGGACGTGCTGGAGGCCGCGCACGCGGAGGGCATCACGCACGGCGAACTGAGCCCCGGGCAGGTGCTGGTGCGCGAACACGGCCCCGTAGCGGTCACCGGGTTCGGGCTGGCCGGCGCGACACTGAGCCCGCGCATCGCGGCACCGTCGTACGCCTCACCGGAACAGGCGCGGGACGAGCGGATCGGTCCGGCCGCCGATCTGTGGGCGCTCGGCGCGCTGCTGTACACGATGGTCGAGGGCCGGCCGCCGTACCGGGAGCGCGACCGGCCCGAGGCCACGCTGCAGGCCGTGGACCGGCTGCCGCTGCGCACTCCCCTGCGCTCCGGGCCGCTGACCCGGGTGGTGCAGGGACTGCTGCGCAAGAACTCCCGGGAGCGGCTGACCCGCCCGGTGGTCCGCGAGCTGCTCGTCCGCGTCCTGCACGAGGACCCGGACGCGGCCCCGCCCGCCGCGCCCACCGTGCCCCCACCCCGGCCGCACCGCGCCGCCGCCTTCCCGGCGAGCCCGGCGTGGCGCGGGCGGCGGGTGGCGCTGGGTGCCGCGCTGACCGTGGCGGTCGCGGTGGCCGCCACGGCGCTCCTCCTACGGCACGGCCCGGCCCCGGCCGACTCCGCGCGGCCGCCGCTGCGCTCCCCCTGGCCCCGTCGTCGGCGGCGCCCGCAACGAGCGCGCAGCCCCGGCCGTCGGGCAGCGCCGCACCGGAGCTGCCGGACGGCTACCGGCTGTACCGGGCGCCGGAGGGCTTCTCGGTGGCGCTGCCGGACGGCTGGCGGCGGCTGCGCACCTCCCCGGGGCAGGGCCGCGCGTACCGGGTGGTGTTCGGCATGGCGGGCGACGCGCGCACGCTCGCGGTGACCTACAGCGAGCGTGTGGGTGCCGACCCGGTCGCCGTCTGGCGGGACGACGTGGAGCCGGGGCTGCGGCAGGCGGACGGTTACCGGCGGCTCGGGCAGATCCGGGCGGTGACCTACCAGGGCCGCCGGGCCGCCGACATGGAGTGGCTGACGACGGCCGACGGCACGCGGGTGCGCACCTTCGGCCGCGGCCTCGTCCTGGGCGGCGGCCGAGGGTTCTCGCTCCGCTTCACGGCCCCCGAGGCCGACTGGGACGAGGCCGGACGGCGGCAGATGCAGGAGGTCGTCCTGCGCACGTTCCAGCCGGCCTCGGCCTCGACCTCGGGATGAGCGGGGCTGTCAGGACGAGGGCGCCCGCAGCGAGCGCAGCGGCCCGCTGCGCAGCGGCACGGTGGTCCAGCGCGCCGTGAAGGTCCCCTCGGCCAGGGAGCAGGTGACCCGCAGATGGTGCGGCGTCTCCAGGAAGGCCAGGTCCACATCGAGGGTCCCGGCGTCGGTCCATCCCCCGCTGACGGCGATCGGCGCCGGCTCCTCGGCGACGGCCCAGCCGGCGTCCGGCGCGAGCCGCAGCGGCAGCACCTGGCCGCCCTCGGTGAGCGCGATCGTCCAGCCGTCCGCGCCGGCGGTGAGCGAGATCGAGGTGAGGCCGGGCTGATCGGCGCACTTGCCGCCCCGCGGGGTGAACACGGCGCCCTGCCAGGCGTCCGTGTCCTGCGGCGGCGCGGGCTTTCCGGCGGCCGGGGGCAGCGCCAGCCCGGCGAGCCGCTCGCGCAGGGCCGCGTCCGCCCGCTCCCGCCCCTGAAGCGGCGCGGTCCGGAACGCGGGCACCAGATGCTCCCAGACCAGGTCGAGCAGCGCCTGCATGTCCGCACTCTGCGAGGTGATGGCGATGACGGCGTCGTGTTCGGGCAGCACCAGGCAGAACTGGCCGTAGGCGCCGTCCCCGCGGTAGCCGTGCCGGGCCATCCAGAACTGCAGGCCGTAGCCGAGGTCCCAGTCGCCGCCGGACATGGCGCCGGCCGTCGGGATGTGGGCGCGCGTGGCCTCGGCGACCCACTCCTCCGGCAGCACGCGCCGGCCCTCCCACAGCCCGCCGTCCAGGTACAGCTGCCCGAGGCGGGCGATGGCGTCGGACGTGGTGTGCAGTCCACTGAAGCCCAGTTCCCGGCCGCGGCGGTCGTGGTGCCAGGCCGCCCGCCCGATGCCGAGCGGGTCGAACAGCCGGGGCCGCAGGTACTCGGTGAGGGTCTGGCCCGTCACCCGCTGCACGATCGCGGCGAGCGTGTACGTGGCCGGCTGGTTGTAGGCGAACACGGTCCCGGGATCGCGCTCGGGCGGCAGCAGCAGGAAGCCGTGCAGCAGGTCGTCCGGGTCGAGGGCGCGGGCCCTGTCGAAGGTCTCGGCGAGGTGCCCGCTGGCCATCGACGCCACGTGCCGCACCAGCATGGCGCGCACGCGGGGATCGGTGACCTCGTCCGCGTACTCGGGGAAGTAGGAGATCACCGGGTCGTCCAGCCGCAGCAGCCCTTCGGCGGCGGCGAGGCCGGCGGCCGTACTGGTGAAGCTCTTGCTCAGCGAGTACAGCAGGTGGAGCCGGTCGGGGGTGTACGGCGCCCACCAGCCGGAGGCGACGAGCCGCCCGTGCCGCAGGATCAGCAGGCTGTGCGGCTCGATGCCGGGGGCGGCCTCGACGGCGTCGAGGAAGGCGTCGACACCGGCGGCGTCGACTCCCTGCGCGGCGGGGGCGGAGGCGGGCAACGGGCGTGGGATCATGCTGGGCATCCTGCCCGGTGTGCGCCGAATGTTCGAGAGGGCGTTCTGGCCCCGATGGCCTGATTCCCCTCCCGTTTTCACTCCCGCCCCACGGGGACTCGGGGCGCATGGTGCAAATCGGATACACGATGATGACCGAGCAGGCCGGCCCGCGTGAGCTGGTCGACCACGTGGTGCGGGCCGAGCAGGCGGGCTTCG